>JAXLTF010000001.1:0-22616 GCA_046330185.1 Actinomycetota bacterium
CCACGGTCGTACTCGACATCGCCGACCCCCTAGCGCACCAGGGATTGCAGGTAATCCGGATCGACGCCTTCGGCCTCGAAATGCGCCTGGGTCTTTTCCAGCCGGGTGAAGACGTCGTCGTAGCCGATCGGGACGCCCTGAGGGTCGACGTAGATCAGGGCACCGGCGACCTGGAACAACGTCGCCATTTCGGTACACCCCTCCGGCACCACCAATGTATGGGTCTCGCCGGGCGGCTCGAACGCGAAACCGCCGGCCGAGACCGTCCAGTCGTGCTCAAGGTAGTGCCAGGTCCCCTTGAGGATCTGGGCGAAGACCGGACCGGTGTGTCGGTGGCGGGCGACGATTCCCTGGCGGGTCACCCGCATCAGATGGGTGTACTGGCCATGGGTGACGTCGAAATGGAGTGGACGCGACCACACCCCCTCGTCGAGCGGCACCCAGAGCCGCTCATCCTCCGGCCAGATGTCCGGCACCACAAGGTCGTCCCGCATGTGGCGCGGTTGCTCGCCCAGGAACGGCGACGCGTCCGAGTCGCGTCGTCTGACGTCGATACTCATCTCGTACTCCTCTCTCGATCGGTGATCGTTGACAGCGGTAGACCCGCGAGCCCCGCGGCCCAGGAGGCGATGGCGGGGACCCCCGACTCAAGCGTCGCGAAGAACTGGTCGTCGCTGGCGCCGGCACGGAAGCGCGCGTAGCTCCCCTCAAGGAAGATCGCCGACTTCCACGTCGCCAGTACCTGGTACCACGCCAGGGAGTCTGCTCGGCGGCCGCTAAGTTCCTCGTAGCGTGCGACCAGCTCGGCGCGGGAGGGAAATCGTGGATCACGGGTGACCGGCGACAGGGCCAACATCGGATTGGGATCGTCATCGGGTCCGGCCCACATCGCGCTCAGGTAGCCGAGGTCGGCGAGGGGATCGCCGATCGTTGCCATCTCCCAGTCGAGCACGGCGGCGATCGCGGGTCTGTAGGGCTCGAACATAATGTTGCCGAGCCGAAAGTCGCCGTGGACGAAGGTGGCGGGC
The DNA here is from genome assembly GCA_046330185.1 of Actinomycetota bacterium. GTDB lineage: Bacteria > Actinomycetota > UBA4738 > UBA4738 > HRBIN12 > DATBLY01. The sequence goes on from JAXLTF010000001.1 coordinate 1,029, forward strand.
GGCGACTCCGGTCGATTGGAGGCCAACCACTCGCCGACCCGTTCGAGGAGAGGCAGATCACGGGTCGTGTTCTGTTCGAGCAGGGTCGAGAAGCGGGCCACCTGCCGTTCCAGATAGCCGTCGGGACGACCAAGTCGCTCGAAGCCGGCCGAGTCGGGCTCGATCCCGTGGATGCGGACCAGGTGCTCCACCACGCTCTCGGCGATCGCGCCAGCGGCGTCGGCACCGAAGTGGACCGGGAGCGCGTCGTTCACCACTACGCCATCAATCTCTTCCATCAGGAAAAACGGCGCCCCGATCACGGCAGGGTCCTCGCACGTGTCGATCACCCAGGGGACAGGAATCGAAGTGGAGGCCAGGGCCTTGAGCACCCGCGCTTCGCGAAGTACGTCGTTCGCCGACTGCGCGAGGTCGCCCAACGGGGGGCGTCGGAGCACGAGCGTGACCGCTCCCCGCTTCAGCCTGAAGGTCAGGTTCGAATGACCGGAGCCGATCGGATCCAGCTCGATCGGGCCAGTTCCTAGACCGAGTCGATCGAGATGATCAGCGAGAGCGGACGTTGCTTTCACGCGGCGCTCCTGCGATTCACCCGAGTCGTCCGAACAGTGGTCACCGGGCGCTCCAACCACCGTCGGCGAAGAGCGTCGTCCCGGTCACGTAGCTGGAGGCCGGGCCCGAGAGGAAGAGGACGCAGGCGACGATCTCGGCGGTCGAGGCGAAACGCCCGAGCGGCGTGCGCTCGAGCAATTGTTTGGACCACCGCGGACTTTTTCGGAGGCCCTCGGTCATCGCCGTCTCGATATATCCCGGAGCGAGTGAGTTAACCCGGATGCCACGGTCGGCCCACTCCAGCGCCAACGTCCTGGTGATCATCTCGAGGGCTCCCTTACTGGCCGCGTAGGCGACCAGGCGCTCGGCCGCGCGACTGCCGTGGACCGAGGAGACGTTCACCACGCTGCCTCCGCCTCGCGCCTCGAGCATCGGCAGAGCCGCGGTCGCAGAGCCGAGCGCCCCGGAAGCATTGACCTCGAGCACCTCGCCGAGAACCTCCGGGTCCAACGACTCCGCCCGGGCAAAGTGGGGACTGATTCCGGCGTTGTTGACGAGCACGTCGAGTCCGCCCCACTCGGCCTCGATCCTCGCGACTGCCGACGCTCGCGCCGCAGGGTCGGTGACCGACCCGGGCACGGCGAGGGCGCGACCGCCGCGCTCGTGGATGGCCGCCTCCACCCGAGCGAGGGCGACGGCGTCCCGCGCCGTCAGGATCACCTCCGCCCCCTGCCCCGCAAGACCGAAGGCGATCGCTTCGCCGAGACCCCGGCTCGCACCGGTCACCCAGGCTGACCTGCCCGTCAGGCAGAGCGACGGGGGCTCATCGAGCAGGCGAAGGACCTCCGGATCGCTCACCCCGCCCTCCGTCGGTCCTCGCCGTAGGCGAGCGCCTCGACCCGCAACCCCACCGAGGCCGGGCCGGCGGCGCGCGAGGGAATCAGACCGATCGCCAGGTCGTCGGGAAGACGACCTCCCCGATCCGCCTCGACCGCGCGGCCGAGCCCCTCGCGTGGAATCGACGGATCGACCCATACAGTCAGCCGCCCGAGGTCGGCAAGAGCCGCGCCCTGCCCGACCAACATCCGCTCGAGTTCGTCGATCACCTCGCCCCAACCCTGGATCCGCGGCGAGGGACTCTCGGCGACCGCGAATACGTACCGGCCGCAGCGTGCCGCGGCGTTCGGCGTCGCCACCGACTGGGACTCGGACTGGATCGTCGACTTCCCCACGCGCGCGGCCAGCGCTTCGATCTCGACCAGGAGACCGGGCATGAACAGCTCCTCGACGCCGACCACGCTGATCACGGGTGGGTTGTCGCCGAGATCGCCTCCTAGCTCTGCCAACACCGCCCCGATGACCTGGTCGGCTTCGTCCAGCGCGCCGGCAACGAGGAAGATGGTGATCGCGAGAAATCCAGCCGGGGCGAATTCGGCGTCGGCGACGATCGCCCGCAGGTTTGCCATGGCCTGCGGGACCTGGTCTGCGGCCCGCTCGCCGACCAGGTTCGTCTCGACGTCGTAGGCGATCTGACCACTGATCCAGAGCACTCCGTCCCACTCCACCGCGTGCGCCGCCGGGGGCCGCCCATGTCCGCCTCCGATCTGCTTCCAGACCTGCGGACTGTCACGCAACGTCTTGCCGGGGCCGAACATCACCTCGAATTCGAGTGCCGGGCCGCCCGGGTCTCCACCACTGACCAGACCGGTGGTGGTCGGATAACGATGCTCCTTGATGACCCGCTCGAAGAGCCGCTTCCGCACCGAGTTCATCGCCGCGAAGTCGTCCCGGTCGCGGTAGAAGATCCGCATCCAGACGATGTCGTCCTAGTCGCCGCCCACCGCCGTCAGCGAGGCGCCGAGCATGGCGAAGACCTGCTCTGCTCCGCCCGGGTCTCCTGGGTGTTCCGGCGCGCAGGGTCAGGAAGCGCGGCGCTCTCCGCCGCGCGGTCTTCACCCACGATCAACGTCCGCCGGCCGGCGGCGGCGTCGGTGAGGCCCCCTTGCGGAGCTCCTCGGTCTTCCCCAGGTCGACCTTGAGATCGAGCGGATCGTCGGCCGGTTCGATCTCCACGCCGTAGACATCACGCGCGCGCGTCGGCGAGACGAGGCCGTTGCGGACGTCGTCCAAGACCCAATCCGGCGGCCGTGTAAATGGATCGCGCCACCCACCACCGCCCGACTGCCAGTAGTCGACGCGGGTACGCGGGGCGACGTGATTGTTGGCGCTCATGACATCGATCCGGCGCTCGTCCTCGGTGCCGGGCGCGTAGACGAGGTCGGTGCCCTCGTGAGGCCAGCCGCCGTCGACGCCCCAGCCGTGCAGTCGCTGGCGATCGCCCTGGACGTTCACCGTCGCCTCGCCGTGGGTCGCCTGCCAGGGGCACTGCAAGGCGAAGCCGCCTCGGTGGCGACCCGGCCCCTCACTATCCGGCTTCAGCTCGAACGAGTAGAAGCTGACCGGGTACATCTGCTCGAGGAACTCGACCGGTTGCAGGTTCGTGCTCGGCCCCATCGGAAACAGCGAGGTGTGGGCGTCCCGCTTCCCGGGCCTGCCGCCCCAACCGCCCGCCAACCAGAGGTACATCACGAATTCCTCGCCGTCGTGGTCAGGGCGGGTGTCGAAGCCGAAGATGTTCACGTTGACGAGATTGGTCGGACAGGCCATCGAGCGCTCGGGCAGGATCTGGACCATGCAGCCGTGGACGCAGGCGAGCACCTTCTCGCCCGGTGATGCCGCCATCCCCGAGACCGGGCGCGGATACTCGGCGTTGACCACCGTCTCCGCCTTCAGGGTGAGCTCGACCGCCCACTCCAATCCCTCGTTCCAGGGGATCTCGTGGAAGATCGCGTGGACGCCGGCCATGATCGCCGAGCGGGCTGCCGAGGCGGTGCAGTTGACGGGACCGCGAGCCTGGGCACCGGTCTGACTCAGGTCCATGATCAGCCGATCACCGTCGATCGTCATCTCGAGATGAACCGGGATCGGCTCCTCGGAGTCGCCCACCGGGTCGCGGTCGATGTAGTCGGTGAACGACCAGGTGCCGTCCGGAAGCTTGCGAAGCTCTTCGCGCAGACGTGCCTCGAGGTATCCATCAGCAGCTGCATCTGGCGCCGCAACAGCTCGATGCCGTACTTCATGCTGAGCTCGATGAAACGGTCGCTGCCGGTCTTACAGGCCTCGATCATGCCGCGCAGGTCACCTTGCAGGACGGTCGGGATCCGCACGTTCCGGAGGATCATGCGTTCCACCTCGAGGTGTCGGTCCTGCCCTCGCGGATGATGTGGATCGGGGTCATCAGCAGCGCCTCGGCGTGGGAGGAGGTGGCCTCCGAGTTGAACGACCCGGCGACGGGACCGCCGACGTCGGGCCAATGCGCCGCCGAGAGGACGAAGCAGGCAAGCTCGCCACCGACGAAGACCGGCCTCACCGTCGTCACGTCCTGGGCGTGGTGCCGCCCATGAACGGATCGTTGAAGAGGAAGACGTCGCCGTCGTCGATGTCCTCGGCGGCGATCCCGGCAAGGACGGCACGAACCCGATGACCGGCGGTTCCGGTCATCATGGCAGGCCGCCGACGCCGCGGGCGAAGACCTCCCGCTCGGCGTGACCATCGCGCAGACATAGTCCTTGCCGATCGACACCGCGGTCGAGAACGAGACCTTTTCGAGCATCGCCCCCATGTCGTCGACCACCGCGGTGAAGGCGTTGGAGAGCACCTCGTAGGTGATCGGGTCGATCTTCCTGTCGGCGGCCCAAGAACCGCCTCCACCCGTGGACACCGTGTTGGTCATCGATTCGACTCCTTTGGGGGGCCTAGCGGCGTTTCATCTTCCAGTTCTTGGCGCAGTACGAACTTGCGGATCTTTCCCGTCCCGGTCCGCGGCAGGTCATCGCGGAAGCGATAGACGGACGGTGCCTTGAAGCCGGCCAACTGTCCGCGTACGTGGGCGTCGAGCGCGGTCTCGTTGGCGGTCCGTCCAGGTCTGAGGACGACGCAGGCCGCAGGCCGCTCCCCCCAATGGTCGTCGGGGATCGGCACCACCGCGACCTCGAGCACGGTCGGGTGCGAGGCGAGGGCCTGCTCGACCTCGACCGACGAGATGTTCTCGCCGCCGGAGACGATCACGTCCTTGGAGCGGTCACGGAGCTCGATGTAGTCGTCCGGATGCACGACGGCGAGGTCGCCGGTATGGAAGCGGGCACCGCGGAACGCCTCAGCCGTGGCCGCCTCGTCCCTGAAGTAGCCGAGCATCACATCATTTCCCCGGACGGTGACCTCCCCCATGGTCTCGCCATCGGGAGGAACCGGCGCGCCGGTCTCGTCGACCACCTCAAGCGGCTGGGCGATGACGTTGGCGACGCCCTGGCGCGACATCATCCGGGCACGGCCGAAGAAGTCGAGCCGGTCCCACTCCGGGTGCCATTCGCAGATCGCGATCGGCCCGAAGGTCTCAGTCAGACCGTAGAGGTGGGTGGCCTCCATCCCCAGGCCCGACAACTCCTCCAGCAGGGTCGGCGTCGGAGGGGCGCCGCCGGTGGCCACCCGCAGCGGGGCGCCCTTCATGGCGACCGCCGCCTCATCGTTCAACATCGAGATCAGCAAGGTCGGGGCTGCGCAGAGGTGGGTCACCGAACAAGTCCCGATGGCCGTCCAGATATCGTCCGGCGAGGTCGTCCTCAGACAGACGTGCGCTCCACCCGCCGCGGTTACGGCCCAGGTGAAGGACCAGCCGTGGCAATGAAACATCGGCAGGGTCCACAGGTAGACGCTCGAGGCATCCAACCGCAGATGGTGGATCATCGCCATCGTTTGCAGGTACGCACCGCGATGGTGATACATCACCCCCTTCGGCGTCCCGGTGGTACCACTCGTGTAGTTGATCGAAAGCAGCGCCGTCTCATCCTCGACACGGAGATCGGCAAGTGGCTCGCTCTCACAGAGCCGCTCGTAGGCGTCGCCCTCGGTGATCACCTCGAGCGGCGTCGCGCTCGCGTCGGCCAGGCCGCGAGCCCGCTCGGCGAGCTCGGCATCGGCGATCAACAGCGTCGCTCCCGAGTGCTCCAGGATCTGGAGCAACTCGGGAGTCGAGAGTCGGTGATTGAGCGGAACCATCACGCCACCCGCCGCGGGCACGGCGTAGTGCGCCTCGAGCATCGGCAACGAGTTCGTGGCGAGGAGGGCAACCCGCTCGCCTGGCTTGAGAGCGGCCCGACGCAGAGCGCCCGCGAGACCCCTGACGCGCCGCCCGAACTCGCCGTAGGTGAGCTCCCGCGCACCATCCACGATCGCGAGCCGGGACCGGTGCACCGTCTCCGCCCGAACCAGGAAATCGAGCGGGGTCAGTGGCGCGAACGAGACAGGATCGGTCACTGTCATCCGCTTTTCGGGCTGACCGCGACGGCGCTCAGCTGGACGAGAGCACCGAGAGGAAGCTCCGGCACGAACACCAGGGTCGAGGTCGGCTTCGACTTGCCGAAGTGCGAGCTGTTGACCGCCGACAAGGCATCGAAGCCATCGGGCGTCGGGTGCTCCGCGATCCAGAGTTGGACCGAGACGCAATCGGCGAGCGAGGCGCCGAGCTCGCGGAGGGTCGCATCCATCCGGCGGGCAACGAGGTCGAGTTGCTCGGGGACCGAGCCGCCTTGCACCCGACCATCGTCGTCGACCGGAAGATGGCCACCAAGAAACACAAGGTCACCGAGGCGCACGCCTCGCGACCCCCCGAGTGCCCTCTCGATCGCGGTGGGGACGGCGACGGCGTCCGGGTCGGCCGCCGTCGCATGGGCCGAAATCTCGACCAGGTAGTCGGGACGCGCGAGCCCCTCCACCGAAACCACGCTGACCGCCGGGCACTCGTCGTCCCGGAGCAGATCGCCCTGGGAGGCGATGATCTGCTCCCAACTGCGCGCCAGGGGCTCGGCGATGTGGACCTGCAGGTCGACGAGGCGCGCGAGACCGGGGAGCAATGAACCGGCGATCTCCCGGATGTTTGCGATCGTTCGCGCATAGCGGCCCGCCAGATCGTGTGGGCCGACCATCTCGCCGGTCTTATTGTCCTTGCCGACCTGACCCGAGACGAAGACGAGATCGTCGACCGAGATGCCCTGACAGAAGCCGAAGATCTCTTCGTTCGGGGCGCCGAGTGTGAACCGCTCGACCGCACTCACGAGGCCGGAGCCCCGATGTTCGCCTTCGCCTCACCGATTCCGGCCGTGACCTCTTCCAGACCCGGGCGGACCAAGGAGACGTCGGTGCCGTAGAGGATGAACCGACAGCCCTCGCCGAGCAGGTGCTCGAGCCAGGCCTGATCGTAGGCGTAGGCGCACGGAACGAGGTCGTTCGCGCGGGCGGCACCGAGCACCTGCTCGAGAGCCTCGGCGATCGCGGGATGTCGAGGTCCGGGCGTGTCCGGTCCGACGAACTCCTTGGTCGAGAGACCGATGTCGGTGGCGTAGTCGGTCGGGCCGAGGCAGATTGCATCGATGCCGTCAACGGCCGCGATCTCGGCCGCATTGCGACGCCCTCTTCGGTCTCGAGCAGGGCGACGAGCAAGGTCTCGCGGTCGGCACGGTCGCGGTACTCCGTCCAGCGGGCGCGCGGTCGCCGGCGCGGGTGCCGCGACAGACGCCGCGTGCCGACCGGCGAGTACTTCGCGCAGGCGGCAGGCCCTGGCCTCCGCCGGCGTCCCGACCTGCGGGACCCAGATCACCTCGGCGCCGAAGTCGAGGGCCTTACCGATTCCCGCACCGGAGCGATCGGGGACCCGAACTCCTGCCGGGGCGCCGATCGCGGCGGTCGCCCGGACGAGATTCTCAAGGTCCATGTCAATCCCGGTCGGACCGTGCTCGACATCCAGCATCACCCAGTCGAAGCCGGCGAAGATGCAGATCTCGACCATCGCCGCCGATCCGGTCATCACGCTCGGCCCGACGAGGGTCTCGCCGGCGTCGAGGCGGCGGCGCAGGGACGTCGTCACCGTTGCGCTCATTCGGGGCCTTTCGCGATCCGCAACGTCGCCGTCGCCTCCTCGTCGACCCTGATCTCGGCCGGGTCGTCGGCGGCGATCACCTTGACGCCATACGCGCCGACTCCGCCCGCTCGGGACTGACCAGCTGATCGCGGACGTCTTCCAGCACCCACTCGGCGGGCCGCGTGAACGGATCCCAACCGCCCGCCTCGGACTGGAGGAAGTCGAGCAGACCGCCTGCCTCGAGCACGCTGTTCGCGCTCATCCCGTCGATCCGCGTGGGCTCGCGGACTCGGGCTCGTCGGCGAGGTCAGTCGGCTGCGGTGAAGGCCTCCCTCGGCACCCCAACCAGCGCGGCGCTGGCGATCGCCCTGGACGTTGATCGTCGCCTTGCCGTGGGTCATCCGCCACGGGCTCAGAAAGCGAAGCCGCCGCGGTGGCGACCGGCACCCTCGGAATCCGGTTGCAGCTGGAACGCGTCGAACGTGACCGGGTGGGTCCGCTCCAGGGTCTCGATCGGCTGGAGGCTGGTGCCTGGCCCGATCGGCAGGACGGCGGTACCGGCGTCGCGCTGACCCGGACGCCCGCCCCATCCACCGGCAAGCCACAGGTACATGAGGAATTCCTCTTCGTGACGACCAGGACGACCGTCATGCCCGTGGACACAGATGTTCACCAGGTTGGTCGGGCACGCCATGGTGCGGTCCGGCACCACTTGCATCAGGCAACCGTGCACGGAGGCGAGGATCTTTTCGCGGCGATGCGGACACACCGGAGACCGGATGCGGATATTCGGCGTTGACGATGCTGCCAGGCGGCAGCACGACCTCGACCGGGACCTCGAACCCTTGGTTCCATGGAACCTCGTGGAACACCGCCTTCAGCGAGGCGAATAGAGCCGCCCGCGTAGCGGACTCGGTGGAGTTGATCGGCCCGTTGGCCTGCGGCGCACTGCGACTGAAGTCAACCGTCATGCCGTCGCCGTCGATGGTGATGTCGAGCCCGACCGGCAACGACTCGTCGGAGTCCGCCATCGGGTCGCGATCGATGTAGTCGGTGAACGAGTAGGTGCCGTCGGGCAACTCGGCAAGGATCTGGCGGAACTGTTTCTCTCCGGCCCGGATCGAGGTCTCGATCTGACGACCGATGAGGTCCAGGCCGTATTTGTCGACCAGTTTCAGGAAGTGCTCACGACCGGTCTTGCAGGCCTCGATCATTCCTCGCAGATCGCCGCGGACCACTTTCCGGGATTCGCACGTTCCGCAGGACCAGCGACTCGACCTCACGGTCCCACTTGCCCTCGCGGATTATGTGGATCGGCGTGATCATCAAGGACTCGGCGTGGGTCAGGTGGCAGCCGAGTTGAACGAGCCCGGTACCGGGCCGCCTGAATCGGGCCAGTGCGACACCGCCATCACGTAGGCGACGACGTCTCCCTCGTGATAGATCGGCATCACCGCGGCGACGTCCTGGCCGTGGGTGCCGCCGAGGAACAGGTCGTTGCAGAAGCAGTCTCCCTCGTCGATGTCCTCCTCAGGGATCGCCCGAAGCACCGACTTGATCCGGGCGGCACCCGTGCCGAGCAGCATCGGCAGGCCGCCGACGCCGCGGGCGAAGACCTCCCCGCTCGGCGTGACCATCGCGCAGACATAGTCCTTGCCGATCGACACCGCGGTCGAGAACGAGACCTTTTCGAGCATCGCCCCCATGTCGTCGACCACCGCGGTGAAGGCGTTCGAGAGCACCTCGAAGGTGATCGGATCGATCACCTCACCGGCCGGTCGCACGGTCTCGACGGCCGCGGTCATGCCGCCACCTCCTTGTCGAACTTGAGTATCAGGTTGCCGAGCGCGTCGACTTCCACCGTGGTCCCGGGCGGGACGATCGTGGTCGAGTCGTACTGCTCGACGATCGCCGGACCCTCGAAGGTCATCCCCGCGGTCAGCAGGTTGCGGTCGTAGTAGGGCGTCTCGTGATCGACGCCGCCGAAGCGGACAGCCCGCTCATCGACCTTGGCCGCTTCGCTGCCCTCGCCCTCGGCGTCGCTCTTCTTCAGCGTCGGCTTCGAGGTGCTGCCGATCGCGCTGACCCGCAGTGCCTTGGTCTCGATCGGCAGGTCGGGAACGGCGTACTTGAACTCCTGCTCGTAGTCGCTGTGGAACTTCTCCGCCAGGTCGCGCTGCACCTCCGCGGTGAACTCCGATCCTGCCTCCACCTCCAAGGTGAGTGCCCTGATCTGACCCACGTAGCGAACGTCGATGTGTCGGCTCGTGACGATCTCCTCGTCGGAGAACCCCTCGTCGCTCAAAAGCTCCCGGGCTTCCTCTTCGAGGCCACTCAGCTTCGCCTCGACGTCGGCCGGATCGATGCCCTCATAGGGTTCCGTGTAGGCGTGGACGAGGTCGTGCCTGGTGTCGACGGCCAACAGTCCGAGCGCCGATGTGGTCCCGGGGTGGGCGGGAACGATGACCTCCGGGATCTCCAGGGTCTGCGCGATCTCCGCGGCATGCATCGGGCCCGCTCCGCCGAAGGCGACGAGGGAGAACTCGCGAGGGTCGAGTCCCTTCTGGATCGTCATCCGACGAATCCCGTGAGCCATGTGCTCGTTGGCGATCCGCACGATCCCCTCGGCCGCCTCCTTCACATCGATACTCATCGGGCCGGCGAACGATTTTTCGATCGCCTGCTCGGCGAGCTCATGATCCATGGTCATCCCGCCGCTGAGCAGCGAGGTCTCGCGGACCCGACCGAGGACCAGGTTGGCGTCGGTGGTGGTCGGCTCGACCCCGCCGCGCTGGTAGCAGGCTGGGCCGGGGAGCGCACCGGCGCTCTGCGGGCCCACGTGCGGGGCGCCGACGTCGTCGACCCAGGCGATCGAGCCGCCACCGGCGCCGATCGCGATCAGGTCGACAGCCGGGAACCCGACCGGCATACCCCACTCGATGGTCTGCTCGACGGTGACCGTCGGTTTGCCGTCGAGGATCGTGGCGATGTCGGCGCTGGTGCCGCCCATGTCGAGCGAGACCGCGTTCGAGCGACCGGCGCTCTGGGCGACGAGTGCCGCGGCCATCACGCCGGCCGCGGGGCCGGAGGTGGCGGTGCGGATCGGCAGACGCAGGGCGCTCGAGGGCGTCATGTTGCCGCCGCCCGAATGCATGATCCGGACGCTGCCGTTGTATCCGAGGGTCTCGACCGCGGCCTCGAGCTGCGCCATGTAGCGCTCGAGGACCGGGCCGACGAAGGCATTGGCGACCGTGGTCGAGACGCGGGGGAACTCCGGCGGCTCCGGCAGGACGTCCGCCGAAGCGCAGACGTAGGCGTCCGGGTGTACTTCGCGGAGGATCTCCAGTGCTCGATGCTCGTGCTCGGGGTTGGCGTAGGAGTGCAGGAAGCACACGGCGATCGCCTCGATGCCGCGCTTCTTCCACAACAGACCGGCCGCGCGAACCTGCTCCTCGTCGAGGGGCGCGAGGATCTCGCCGTCGGACGACACCCGCTCGACGGCGGTCAGCCGGTTGTAGCGCGGGACGAGGGGCTCGGGCGGGTCCCAGTTGACGTCATAGGCCTCGCCGCGCGAGCCGTTGCGGATGTAGAGGATGTCGCGGAAGCCCTCCGTGCAGAGGACGCCGGTCTCCGCTCCGCGCCGGGTCAGCAAGGCATTGGTGGTGACCGTGGTCCCGTGGTGCAGGACTCGGATTTCGTCTGGGCTGATGCCCACCTTGGTCACGGCGTCGACCACGCCCTGCTCGAAGTTCGGAGGCGTCGACGGCGTCTTCGCCACCTCGATCCGGCCGTCGTCGTGCAGCGCCACCAGATCGGTGAACGTGCCACCCGTGTCAGTTCCAATACTCCACATCGTTACTTCTCCTTTCGGCGAGGCCGGACGGATTCGAGATTCAGCCCTGATGGGCGCGAGCGCGTAGGCGGTCGAGATAGACGGCGACGATCAAGATCACGCCGGTGACGATCAACTGCCAGCTCGTTGAGGTGCCGGCCAGTGCCAGTGCATTGGCGAGGACCTCGAGGAAGACGACTCCGAGCACCGCGCCCCAGATAGAGCCGGAGCCACCCGACAAGGAGACACCGCCAAGCAGGACCGCGGCGGCGGCGTTGAGTTCGAGCGATTCACCCATGTTCGGGTCGACGCTCGCGGTGCGACCGATGGTCATGATCGCCGCGAGCGCGGCGCAGAGTCCGGTGATTGCGTACACGGCGGCTATGACCCAGTCGGTGCGGACACCGGAGAGCCTGGCTGCCTCGCGATTGCCGCCGACCGCGTAGATCTGTCTGCCGAAAGTGGTGAGGCGCAGCATCAGGTAGATGGCGACCACGGTCGCGACCGCGATCAGCAATGCGATCGGGACGTGCCCACCCAAGGTCGTGTCGTTGCCGATCTTCTGGGTCAGGTCGTCGTCGTACATCGAGATCGTTTCCGAGTTCGTCCAGAGGTAGACGACACCCCTGAACAACGACAGCGTGCCGAGGGTCACGACGAAGAACGACATGTTCAGGCGGCCGATCAGGAAGCCGTTGATCGCGAAGCCGACGACGAGCCCGAAGGCCAAGCAGATCACCAAGGCGAGGAGTGGCGGCGTGCCGCCCGTGTAGAGCTTCGCGTAGAGCGTCCCGGACAGCGCCAGAGAGGAGCCGATCGACAGATCGACGCCGCCCGTGAGCAGGGCCAGCGTCATACCCGCGGCAAGCACGAGCGGCACGCCCAGCGTACGACCCAGGTTGGTGAGGTTGCTTGCGTTGTAGAAGTTCGACTGGACGAACGCCTCGACCACGAGCAGGATCACGAGGACGCTGCCGACGCCGATGAAGGGCCCGATCTGACTCTCCAGGATTCGTCGCGGGAGGCGCATGACGCCCCCTGCCCCTTCGGCCCCGGCCACCATCGGACCAGTCGCGGGCTCAAGTACTTCGCGATCTCTCATACCGTTCCCTCCGGTTCCCGTGCGCCCTTGAACGCCATTGCGGTGATCGAGGCCTCCGTCGCCTCGGCACCCGATTGCTCACCGACGATCCGACCCCGTTGCATGACCGCGATCCGATCGGAGAGCCTCAGCAGCTCGAGCAGCTCGGAGGAACAGACGACGATCGCCGTGCCCCGCGCGGCCAGTTGTTCGAGCAGCCGATAGATCTCGTCCTTGGCCCCGACGTCGACGCCCCGGGTGGGCTCGTCGAGGATCAGGACGTCAAGACCGCGCGCGACCCACTTGGCGATTACGATCTTCTGTTGATTTCCGCCGGAGAGCGTGTCGACGCCGACGGCTGGCGAGGCGGCCTTGATGCGCAGACGCTCGAACGAGTCGCGGATCAACGAGGACTCGTCGCCGAAACCACGGAATCCGAAGCGGCCCATCTGATCCCAGGAGGCCATCGTGATGTTTTCGCCGACGCTCGAGCTGAGGACGAGGCCCTGCCCCTTGCGGTCGTCCGGAACGAAGCCGATCCCGGCGGCGATCGCATCCTTCGGCGAGCGCAGCTTCAGGGTGCGACCGGCGACTTCCACCGTCCCCTGAGACGGGATGGCGCCGAAGAGCGCGCGGGCGAGAGTGCTGCGTCCCGAGCCCGCCTGCCCGGCGATCCCGAGGATCTCGCCTCGTCCGACCTCAAGATCGATGCCCGCTATCTTGCCCACCGCCGACAGATCGGAGGTGCGGAGCGCGACCTTGGGTTCGGCTGACATCGACCGCTCACGGTCGTCGGGACGGATGAAGATCGAGGAGAGGTTGCGCCCGACCATGAGCGCGACCAGCTCGTCCTCGTCGGTCTCTGCGGCGCGGCGATCGGCGACGTGGACACCATCGCGCAGGACGACCAGTCGGTCGCAGATCTCGAAGTACTCGCGCAGGCGATGAGTGATGTAGACCACCGATGTGCCGTCCTCGCGGAGCGTCCGCAAGACTCGCATCAGGGTCTCGACCTGGTCGAGCGGGAGCGACGCGGTCGGCTCGTCGAGGATGAGCACCCGGGGGCGCCGGTTCAACATCCTGGCGATCGAGATCATGTGCTGTTGGTAAAGCGGCAGGCTCCCGAGCCGAGCGGTCGGGGAGATCTTCAGATCGAGCGAGCCGAGGATCCGCTCTGCCTCCTCCTGCGCCGCACGCCATCTGATCGTCCGCAGGCGCGTCCGGGGCATTTGACCGAATAGAAGGTTCTCGGCGACGGTCAGGTCGGCGTGGACCTGAACCTCCTGGGCGACCAGACCGATGCCGCGGTTCAACGCGTCGGCAGGAGAGGAGAACGTGACAGCGTCACCGGCGATCGAGATCGAGCCCGCGTCCGGACGGTAGCTTCCGGCAAGCACCTTCATCAGGGTCGACTTGCCGGATCCATTCTCACCGGCGACCCCGACGATCTCGCCGGGAACGATGCCGAGGTCGACACCGCTCAGCGCCTGCACGCCCGGGAAGTGCTTGCTGATCGAGCTCATCTCGACCAGCGGGGTCGCGGGCGGGACGCCCAGGCCCGTCGCGCCACGGCGCGACGGGCTCTTATTGTCGGCGCCCGAGCTCATTCGCAGCCGGGCAGCGAATCGCTCGGTTCGACCGGCTCTTCCGATTCCTGGAAGAGCTTCGGATCTTCCTTGCTCAGGTCCTCACCGGACTTGATCGCCGCTATCTGTTCTTCCGGCGAGGGGTGTGAGGCGATGTTCGACTCGTCGTAGCACTTAGGCCACACGGTCACCACTTTCGCCGGTTCTTCATTACCTTCGGCGTATTCGACCATCAGTTTCGCGAGGGTCTGACCGACGACCGCGGCGCGGTAATCCCACGACATGTCGATGCGCCCTTGTTCGACTGCTTCGACGCCTTCGGGTCCAAGGTTGTAGCCCATGATGAAGAGGTCTTCACGGTTGCCGAGCTGTTCCGCGGCGAGCGCGGCACCTTCGGCCGTCGGGTCGTTGTAGGCCTCGACCGCGAACGCGTTCGGTGAGTTCTGCAGGGCTGCTTCGGCAGTCGGACGAGCGCCGGCGACATTGTCGGTTTTGTTCAGGAATTTCGTGACCTTGACTTCGCTTTCACATTCCCCGAGGTTCGATTCGAAGGACTTCTCGAGAATTTCGATGCCGGGGTTCGGCAGAGCGAAGGCTCCGAACAAAATTTCTCCACCGTCGCTGGGGGCCCGTTGGCATACCTGTTCGGCGGCTTGCTTGCTGACGAGTTTGCGACCCTCGAGGATGTCGGTCACGATCCCGGCCTGAGACGGTTCATACACCTCGTGCGCGAAGACCGGGATGCCCGCTTCCTCCGCCCGCTTCATCGGCGGGAGGAGCGCGCTTTCGTCCTGCGGCCAGATCGCGATCGCATCGACGTCTTCGCTGGTCAGCTGGTCCATGTTGCTGATCTGGTTGTTGATCAGATCGTTGACGTTTGATTCGAGAACGATCGGCTTGGCCCCGAGCTCTTCGGCCTCGGCGGCAAAGGCCTTCTGCATCTGACAGACCACCGCGTTCGAGCAGTCCAACGCGGAGTCGAAACCGATCGTGATCCCCGATCCGCCGGATTTCGACGACTCGCCAGAGCCCGAGGATTCCGAGCCCGAGCTTTCGGCGGGGGCCGACGACGAGGTAGAGCTGGAACCGCCCCCGCACCCGGCGAGTACGAGCGCTACGGCGACGATCGCGGCAGGCAGTGCCAAAAACAGACCGCGCGGTGCGCGTACGGCGTCACGTCTGATCATGCGTGTCCTTTCAGAAACCGTGGGCGCGGGAACTCCCGCGCGTCCTGTCGGATGCGGACGACCACCGAGCCAGAGTCCCCGCTCGCGATCGAGCAATCGGATCGTCTAATAAGCAATGTGATTGCTTCCCAGTAGCCGCCCATATGCAAACAGACTACATAGAGTTCCTGAAATTGCAACCACTTTGTAACCGGGATCAGTCAGTAATATTGTGGTTGCAGGAGAGAAACGAACGACTTGCAGGGAAAGGACGCCGTGCCCGCAAAACCAAGTCCCACGCCGGTTCAAAAGCGCGACGCCGGGACGGGGAAGCCCGACTACGGCTCTCAGCAGAAGGAGTTGGGCGCGAAGATCCGCCAATTGAGGAACGGCCTTGGTTTGACCATCTCGGATCTGGCGAAGGGCACCGAACTCTCCTCGTCCCTGATCTCGCAGGTGGAGCGAGGAGTCGCGGAGCCGTCTCTCGGCTCGTTGCGGCGGATCGCCGACGTGCTCGGCGTCCCGGTCGCGACCCTCTTCGTGGGCGGCGACGACAACCCGTCGGACAGCTCGAACAGCCGTGGGGAGCGGCTCGTCGTACGCGCTGACGCCCGACGCATCCTGAAAGCCCCCGATTCCGACATGCTCCACGAACTGCTGGTACCGGATCTCTCGTCCCGTGTCCTCGAGCTGGTCCAGACTCAGCTGCCACCGAAATCTCGGATGCCGGACGACGTCGCCCAGCACGCCGGAGAGGAGTCGATCATCGTGCTGGAGGGCCAGATCGTCGCCGTCCATGACAACGACGAATTCGTCCTTCGGGCGGGAGACACCATCTCGTGGGACCCGTCGATCCCGCATTGGATCGAGAATCGCGGAAGCGAACCGGCGACCGTGATCGGGGTGGTCACCCCGCCGACGTTCTGATCTCGACGATCGCTCGACCTTCCAGACCCGCCTCGAGCGCCGCCAGCCCCTCGTTGATGTCGGCCAAGGCGTACCGAGACGTCACGATCCGGTCGATCGCCAGTTCGCCGCTGCGCCAGTGATCGAGGATGCGCGGGACGTCGAACTTCGGCACCGAACTTCCATAGAGGGTTCCCACGAGTCGCTTCTCTTCCGAGAGAAGCTGCGCCGGACTGAAGGATGCCCGGCTCGCGGCGGGGGGAACGCCGACCACGATCACAGCGCCGCCGGGACAGACGAGGTCGACGCTCGATTCGATCAGCGCACCGACTCCGACCGCCTCGATCGCAACCTCGACTCCGCCGTCGGTAAGTTCGGCGACCACTGCCGCCAGATCGTCGGCGTCCGGGTCGACTACGTTGGTCGCCCCCAGCTCCTGCGCGAGCGAACGCGCCGCCGGCGACCGGTCCACGGCGATGATCGGGTTGGCACCGGAGATGCGGCAGGCCTGGACTGCATTGATGCCGACCCCTCCGCAGCCGATCACAAGGGCGCTCTGCCCTGGCCTGACCTGCGCCGCGTTGACCACCGCGCCATAACCGGTCATCACCGCGCAGCCGACCACCGAGAGGACATCCAGGGGCATCGAAGAGTCGACGCGGACGACTCCTGACTCGGGCACGACGGTGTGCTCGGTGAACGCCGAGACCCCGGAAAAGTGAAACAACTGCTCGTCACCGCGATGCAGTCTGCTCGTCCCGTCCGGGAGCAATCCCGTGCGACGAAGGCGCGCGGCGACCTCGCAGAGGACGGGACGGCCGCGGACGCACTGGGTGCAGCCGCCACAGTTCGGGCGATAGGAGAGGATCACGTGATCGCCGGGCTCGACCGACCTGACTCCCGGCCCGACCTCGGTCACCACCCCGGCCGCCTCATGGCCGGGCACCGCCGGCGTCGGCGCCGGGATCTTGCCCGCCGTCACGGTGAGATCGCTGTGGCAGAGCCCGGCAGCGACGATTTCCACCGCGACCTCACCCTGCCTGGGCGGATCGACGGTTATCTCGGTCAGTTCAAGTGGCGCGCCCGCGGTACGCAAGACCGCGGCCGTTGCCTGCGTAGACATATCTCTTCGCTCAATCGAGGGTCTAGTGGCCGCAGCTCAGAGCTGCACCATCACGGTCTTCGTTTCCGTATACATCTCGATCGCTTCGGCCCCGTGCTCGCGCCCCAGTCCGGACTGCTTGTAGCCGCCGAACGGCAGGATCGGGTCCTGCGGCCCGACCGTGTTGACCCAGACAGTGCCCGCCTGGAGTGCCTTCGAGACCCGGTGCCCGACGCTCATGTCCCTCGTCCAGACGGCGGCCGCAAGACCATGTTCGTCGTTGGCCAGCCTCACCGCCTCCTCCTCGTCACGGAATCGGATACGGCGCCGACCGGTCCGAAGATCTCCTCGCGGGCGATCTTCATGTCATTGGAGACGGCGTCGAGCCGTCGGCTGGACGAAGAAGCCGCGTCCCTCGAACGCCTCGCCTCCCGTCCTCGCCTCGGCACCTTCGCCGCGGCCGGCATCAAGGTATGACGTGACCCGCTCGAACTGCTCGGCGGAGACGAGCGGCCCGATTTTGGAGGCGGGATCGAACGGATCGCCGGGGTGTATTCCGCGGCGTGCCCGGTGAGGGCCTCGACGAACTGGTCGGCGATCGACTCGTGGACGAACACCCGAGTCGCGGCGGCGCAAACCTGACCCGAGAGTCGACAGAAGCCGCGTGCCGAAGCCTCCGCGGCGGCGTCGAGGTCGGCATCCGGGAAGATCACGTTGGGTGACTTCCCGCCCAGCTCGAGCGTCACCCGCTTCAGGTTGCCGGTCGACGCCTCGAGGATCCGCCGGCCGGTCTCGGTCGACCCGGTGAAGGCGATCTTGTCGACGCCGGGGTGAGCCGCGAGCGCCGCTCCGGCGGTCTCACCAAAGCCGGTCACGATGTTGACGGCACCCGCCGGGACGCCCGCGTCAAGCAGCGCCTGGCCAAGCACGCCGGCACTCAGCGGGGTCTGCTCGGCGGGCTTCAGGACGACCGTGTTGCCGCACGCCAGCGCGCCCGCGATCTTCCAGGTCGCCATCAGCACCAGGTTGTTCCAAGGGGATGATGCCGCCGCAGACACCGATCGGTTCGCGCAAGGTGTAGTTGAACATTGACCCGGCCGACGGGCTCGTGTTCCCGAAGATCTTGGTCGGCCAGCCCGCGTAGTAGCGGAACACCTCGGCGGCCCGCTCCATCATCACCCTCATCTGGGCGATCGGCGTGCCGTTGTCACGGGCGTCGAGCAGGGCCATCTCCTCGCCCTTCTCTTCGACCTGTTCGGCGCAGGCGAGCAGAAGGAGGGTCCGGTCATGCGGTGACATGTCGCGCCAACTGGGCTGCTCGAACGCCCTGCGGGCCGCAGCGACCGCGCGCTCGATGTCCTCGGCGTCACCGGCGGCGGCACTTCCGAGCACCTCTTCGGTCGTCGGGTCGATCGTCTCGAAGGTCTCCCCCGACGCGGCGTCCACCCACTCTCCGTCGATCAGCAGCTTCTTGGCGACACCATCCAGCGTTGCCGGACGGGGACGGTCCTCGAGAATTGCGATGCTGGGTGCCATTGCAGTGCTCCTTTGCGATCGAAGGTCGTGTTCGCGTCGGGGACTTTCGGCCATGCGAAATCGCGCCCATCACGGACGATTTTCGAACAGAGGCGACTGGCGTCGCGCAGTGGCCTGATGGGTCTCCGCCGACTCTCGGCGCACGACCTCGGCCCTTTCAGCGAAGTTGATGAGGTTATACATCTTCTGAGCTGGATACGCAACTCCATTGAACTACGCCCTACTCATCCGGCCGCGCTGTTCGATGCCCTCCTGCTTGCCGTCCGGCATGAAGAAATGGGCGACGATGGAGCCGTCTGGGTGACGCCGGAGCCCTGGCCGCGCAGCTCGTCGGGCAGGCGGTTGAGGGCGTCGGCGTTCAGCGACGAGAAGACGAGTCCGAAGCCCGCGCCGGTGATCAGCATCCCCCAGAGGGTGGCGCTGTGGCTCAGTTCGGAGAGGTTCCCGGCCCAGACGACCATGCCGACGCCGGCGAGGATGAAGCCGATGCAGACCGGTTTCTTCGCCCCGCCGCTGTCTATCCAGGAGCCGCCGACCCGGGCGGCGACGAAGAACGAATAGAACATCGTCAGGATCGAGAAGCCCGCCTGGGTCGGTTCCTGGCCGACGGCCACCTGGAAGTAGACGGAGCCGAAGAAGAAGACGGCGAGCCAGGGGGCGAAGACGAGGAAGGTCAGCAGGTTGTCGACCGCGAACGGCCGGTTGGCGAGCAGCGCGTCGACGTCGATCAGCGGGTCCTCGGTGCGCCGCTCGACCAGGAAGAAATAGGCGAGGACGGCGATGCCGACCACGATCGCCTCGCACGTCGAGCTTAGCCGGCCGCTTGAGGTCGTTCAGGCGTGCGTTACGGAACTCCCACAGCGAGAGCAGCGCCACCGGGACGTTGATGCAGAAGATCGCCCGCCAGGTTCAGAATTGGGCCGGTAGTTCGAATCCACCTCGAGGCATCAGCAAGACCCGTTCCGGAGTCATGCGCTCGACAGGTCGGTCCGCGCCATAGGTTTTTCTCACACCTCCCAAGAGCGCGAAAGCCCCGCAATGCGGGGCTTTCGTCCTTCGCGCTCTCGTCCGACCCGAGCCTTTGGTTCGTGGTCATCTCAGAGGCGGCTCGGCAGACCGACGCAGACGGCCACCTCGCCTTCGCTCCGTCAGACCGAGGCGATGAACTCGTCGATCAGGCCCGTGACGTATTCGAGTTCGGCGTCGGAAAGACCGTGACTGCACGGCAGGATCATCCCCTGACGCATGACCTGATCGGCGTTCGGAAGGCCCTCCTCCGGCTGGCGCAACTCGACGCCCTCCATCATCGGGTGCCGCACGACGTTCCCCGACCACACGGTCCGGGTATCGACGCCTCTCGGCTCGAGGAACTCCTGTAGCTGCGGCCGGGTGAAGCCGGCGTCCTCGGTGATCTGAAGCGGATAGCAGAGCCACGCCGTCTCCAGTCCCTCGAGCTGGCGCGGCAGGATAAACCGATCTCCATGCTTGGCCAAGCACTCGCCGAACACGTCGAAGTTCCGTTGGCGACGTTCGTAGTTGTGGTCGAGTGCCTTCAGCTGCTGCAGACCGAAAGCGGCCCCGATCTCCGACGGCTCCATGTTCCAGGGGAGGACATCGAAGATGAAGTCATTGTCATAAGGGACCCCATCCAGATCCTCGCGGAAAACACGCCCGGTCCGCGCTTTTTCGGAGCCGAAGAGATGCGGCTCAGACCGTCGTCCCCAGCGCCGGTACATCAGGCCTTGATCGCGCAGCTTCTCGTCCTCGAGCAAGACCATGCCACCGTTGCCGGCGCAGGTGATGATGTGGGAGAGGGCAAAGCTGGTGACCGAGATGTCCGAGCGGGTACCGGTCGGCGTACCACGAAGAGTGGCGCCGAGCGCGTCGCAGGAGTCCTCGATGACCTTCAGACCGTGGCGATCGGCGATCTCACGGATGCGGTCCCAGTCG
Organism: Actinomycetota bacterium; assembly: GCA_046330185.1. Classification (GTDB taxonomy): domain Bacteria; phylum Actinomycetota; class UBA4738; order UBA4738; family HRBIN12; genus DATBLY01. The sequence goes on from JAXLTF010000001.1 coordinate 21,710, forward strand.
GGTGCGTTGCCGATCAGGTTGGGGAACAGGATCGCCTTCGTCTTCGGACCGATCATCGCCTCGATCTTCTCGACGTCCACGTTATAGGTGTCGGGCTCGACATCGACGAAGGTCGGGATGAGCCCGGCACGGACGATCGGCGAGATGTCGGTCGAGAAGGTCAAGGGCGACGCCAGGACCGATCGCCGCCGGCGCGTCGGTGGACGGGTAGAGCACCACCTGTGGGGGAATCGGACAGTCCGCGTCGGGACCGACGGCTTGATCGGGATCGGTCCGTTCGCAGAAATGGACCGCGACGTCGCAGATGCGCTGGGAGCTGCGGTGGTTCTGCGTCAGCTCCAGCACATCGAGCCCGCACTCCTCGGCGAGCAGCCGGCAGCCCTCGGCACTCGCCCCCTGGAAGGAGAAGATCGACTGTTCCAGGTCGCCGACCAACACAAGGGATCTGAGGGCGCCGGTCGCCCGGAGTGCCCCGATCGCGGCGAGCTGAAGCTCGGAGGTGTCCTGCGCCTCGTCGAGCAGAAGCTCGTCGAATCGACCGGCGACCGCGCGGGCGATGTCGGAGTGCCCGCGGAGAATCGAGAGGGCCACCCAGATCGCGTCGTCGGAGCTAAGGATCCCCCGTTCCATATGGCTGCGCTTCTGCGCCCGGACCTGGGAGTTGACGATCGCGATCAAGTCCTCGTCGCTCTCGTTGACGTAGGGGGGCTTGCGCTTGACGACCAGAGAGCCGTCAGGCGCGCAGCGAAAAGCGTCGACGCCGATCCGCTTTTTCTGGTTTCCGCCGACCGCGATCGTCGGCCACTCGCCCTCGCGCACGTGCGGCTTCCCCTTGCAGGACATAAGCGGAGCGAACGGGTAGAGGACGTAGCGCAGCAGGAAGGCGTGGATCGTGCCGAGGAAGTGC
>JAXLTF010000010.1:0-127433 GCA_046330185.1 Actinomycetota bacterium
GCCCGGCGCGTTCAGGAGATCCTGCAGCGCAACAAGGATCTGCAGGACATCATCGCGATCCTCGGGATGGACGAGCTGGCCGAGGAGGACAAGGTGATCGTCTCGCGGGCCCGCAGGATCCAGCGGTTCCTCTCGCAGCCGTTCTTCGTGGCCGAGCAGTTCACGGGGATCCCGGGGAAGTACGTCCCGATCGACGAGACGATCGCCTCGTTCAAGGCTATCTGCGAGGGCGAGTACGACCACCTTCCCGAGCAGGCCTTCTTCCTGGTCGGCGGCATCGAGGAGGCCGTCGAGCAGGCCCGGACGATGGAGGCCGCCTAGCCGATGCCGCTCGAGGTCCGTCTGGTGACGCCGGAGCGCGAGGTCTGGGCCGGCCCGGCCGAGATGCTGATCGCGCGCGGCGTCGAGGGCGAGGTCGGGATCCTGGCCGGTCACGCGCCGCTGCTGGTGCGCCTGGCCATCGGACCGATGCGGATCGTGCGTGAAGGCGACGACGCCATCGTCGCCGCGGTCGACGGCGGGTTCCTGCATGTCGGGACGCACGGCGACGCCACCCGGGCCGATGTGTTGGCGTCGTACGCCGACCTCCGGACCGAGATCGACGCCGAGGCGGCCCGTCAGCGGGTGACCGAGCTGGAGGGCCGCCTCCAGGACCTCGACACGCAGACGGCCGAGGCCGAGATCCTCGCCGCGAGGGCCGAGCTGCAGAAGGCGCTGGTGCGCGTCAACCTGGCCGGCTGAGCTCGCCTCCAGCCGACACAGGAACGCCACGGGCGTTCCCCGGCCCTCCCGGCCGCGGGCGCTAGCATCGGGTCTCGATGGACCGCCTGTGGGTAACCGGCGGCGCCAGGCTCGCGGGGACCGTGCGGGTGTCCGGCGCCAAGAACTCCGCGCTGAAGCTGATGGCTGCGTCGCTGCTGGCGCCGGGCTGCAGCGTCGTGCGCAACGTGCCGAGGATCCGCGACTGCGCGGTGATGGCCGAGATGCTCGAGCACTTCGGGGTGCGCGTGCGGCTGCGGGACGGGGTCGCGGAGCTGGACGCGACCGACGTGCACGACGTCGAGGCTCCCGACGAGCTCGTGCGCCAGATGCGAGCGTCGATCGTCGTGCTCGGCCCGCTGCTCGCCCGCTGCGGACGCGCCCGCGTCTCCCTGCCGGGCGGCGACGAGATCGGGGCCCGCCCCGTCGACCTGCACGTGCGCGGGCTGGAGCGGATGGGCGCGACGGTGCGGTCGGAGCACGGCTTCTTGGTGGCCGAGGCCGGCCGGTTGCACGGCGCCGCGATCACCCTCGACTACCCGAGCGTCACCGCGACCGAGAACCTGATGTTCGCAGCGGCGCGGGCCATCGGGACGACCGTGATCGACAACGCCGCGCGCGAGCCCGAGATCGCCGATGTCGCTGCCTACCTGGTCGCGATGGGCGCGCGGATCTCCGGAGCGGGATCGAGCACGATCGAGGTCCAGGGTGTCGACGCGTTCCGAGCCGTCGATCACACGTCGATCCCCGATCGGATCGAGGCCGGCACCTGGGCCGCCGCCGCGGCGATCACCGAGGGCGACGTCACGATCGAGAACGCCCGCCCCGAGCACATGGAGCTGTTCCTGTCCAAGCTGGCCGACGCCGGCGCCGAGGTCTCCGTCTCCGACGCCGGCCTGCGTATACGGCAGCCGGTGCGGGCGCGCGCCGTCGACTTCGTGACCCTGCCGTACCCGGGGATCGCCACCGACTTCCAGCCCATCCTGCTGGCGATGCTCGCGACCGCCGACGGCACGTCGATCGTCACGGAGAACGTGTTCGAGGGTCGGTTCCTGTACGTGGGTGAGCTGCTGCGGATGGGCGCGGACATCCGCACCGAGGGGCACCACGCGGTCATCCGCGGCGTCCCCCGGCTGTCCGCCGCGCCGGTCCGGGCGCTGGACATCCGCGCGGGCGCGGCGATGGTCCTCGCCGGCCTGGGGGCCGAGGGCGTCACCGAGGTCAGCGACATGAACCACGTCGACCGCGGGTACGAGGACTTCGAGGAGAAGCTCCTGGCCCTCGGCGCCGACGTTCGGCGCGAGCGCGAGCTCGTCGAGCTCGCGTGAGGCCGGCCGGCCGCCGGCTCGCGGCCGCGGCGGCGCTGGCAGGCGCTCCGTTCCTGGCCGCGCGGCCCGCGCTCGCGGCCGACCCCCCCGCGGTGCTGGTCGTAGGGGTACTCGGCGTCTCGCTCCCCGGGCTGGTCGCGTCGCCGGCGGTCCGGCAGCTCGTGGATGCCTCCTCGAGGGGAGGGGCGGGTCTGATGGTCGCGACGGGCGTCGATCCGATCGACCAGCTCGGGGCCGTCGCGGCCGAGCCGGGAACCGGGGTCGTGGCGATCCGGCTCGGCGACCCGGCCGAGCTCCGTTCCGCCCTCGCCGCGTCGCTCGGCGAGCTCGATCCGGATGCCCGGGCGCTCGTGATGATCGCGACCACGCCTGCGCCCGGGGACCCGCCGTGGTTAGGGGCCGCGGCGCTCGCCGAGGGCCGGGCCGGCGCCATGGGTGTCGCGCTGGCCGCTCGGAGCGAACCCCCCGAGGTCGCGTCAACGCTCACCTCGGACTCCACGCACCGCATCGGCGTGATCACCGGGCCGGACGTCGCGGCGACCGCGATCGACGCCGCGGGCATCCTGGTCGCCGCAGACCCGGAGGGGTCTCCGATCCGGGTCGTCGACGCGCCCCCGCCGGTCGGCCTGTACGAGCGCTACCTGGACCAGCGCCGGCTGGCGGTGCCGGTCGGGATCGTCACGGGCCTGTACGCGCTCGCGGCGGGGTTGCTCGGCCTGATGCTGCTCCTGACGCGGAGCGGCTCCCCGCGGATGCGGACGAACGCGGGCTTCGCGGCGATCGCCGTCGTGCCGCTCTCGGCCGGCCTGATGCTCGTCGGCCACCTCGATCGCCTGACGTACCCCACCGTGTTCGTGTTCCTGGCGGTCGTCGCCGGACTGGCGCTGCTCGCGATGGCCACCGTCCGGAGGCGAGCCGGCGCCCTCGGGTCGATCGCCGCGCTGGGCGCCGGGCTGCTCGCGATGTTCGCGGCCGAGGCGGCGCTCGGGTGGACCGCGGCCCTCACCCCGCTCCTGGGCGGCGCGCAGCTCGACGGCGGCCGGTTCTTCGGTCTGCCGAACGTGCAGATCGGGCTGCTGATGGGCGCGACGCTGTACGTGGCGCAGCGGCTGCGCGGCTGGGCGGCGGGCGTGGTCCTGCTGTTGACCTCGGCGCTGTTCGCGGGGCTCCCGTGGACGGGCTCGAACATCGGCGCCGCGGTGACGATCGCCGCCGCCGCGGGGATCTGGTGGGGGCTGCGCGCCGACGCGGGACGGCTGCGGGCGGTGACGATCCTGCGCGTGCTGGCCGCGGTCCTCGGAACCGTCGCCGTCGTCGTGATCGCGCATCGCTACATGTCGGACACCCCGACCCACATCTCCCGGTTCGCGAGCGACACGGGTGGGCTCGCCGGGTTGTGGGACGAGGCCGTCCACCGGCTCGGCGTCGGCATGGACCTGCTCGTGCGGAACCCGTTCGGACTGATCCCGGTCGTCGGTGTCCTGGCGACGCTCTGGCTCGTGCTGCGCCCACCCGCCGGGCTCCGCCCGAGCTTGGCCGACCACCCGGCGTGGCGCGACGCGCTCGTGACGATCCTGCTCGGGAGCGTGATCGCCTACGTGGCGAACGACTCGGGCGCCGCAGCGATCGGGCTCGGCTTCGGCACGGCCCTGGGCGGGCTGCTGTACGTGTCGCTCGCGGACGCACCGGCCAAGATGGGGGCAGCGTGAGCGCCCCCATCCCTCCCCGTCCCGACGTGTCGCCCGCCCCGTCCGCCCCCGGCCGGCCGCTCGCCACGTGGTCGTGGTGGGAGGGGATCGGCCTGTACCTCGTCTCCTTCCTGGTCGCCGGCGTCGCGATCATCCCGGTCATCGTCCTGATGGGCGGCACCGATCGGGACGCCTCGCTGGGGGCGACCGGGGTCGTGTCCACGATGGTGGCCGACCTGTTGATGGCGGGTATCTGGGTCGGGTGGCTGCAGCGGCGCCATCGGGAGTGGCGCGAGGCCATCGCGATCGTTCCCGCTCCGCATGGGCGATGGCGGGAGATCGGCGTGGGGATCGCCGCGGGCCTCGTGCTGGTGCCCGCGGTCGGCCTGGTCAGCCTCACGCTGCAGCGAGCGCTGTCCGGCCTGTTGGATCGCGAGGTGCGCGCGCCGGAACAGGTGTCGCCGGATCTCACCGGGCTCGCCGCCGCCGCCGCCGTCCTGCTGGCCGTCGTGATCGCGCCCATCACGGAGGAGCTCTTCTTCAGGGGGATCCTGTTCCGGGCGCTCAGGGACCGGCGGGGGAGCTTCTGGATCGCGGCGCTCGGCTCGGCGGTCCCCTGGGGGGTCGTGCACGTCACGACCTCTGGCTGGGACGAGAACCTGCTCCTGCAGGTGCCCATCGCGTGCATGGGGATCGCCCTGGCATGGCTGTACGACCGACGTGGGAGCCTGAGCGTGACCGTGGCCGCGCACATGGCGTTCAACGCCGTGGGGATCCTGCTGATCCTCTCCGGCTGAGCGGCCCCGGCGCGGATCCGCAGGTCCGACCGTATGCTGTGCGCCGGAGGTGAGGGGCTCGTGCCGCTGTTCCCGAGCGACGCCTGGTTCCAGGACTTCGTCGAGGTGATCAACGCCTCCGAGCGCTACCGGGAGGTGGCCGCCGACTGGGAGGGCGACGTCGCCTTCGCGATCGAGGCGGAGCCCGACAAGGGCGTTCCACTTACGGTCTACGGCTGGCTCGATCTGTGGCACGGCGCGTGCCGCTCCGGAGGGATCGTGGACGAGCCGAAGGCCAGCGGGTCGCGCTACCTGATCCGGGCGCCGTTCTCCAGGTGGCGCGACCTGCTGGAGGGCGACCTGGATCCGATCCGCGGCATGATGCAGGGGAAGCTGCGGGTGCGCGGCGACCTCCCCACGATCCTGCGCTACGTCAACGCCGCGAACGAGCTGGTCCACCTAACGGGCTCGGTGTCCACCAGCTACCCCGAAGGGGCTTAGCGCATGCGGGCCGTCGTGTTCGACGGTGTGGGGGCGGTCCGGCTCGCGAACGTGCCCGAGCCGCTCCTGGAGACGTCGGGCGACGCGATCGTGCGCGTGTCTCACACGGCGATCTGCGGATCGGACCTGCACCTGGTGCACGGCAAGGTCCCGATCGACGCGGGCGAGACGCTCGGGCACGAGGCCGTCGGGGTGGTCGAGGACGTCGGCGACGCGGTGTCCCGGTTCAGCGTCGGCGACCCGGTCGTCGTGGCGTTCAACATCGCCTGCGGCAGGTGCTGGTTCTGCAGGCGAGGCGAGACGCAGCTCTGCGACGACTTCCGCAACCTGGGCGCGGGCCGGTTCGGCGGAGGACTGCCCGGTGCGCAGGCGGAGCTGGTTCGCGTCCCCGCGGCCGACCACAACCTCCTGGGGGTCCCAGGCGGGCTCGAGCCGGAACGGGCCATGTTCGCCGGCGACATCCTCACGACCGCGTACTACGCGGCGGCCCTGGCCCAGCCGGCGCCCGAAGAGACCCTGGCGGTGGTTGGCGCCGGCCCGGTCGGCAACCTGTGCGTCCAGGCGGCGCGCGCGCTGGGCGCGGGAACCGTGCTCGCGCTCGACCGTGAGCCGGAGCGGCTGGCGCTCGCGGCGCGCGCGGGCGCGGTGCCCATCGACGTGCGCGCTCAGCATCCCCAGGCCGCGGTCGACGAGCGGACCGAGGGCCGCGGCGCCGACGTCGTCATCGAGGCCGTCGGCTCGATCGAGGGGTTCGAGACGGCCGTGGACGTGTCGCGCCGCGGCGGCCGGGTCGTCGTGCTCGGCGTCTACGCGGGGGAGACGGTCGAGGCGCAGGTGGGGGTGTGGTGGGCCCGGGCCCTCACGCTCCGGTTCGCCGGCGTGTGCCCCGTGCACGCGTGGTGGGAGTCGGCCATCGCCGCCGTCGTCGACGGCCGCATCGACCCCGACCCGATCGTGTCGCACCGCCTCCCCCTCGATGAGGCCGTGGAGGGTTACGCGTTGTTCGATAGGCACGAGGCGACCAAGGTGGTCCTGGTCCCGTGAGCGTGGTGTACGGGGACCCGGAGCCCAGCGGCCTCGCGGAGATCGTCGGTGAGCTGATCCGCCAGAACCTCGACAGGGACCCGGGTCGCCGCGGGCACCTGACGCCGCTCGTCGCGTCGATCGCGGTCTCCGACGCGGACGTCGGGGTCACGATCCGGATCGGGCAGCGCGACGTCCGCGTCGTCAACGGCATCGCGGCCGACGCGCACCTGCGGATGCGTGCCCGGTCCGACGCGCTGGTCCGGCTGACGACCGCGCCGCTCCTGTTCGGCTTCCCCGATCCCTTCCGTGCGGAAGGGCGACGGGCGATCGCCGATCTGCTGGCCGGACGCGTCCGCGTGGTCGGTCTCCTGCGCCACCCGGTCCGCACGGCCCGCCTCTCCGCGTTGCTGTCGGTGGCCGACGGATGAGCGGAACACCCGCGCTCGCGCCCGACCGCCCGAGCCCTGCCCCGGAGGCGCGCCCGGCTCCCCGTCCGCGGTTCCTGCCGACCGTCGTCGTCTCCCTCGCGATCCTGGTCGTCGTGCTCGGAGGGTTCGTGGTGGCCTGGGCGCTGGGAGGTCGGGCCGCATCGCGGGTCGACGTCGCCGGCCTGGTCGGTGTGCGCCCGGCGGACGGGTGGGCGCTCGCGTCGCGGGGGACCCTGCACGGACCGTGGGAGACGGGGGGCGGGACCGTCGGCGAGGTGCGGTTTCGCGCGGCTGACCCGCGGCGGCGCCGCCTGGACGTCTCCGTCGTCGCCGGGTTCGAGGGCACGCCGCAGGACCTCGCGCGCTGGTACGCGTCCGAGGTCCTGAGCCGCCAGCTGACCCAGCTGGTGGTCTCGGACGTTCGTGCGGCCGACGCCATCGCGACGGACGGGCTCGCGATACGGTTCGCCTACCTCGGGATCGACGACGGCGCGATCGAGGGATACGTGAGCGTGGTCGTGTCCTTGCGGGGGACCGGCGTCGTGTTCGATGCCTGGGCCGATCAGGGATCCCTGGCTCCGTCCCTGGACGCCGTGGTCGAGATGATGGCCCGAGCGGAGGTCGCTTGAGCGCGGACCCGGGCCCCCCGCTCGGTCGAACGCGCGCCGGGATCCACGGACGGTTCTTCCGTCCGCAGGAGCCGGCCTTCTGGCTCTACGTCGCCGTCGTCGGGCTCACGGCGATCTTCGCGATCGCCGAACAGGGCGTCTACCGTCGGATCTCACCGGCCGGGTGGCTGCTCTCGTGGGCGCTGCTCCTGGTATACGCGCTGCCGGTCCTCGCGCTGCTCTACGTCTTGGACCTGCACGAGCGTGAGCCGGTCCCGCTGATCCTGGCTTCGCTCGTGTGGGGCGCGGTCGCGGCGACGACCCTGGCCGGCCTGGCGAACGCCGGCTGGGGCCTGGTCGTGAGCGAGCTCGGCGGACCCGCGTTCGCTTCGCGATGGACGCCGGCGCTCACGGCCCCCTTCGTCGAAGAGGCGCTCAAGGGGCTGGGCGTCGTGCTCATCTACCTGATCGCCCGCGACGAGTTCGACGACATGCTGGACGGCTTCGTCTACGGAGCCGCCTGTGGGCTGGGGTTCGCCGTGGTCGAGGACGTGATCTACTTCATGGGCGTCTTCGGCGGCTCCACGGCCGACGTCCTGCGGGGTTCCTGGTCCGCGTCGTCGCCAGCGGCATCTATGCCCACGTCCTGTACACCGGGCTCGTCGGGATGGGGATCGGCTACTTCGTCTCGCAGGCGGGGGTGCGGACGCCGGGGCGGCGGCTCGCCGTCCTGGTCGGCCTCTGCGGGCTCGCGGTGCTCGGCCACGTGGCGTGGAACGCGCAGTGGCTCCACCTCTTCCCGCGGCAGCCCTGGACCGGGGCCGAGTGGCTGATGATCCCGGTGGCCACCGCCGTCAAGGGCGTGCCCCTGCTGGCGTTCGTCGTGATCGCCGTGTGGCTCGCTCGGCGGAGGGAGCGACGCTGGCTGGCCGCCGCGGTGCGGCTGGAGGTGGGGCGCGGAGCGATCACGCCCGAGGACATGGAGGTCCTGGCGGACCCTTCGCGCCTGCTCGAGGAGCGACGAGGGATGCGGCGCCGGGCGGGACCACGTGCCTCGGCCCTGCTCCGCCGCCTGCGGCGCGAGCAGGTGAACCTGGCGATGATCCGCGAGCGCACCGACGAGGGGGATCCGAACCTCCTGCGGCAACGCGCGTACTGCCGGTCGCTCCGAGACGCGCTCGATGCGATCCCGGGTGCGGCGCCCGCCGAGGTGAGGCGGCCGATGAGGGCGCCGGAGGCGGACGGGTAGGCTTCGCTCGTGGCGGCGGGCATGGACGTCGAGGAGCTGATCGCGGGCATCGCCGCCGGGGACCGCCGGGCCGTCGCCCGCGCGATCTCGCTGGTGGAGGACGGGCGACCCGAGCTGGAGACCATCGCCGCGGGTATCGCCGGGCTGACCGGTCGGGCGGAGACGATCGGGATCACGGGCGCCCCCGGGGTCGGGAAGTCGACGCTCGCAGCCGAGCTCGTGCGGTCGATGCGGTCGGACGGCTCCGCGGCCGTCCTCGCCGTGGACCCCACATCCCCGTACACGGGCGGCGCGCTGCTCGGGGATCGCGTGCGCATGCAGGAGCACGCGACCGACGAAGGCGTGTTCATCCGTTCGATGGCCACGCGGGGCCACCTGGGCGGCATGGCGCTGGCCGCGCCCGAGGCCATCCGGATCCTGGACGCGGCCGGGTACATGAGGATCCTCGTCGAGACCGTGGGTGTCGGGCAGGCCGAGGTGGACGTGGCCGCGGCGACCGACACCGCCCTCGTCGTGCTGGCGCCGGGGCTGGGCGACGCCGTCCAGATGGCCAAGGCCGGGATCCTCGAGGTCGCCGACGTCTTCGTCGTCAACAAGGCCGACCGCGAGGGAGCCCACCAGGTCGTCCGCGAGCTACGGCAGATGCTCCACCTGGGCGCCGAGCGTCCGTGGGACCCGCCGGTCCTCGAGACCGTCGCCACCGAGGGGCGGGGGGTCGAAGAGGTTCGCACGGCGATCGCCGGACACGCGCGCTGGCTCACGGGCTCCGGTGAGCGCGAGCGCAAGCGCCGGGCCCGCCTGCGCCGCGAGGTCGAGGTCCTCGCGGCGGAGCGGTTCCGGCGCCGGGCCGCCGCCGCCTTCGATCGCGACGGCCGGCTGCTGGACGATCTGCTGGCCGGGACGATCGATCCCTATCGCGCGGCTGAGCGCCTGGTCGCCCTGGCCGAGGCGGGCCAGTGACGTCGGGGGCCGACGGGCGGGAACGGCGCACGCTCTCGGGCGTGCCGCTCCCCGCGGTCGCGACGCCCGGCGACCTGGCCGGCTTCGACCCGGAGAGCGCGCTGGGCGACCCCGGCGGCTACCCGTTCACCAGGGGGATCTACCCGACGATGTACCGGGGTCGGCCGTGGACGATGCGCCAGTTCGCCGGGTTCGGGACGCCGAAGGAGACGAACGCGCGCTACCGGTTCCTGCTGGAGCGGGGCCAGGGCGGGCTCTCGGTGGCGTTCGACCTCCCCACCCTGATGGGGCTGGACTCCGACGACCCGCGGAGCCTGGGCGAGGTGGGTCGCTGCGGCGTCGCGACGGACTCGCTGGACGACTTCGAGACGCTGTTCGACGAGATCCCGCTCGGCGACATCTCGACCTCGATGACGATCAGCGGGCCGGCGGTGGTGGTGTTCGCGTTCTTCCTGGCCGCCGCCGAGCGGCAGGGCGTCGCGTGGAACCGGCTCGACGGCACGCTCCAGACCGACATCTTCAAGGAGTACATCGCGCAGAAGGAGTGGATCTTCCCGCCGCGACCGCACCTCCGGCTGATCGGCGACCTGATGGTGTTCTGCGCCGAGCGGGTGCCGAGGTTCCACCCGATCAGCGTCAGCGGCTATCACATCCGTGAGGCGGGAGCGACCGCGGTGCAGGAGCTGGCGTTCACGCTGGCCGACGGCTTCGCGTACGTCGAGCTCGGGCTCGCGCGAGGGCTGGACGTCGACCGGTTCGCACCGAGGCTCTCGTTCTTCTTCAACGCGCACATCGACGTCTTCGAGGAGGTCGCGAAGTATCGGGCGGCCCGCAGGATCTGGGCGCGGTGGCTGCGCGATCGCTACGGGGCCGAGGATCCCGCGTCGATGAAGCTGCGGTTCCACACGCAGACCGCCGGCGTGTCGCTCACCGCTCAGCAGCCGATGAACAACGTCGTCCGCACGGCGATCGAGGCGCTGACCGCGGTGCTGGGCGGGACGCAATCGCTGCACACGAACGCCCTGGACGAGGTGCTGTCGCTGCCCACCGAGGACGCCGCGAAGCTCGCCCTGCGGACGCAGCAGGTGATCGCCGCCGAGACCGGCGTGCCCGACGTGATCGACCCGCTCGGAGGCTCGTACCTCGTCGAGTCGCTGACCGACCGGACCGAGGAGGCGGCCGAGGCGCTGTTCGCCGAGATCGAGCGGATGGGGGAGGGCTCGATGCTCGAGGGCGTCCTCGCCGGGATCGAGGGCGGCTGGTTCCACGCGGCGATAGCCGAATCGGCCTTCCGCGAGCAGGGCAGTTCGAGTCGGGCGAGCTCGCGTGGGCGTGAACACGCGTTCGTCGACGACCGCGAGCCGCCGGTGGAGACGCTCGTGATCGGGACGGAGGCCGAGCGCGACTTCGCGTGGAGGCGCTGGCGCGTCTGCGCGCGGAGCGGGACGCGGCCGCGGCCGCGGCGGCGCTGGACGATCTGCGGGCGGCCGCGGCCGGCGAGCTGGTCGAGCCGTTGATCGCGTTGCGCGCGGGCGCGGTGCACCGAGGGCGAGATCGTCGCGACGCTCACCGAGGTGTTCGGGAGCTACCTCGAGACGCCGAGGTTCTGAGCGAGGCGGGTCCGGGTTCGCCGGGGTCGCGTAGCTGCGCGAATGGGGCCGGGCGATGCTCGGACAGGTACGAGCGCCACGACCCCAGCACGTGCGCGGCGGCGGGGTCGTGGTCGCTCAGCCACGCGAGGTGCCGAAGCGCGTGACCGACGATGTGTCGGTGATCGATCGCGACCGGTGGATCCAGCGCCGTGCCCGTCGCGGGGGCGGCGTCCTCGAGGAGGCGAGGGGTGACGCCAGTGGCCGCCTCGACCACGTCAGCGCAGACGACGTACGTGAGCACGACCGCGCCGCCCTCGAGGAGAAGCACCGGCTCGGTCCACGGTTGCTGACCGCCTCGTCCATCACCGGGATCGGGCCTCGCGCAGCCGCGTGCGAGCGCCCCCGCTTCCCCGCCTGGATCCGACCCTTGACGTTCGATGGGAGTTGCTATACAAGTTTCTGCAAGACGTTGCAGGAACTTGCAACTGCAACGGACCTGTCTTGCGCTTGGGAGGGATCATGCACATACCGGACGGATTCGTCGACGTGCCGGTGTCGGTCGCCGCTGGAGCGGTGGCGGTCGTGGGGATCGGGTACAGCCTGAAGAAGGCCAAGGACACGATGGAGGAGAAGCAGGCACCGATGGCGGGCCTGGTCGCCGCCTTCATCTTCGCGGTGCAGATGCTGAACTTCCCAGTCGCGTCGGGTACCAGCGGACACCTGTTGGGGGGGCTGTTGGCGGCCGTGTTGGTCGGGCCCTATGCGGGAGCGATCTGCGTCGCGGTGGTGCTGCTCGTCCAGGGCTTGTTCTTCGCCGACGGCGGGCTGTCCGCTTACGGGCTGAACGTGGTCAACATGGCGCTGATCACGGCGTACGGCGGGTACGCGATCTTCCTGTTCCTGCGCAAGGCCATGCCCAGGACGAAGGGCAGCGTCGTGATCGCCTCAGGGATCGCCGGACTCCTGTCCGTGATCCTCTCATCGCTCGGGTTCACGCTCGAGTACGCGCTGGGGGGGACGGGGACGGCCCCGGTCACGACCGTGGCGGCCGCGATGGTCGGCGTGCATCTCCTGATCGGGATCGGTGAAGGCATCATCACGGCGCTGACCGTGGCCGTGGTGCTGAACGTACGGCCCGACCTGGTCTACGGGGCGCGGGACCTGCTCCCCGAGCTCGAGATGCGACCGGTGGTGACGGCATGACGATGGATCGAAAGCGCAAGGGTCTCTGGCTGCTGATCGGTGGCGGGTTGATCGTCGCGCTCGGGCTGGCCTTCTTCGTGAGCCCGTTCGCCAGTTCGTCGCCCGACGGCCTGAACAGGGTGGCGATCGATCACGGCTTCGATTCCACGCAGACCGACCACGCGACGAACGACAGCCCGCTGGCCGGGTACGGCGTGGAGGGAGTGGAGAACCAGAGCCTCTCGAAGGGTCTGTCGGGGATCATCGGGGTCGCGATCACGTTCGGGATCGGCATGATCATCTTCGGCCTGCTCGTGCGGTTCCGTTCGAAGGAGCCGACCAAGGGAGCGGGAGCGCCGCCGCCGGCCGTCACGACCGGGAGCGCGTGAGCGGTTCCCACGGGGGCGCGCACGCGCTCTACGTGAAGGGCGAGGGTCCGGTCTATCGCGTCCGACCCGAATGCAAGCTGCTCGCGCAGATCTTGTTCGTGTTCGCGGTCGTGGCGACGCCGCGTGAGGCGTTCTGGGCGTTCGGACTCTACACGCTGATCCTGGGCGCCCTCGCGGCGACCGCGGGGCTGTCGCTGCGGTTCGTGGCGAAGCGGATGGTGATCGAGATCCCGTTCCTGGTGTTCGCGCTGCTGATGCCGTTCTTCGGCCGGGGCGAGCAGATCGTGGTGCTGGGGATCCCGATGTACGTCTCGGGGATCTGGGCGGCGTGGAACATCCTGATCAAGGGGTCGCTCGGCGTGTTCGCCACGATCATCGTCTCGGCTACGACGCCTATGGCCGACCTGCTCCGTGGGCTGGAGCGGCTTCACCTGCCGAAGACGTTCACCTCGATCATGGGCTTCATGATCCGGTACATGGACGTGATCGCCGGGGAGGCGGCGCGGATGAAGGTCGCCCGCGAATCCCGTGGCTACGATCCGCGATGGATCTGGCAGGCGAAGGCGTTCGCGGCGTCGGCAGGCGCGCTGTTCATCCGTTCGTACGAACGCGGCGAGCGGGTCCACCTGGCGATGCTGTCGCGTGGGTATACCGGCGCGCTCCCGGCGTTCGACGAGGGAGCGGCCACCCCGGCGATGTGGGCCGCCGCCCTGGCGTTCCCGGCGGTCGCGTCCCTCATCGCCGTCGCGGCGTGGGCGGTGACGCCGTGAGCGGCCCCGCGCTCGAGGTCCAGGAGCTCGCGTTCGCCTACCCGGACGGCCATCAGGCGCTGTTCGGTGTGAACCTCACGATCGAGCGGGGCGAGCGCGTCGCGCTCCTGGGCCCGAACGGGGCCGGAAAGACCACCTTCGTGATGCACCTGAACGGGATCCATGCGACGCAGCACGGGTCCGTGCGGGTGGGCGGGTTGCCGGTGGGCAAGGACTCGCTCAAGGAGATCCGTCGGCGTGTCGGGATCGTGTTCCAGGACCCGGACGACCAGCTCTTCATGCCGACGGTCCGCGAAGACGTCGCGTTCGGGCCCGCCAACCTGGGCGTGCGCGGGGACGAGCTGGACGCGGCCGTGATCAGCGCGCTCACGGCGGTGGGGATGGAGGCGTTCGCGGACCGGCCCCCGCACCACCTGAGCTTCGGGCAACGCCGACGGGTCGCGGTCGCGACGGTCTTGGCGATGAGGCCCGAGATCCTGGTCCTGGATGAGCCGTCCTCGAACCTGGACCCGGCCGGCCGGCGGGAGCTCGCGGACATCCTGCGGTCGCTCGAGATCACGATGCTGATGGTCACCCACGACCTGCCCTACGCCCTCGAGCTGTGCCCGAGGGCGGTCGTCATGAACGAGGGCGTGATCGTGGCGGACGCTCGGTGCGTGGACTGCCTATCCGACGAGGCCCTGATGGCGGCTAACCGCTTGGAGCTGCCGTTCGGGTTCTTCCCGCACCTGGCCCTGGAGCGGTCACCCGGCGGCACGCCCATCAAGCATGAACACGTGCACGAACACGAGCACGAGCACTGAGCCGGCCACGGCCGGCGGGGGAGGTTAGGCCGCGGCCGCGCAGCCCTCGCAGAGCCCGGTTATCGCGAAGTGCGACAGGTCGGCCTCGAACCCGTGGTGCCTGCGGATCAACCGGTGGAGCGCCTCGGCCTCGCGGAGCGACAGCGGGTCGTCGCGGCCGCATCGCGCGCAGATCAGGTGGACGTGCTGCGCCTCCTCGGTCCGGTGGTACTCCGCGCCGCTCTCGAGGTGCGAGTGCCGCAGGATCCCGACATCCTCGAGGAGCCCGAGGGTGCGGTAGACCGTCGAGGCGTTCACCCCCGGCATCTCGCTCTGGATCTTCCGGGTGATCGCCGGTGGGGAGATGTGGCCGTTGGTCCGCATCACCTCGGCCACGATCGCCCGGCGCTGCGGCGTCATGCGCAGCCCGCGGCCGCGCAGCAGCTCGATCACGTCGGAGGGGGCTTCGGCGGGAGTCATCCGGTCGCGGAGTGTAGCAGGAGGTTGCAGGTGCAACGGCCGATGCAACGGCCGGTCGTGGCGGGAACCTGGAGCCGCGGGTAGGGTTCCCGTCGATGGGCGCGGTATCGATCGAGGTTGCCGACGGCGTCGGCCTGATCCGCCTGGACCGCCCGCCGGCGAACGCGATCGACCACGAGACGGGCCTGGAGCTCCAGGAGGTGATCCGCGCGGCCGGGGGCGACGACGCGGTCGGCGCGATCGTCGTCTGGGGAGGGCCCAGGATCTTCGCCGCCGGCGCGGACATCGCCGCGATGGCCGGGTACTCGCCCGAGGAGATCCGGCCCGTCGTGAGCGCCCTGGGCGACGCGTTGGATCTGTTGGAGGCCCTGCCGAAGGTCTCGATCGCCGCGATCAACGGCTACGCGCTCGGCGGTGGCTTCGAGCTGGCGCTCGCCGCCGACCTGCGGTACCTGGCCGAGGACGGGATCGTGGGGCAGCCCGAGATCAAGCTGGGGGTGATCCCCGGAGCCGGTGGGACCCAGCGACTGACGCGCCTCGCCGGCCCCGGCGTCGCGGCCGACCTCGTGTACTCGGGGCGCCGCGTGGGGGCGGCCGAGGCCCTGGGTCTGGGGCTGGTGCAGCGGGTGTCGCCGGCGGACGAGGTGCTCCCGACCGCGCTGGCGCACGCCGGCGCGCTCGCGCACGGCCCGCGGACCGCGCTCGCCGCCGCGAAGGCCTCGATCCGGACGGCCCTCGCCGCCGCCCCCGCGGACGGGCTCGCCGAGGAGAAGGACCGGTTCTGCGCCCTGTTCGGCACGCCCGATCAGCGCGAGGGGATGCGCGCCTTCCTGGACAAGCGCGAGCCCCGTTTCGGGTCTTGACCCGGGGTGCCCCCGGGACCGCGCCCCGGTGGGGTGACCTCGGGTCGTGTCACCGGAGCCACGTGACCGGACGCCGGAATGAACCGGGGACGTCGTTGGTTCGAAACCCTTGTGAAGCGTCGGTCCCGTGTAAGGACCCGGGAAGGAAGTGAGCGACGTGTCCGAGGAGAGGTTCCGAGGCGCTGCCGTCCGGGTGCTCCCCAGGGCGAACCAGAGGTACTCAGCCGGCCGGACCTGCGCCGCCACCGGCTGCGGCACCAGGCTGTCGGTCTACAACAAGTGGGACTACTGCTGGCAGCACGAGCCGGTGCACACGTTCGTCCCACGCGGCAAGCGCAAGCGTCGCGACGCCGCCTGATCCACTGAGCCCCCCCGATGAGGCCCTCCCTGCGGGAGGGCCTCATCGTCACCGAGCGTTCAAGGAGACCCCCTGGCCGGCCGATGGGTGAGGGACCGCTCCCCCCGAGCGCGAAGCCCAAGTCGACCGATGCCGAGCGAGATCGCCGAGCCACCCGACCTCCGGACCGGTGACTGCCCGTTCTGCGAGCGGACGGTCGTGGTCCACGAGGAGCCTCCCCGCTGCCCCCTTTGCGCCTGCCCGATCGACGACTCGCGGATGCGCCCGTTCCCCGCCGATCCCGACGGGAACCAGCGACCAGGCGTTCGACGCCTGATACGGGCGCCGATCCCGAGGCCTACAGGAGCGTGGCCGGCGCCAGCCGCGGACCGAGTTCAGCAGCGCCAGCCCCTCCGCCCCGCGGGCCTCGTCCACGGCGATGGCCCGCTCCGCGATGGTCCGGTCCGCCAGCAGCGCGGCGCGCTCGGTGCCCGGCAGGAGCCCGCACCGCAGCGGCGGCGTCCACCACCGCCCATCAGGCGAACGGCCACGTTGGAGCTCGACGCCTCCGTGAGCTCGCCGTCAGCTTGACGAGCAGCACGTCGTCGGCGTCCGGATGTCGCGCGCGCGCGGCGTCGGTACCGCTCGCGCAGGGTCGTCTTGTGGAAGAGCAGGGGATCTGCGGGATCCACGGACGGCTCGTCGAGCGCGACGCGGATGACGGTGGTTCGACGGGTCGAACCGCACGACCGCCACGTCGAGGGCGCCCGAGCGCGCGAGCCGAAGACGGATCCGGACCGGGTGATCCGCACCCTCGCCGGCGGCGTCCAGGACGGCGGCGAGGGCCTCGGCGTCCAGCCGATACCCGAAGTACGCGGCCGAGCGCTCGAGGCGGAGCATGTGCTCCTCGAGCCGTCGGATCGGCTCGCCGGGATCGCGTCGCATCGTTTCGAGCAGCTCGAACGGCGGCCGCCGCGTCCCCAGCAACCGGGCCTTGGTCAGGACCTCGTCGAACTCCGACGTCGCGACCGAGTCCCAAGTGATCCCACCGCCCACGCCGTACTCGGCCGCGCCGGTCTCCGCGTCCACGGTGACCGTGCGTATCGCCACGTTGAAGGATGAGCGGACCGCGCCACCCTGGGCCGGGCCGATCCACCCCACGGCGCCGCAGTAGACGCCGCGAGGCTCCCCCTCGAGGTCCGCGATGATCTGCATGCTCCGGACCTTCGGCGCTCCGGTCACGGAGCCGCTCGGGAACAGCGCCCCGAACACGTCCGCGAGTCCCGCCCCGTCGCGGAGCTCGGACGAGACCGATGAGGTGAGCTGCCACACGGTCTCGTAGCGCTCCGCGGCGAAGACGTCGTCCCAGCGCACGCTCCCGGGGCGCGAGACGCGCCCCAGGTCGTTGCGGAGCAGGTCGACGATCATCGCGTTCTCGGCCCGTTCCTTGGAGGAGGCGACCAGCGCCGCGGCGTGCGCCTCGTCCTCCTCGAACCACCGGCCCCGCGGCGCCGTGCCCTTCATCGGCCTCGTCGTGACGCGGCGCCCCTCGAGCGCCAGGAAGAGCTCGGGCGATGCCGACAGCACGCGGTAGCGGCCGAGGTTCAGGTACGCGGCGTGCGCGCCGCGCTGGGCGTAGCAGAGGTCGCGGTAGAGCCCGCGCTCGTCGCCCTCGATCCGGGAGCGCAGCCGGAGCGTGAAGTTCACCTGGTAGGTGTCTCCCGCGGCGATGTGCTCGCGGATCCGCGAGATCGCGGCGTCGTAGCGGGCGCGATCGACCGAGGGGCGCCAGGCGCCGCCGATGGGCGCCGGGGCGAGACCCGACGGGCGCGGTTCCGGCAGCGTCGTCTCCTCGCGACGCTCGAACATGGCGAACCACGCGAGGGGGAGCGCGGCGAAGGGGTCGCCCTCGGGTCGCGCGCGGACGCGCAGGCCGGGGTCCAGGGCCGGGGCCGCCTCGTACGAGACGAACCCGCCCACCCATAGGCCGCGTCCGGCCGCCGCCTCCGCCGCCACGATCGTGCTGCGCACCTCGTCGGGCCGGGTCGCCTCGAGCAGCCCGACGGGACCGGTCAGCCGGAAGGACGGCGAGGCGCCGGTCAGGTCGTCGAACCGCGCCTCGATCACGAGCCGGCGCGGGCGCGGACCTCCGCGATGAGCGCCGGCAGGACGGCCAGGGCATCTCCGACGATCCCCAGGTCGGCCAGGCGGAAGATCGGCGCGTCGGGGTCCTTGTTGATGGCGACGACGCGCTTGGCGCCCTTCATCCCGACGACGTGCTGCAGCGCGCCGCTGATCCCGACCGCCACGTACACCTCGGGCTTGACCGTCTTGCCGGTCTGGCCCACCTGGTGGCTGTACGGGATCCACCCGGCGTCGACGACGGCGCGGCTCGCGCCGACGGCGGCGTCCCCGATCGCCTCCGCGAGCTCGTCGAGCAGCCGGAAGTTCGCGGGGTCGCCCAGGCCGCGACCGCCCGCGATCACGACCTTCGCCTCCTCGAGCTTCGGGCCCGCGGCCGCCTCCTCGTGGCGCTCGACGCGCCGTGCGACCGCCGGCACGTCCGGCGCCTCCACCGGGACCACCTTCACGTTCGATCCATCGTCCACCGGCCGGGCGGCGAAGGACTTCGGCCGGACGAGGACCAGGTGCGGGGCCGGGCCCTCGAGCGCGACGTCGACGAAGAGCGACCCGCCGGCGATCTGGGTGCGCGCCCGGTCGATCGCGGTGACGTCGACGGCGCCCGCCATCAGTGCCGACCCCGTCGTCGCCTGCAGGTACCCGGCCACGTCGCGGGACCCGTACGTGGACGTGAACAGGATCAGGTCGGGGGCGTGCTCGCGGATCAGCCCGTCGAGCGCCAGCGCCGCCGGCCTGGTGAGGGCGTCGCGGAACACGTCGTCGTCGCCGGCGAAGACGACGGCGGCGCCGTGCGCACCGAGCTCGCCCGCGGCGGCCGTGGCCCCCGGGCCGAGGGCGACGGCGGCGACCTCGTCGCCGAGCTCGCGCGCCTTCGTGAGGAGCTCGAGGCTCGCGGGCACGAGGCCGTCCGACCCGACCTCGACCCAGACCCAGATGCCGCCCATGTCACAGCACCCGCGCGTCGGCCAGCAGGTCGGCGATCCGCCCGGCCGAGGTGTCGTCGGCCGGCACGATCTGGCCTGCGGCCTTCTCGGGCGCAGGCTCGACGCCCAGCACGCGCTGGGTCGGGGCCACGTCGGCGGGCGTGAGTCCCAGATCGGCGAGCGAGAGGGTCTCCAGCGGCTTCTGCTTCGCGCCCATGATCCCCTTGAGGGTCGGGTAGCGTGGCTCCGTCGCCCCGGCGGTGAGGGTCACGACCGCCGGCAGCGGGCACTCCACATCGTCGTACCCGTCCTCGGTCTGACGCTGGATCCGCGCCGCTCCGTCGGCGACCTCCAGACGCTTCGCGAACGTGGCGCTCGGCAGCTCCAGGAGCCCGGCGACGGTCGCGGGCACCGTGCCGGTGTAGCCGTCGGTGGACTCGACGCCCCCGAGCACCAGATCGAACGTCCCCCGCCGCACCGCGGCGGCCAGGACCCGCGCGGTCGCCAGGGCGTCGGCGCCGCGGAGGGCGTCATCGGTCACGACCACGGCGCGATGCGCGCCCATCGAGAGCGCGCGGCGCACGGCCGCGGCGGCGCCCTCCGGTCCCATCGTGATCACCGTGACCTCGCCGCCCGCCGCCTCGGTGAGCTGCAGGGCGGCCTCGACCGCGAACTCATCACCCGGGTCGAGCGTGCCGTCGCCCTCGCGACGAACGAGGAAGTCGTCGCCGAGGTCTATGCCGCCGCTGGGATCGGGGATCGACTTCACGAGCACGCAGACGTCCATCGCCCGGGGAGGATACCGCCGCCGGCAGGATCCACCGGTCCGGCTCGGGTCGAGGCGCCGCGCACGGCCGCCCACCCGGGCCTTGATAGCCTCGATCGATGGGCGGGTCGAAGGGGTCCGTGCTGGTGGCGATGTCCGGCGGGGTCGACTCGTCGGTCGCGGCGTGCCTGCTGCGGGAGCAGGGGTACGAGGTCGTCGGGGCCCACATGAGGCTGGTGCACCTCGACGGGGTGGACCACGGCTGCTGCGGCCCGCGCGCGAGGGAGGACGCCTCGGAGGTGGCGCGGATCGCGGGCTTCCCGTTCGAGGTGCTGGACCTCACCGCCGAGTTCGAATGGGAGGTCGTCGCCGACTTCTTCGAGGAGCACGAGCGGGGCCGTACCCCGAACCCCTGTGCGCGATGCAACGGGGAGATCAAGTTCGGCGCTTTCCTGCGGTCGGCCGTCGAGCGGGGCTTCGGCTCCGTGGCGACGGGGCACTACGTCCGTGTGCGTAGCGGAGACGACGGCGCCCGGCGGCTGCTCCGCGGGATCGACCGCGCGAAGGACCAGAGCTACATGCTCCACATGCTCGGTCAGGACGAGCTCAGGCGTTCCCTGTTCCCCCTGGGAGAGCTGTCGAAGTCCGAGACCCGCGCCCTCGCCGAGCGCTTCGGTCTGCCCGTCGCGTCCAAGCCCGACTCGCAGGAGCTCTGCTTCGCGCCCGCCGGAGAGGCCGGCGCCGTCGTCCGGACGGCGGCGCCGGCGCTGGTCCGGGAGGGGGGCGAGGTCGTCGATCCGAGCGGCACGTTGCTGGCCGAGCACGACGGCACGTTCGCGTTCACCGTCGGTCAGCGGCGCGGCCTCGGGGTCGCCCTCGGCGAACCCGCGTACGTCCTGGAGCTCGATGCGGCGGCGAACCGGGTCGTCGTCGGCCCGCGGGAGCTGCTGTCGCGGCGGGGTCTTCAGGCCGACCGGGCGTCGTGGGTCGCGGGGTCGCCGCCGGACGGCGGCGGGTTCGCGGCCACGGTCCGGATCCGCTCCCACGGCGAGGACATCGCGGCCGTGGTCGAGCCGATCCACGACGGGTTCCGCGCGGAGTTCCCCGAACCCCAGCGCGCCGTGGCGCCCGGCCAGAGCGCCGTCGTCTACCGGGGCGACGAGGTGCTCGGCGGCGGCCGGATCGTCTCGACCTGGCGCTGACCGCCGGGTCCCATCGGGCCGGGCGCGTCGGCGCCCGGAACTAGACTGCCGGGGTGAAGCTGCTCAGGCGGCGCGTGAAGAGCTTCGACATCCAGGTCCAGGATCTGACCCTGCACATCAACGCCCCGGATGATTTCGCCGAGGAGTCCCGCGCCGCGGCCCTGTCGTTCTGGGAGCAGCTGCAGTCATACGCCCTGCGGAACCCACAGTTCCGCCAGAGCAAACGGCCGCTGCCCTCCTCGCCGGCCGACGCGCCGGAGATCGTGCGCGAGATGGTCGCCGCGTCCACGAGCGCGGGGGTGGGGCCGATGTTCAGCTTCCGGGGCGCCGTCACCGATCAGGTGGGGCGGTTCCTCGCCGGCTCCCTCCACGAGGTCACGGTCTCGTGCGACGGCGACTACTTCATCGTGACGCGCAAGCGGATGAAGCTCGCCGTCCGCCGTCGCGGGGGCGAGCCGATCGCCGTCGCGGTGGACCCCTCGAGGACCGGCGTGGGCGTCTCGACCACGCTCGGACGGGGCCGGGGCGGCGGGGGTCCGGATGGGCTCGCGGTCCTGGCCGACTCGTGCATGCTGGCCGACGCCGCGGCCGCCGGTCTCCAGGCGCTGCTCCCGAAGCCCGACGGGTTCCGCCGGGCTCTCCAGTACCTGCGCGCCGTGCCCGGCGTGCACGGCGGGGTGGTGGTGGTCGGCGAGCGGATCGGCGTGGCCGGCGGCGTGGAGATCGCGCAGTAGTGGCGTCGGCCGAGGAGCGCCGGCGGGCGGACGCGAAGCTACGCGTCGAGGAGCTGCGAGCGCGGATCGAGCACCATCGGTACCGCTACCACGTGCTCGACGACCCCGAGGTCGCCGACGCCGAGTACGACGAGCTGATGCACGAGCTCCGGGCGCTCGAGGGCGCGTTCCCCGAGCTGATCGCGCCCGACTCGCCGTCGCAGACCGTCGGGGGCGCGCCCTCGGACCTGTTCGCGCCGGTCCAGCACCGAGCGCCCATGCTCTCGCTCGACAACGCGTTCTCGTTCGAGGAGATCGACGCGTGGGCGGCGCGTGTCGAGCGCGCGGTCGGCGAGGGCGCGCGCTACGCCTGCGAGCTCAAGATCGACGGCGTCGCGTGCGCGCTGACGTACGAGGGCGGGGTCCTGACGAAGGCCGCGACCCGCGGGGACGGCCGGATCGGCGAGGACATCACCGCCAACATCCGCACCGTCCGCGGGGTGCCGCGGCGGCTCGAGCTGGACGATCCTCCCGCGGCGATCGAGGTGCGCGGCGAGGTCTACCTGCCGGTGAAGGCGTTCGAGGAGCTGAACGAGCGCCTGCTGGAGACGGAGCAGCGGGTGTTCGCGAACCCCCGCAACGCCGCCGCCGGGTCGCTCCGGCAGAAGGACCCCAGGGTGACCGCGTCGCGGCCGCTCCGGATGTGGGTGCACTCGTTCGGAGCGGCCGAGGGCGTGTCGTTCGACTCGCACCTGGAGCTCTTGGACTGGGCGGCGAAGGCCGGGCTGCCGGTGCCGCCAACGACGGAGGGGCGCGACTCGATCGACGGCGTCAAGCGGTACCTGTCGTACTGGCAGGAGCACCGGCATTCGGTGGACTGGGAGATCGACGGGACGGTCGTGAAGGTCGACCAGACCGACCTGCAGCGCGAGCTCGGCGCCACGTCGAACGCCCCGCGATGGGCGATCGCGTTCAAGTTCCCGCCGGAGGAGCGCACCGCGCTGCTGCGCGACATCGACGTCCATACCGGTCGTACCGGCAAGGTGACGCCGTTCGCCGTGCTGGAGCCCGTGTTCGTCGGCGGCGTCACGATCACTTACGCCACGCTGCACAACGAGCAGGAGGTGGCGCGCAAGGACGTGCGCAGGGGCGATCACGTGATCGTGCGGCGGGCCGGAGACGTGATCCCCGAGATCGTCGGGCCGGTCCTGTCGATGCGCAAGCGCGGCGCGCGTCGCTGGAAGTTCCCGACGGCGTGCACATCCTGCGGCACGCCGCTCGTGCGCAAGGAGGGCGAGGCGGACTGGCGCTGTCCGAACAAGCGCGGCTGTCCCTCACAGGGCATCGAGTGGCTCTTCCATTTCGCGGGGCGCGGCGCGATGGACATCGAGCACCTCGGCTACATGACCGTGATGCGCCTGCTCGAGAAGGGCCTGATCGAGGACCCGGCCGACATCTACGCGCTCGACGCCGCCAAGCTCGAGCAGATCCCCGGCTTCAAGGACAAGGCGATCGCGAACGTCCTGACCCAGGTCGAGGCGTCGAAGGATCGCCCGATCTGGCGCCTGCTGGTCGGGTTG
Source organism: Actinomycetota bacterium (assembly GCA_046330185.1). Lineage (GTDB taxonomy): Bacteria > Actinomycetota > UBA4738 > UBA4738 > HRBIN12 > DATBLY01. The sequence continues at coordinate 23,045 of JAXLTF010000010.1, forward strand.
AACATCCGCCACGTCGGCTCGCACGTGGCGCAGGTTGTGGCCGACGCGTTCGGCTCGATCGACGCGCTGATGGCGGCCGGCGAGGACGCCATCGACGCGGTGCCCTCGATCGGGCCCGAGATCGCCGCCAGCGTCCGCGAGTGGTTCGACGACCCCGAGAACGTGGCGCTGATCGAGAAGCTCCGGGCCGCGGGAGTCCGGATGCGGGACGAACGCACAGCCGTCGACGAGGGGCCGAGGCCGCTCGACGGCGTATCGCTCGTGCTGACCGGCGGGCTGGCGACGATGTCGCGCGAGGAGGCCACCGCGCGTGCCGAGGCCGCGGGCGCTCGCGTCACGTCGAGCGTCTCGAAGAAGACCGCCTTCGTCGTGGCCGGCGAGAGCCCCGGCTCGAAGTACGACAAGGCTCTCGAGCTCGGCGTCGAGGTGATCGACGAAACCGAGTTCGCGCGCCGGCTCGAGGGCTGAGATCGTGGGCCGTCGCTAGACTTCGCGCCATGCCGGTCGAGATCGACATCGAGCACGTCGCGAAGCTCGCGCGCCTGGACCTTTCGGACGACGAGAAGGTCCGGCTGCGCGAGCAGCTCGGCGCGATCCTGGAGCACGCCGCGAAGGTCGGCGAGGTGGCCGCGGACGACGTGCCGCCGACCGCGTCGGCCATCGAGCGGACGAACGTCCTGCGCGAGGACGTTCCGGACGCGAGACTGAAGCAGGCGGCCGCGCTCGCGAACGCGCCGGACGCCGCCGAGGAGCGCTTCCGCGTGCCGAGGATCGCGGAGACGGGCTCGTGAGCGAGCTCTGCGACCTGACCGGCTCCGAGCTGGCCGCGGAGCTCGCCGCCGGCGAGGTCTCGTCCGTCGAGATCGTCCGCTCGAGCCTCGCCAGGGTCGAGGCCGTCGACGAGCGGGTGAAGGCGTTCCTGACGCTGACGCCGGAGGTCGCCCTGGAGCGCGCCGAGGCGGTCGACACCCACGCGTTGACGGGCGCGTCGCGGTCGATGGTCGCCGGCATCCCGATCGCGCTGAAGGACGTCCTGACGACGAGGGGTATCCGCACGACGTGCGGCTCGCGGATCCTCGAGAGCTACGTCCCGCCGTACGACTGCACGGCGTGGGTCCGGTTGTCGGGCGCCGGGTCGGCGCTGGTCGGCAAGACGAACTGCGACGAGTTCGCGATGGGCTCGTCGAACGAGAACTCGGCGTTCGGCCCGGTCCACAACCCGTGGGACCTGGACACCGTGCCGGGTGGGTCGAGCGGGGGTTCCGCGGCGGCCGTCGCGGCCGGCGAGGTCGTATGGGCGCTCGGGACCGACACCGGCGGCTCCGTGCGACAGCCCGCATCGCTGTGCGGCGTCGTGGGGATGAAGCCGACGTACGGGCGGGTCAGCCGGTACGGGCTGATCGCGTTCGCGTCTTCGCTCGACACGGTCAGCACGTTCACGCGGAGCGTCCGCGACGCCGCGGTCCTGCTGCGCGAGCTGGCGGGCAACGATCCGCGCGACGCGACCAGCGTCGACGCCGAGGTGCCCGACTACGTCGCGGCCCTGGACGGGCCGGACGGCCTGGCCGGCCTGGCCGGCCTGCGGATCGGCGTGCTCGAGGGCACGTTCGGCGAGGCCGTCCAGCCCGGCGTCCGTGACGCGATCCGCGCGGCGGTCGACCGCGTCCAGGCGTTGGGGGCCGAGGTCGGCGAGGTCGCGCTGCCGCATGCGGACTACGCCCTGTCCGCGTACTACCTGATCGCGCCGTCCGAGGCGTCGTCGAACCTTGCGCGCTACGACGGGGTCCGCTACGGCTTCCGCGCCGAGGGCGACTTCTCCGACTCGGTCGCGATGATGTCCGCGACGCGCGGCCAGGGCTTCGGGCCGGAGGTGAAGCGCCGGATCATGCTCGGCACTTACGCGCTGTCGGCCGGCTACTACGAGGCGTACTACGGGCAGGCGCAGAAGGTCCGGACGCTGATCATCCGCGACTACCGGTCCGCCTTCGAGCGGTTCGACGTCCTGGTCTCGCCGACCTCGCCGACGACCGCGTTCCGGATCGGGGAACGCGCCGACGACCCGATGGCGATGTACCTATCGGACGTGTTCACGATCCCGGCGAACCTGGCCGGGGTGCCGGCGATCAGCGTGCCGTGCGGCCTGGACGGCGCCGGCCTACCCGTCGGGCTGCAGCTGACCGCCCCCGTCCTCGAGGAGGCGCGGCTGCTCCGCGTCGCGCACGTCCTGGAGCTCGACCTGGGGCTCGAGCTCCGCCCGCCCCTGCTCCACGCCGCCTGAGCCGGGACCTTCTCCGTCCAGCTCGGCGTCGGCCGGCACGCCGACCTCCGCCTCCAGGTCCTCCAGGTCGTCGCGGGCCGCGCCGCCCGCCGAGATGATCAGCATCACGGCGACGAGGATCACGCCGCCCGCGACGATCGTGCGCCAACCGATGGCCTCGCCCAGGAACACGGCGCCCAGGATGACGGCGAACGCGGGGTTCACGTACGCGTACGTCGAGACGAGCGACGTGCGCGCGACCCGCAGCAGCCACAGGTACGAGGCGAACGCGATCCACGAGGCGATCACGATCAGGTAGATGGAAGCGAGCACCGAGGCGCGCGAGACCGATCCCACGTCGAGCTGCCCGAACTCGCCCCTGAACCCCGCGACCACGAACAGCGCCACCCCGCCGGCCAGGAACTCCATCCCGATGCCCACGAGCGGCCGGCGGGGGAGCGGCGCGTTGCGCGAGTACAGCGATCCGGACGCCCAGCAGAGCGACGCCACGACCGCCAGCAACATCCCGCTCGGAGGCACCGCGCCATGCAGGGCGTTGCCGCTCACGAGCAGCGCCGCGCCGCCGAAACCGAGCCCGAGCCCGAGGAACGTCCGCCCGTCGATCCGGCGGTTGCCGAGCATCCGGTCGATCAGCGCCATCCACAGCGGCACGAGGGCGATCAGCAGCGCGACGATGCCCGTGGGCACCGTCCGCTCGGACAGCGCAACGAACCCGTTGCCGCACAGGATCAGCCCGACGCCGACGACCGACGCCGCGAGCCACTGTCGGGGTCCGGGCCTGTCCCCTTCGCGGTCGCCGCGCCGGACCGCCCAGGCGTACAGCACGGCGCCGGCGATCGTGAATCGGACCCCGGCTCCCAGCAGGGGCGGGATCGTCTCGTTCACCACGCTGATCGTCAGGTACGTGGTGCTCCAGACCACGTAGACGATGCCCAGGGCGAGCCAGATCCGGCCGGCGCTGGGAGCGCCGGCGCCCGGTCCGGTCCGCGTGCTCATCGAGGGATGATAGGAGGGACGGTCCGGTACGCTCCGGTCGATGCCAGCGTGGGAGACGGTGATCGGGCTCGAGTGCCACGTCGAGCTCAACACGCGGACGAAGATGTTCTGCGGCTGCCCGAACGCGTTCGGCGCCGAGCCCAACACGAACGTCTGTCCCGTCTGCCTCGGCCACCCCGGGTCGCTCCCGGTCCCGAACGCGGCCGCGATCGCCTCGATCGTCACGATCGGGCTGGCGCTGGGCTCGACGATCGCGCCCAGGTCGCTGTTCCACCGGAAGAACTACTTCTACCCGGACATGCCGAAGAACTACCAGATCAGCCAGTACGACCTGCCGGTCTGCGTCGGGGGGCACCTGGACGTCGACCTGCCCGGCGGCTCCACGACGCGCGTGGGCATCACGCGTGTGCACATGGAGCAGGACACCGGCAAGACGACCCACGGGAGCGCGAGTGGGAGGATCCACGACACCGACTCGGCTCTCGTCGACTACAACCGCGCCGGCGTGCCATTGGTCGAGTGCGTCAGCGAGCCCGACATCCGCTCGGCGGAGGAGGCGGCCGCCTACCTGCGCGAGCTCCGCTCGACCCTCGAGGCGCTCGACGTGAGCGACGTCCGGATGGAGGAGGGATCGCTCCGCTGCGACGCGAACATCAGCATCCGCCCGGCGGGCTCGCAGGCGCTGGGCACGAAGGTCGAGATCAAGAACATGAACTCGATCCGCTCGCTCGAGCGCGCGCTGCGGTTCGAGGCCGACCGGCAGGTCGCGGCGCTCGAGGCGGGGCAGCCGCTCGTGCAGGAGACGCGGCATTGGGACGAGGACTCGGGGACGACGAAGTCGATGCGCTCGAAGGAGGAGGCGTTCGACTACCGCTACTTCCCCGAGCCTGACATCCCGCCGCTCGCCCCGGAGCCGGCGTGGATCGACGAGCTGCGCGCGGCCCTGCCGGAGCTGCCGAGGGCCCGTCGGGAGCGGTACGCGCGCGACCTCGGGCTGAGGCCCGAGGTCGCCAGGGTCCTGGTGGGCGACCGCGGCGCGGTCGCCCTGTTCGAGGCGACCATCGCGCTCGGCGCCCCCGCTCCCGCCGCCGCGAACTGGATCACGCAGGACGTCGCGGGCCTCGCGAACAAGGCGGGCCTCCCGCTCGCGGACGCACCCGTCACCGCACGGCAGGTGGCGGACCTGGTCGCCCTCCTGCACGAAGATGAGATCTCGGGCGCCGGCGCGAAGCAGGCGCTCGAGGAGGCGTTCGAGACCGGCGACACCATCGAGGCGATCGTCGACCGTCGCGGGTTGCGGCAGGTGTCCGACACCGGCGCGCTCGGGGCGATCGTCGACGAGATCCTCGCCGAACACCCCGACGAGGTGGCCACGTTCCGGGGCGGCAAGGAGAGCGTGCTCGGGTTCCTGGTCGGCCAGGTGATGAAGCGCTCCGGCGGGTCGGCCAATCCCAAGCTCGCGCAGGCGCTCCTGCGCGAGCGCCTGCACGGGTAGCTCCGGGCGGCGCGGGTGCGCGTCGGCTCGACCCCGCCCAAGCGGTATCCCTGGTGGCATCTCGTGCTGCTGGGGGTCGTGGGGGCCGCAAGGTCGATCGTGTGGCCGCTGCGCCGCATGTGGCGCTCGGAGCAGCCGCTCGACCGCTACGGCCTGTGCCACTTCACCAGCGTCGCCGGCGACGCACTGCTCGCGATCTCGCTGGCCGACTCCGTCTTCTTCTCGCTCCCGGTCGGCGAGGCGCAGCCGAAGGTCGCGCTGTACCTGCTGCTAACGATGCTCCCGCTCGCGCTCGCGGGCCCGCTGCTGGTGCCGCTGCTCGATCGCGCGGGGCCGCGCCGCCTCGTCTCGTTCGCCGCGGCGGCCGCGCGGGCCGTCGTCGCGATCTACGCCGCCCCGCGCGTGGGCACGCTCGTCTTGTTCCCCGCCGCCCTGATCCTGCTGGTGCTCTCGAAGATCCACACGATCACGAAGAACGGCCTGACGATCGCGTACGCGGCGCCCGAGGACGGCCTGATGCGCGCGAACGCCCGCCTCGGGCGGATAGCGGTGGCCGGGGCGATCTCGGCCGCCCCCTTCGGGTACCTGTTCCTGAAGCTCTGGGGCGCCACGGGGCCGATCTACCTGGCGGCCGTCGCCTACGCGGTGTCCGCGCTGTTGAACCTGCGGCTGCCGCATCCGGGGGTCGCGCCGAAGCGGCAGCCCCCGGTCGGCCGGCGCGGGCGTATCCCGGCGCTCACGGGACCCGCGATCGGCGCGGTCGGGATGCGGGCCGCGAGCGGGTTCCTGCTGTTCCTGCTCGCGTTCGCGCTCAGGCGCGGCGGCGAGCCGCTCTGGTGGTTCGGCGTGCTGGCCGCGGCGAGCCTGATCGGCGGTCTGGTCGCGGACCTGGTGGCGCCGACGCTGCCCACCGAGACGCGGGAGGAAGGCGTGGTGATCGCGTGCGTCTCGGCGGCGGCGATCGGCGCGCTGCTCGCTTCCGAGGTCTTCGGGCTGCCGCTGCTGTTGATCTACGCGTTCGTCGCCGGCGGGACGACCGAGCTCGGACGGCTCGCGTTCCAGAGCCTGATGCAGCGCCACGCGCCGGAGGGGGCGATGGGCCGGGTGTTCGTGCGCTACGAGGTCGTGTTCCAACTCGCCTGGGTCGTGGGCGCCTTCCTGCCCGCGCTGCTCCCGATCACGTTCCGGCAGGGGCTGCTGGTGCTCGCGGCGTTCTACCTGGCGCTCGCGCTGATCTACGTGCTGCGCGCCCGGACGCGCGCCGCCGAGCGCGCAGCCGGCCGCCCGGCCGACGGCAGGTACGCCCCCGGGCGGCGTCCCGCCGATGCCTGGGTAAGCTCCGGGCGCACGAGGAGGCCGGGGATGGGGTTCGTGACGGTCGGCCGCGCCGACGAGGTGCCAGACGGCGAGGTGGCGCCGTTCGCCGTGGACGGGGTGGAGGTCGCGGTCGCCCGCGTCGACGGGACCCTGTTCGCGGTGAGCGACGTCTGCAGCCACCGCCGATGCAACCTGGCGGACGGCGACGAGCTCGAAGGCGCGTCGATCGTCTGCGGGTGCCACGGCAGCGTGTTCGACCTCGCCACCGGGGCGCCGCTGAACCCGCCGGCCACGCGGCCCATCGCGACCTACGCGGTGCGGGAGGTCAACGGCGAGCTCCAGGTCGACCTGGGGTGAGCGAGGCTCCGATCGTCATCGTCGGGGCCGGCCTGGCCGGCGCGACCGCGGTCGGCTCGCTCCGCGACGGCGGCTACGATGGCCCGCTGGTCCTGATCGGCTCCGAGCCGCACGCGCCGTACGAGCGCCCGCCGCTGTCGAAGGAGTACCTGCGGGGCGAGTCTCCGATCGACGATGCGTTCGTGCGGCCCGAGCGTTGGTACGCGGACCACGGCGTCGACGCGCGGTGGAGCACGCGAGCGGTCCAGCTCGATCCCGGCGACCGCGCGGTGATCCTGTCGGGCGGCGAGCGATCGCCGTTCTCGCGGCTCGTGATCGCGACCGGCAGCCGGAACCGGCGCGTGGACGCGCCCGGTGCCGACCTGCCCGGAGTCTTCGACCTGCGCCGCATCGGCGACGCCGACCGGATCCGCGAGGCGGCCGCCGGCGGCGCCCGCGCCGTGTGCGTGGGGATGGGGTTCATCGGGGCCGAGGTAGCCGCGTCGCTGCGAGCCATGGGGTGCGAGGTGACCGTGGTCGAGGTCTTCGAGACCGCGCTGTACCGCGTCCTGGGTCCCGAGATCGGGCGAGCGGTCGAGGGTCTGCACCGCGACAACGGCGTGACGATGCGGTTCCACGACACGGTCGACCGCTTCGAGGGCGACGGGCGGCTGGAACGCGTCGTGACCGGCTCGGGCGCGACGATCGAAGCGGACCTGGCGGTCGTGGGCGTCGGCACGGAGCCTGCGGTGGAGCTGCTGGCCGGCACGGGGCTCGATCAGGGCGGCGGTGTCCCGGTCGGGCCGACGCTCGAGACCGAGATCCCCGGCGTGTTCGCGATCGGCGACGTCGCGCGCCACGACCATCCCGTGTTCGGGCCGCTGCGCGTCGAGCACTACGACAACGCGATCAAGATGGGCACGCACGCCGCGCGGGCGCTGATGGGCGAGCCGGCGGCGTTCGACGACCCGCACTGGTTCTGGTCGGACCAGTACGACTGCCAGATCCAGATGGCGGGGTTCGCGCCGACGTGGGCCGGATGGTCGTGCGCGGCTCGATCGAGGAGCGCTCGTTCTGCGCGTTCCCTGCTGGACGAGGACGGCGCCCTGCGTGGCGCCGTCTCCATGGACCACCCGCGCGACGTCCGCCGCTCGCTCGAGCTGATCCGCCGGCAGGCGCAGCCCGACCCGGCCGTGCTGGAGGATCCCGGCTTCGACCTCCGCACGCTGATCCCGGTCGATGAGGGATGATGTGCCGTGCACCTGAGCCCCGTGATCGGTCACCCGACGTGCGACCTCGAGCGCCAGCGGCGCGTGCTGGAGCGCGGCGCGACGCCGCCGCGTTGCAGGTCTCCGTCGCGCCGGCCGCCGGACGCTCCTGGACGTCCTGCTGCGACGGCCGCGCCCGGCCAAGGACCTCGACGTCTCGGCGTTGTCGATGCCCGCCGAGGACGTCTGGCACTCTCTGCGGTTCTGATCGCCGCCGGGCGGGCCGGCGAGTCGTACGCCTAGTCTGAGCTGGACTAGTCGGTCGTGAGCTGGCCCGCGAGCTCCTCTGGCGTCCCCTCGGCTTGCACGACGCCGTCGTGGAAGAGCACCACGCGGTTCGCGTACCGGAGCGCCTCGGGGTTGTGGGTTGCGGCGAGCACCGCACCGCCGCGCCGGATCACGTCCCACAGGGCGTCCAGGATCAGGTCGGCGTTCTCGGTGTCGACCTCCGCGATCGGCTCGTCCGCCAGGACCACGGTCGGCTCGGCGATCAGGGCGCGGGCCACGGCCACGCGCGCTGCTGTTGGCCGGCCGAGGCTCGAACGTCCGGTTGTCGGCGCGGTCGGCCAGGCCGAGCCGCTCGATCCAGCCGCTCGCGCGCTCGCGCGCCTCGGCGAGCGGCACGCGGGCGACCCGCAACGGCAGCTCGACGTTCTCCACGGCCGACAACGTCGGCAGAGCCCGAAGCTCTGGAACACGACGCCCATGTCGGTGCGCCGCAGCGTCCGGCGTTCGTCGTCGGAGAGGGAGCCGATCGGCCGGCCCGCCCAAGTCACCTCGCCCTCGTCGGGACGGTCGAGGCCGGTCATCACCCCGATGAACGTGGTCTTGCCCGAGCCCGACGGCCCCATCAGCGCGACGAAGTCCTTCGCGTGCAGGGCGAGCGACGCGCCGCGGACCGCGAGCACGCCGCCGGCCCCGGCGTAACGCCTGACGATCCCGGTGGCCGCGAGCAGGGCTCCCGTTCGAGCCATGGCCGGTCTCGCTCGGCGCCGCAGGCACACCTCGTCCGCGCCGACCTCGGCCTCGAGCTCGCCGCCGCCCAGCATCGCCACCGCCTCCTCCGGCAGGCGGATGCTGCCGTCCTCAGCGATGGGTGCGACCGCGGAGCCCTCGTGCAGGACGCGGCCGTCGCGCACGCGGATCGCCGGTCGGCCCGGCGCGCGGCCGCCAGGTCGTGCGTGACCATCACGATCGTGACGCCGAACTCCCGGTTCACGGCGCGGAACGCGTCCATCACCGCCGACGCCGAGACCGAATCCAGCTCGGCGGTGGGCTCGTCGGCCAGCAGGAACGCGGGCGTGTTCGAGAGCGCGACCGCGATCGCGGCCCGCTGCTGCTCGCCGCCCGAGGAACTGGCCGACCGTGTGCGGGCTCGCTCGCCCAGGCCGACGAGCCGCAGCAGCTCGTCGGCGCCGCGGCGCCGGTCGGTCGCGACGCCCTCGTGCAGGGCCGACGGCAGGCGCACGTTCTCGCGGACCGAGGGTACGGGACCAGGTTGCGCGGCCGTGCCCTGCCACACGAACCCCACCCGCTCGGCCCGGTAGCGCGTGAGCTCATCGTCGGACAGCAGCCCCAGGTCGCGGCCGTCGACCTCGACCGAGCCGGCCGATGCGCGGTCGAGCCCGCCCAGCAGGTTCAGGATCGTGGACTTGCCCGCGCCGCTCGGGCCCACCACCGCCAGGAACTCGCCGCGTTCGACGTCGAGGTCGACGCCGCCCAGCGCCACGACCCCGGTGTCGCCGATCCGGTAGACCTTGTAGACGTGACGCAGCCGCGCCAGCGCGTCGCGCATATCGGGAGCGAAGAACTCGGCGCTCACCATGCTCATGGGCGGCCTTCCTCCAGCGACATCATTCCGCCTCTCCTCGCAGGACGCCCGTCACGGAAGCTCGCATCAGCGCCCGCAGCGCCAGCGCCAGCCCCAGACCCGTCGCGATGACGATGGCCAGCAGGGCGATCAGCATCGATCGCCAGTCGAGCACCAGCACCGGCGGCGGGTACGACACGCCCAGGCTCGTGCCCACGTAGGGCATCACGAGGCGCAGCAGCAGGTACCCCAGCCCGGACCCCGCGAGCACCGCGAACCCCAGCAGGACCGACTGCTCGAGCACGAGCGCCCGCCGGATCTGCCGCCGGTCGGTACCCATCGCCCGCAGCGCGGCGAACTCGTAGTCCCGCCGGCGCTGGGCGAAGTAGAGCCCGGCGGCGACGCCGATCACGACCAGCAGCAGCCCGCCGACCGCCGCCGTGTAGTTCATGCCGACCGCCAGGCTCTGGGGGAGCTGCGCCAGTATCGCCTCGATCGGGGCGGCGCGGACCGTCGAGCCGGTCAGGAAACCGCGCTCCCGGAGCGCGGGGCGGGGGTCGGCGGCGCCCATCGCCCACGCCTCGTTCAGCGTCAGCCCGGCCTCCGGGATCGCGAGCTCGCGCTCCAGCAGCGCCGGCGCCGACACGACCACGAAGGGCGCGTTCGGGACGTTGCTCGGGAACTGGGTGGCGACCGCGACCCGGTCGAGCTCCAGGTGCAGCCCTCCGAGCGTGACGGGGATGACGTCGCCCTGCCCCGAGGCGACGTTCGTGGAGACGAGCGCGGGCAGCGGGGGCGAGGCGGGCGTGATGCCGCCCACGACGTTGCCGGCCCCCGGGTGGAAGTCGTATCGGTAGCCGGCCCCCTCGGGCTCGAGGGTGCCCTCGCTGCCGCGCCACGTGATCGGCTCCCAGGCGTCGAGGGGGAGCGGCGTCCCGTCGACGTCCGCTTCCGCGAACGCGACCGAGAGGTCGAACGGCAGGTCGAGCGTGGTCTCGGCGTACAGGGTGATCGACAGCAGCCGCTCCGCGCCGTCGATCGGCAGGTCGTACCCGGCGACGCCCTCCTCGATCGGCAGAGGCTCCGCCGTCGCCACGGTGCCGTCGGTCCGAAGGGCCGTCGCCGTGAGCGTGAGCCGCGACTCGGCCTCGGATGCTTCCAGCTCGACGTGCAGGACCGAGGCGCCCGGCGGCACCTCGTAGCCGATCGGCTCGGTCTCGAGGGCGGCCAGGATCTCCGGTAGCGGCATGGCCGAGAAGTCGCTCCGCCACCATCCGCCCCGTGCGTACGTGGCGGGGTCGATCCCGTACGCGGGGGGAGGGAGCGAGAAGGAGCCTCCTTCCAGCGAGGGCTCCGCCCGCACGACCGGCGTCGTGTTCGGCGGCATGGTCCCGAACGCGCCCAGGACGTCGGCGGGCGGCGTGACGTTCACGCGCCAGTCCGCCCCGATCTGGTTGTGCGCAGAGTCCTCGTGGTTCCGCAGGACGATCGCTCGGTACGAGGTCGACACGACCAGCAGGCCCATGGCCAGCAGCAGCAGCAGTGCCGCGGCGAAGCCGGTGCCCGGCGCGCGTCCGAGCCGCCTCCCCGCCAGGTAGAGGGGGAGCCGCCGCGTCCTCCCGATCCGCCGGTCCGAGCGCCGGAACACGAAGAGCAGGAACCGCAGCGCGAGGAACGAGGCGGCGAACAGCAGCAGCGTGGGCGCGAGCAGCACGAGTGGGTCGATCGTGCCGGAGCCCGGCTCGGGCTTCGTCCCGCCGCGGAGCTGGATGAAGGCGAAGATCCCGACCGGCAGGACGATCAGCTCGATCGGCAGCCGGGCGAGCAGCGGCCGGTCCTCGCGGGACGCCGCGCGTCGCTCCTCCAGGACGGTCCGCCTCACGAGCGGGATCGACAGCAGAACGAGGATCAGCGCGCCCGCCGCCGCGGCGACGAGACCCAGGACCTGCGCCGGTCCCGACAGGTCCACGGGGAACAGCACGCCGGGCAGCCGCGCGCCGTTCGAGTGGCCGGCGAGCTTCGCCAGCGCGATCCCGATCAGCAGTCCCAGCGGGTACGCGACGAGCGCCGCGACGCCGGCCTGGAACGTCTGTGCCAGCAGGAGCTTCCGGCTCGAGAACCCGCGGCTGTGAAGCACGGAGAGCTCGAACGCCTGGCGAGTCAGGGTCAGCGCCCCCACGCCGGCCAGGACCGCGAGCGTGACGGCGCCGATCTGGAAGACGACCAGCAGGATGGGGACGCGCAGGTTCTGGACGCGCTGTTCAACGACCGCCATCAGCGTGCCGAGCCCGCTGGCGACCCGGACCTGGGACAGCTCCGGCTCGGCGCTGAGCTGGCTCTCGATCTGCCGCAGCTGCCCCGGGATCGTCCGAACGGTTCCGAACGGCACGCCGGCGAGATCCAGGTAGACGTCCCAGGCGTACTCGGTCGTGAGCCCCAGCTCCTCCGCGGTCTGCAGGGAGGTGTCGCGCGAGACCAGCACGGGCGAGGGCTGCGTCGAGTCCGGCGGCGGGAACGGGCTCCGTCCGCCGAACCAGAACCGGTCGCGTGGGGGATCCTCGAACAGCCCAGAAACCTCGAGCGTGACCACGTCGTCCGCCGGGCCGACCAGGTCGATGGCATCGCCGATCCGCACACCGGGCGCCGCGCCCACCGGCAGCGCGGCCTGCCCGGCGCCGGGCGGCTCGCCCCGGAACTCCAGGTGATCCTCGGCACCGTCTCGGAACAGCAGCGGGACCGACGGGCCGTCCTCGCCGCCCAGCCGGACCGTCGAGACGCCCTGGTCGACGATCGTTCCGACAGGCAAGCCGGCCGTGGCCTCGACGATCGCCGCGTCCGCGGCCGCCCAGTCGAAGTCGGGGCCGCCGTAGACCTGGATCCGGGCGTTCGTGACGGTGACGTCCTCGTCGCGGAGCGCGGACGAGAGGATCGCCTCGCGCGCGGCGTCCGCGTAGATGGGGCCCGCGACCAGGACGCCGATGCTGAACGCGAGGGTGACCACGACGGCGAGCCCCAGCAGGCGCTGGGCGACGGAGCGCTTCAGCAGGAACCGGAAGGTCGCCATGGACGGAGGAAGGACCGCCCCTCTCCGCGGCCCGCCCGATGATACGGAGGCGTGTGCGGTCGGCGCGCCCCGACTTGCGGAATCGTGCCTCCGGGACCCCTTGATAACCTTGGTCCTCGAGCCGCGGGACGGCTTCGACCGGCCGGATACCGAGCAGGAGCGTGCGCAGTGGACAGGCCCGAGATCATCCTGGCCCCCGGACCCACCCCGATACCGCCCGAGGTGCTCCTGGCGCAGGGGAGCCCCCTCGTCTACCACCGCGGTCCCGGGTTCGGGAACCTGATGCGCGACGTGACCGACCGGCTGCGCGAGCTCTACCGGACCGAACGCGCCGACGTGCTGCTCATGACGTCGTCCGGTACCGGCGGCCTGGAGTCTGCGATCCAGAACTGCTTCTCGCCCGGCGACGAGGTGTTCGTGCCGCTCGCGGGCTTCTTCGCGGACCGGTGGCGGCAACTCGCCCGGGCGTTCGGCCTGAGCGTGCGGACGATCGAGTACGACTGGGGCCGCCGGATCGACCCGGCGGATGTCGCGGCCGCGTTGGCGGAGCACCCCGTGAAGGCGGTGCTCCTCACGCAGAGCGAGACGTCGACCGGCGTGATCCAGCCGATCCGCGAGCTGGCGGAGGTGGCGAACGAGGCGGGCGCGATGGTGGTCGTCGACGTGGTGTCCTCGCTCGGCGCCGTGCCGTTCGAGTTCGACGGCTGGGGGATCGACGTCGCGGTGGGTGGTTCGCAGAAGGCCCTGTCGGCGTCCCCTGGGATCGCGTTCGTCGCGATCTCCCCGCGCGCCTGGGAGGCGCATTCGACCGCGACGAACCCGCGCTTCTACTTCGACTGGTCGATCTACGAGCGGTTCGCGGAGCTGCCGGATCCCGAGAACCCGTGGACGCCGGCGATCAGCGTGATGCAGGGCCTGCACGCGGCCCTGGAGCTCTACTTCCAGGACGGCCTCGATGCCGCGTTGGTCCGGCATGCCTCCCTCTCGCGCGCCGTCAAGGAGGGCGCGAAGGCGCTGGGCCTGGATCTGTTCGGGGAGGGTCTGGACACGAACTGGACCGTGACCGCGATCCGCGCCCCGGAGGGGCTGGACGCGGACACGATCGCGAACCGCATCCGGGCGGACCACGGCGTGGTCCTGGCGCCGGGCCAGGGGCCCTTGAAGGGCAGGGTCTTCCGGATCGGCCACTTCGGCTACTTCAGCGAGCTCGACATCCTGCGCGGGCTGGCCGCGCTCGAGATGACGCTCGAGAAGCTGGGGTTCCCGGTCAAGCGCGGGGCCGCGGTCGCCGCGGCCGAGGGCGTGTTCGCCGAGACGGAAGGCTGATCGCCGCGTGCGGGTCCTGGTGACCGAGAAGCTGTCCGATGCCGGGCTCGAGTTGCTGCGCCGAGACTTCCAGGTGGACGAGCGGCCCGAGCTCGCCTCGGACGACCTGGCGTCCGCGATCGGGCCGTACGACGCGCTCGTCGTCCGCTCTCAGACGCAGGTCACGGCCGACGTCCTGGCGGCCGCGCCGAACCTGAAGGTGGTCGCGCGCGCGGGCATCGGCCTGGACAACGTCGACGTCGAGGCCGCGACGCGCCGCGGCGTGATGGTCGTGAACGCGCCGCGGTCGAACGTGATCTCGGCCGCGGAGCAGACGATCGCGCTCCTGCTGGCGCAGGCGCGCAACATCCCGCAGGCGGACGCCGCCCTGAGGCACGGCGCGTGGGAGCGCGGCCGCTTCGAGGGCGTGGAGCTGGCGAACAAGACGATCGGGGTCATCGGGCTCGGCCGCGTCGGAACGCTGGTCGCCGCGCGCGCCGCGGCGTTCGGGATGCGCGTGATCGCGTTCGACCCGTACGTGTCGGCGGACCGGGCGAAGGAGATGGGCGTCGACGTGATGCCGAGCCTCGAGGCGCTGCTCGTGCAGGCGGACTTCGTCACGATCCACCTCCCGCGAACGGCCGAGACCGAGGGGCTGATCGGCAGGCGCGAGCTGTCGCTGATGAAGGCCGGAGCGCGCGGCTGATCAACTACCGCGCGCAGCGGGATCGTCGACGAGAGGCCCTGGCGAAGGCGGTCTCGGATGGACGCCTGGGGAGCCGCGCACTGGACGTGTTCGCCGACGAGCCCGGCCGACGGCCCGCTGTTCGGTCTGGAGAACGTGGTCGTCACGCCGCACCTGGGTGCGTCCACCCGCGAGGCGCAGGACAAGGCCGGGACGACGGTGGCGGAGATGGTGAGGCTGGCGCTGAACGGCGAGTTCGTGCCCTACGCCGTGAACGTCTCCGCGGGCGCCGAGGTCTCCGAGATCGTGCGGCCGTTCGTGCCGCTCGCCGAGCGGATGGGCTCGCTGGTGGCGGGCCTGGCCGAGGGCGGCGTGCGCTCGATCGTCTGCTCGTACCTGGGAAGGATCGCCGAAGCGGATACCCGTGCGCTGACGCTCGCGATCCTGAAGGGGATCGTCGGCAAGGTCGTGAACGAGCCGGTCTCGTTCGTGAATGCCCCGTTGCTGGCGCGCGATCGAGGGCTGGAGTTCTCGGAGATGCGCTCGACGGTCTCGCAGGACTACGTGAGCCTGGTGTCGATCCGGGCCGAAACCGACGACGAGCCGGTCACGGTCGATGGGACGATCATCGGGCGCACCGCGGAGCGCATCGTCGAGGTCGACGGCTTCGGGATCGAGATCACGCCGGCGCCTCGGATGGTGTTCTTCAACTACGAGGACCGGCCCGGCATCATCGGCAAGGTCGGCACGATCCTGGGCGAGCACGAGGTGAACATCGCCACGATGGACGTGGGCCGCAAGCCGATCGACGGTGTGATGGAGGCGTTGATGTGCCTCACCGTCGACTCGGCGGTGCCGCCGCACGTGCTCGACTACATCGCCGAGGCGATCGACGCGCGGCGCGTGCGGTTCCTCGACCTGCCCGTCTGAGCCGTTCCGTCGCACGGCGACCCCGTGCTAGACTCGCGCCCTCATGAAGCGGTTCCTCGTGACGCCCGGGCACGCCGGCACGATCTGACGCGGTCCGCCCGCGTCCGTGCCCGGCCCGGACCCACGCCGCCCACCGTCCACCTTCCGAGGAGCCGCACCATGAACCGTTCGAGCAGATCCAACGTCCGCCGGCTGGCGTTCGGCCGCATGATCTCCGTCACCGGGGGTGCCGCCGCGTACACGGCACTCAACTTCACGGTCTGGGAGCGGACGCACTCGCCGAAGATGCAGGCGCTCTCGTTGCTGCTCACGTTCGGCGTCGCGGGCATCCTCGGGCCGTTCACCGGGATCCTGGGCGACCGCTTCGACCGCAAGAAGGTCATGATCATCGCCGAGGCGTTCTGCGCCGTCGTGTTCGGCGTGATGGCGTTCCTGGACGACCCGGTCTGGCTGATCTTCTTCGCGTTCCTCTCGGCGATCGCCGAGCAGCCGTTCTTCTCGTCGTCGCGGGCCGCGATCCCGGCGCTGGTCGAGGACGAGGAGGACCTGTCCTGGGCCAACAGCCTGGTGACGACGGGCGTCCACTCGGGGATCGCGATCGGCCCGGTGATCGGCGGCCTGCTCGCCGGAACGGCGGCGGGGGCCTCGCTCGTCTTCGGGCTGAACGCCGTGACGTTCCTGCTCTCCCTGGTGCTCACCATCTCGATCCACGGGCGCTTCCAGGACGAGCGGGGCGGCGAGGGCGCGGACGAGCACCGCGGCCTGATGGCCGGGATACGGTTCCTGTTCGTCGAATCGGTGTTGCGCCGGATGTCGATCGCCTGGCTCGTGTTCGTGATGGGCATGGGGATGGGGATGGTCGCGGACGCGGCCCTGGCGGAGGCGTTCGACGCCGGGTCGTTCGGCTTCGGCCTGCTGATCGCGTGCTGGGGGACCGGGTCCGTGCTCGGGACGCTGGGGGGCCGCTGGATGAACGCGCGCACGGAGCCCGTGTGGATGGTCTGGGGCGCGGCGGGCATCGCGCTCGCGGCGTTCGGCGTCGGCTCCTTCCCGGTGTTCGCGCTCGTGCTGGCGTCGCTGCTCGTGATGGGGATCTGCGACGGTCTCACGATCGTCGCCGAGAACGGGATCATGCAGCGCCGTACGCCCGACGCCGTCCGCAGCCGGACGAACGCGGCCTTCGAGGCGGTGCTGTCGCTGGGGCTCGCGGCCGCGTACGTGGCCGCCGCGCCGGTCCTGCGGGCGATCGGGCCTCAGCAGGTCTGCCGGGTGGGAGGGATCGCCGCCGCGGTCGCGGCCGTGATCCTGATCCCGCTCCTTCGGCTCCGGCACGAGCCGGACACGGGGACGAGCCGGACGCGGAGCTCACCGAGCTCGCGGCCGAGGTCGTCGCGCAGCCGGCCGCGCCGCCGGGCCAGGCATGAACGGTTGAACGGCCGTTCAGGATAGGATGCGCCCGCGCCGGGGCTCGGCGCTCCTATGACCGAGGCGTACGACGCGATCGTGATCGGCGGCGGCCACAACGGCCTGGTCGCGGCCGCCTACCTGGCGAGGGTCGGCGCCCGCACCGTCGTCCTGGAGGCGCGCCACAAGGTCGGCGGCGCGGCGGACACGATGGCCCCCTGGCCCGAGGCGCCGGACTTCAAGGTCACCACGCTCAGCTACGTGATGAGCCTGATGCCCGACACGATCATCCGGGACCTGCGGCTGCCGCGCCACGGCTACGAGGTGCGCCCGACCGGTCCGTACGTCGTCCCGTTCCCCGACGGGTCGTCGATCGTCGAGGAGGACGATCCGAAGAAGAACCACGCTGAGTTCGCGAAGTTCTCCAAGCGCGACGCGGACGCCCTGGAGCGCTGGGAGGCGTGGATCGGAGGCCTCGCCGACGTCCTGGGGCCGCTCCTGATGACGACCCCGCCACGGATCGGCTCGACGCGGCCGGGAGACCTGCTTGAGCAGCTGCGGCTCGCCTGGCGGTTCCGCGGGCTCGGCGTGCGCGGCGTCGCGGACGTCACGCGCCTGATGACGATGTCGATCGCGGACATCCTCGATCTGTTCTTCGAGTCGGACCAGGTCCGGACCGTGATGTCGCTGAACGGCCTGATCGGGACGTGGGCGGGCCCGCACGAGCCCGGCACCGGCTACGTGATGGCGCACCACTCGATCGGCGACGTCGGCAGCGGCACGGTCGGGGCGTGGGCGGTCCCGATCGGCGGGATGGGCGCGGTCGCCGACGCGATCGCGTCCAGCGCGCGGTCGTTCGGCGCCGAGATCCGGACCGAGGCGCCGGTCGAGCGGATCCTGGTGCGCGACGGGTCGGCACGCGGCGTCGTGCTGGATGGCGGCGAGGAGCTGCGCTCGCCGCTCGTGCTCACCGCCACGCACCCCAAGATAGCGTTCCTGCGCCAGCTCGACGCCGCCGACCTGCCCGGCGACTTCGTCCGCGACGTCGAGGGCTGGAGCTCGCGTTCGGGCGTCGTGAAGATCAACCTCGCGCTCGACCGCGCACCGGTGCTGAAGGCGCTGCCCGAGCTCACGGACCTGTCGGGCGGGTTCGAGCTTGCCCACTCCGTGGCCTACCTGGAGGAGGGGTTCGAGGAGGCGCGATCGGGCAAGCCCGCCACCCGGCCGTTCTCGGACGGCGTGATGCCGACCTCGCTCGACCCGACGCTCGCGCCCGAGGGCAAGCACGTGATCTCGCTGTTCACCCAGTGGGTGCCGGACACCTGGTCCCAGGAGCCGCACCGCGACGAGCTGGAGGCCTACGCCGACCGCGTGATCGCGGGCTACGACGAGCTGGCGCCCGGGTTCACGGACTCGATCCTGCACCGACAGGTGATCGGGCCGTACGACATGGAGCAGGGCTGGGGCCTGATCGGCGGGAACATCTTCCACGGCGAGCTCTCGGCCGAGCAGCTGTTCCACATGCGCCCGGCGCCGGGCTACGCCGACTACCGGACCCCGATCCGGGGCCTCTACCAGTGCTCGAGCGCCACGCATGCCGGTGGCGGCGTCACCGGCATCCCCGCCTACAACTGCGTCCGGGAGATCAAGCGCGACCGCAGGCGCGGTCGCAGGAGGCGTGCCTAGATGAAGGAGCCGTACTCGTTCACGTTCTACACGGCCACGTGGTACCGGCGCTCGCCGTACTGGCAGCGCACGGTCGAGGCCGGGTGCACCAGCTGGGATCTGTACAACCACATGCTGATCCCCACGCTGTACGACGACGACGAGACCGAGTACTGGGCGCTCGTGAACGGCGTGACGCTGTGGGACGTCGCGGTCGAGCGCCAGGTCGAGATCACCGGTCCCGACGCGGAGCGCTTCACGCAGCTGATCACCGCGACCTGTCGCGGTGCAAGATCTGCAAGTGCAAGTACCGCGCCGATCATCGCGCCGACCGGCGGCATCGTGGAGCAGCCCGATCCTGCTCCGGCTGGGCAACTGGCTCTATCCGCTCGCCCGACTCGGGCCTTCCTGCTGCCTGGGCGTCGCGGCGTTCGCCGGGCTCGACGTGCAGCTGCGCGAGCCGGACGTCTCGCCGCTCCAGGTGCAGGGACCCAGGTCGAAGGACGTGATCCGCACGCTGTTCGGCGACGCGGTGGCGGACCTCCGCTACTACTTCGCACAGGAAGACGACCTGGACGGGATCCCCGTCGTCGTCTCGCGCACCGGCTGGACAGGTGAGGTCGGCTACGAGCTGTACCTGCGCGACAGCTCGCGCGGGATCAACTGTGGGACCGCGTGATGGAGGCGGGCAAGCCGCTCGACATCCGCGCGATCGCGCCTTCGGACCAGCGTCGCCTGGAGGCCGGCATCTTCAACTACCTTGCTGACGACATGGGCGTCGAGGACACCCCGCTGCACGTCACCGGGATGGGCGCCTGATCGAGTGGGACGCCGACTTCGTCGGGAAGCCGGCGCTGCAGCGCCTGGCCGAGACCGGCGTCGACCACCAAGCTCGTCGGCGCTGACGTTCGACGGCGACCCCTTCCGGATGTGGCTCGAGGAGTTCTGGCCCGTCGAGCGCGCAACCCGGATTCGGTCGTCGGGAAGCTCACGTCCGCGTCCTCGTTCCGGCTGAAGGCGGAACATCGGGTACGCGTGGGTCTGATCGAGGAGCTGGCTGGGGCGGGCACCGAGCTCATTCGCCCGACGGTCCGCCGGCGACGGTTACCGAGCTGCCGTTCCTCGACCCGCGCAAGCAGGTCCCGCTCGGCTGGCAGATCGGCCTTCGGCCAGTCGTCCTCCATCGAAGCGACGCATGGCGTTTTCGGTGGCGTTCCGCGGCGACGGAGAAGAAGGGGTGACCGATCCGCGGCGGTCCTTCTTACCTCCCGGATGACCGAGTCGCTCCGCCAGGCCGACGTCGCCGACACGTCCTCCACAGAAGGCGTCGCCCTGTTCGCGATCACGGCGGTCGGCCTGGGGCTCGGCGTCGCCTCGACCCTCGCCAGCGGGCTCGCGGGTGGGCGAGCCCTCGGGATCCTGGGCAACACCGCTTCCCCCTGGGGGACTCGCGGCGTTCCTCGTCGGATCTCGGACGACATCGGCGAAACGAGGGGCGATCGCGGGTGGCCTAGCGCTCCTGGTCGGGGTGGTCGCCTGCCATAAAGAACCGGGGTGCGCGGGATCGTGTTCGGCGGGGGCAACCTCGTGTGGACGGTCACCGCGCTCGTGGCCGGGCCCATGTGGGGTGGTGCGGTGCCGCCATCGCGCGGGATGAAGGGCAGCCGCCGCTCATCGCGCTCGCGGCGCCCGCGGCAATGATGGCGTCGAGCCCTGTTCCTGATGATCCAGTCGGATCTGGGCCGCGGACTTCGCGGCCGAGAACTACCGTCCTGATCGATGCCGGGATGATGCTGGCCCTGCTGCTCGAAGGCATGGCCCTCACCGTTGAACTGCATCGCGATCGGCGACGACTCGCCCGCGTCTACGTGCTCGTGCTGCTCGGCAGCGTCGCCGAGGCGTTCGCCTTCCAACTGCTCTACCGGCTGATCGTCGCCGTCCGTAGGCGGTTCGCCCGGCTCGACGGCCGGGTGGCCAGGACCCGAACGTGCGGGCTGGGCGCTGTCCATGATGCTTTCCAGAACTTCGCGTGCGATGGCAGAACGGACGACGCTGACGCTGGAGGACGACGTCGCGGCACGCCTTCGGGAGGAGGCTCGCCGCCAAGGGAATCGCCGGGACATCGTCAACGGCCTGATCCGTGCCGGGATGAACCGGGTACCTGACGCCAGGCCGTACGAGGTGCCCGTGCCGGGACCTGGGTCTCCGCCCCGGCATCGACCTGGATGACATCCAGGGCTCCTGGACCGGCTGGACGGACCGGATCGTCGGTGATCATCCCCGACGCGAACATCCTCCTGTACGCCATCGACCGGAGCGGCCAGCACAGCCAGCCGAGGCGTGGCTGGAGGAGGCGCTGTCCGGTGACGACGACGTCGGCTTCCGCTGGTCTCGCTCCTGGCGTTCATCCGGATCGGAACCGATCTCGCGTGCTTCTGGAACCCGCTCCCGACGAGCAGGCGATCGCGCTCGTTCATCCTGGTTGGAACGCCCGAACGCCGGCCTCGTGCAGCCGTCGGCCGCGCGCTGGATGCGCATGCAGGAGCCAAGCCGAGAAGGGACGCGCCCGTGGCGCTCGTGATGGACGCTCATCTCGCGGCCCTGGCCGCCGAGCACGGCGCGACGGTCTGCTCGACGGATCGCGACCTGGCGCGGTTCAAGGGCGTGGTGATCGACCCGACGAGCTGAGCGCGTCATGCATGATGGGGCCGTGGAAGTCGCTGCGCGGGAACCTGCTGATCGCCGGGGCGTCCTGGCCAGGATCGAACTTCCGGCGCGATCGTCCTGATCGAGCGCACCGGCCGAGACGGCGCCGTCGGTGGTGCTGGACCGCGCCGCTGACGTGACGGTCGCCGAGGCGGTGCCCCGCTCGCCCCGCTCGTTGCCCGGCGACGAGCCGCTGTTCATCGGACCGGTGGAGCCGCAGGCGGCGGTCGTGGTCGCGGACTTCGACGAGCCGGAGCGCGCCGAGCTGTTGGCGCTCGGCTCGATCGGGTTCCTGCCGCCCGACAGCGGCGCGGAGAAGTCCCGACGGGATCCGGCGCGCCCGCGTATTCGCCGGCTGCAGCGAGCAGGGCGCCGGCCAGCTCGAGGAGCTCGCCGAGGACGCCTGGATCGTCGAGCCCGCGGTCCCCGAGGACGTGTTCATCGCCGACCCGGGTCGGCTCTGGGATCAGGTGCTCCGTCGGAAGGGGCGCGCGTACGACCTGATGCGGATGACCGATGCCGGCCGACCCCGGCGCCAACGAGCGCCGACTACCAGAGCCGGTCGATCTGGCCGGATGGGCTCGAAATCCGGGCTCCGACAACTGGGGCCGGCCACCACGCTCGTTCGCTGAAGAACGCCGCAATCGTCACCTTGTCGAGACGGTCAGGGTCGTCGGGCGTCCCGCCGACCAGGACCGTACCAGGCCAGGTGATCCCAGCCGGCGCGTTCGTAGAACGCCTGCAGCTCGGTCGCGTGAAGATCGAGGTCGCAACTCGGCGAGCAGCCGTCGGGCCTCGGCGGCCAGCCGCGTGCCGTACCCGCGGCCACGGACCCTCGTCGGTGACGACCGCGCTCAGCCCGCTCGCGGCGAACCGCTCCCGCAGTGCTCGGATTCCTTCGACGCTGCGTCGAGGGCGGCGACCACGCGGTCGCCGTCGAAGGCCAGCAGCAGGACCACGGCCGCAGCGCGGGGTCGTGCCGGCCCCCGAGTCCAGCTCGTCGTCCGACGGCCACTGCCGCTGGATCGCGACGACCTGCTCGCGCAGGGGCCGCGGCACGTCGGCCTCGGGAACGACACGAACCGCATCGCGGGAGCTTCGCACGCGGAGCCTCGGCTGTGCGGCCGGTGCAACCCGTGACGCAGCGATGCTGCGGTAGGGTCCGCGGCACCGAACCTGACCGCGCGGGAGGAACGGTGCCGTCGAGACCGCTACGTTCTACATCCAGCCCTGGTACCGGAAGTCGCCGTACTTCGAGGCCACGAAGCGCGCCGGCTGCAAGAGCTGGGGCCTGTACAACCATGCTGCTGCCGACGCTGTACGACGACCGGTCGCCGAGTATCACGCTGCTGAACGACGTGACGATGTGGGACGTCAGCGTCGAGCGGTGCGTCGAGATCGAGGCCCGGACGCGTTCGAGCTGACGAACGCGAATCACGTGCCGCGACCTGACGAAGGTCGACGTGATGCAATGCCGCTACGTGCTGCTGACCGCCGCCGACGGCGAGATCGTGAACGACCCGGTCCTGCTCCGCCTGGCCGAGGACCGCTTCTGGCTGGCGCTCGCCCGTTCGCGCTGCTGTACGTCGCAGGGGTGGCTGCGGGCGCGGGTTCGACGTCGCGATCCGCGAGGCCGACTGTCGCCGATGCAGGTGCAGGGCCCGCGGTCGAAGGACGTGATCCGGACGCTGTTCGGCGACGACGTGGCCGGCCTCCGCTACTACTTCTGCGCGAGAGGCCGGGGTCGGGAGCATCCCCGTCGTCGTCTCGCGGGCAGGCTGGACCGGCGAGGTGGGTACGAGATCTACCTGCGGGACTCCGCGCGACAGCGACGGCCTGTGGCGCGCGGTCGAAACCGGCGCCCGCACGAGATCCGCGCGATCGCGCCGTCCAGGCCCGCCGGATCGAGCCGGGGATCTTCAACTACGGCTCGGACATGCGGATGTCGAGGACACGCCGCTGCATGAGCGGGCTGGAGCGGTTCGTCGAGCTCGACCAGCCCCAGCCCTTCATCGGGCAGGAGGCGCTGGTGCGTCTGCGCGACCGCGGCATCGACCTGGCTCGTGGGGATCGACATCGACGGTGGCCGATGACCGACAGGCCTTGAACGACGCGTGGCCGGTGCATGCGCCGGAGTCGACCGGATCGGAGCGTGTGACCGCCGGCGCCTGGTCAACCGCGTCTGGAGCGGAACGTCGGCTACGCGTGGGTTCCCGCGAGCCATGACGATCGGCGCTGGAGCTCGAGGTCGCATCGTCCTCGAGTCCAAGGTCGGCGACCGTGTGGGCGCTCCCCGTTCGTCGACCCCGAGAAGCGCATCCCCGTGGGTTGACGCGCCGAGAAGCGCATGAGGTGGTGTGTCAAGCATGAAGGTGGTCCCGATCGACGAGGTGATCGCCGCGGTGATCCACCGCGGACGGCAAGGTCGTCCTCGAGGACAGCGCCTACGGCCGTGCGGGCCATCCGCGGAACCGGGTGATCTCCACGCCTCGACGTTGGGCGCGAGCGGTCGGAGCTGGCGCTCGTCCGGTATCCGCATCTGCCGTTCCTGCCTCGCGCGATGACGTGGCACCACAGCCTCTTCGTCTACGACGGGCTCTACGTCGCGCTCGCCGAGGCGCTCGGAGCACCACTCGTCTGCGAGGATGGCCGTCTGGCGCGGTCGGCGGGCACCACGATCGACGTGGTCGCGATCAGGTGACCCGCCGACGTCGACGAGCTGATCTCTCGGCTTCCGCTGATCCCGGCCATGGACGTGCGATTCAGGACTTGACAGAGCGCGAGCCTCCGAGCACGTTCGACCACGCCGTCCCGTTCTACGACGAGACGCGGCGGCCTCTCCGTGGGCCCTGGTCGAGACCACCCGATCTCCTGGCGCGCTCGCTCCGCGGCTGCCGTCCTTGCTCGACGTCGGCGCGGGAACCGGTCTCCTGGCGCTCCCGTTGTTGAGCGAGGGTTCCGGATCGACGGGATCGACCTGTCCGAGCGTGCTCCACAACCTCTTGGAGAAGGAGCGCCAGGGCACGATCGGTGTGGCGATCGCCGACGCGACGCGGCTGCCATTCCGCAGCGCCGCGTTCGACGGCGCCTACCTCGTCGTCCTGCTGGTCCCCGAGTGGGTGGCCGTGCTCGCGGAAGTCGCGCGTCGTGCGCCCGGGGAATCGGTTCCTGGCGAGCATCACCGACTACTCGGACTGTACGAGGAGGTGCAGCGTCGGTTCCTGCACGAGGCGGGCGGTCTGCCGCTCGCGGTCGGTCTGCCGCCGAACGACCCCGCCCCGCTCGTGAGCGCGATGGCGATGCTCGGCGCCCGTGGTCATCGGCTGCCCCCGGTCCGGGGGCGCCAGGCCTCACGCTGGCGCAGTTCCTGCATCACATCGAGCGCGGCCGCACACGTGGACCTGGAGCGCGTCGCAGCACCAGCGCACCCATGCGGTCCGCCGGGTCGGGCGTGGCTCCACCGGCGGTTCGACGACCTGGATCGCCCGGTCGAGCGGGTACGTCGTCGACTGGTGGTCCTTCGACCTGCCCCGGCTCGAGCTGCCCTCCTCGGGGTAGGCCACGCCCGGGAACGTCCACATCGCGTTCGACCGCGCCGCGGCGTACTACGACCAGACCCGGAAGTTCTCGCCGAGACGGAAGGCGAGATGATCGAGGTCCTGAGCGCCGAGTTCGGTGAGAAGGGCCCCATCCTCGAAGTCGGGGTCGGGACCGGGCAGGTCGCCCTGCCGCTCGCAGCCGGCGGGGTCCGGGTGGTCGGCATCGACCTGGCCCGACCGATGATGGAGCGGCTCGTGGCCAAGGCGGGCGGCCGGTCTCCGTTCCCGCTGGTCGAGGGCGACGCGACCGGGATGCCGTTCGCGGACGACGCCTTCGACGAGGCGTACCTGCGGTGGGTGCTGCACCTGATCCCGATTGGCGCAGCGCGCTGACCGAGATCGCCCGCGTGTGCCGCCCGGGCACGGCTGGTCACGATCCTGGGCTCGTACGAGGACCGCGCTCGAGATCCAGGAACAGTTCGCCGAGCTCGCCGGGATCTCGATCGAGCCGGTCGGTTTGATGGGACGGGTTCGAGCCCTGGACGCGGCGATGAAGTCCTCGGAGCCGTGCCGCGCGACCTACCGCGCCTGGTCGCTGATCGACCACGAGCCTGGGTGCCTTCGTCGACGTGATCGCGAACAACCGCTACTCGTGGACGTGAGCTGGGACCCGGCCCTGCTGCCGGGTCTGGCGGACGAGGTCCGTGCCTGGGCGCAGGAGCGGTTCGGGCCGCTCGACCAGGTGCACGGGGAGTCGTACGACATCGGCTGGCGCGCCTACGACCTGGTCGGTTAGGTCCGGCCGCGGCGGCCGGACAGCCGATATCCTGTGCGAACGCCTACGGGGCCTTCGGACCCCCGGTCGAGCAGAGGAGGGTCCACGGTGCCGATCACGCAGGTCGAGAAGATCTGGATGGACGGCGAGCTCGTGGACTGGGCGGACGCCAAGGTCCACGTGCTCTCCCACGCGCTGCACTACGGCAGCGGCGTATTCGAGGGCATCCGGGCCTACGCCACCGACCGCGGCCCCGCGGTCTGGCACCTCGACGAGCACCTGAAGCGCCTGTACCGCTCGGCGAAGCTCTACCACCTCGAGATCCCGCACTCGCTCGAGGCGATCACGGACGGCGTGAAGGACACCATCCGGGCGAACGGCCTGGACGCCTGCTACATCCGGCCGCTCGTGATGCGGGGCTACGG
Source organism: Actinomycetota bacterium (assembly GCA_046330185.1). GTDB lineage: Bacteria > Actinomycetota > UBA4738 > UBA4738 > HRBIN12 > DATBLY01. Next base: position 49,043 of record JAXLTF010000010.1, read on the forward strand.
CGAGATGGGCGTGAACCCGCTGAACGCCCCGGTGAACGTGATCATCGCGGTCTGGCCCTGGGGCACGTACCTGGGCGAGGACGCGCTGGAGCAGGGCGTGCGGATCAAGATCAGCAGCTGGCGCCGCAACGGGCAGAACTCGCTGCCGCCCGCGGCGAAGGCGACCGGTCAGTACATCAACTCCGTGTTGGCGAAGGTCGAGTCGCTGAAAGCCGGCTACGACGAGGCGATCATGCTGAACGAGCAGGGCTTCATCACCGACGGCTCCGGCGAGAACGTCTTCGTCGTGCGCGCCGGTGCGCTCACCACCCCTCCCATCCAGGCGGGGTGCCTGGACGGGATCACGCGCGGCTCGGTGATGCGGATCGCGCGAGACCTGGGATACGAGGTACGCGAGGAGAACCTGGTCCGAACGGACCTGTACAACGCCGACGAGGTCTTCTTCACCGGAACGGCCGCGGAGCTCACGCCGATCCGCGAGGTCGACGACCGGGTGGTGGGCGAGGGGCACCGCGGGCCCGTCACGAAGGAGCTGCAGGGCGCGTTCTTCGCCGCGACGAAGGGCGAGAACGAGGCCTACCGAGCCTGGCTCACCTACGTGAACGACTGAGCGCCGACATGACCGACGACTCCGAAGGCCCGGTACCGACTGCCGCGCGACGTCGTGCCCTCGCGGTACGACCTCGCGATCGACACCGACCTCGAGAGCGGCATGTTCCAGGGATCGGTGGACATCGAAGTGACGATCGCCGTGCCGGTCTCCGAGGTCGTCGTGAACGCGGTCGACCTGGAGCTCTCGAACGGCAGCGTGATCCCGCGCGACGGCCGGGCGGTCGAGGTCGCCGAGGTCCGGCTCGATCGAGACCGAGCGCGCACACCTGACGCTCTCGGGCTGGTCGACCCCAGGTGAAGCGACCTGCACCTGGACTTCGCGGGCGAGCTGAACGACAAGCTCGTCGGGTTCTACCGGTCGACGCACAAGGACGCGGGCGGAGCGCACAAGGTGATCGCCACGACGCACTTCGAGGCGACCGACGCCCGGCGCGTTCCCATGTTGGGACGAGCCCGATCTGAAGGCGGTTCACGGCGTCACGCTGATCGTCCGTGACGGGCTGACGGCGCCATCGAACCGGTCCCGAGGTCGCCCGGGAGGACCTGGGCGACGGCCGCGTGCGGATCAGGTTCGCCGACACGATGCCGATGTCGACCTACCTCGTGGCGTTCGTCGTGGGCGACCTGGTGCTCGTGGACCGGCCGGGCGCCGTCCCGCCACAGCGGGTCGCGGTGGTTGCGGGCAAGGAGGAGCTCGCGCCTTTCGCGTTGGACGTGAGCCAGCACGCGCTGGCGTGGTTCGCCGACTACTACGGCATCCGTACCCCGACGCGAAGGTCGACCACGTGGCGCTTCCCGACTTCGCCCAGGGAGCCATGGAGAACCTCGGGTGCATCACGTACCGCGAGATCGCGGTGCTCGTCGATCCGTCGACCGCGACGCACGACGAGCAGGCGGACGTGGCCGAGACGGTCGCACACGAGCTCGCGCACATGTGGTTCGGCGACCTCGTCACGATGCGCTGGTGGAACGGACTGTGGCTGAACGAGGCCTTCGCGACCTTCATGTCGATGCTGTGCGTCGACGCCTGGCGACCCGACTGGGAGGTCTGGAACCAGTTCGCGCGGTACCGCACCGCCGCCCTCGAGATCGATGCGCTCGAGACCACCCGGCCGATCGAGTACCCCGTGCACTCTCCCGACGACGCGAACGGCATGTTCGACACGCTCACGTACCTGAAGGGCGGCTCGATCCTGCGGATGCTCGAGCAGTACCTCGGCCCGGACCGGTTCCGCGACGGTATCCGCCGATACCTCGCGAAGCACGCGCACGGGAACACCGAGACGCACGACCTCTGGGATGCGCTCGAGGAGGAGACGGGCGAGCCGGTCCGCCGGATCATGGACGCCTGGATCTTCCAGGGCGGCTACCCGGCGATCACGGTCGAGATCGACGGCGACACCCTGAGGTTCGGCCAGCGCCGATACCTGCCGTCGCGTCCCGACGACACGACCTGGCCCGTCCCGCTGCTGGTGCGCCAGACCGCGCCGGGCGGCTCGTCGCGGACCGAGGCGCTGCTGGTCGAGGCCGAGGGCGCGTCGCTGCCCCTGAAGGACGCAGACGCGGTGGTCGTGGCGAACGCCGGCGGGCACAGCTTCGTGCGCGTGTTCTACGACGAGGCGCTCGCGGCGCGGATCACCGGCGCGCTGGACCAGCTCTCGCCGCTCGAGCGCTACGCGCTGGTCGACGACGCCTGGGCGGCGGTCGTGGACGGCACGACGTCGGCGTCCGCGTTCTGCAGGTTCGTCGAGGGCTTCCGCGACGAGACCGACCTGCCGACCTGGCAGCTGATCCTGACCGGCCTGGGCTGGTGCGACCGGTTCCTCGAGGGCGCGCCCCGCGACCGCTTCCGCGATTCCGTCCGTGCGCTCGTGATGCCGGGGATCCGTCGGCTGGGCTGGGAACCACGCCGGGACGAGTCCGACCTGACCCGCTCGCTGCGCGGAGCACTGATCCAGGCGCTCGCGACGCTCGCCGACGACCCGGAGGCGAAGGCGCAGGCGCGCGAGCTGGAACTGGGCGCCGAGGCCGGAGAGGCTATCGACGCGCACCTGGCGGCGGCCGCGGTGCAGATCGTGGCCGCCGACGGCGACGCGACCGACTACGACCGGTTCCGCGGGAAGGTCGCCGACCCGGCGACGCCGCAGGAGGAGATCCGCTACCTGCAGGCGCTCGCGGCGTTCCGAGAGCCCGAGCTGATGGCCCGGACGCTCGAGGCGACGCTCACCGACGACGTCCGGTCGCAGGACGCCCCGTTCCTGCTGGCGCGTTCGACGCTGAACCGCGATCTGGGCTGGCAGGCCTGGTCCTTCATCGCGGAGCGCTGGGACGAGCTGAACGAGCGCTTCGCCAGCTCGAACATCATCACGCTCACCGCCGCGATCAAGTACCTGTCAGAGCGCGCGCAGGTGGACGAGGTCGCCGGCTTCTTCGAGACGCACGACATCCCCCAGGCGGCGCTGCAGCTGCAGCAGAACCTGGAGCGCCAGCGGATCGCCGCCAGGCTGAGGGAACGGGCCACGCCCGACCTGCAGGCCGCCTTCGGCGGCTGAGCCCCGCATCAGCATGGGGCGCTGTAGCTCCTCGGCCTACGTTACGGAGAGCTATGCGGGAGGCGCGCCTGTAGTCAGTCTCCGATGAGACTGGACAGCACGAACGCTCGCATTGGTTCTTCTTCTTCTTCTTCTTCTTCTTCTTCTTCTTCTTCTTCTCCTTCTTCTTCTTCTCGTGGATTCGATGGCGGGAGCGTGGTCGAACTCGTCGATTCACATCAGCTCATCGGCTAGGCGCGCCGCCCGCGCCGTGGCTTCTAGGATCGTCCCCACGCTGTGGCAGTCGCCGACGAGGTGCGTCGGTTGGTTCGCCTTGACCTCGTTGAACAAGTCGCGGTTGGGCCGGACACCGACTGCCAACACGAGGTTTTCATAGGGCAGCTGCGCGACCGAACCGCTAACCATATCCACGGCCTCGATGCTGGAGCTGGTTGCGGATAGCACCTTGGTTCGGGTGCGTACCTCGACACCATGTTCAGCGAACCCCGCCCGAAAGAAGTCGCGGATTGAAGCGTCCTCGGTCGGCGCGACGTCCGCGAGGGTTTCGACGATTGTGATGGCCACGCCGCGCTGCGCCAGGAACATGGCCACATCGCATCCGATTTGACCGGCACCTATAACCAACGCCGACCCCTGGAGCTCCCAGGACCCGCCGAAGACCTCCAAGTAGGTTATGGGAGGAGTGCCTTCCGCCATCAGCGCTGCTGGAATGACGGGCGCACTCCCTGTCGCGACCACCAGGATATCCGGTTCGACCTGTGCTACGAGCTCGACCGTCGCTGACTCGCCCACCAAGACGTCAACGCCTTCACGCTCGAGACGGTGACTGTAGAAGCGGACGAGCGAGTCGAGGTCGCGCTTGAAGGATGGCGTTCTGGCGAACCGAAGTTGACCACCGACCTCCTCTGCCTCCTCGAAGAGCCGTACCCGATGGCCCTGGCTCGCCGCTCTGAGGGCGAACTCCGCGCCGCCAGGACCGGCTCCCACGACCATCACTTCTCTGGAAGCTGTGACGGCGGGCCGGAGAGTCGAGAATCGCTTCTGCCCCAGGTCTGGGTTGACGTTGCATCGCATGGCTAGATCCTGGTCGATCCGATGGATACAACCGTGGTTGCAGCCGATACACGGGCGAATATCCTTCTCGCGATTCTCCTGAGCCTTGTTCGCCCACTCAGGGTCGCTGAGTAGGGCTCTAGCTAGGGCGACGACGGTCGAGTGGGTGGAGTTGGACTACGACCCGCTACCTGCGGTAGTCGACGTCGACGTCGCCTTCGCGGATCACGGGCCGTTCGTCTATCCGGAGTTCGGTTCGAACAGGTGCTATACGCTTTCGTATACCACGGGGGATCTCGATGCCGCCTTCGCGGACGCAGACGTTGTCGTCCAGCGCACGCTGAGGATTCCGAGGCTGATTCCGAGTCCCATGGAGACCCGCGCCGTAGTCGCTCAGCCGCTCCCCAGAGGAGAGTTCGCGCTCTGGACGTCGACCCAGGTGCCTCACGTTGTACGTCGCACGATCGCGCCCTGTGTGGGTATCCCCGAGGAGCAGCTTAGGGTGATCGTTCCGGATGTCGGCGGTGCGTTCGGGGTGAAGCTGAACGTCTATGCTGAGGAAGCTCTCATGCTTGCCCTCGCTCGCCGGCTCGAGCGACCCGTGAAATGGATCGAATCTCGCTCGGAGAGTCATCTGGCCAGCACCCATGGTCGGGGCCAGGTCCAGAGGATGGAACTAGCGGCTCGTGAGGACGGCAAGTTGCTGGCGGTGAAGGCCTCGATGATCGCGTCGATGGGAGCATACCTCCAGCTCGAAACCCCCGGGATCCCGGCCCTGGGGAAGTTCTTGTGCGCTGGCGTTTATCACGCGGACGCTTACGCCTTCGAAGTGACGGGGGTCTTCACCAATCAGACTCCTACTGGAGCGTATCGCGGGGTCGGCCGGGCCGAAGCCATATATGCGATCGAGCGGATGATGGATGTGCTTGCGCGCGAAATCGATGTCGATCCTGCGGAGGTGCGTCGGCGAAACTACCTGCCTAGAGGAGAGAAGGTAACGAATGCAGCCGGCATCCCATACGACTCCGTTGATCTCGAAGCCACACTAGATCGCGCTCTTCAGCTCATCGGCTACGACGAGCTTCGGCAAGAACAGGCTTCTCGACGAGCGAAGCGACATTCCCATGAGCTTGGGATCGGAATTGTGTCCTACGTGGATTCGTGCGGCGCTGGGCCCTCTCCCATCATGGCGCTCTCGAACTATCGCGGGGGTGCCTGGGAGTCTGGGCGTGTCCGAGTACTGTCGAGTGGGCGCATCGAAGTCTTGGCTGGGATAGTCCCACAGGGACAGGGCCACGACACGGTGCTTGCGCAGATCACCGCTGACGTCCTGGGCGTTACACCGGATGACGTGAAGGTTCTCCATGGCGACACGGCCTCTAGTCCCCGCTGGGGTGGGGATGTTCAACTCGCGAGGTCTCGTGGTCGGTGGGACGGCGGTGCACCTCGCCGCTGAGAAGGTGCTGGACAAGACTGCGCGATGGCCGCGCACATGCTGGAGGCCGCGGCGGATGATGTTGTTTTCGAGGACGGAAGGTTCTTCGTCAGCGGCGCGCCCGATCAGGGGGTTACGTTCGGTGAGGTTGTGCAGGCCCTGCACTTCGCACACTCGCTTCCTCGCGGATATGGAGCCAGGACCTTGACGAGCAGGTGATCCACGATCCGCCTGATTTCACCATCCATTCGGGACGGCGTCGCCGCGGAGATCGACCTCGAAACCGGCGAGGTGCGTGTGACGCGGTATGTAGCGGTTGACGATTGCGGCAACGTGGTCAATCCCTTGCTCGTGGAGGGGCAGATCCACGGAGGGGTCGCCCAGGGCATAGGACAGGCGCTGTTCGAGGAGGCAGTCTTGCGGAGAAGGGCCAGCTCGAGAGCGGGTCCTTGCTCATACTCTGGTCCCGACCAGCGTCGAGCTCCCGACCCTCGAGATCGACCGGACGGTAACGCCCACGTGGGTGAATCCGCTGGGTGCGAAGGGAGCGGCTGAATCGGGCGCGGTCGCGGCTCCACCCGCTGTCATGAACGCAGTCGTGGACGCCTTGACGCCTGGCGCAAGTACGGACATGCCGGCGACACCGGAACGCGTGTGGTTGGCTATGCATGCCGTTCGTGTTTGACACATCGGGGGAGCGCGAAACCCAATGGAAGACCACATCATGACCGTTCGTGGCCCGATCGGTCCAGATGAGCTCGGCCCGACCTCGATGCACGACCACGTCTTCTGGGATGCCTCCGAAGCGTGGTGGCTACCCGACTCGTTCGAAGAGCCGGAGCTCACCGATAGTCGTTTCGATGCGCACATCGGGGCTTTGCCCGATGGAACGCGCTAGGCATACGCGACAACCTCCCTGATGGACGTATGACCTCGACGGCCAGATCGAGGAGATCAGTGACTTCGCTTCTGCGGGGGGGACCTGCATCGTTGATCTCACGAACATCGGGATCTCGCCTGCTCCCGAGCATCTCAAGACGGTCTCCGAGATGCTCGACGTCCACGTCGTTGCCGGATGCGGCTATTACGTCCATCGGACCCACCGACCGTGGCTCGAAGATGCGAGCGTCGAACACCTCGCAGAGACTATCGAGCGCGATGTAACTGAAGGGCTCGGAGAAACGGGGATCCGTCCGGGGATCATCGGGGAGATCGGAACGTCTGGGGAATGGTACGACTGCGAGGAGCGTGCGCTTCGCGCCGCCGCACGAGCGGCCGTTCCCACCCGGCACTGCGGTGAACGTCCATACGACCGCCACCGGTCAGCCCGCGCCACGGATCGTCGACGGTCCCGAGGAGGGAAGGATTCGACCCACGACGGCTGGTCGTTTCGCACCTGGACGAGGTGATCGACGAGTCGTACCACCGTCAGGTGCTTGAACGAGGCGCGACCATCGGGTTCGATAGCTTCGGATGTGATGTCTACTTCGGCGTCTGTGGAAGTCGCCGTCCGACGAGGAGAAGATCCAGGGCTGTTGATGGACCTCGAGATGGGCTATGAGGATCAGCGCAGCGCAGGGCACGACATCTCGCTGAAGTGCCAGTTGAAGCGTTTTGGAGGTCTGGGGTATGACCACATCCTTCGAGGATTCGTCCCGACGCTTCATCATGGTCTGGATCAGGTCGTGATCGATAACCGCTGGTTGCGAATCCCCGTCGGTTTCACCCGCTGACTCGAATCGAGGCTGCCCATCGGCTTCCGGTGTGGGCTGCCCCCGGCTCCTCCCTATCCTGACCGCCATCGCGGCCAGTGCCCGCCCGTACTGGGCGCCGGCGTGGTACGGAGCTGCGCACGAGGGGTCCCGCTTCCACGTGCGCGATCCCCATCGCGGTGCCGGTGGCGGCGTGCTCGGCGAACTCGTCGGGCGTCACCCACCGGTCCACCGGCAGGCGCTGCGGCGTTGGCCGCAGGTACTGTCCCATCGTCACCAGGTCGCATCCGCGTCGCGGAGGTCTCGGAGCGCCGGGCGGGCACCTCGTCCGGGCGCTCGCCCATGCCGAGGATCAGGTTCTCGATCACGCCCGGGCGCAGGTGCTTTGGCGAGCCGGAGCACCCCGAGCGAGCGGTCGTAGCCGAACGCCGGACGGATCCTCGGGTGCAGCCGCCGCACGGTCTCGAGGTTGTGGGCGAACACGTCGGGTCCGCCTCCAGGACCGTCGCGAGGTCGCGCTCGCCGCCCTTCAGGTCGCTCGGAAGCACCTCGATGCGGCAGCCGGGTACCGCGTCGCGGACCGCGTGGACCGTCCGTGCCCAGATCCGGGCGCCCCCGTCGGGCAGGCCGTCGCGCGCGACCCCGGTGATCACGACGTGCCGAAGACCCATCGCCTCGACGGCCTCGGCGATCCGATCCGGCTCGCCCTCGTCGACCGGACCCGGTTTGGCCGTCATCACGTCGCAGAAGCCGCATCGCCTTGGTGCACTGGTCCCCGAGGATCAGGAACGTCGCCTCGCGCTGCTCCCAGCACTCGCCGAGGTTGGGACACATCGCCTCCTCGCAGACCGTGTGGAGGGAGCGTGTCCGCATCAGCTCTCGGAGCTCGGTCACGTTCGGCCCCGCGGAGAGCCGGACCTTCAGCCACGGCGGCTTGCGCTCACCGCGTGCGCTCACGCCTGCGCGCTCGGGCCCGGGTCCGTTCGTGACCCCGACGATCGGCAGGTGGAGGCGGCGCCCGGATGGGCTGTGGTCGCGGAGCGGCATCCGTTCGGGAGTCTAGCCGAAGCACTCACTGCGATCATGCGAATGGCCACGATCTCGAAGCCATCGGATCGGGGCCGTTCCGCAAACGAGTCACGCCCTCGATCAAGCCGGCCGGGTTCGGCAGGCGCGTTCATCGTCGTTCTTGGATGTCCCGTTCTCTCGATTCATTGCCGTGGATGTCAGCGTGCGCTATGCGACGTTGGCGTGCAGGGCGCCGTAATCGCGTACTGAACCAGATGGAGTGGGCATCCCTTCGATCGCCGGCGGCGCCGTCGGGTTCCGCGATCAGCCGCGTCCTGGCCACAGGACGCGCTGGGCGTCGAGGATGGCGTCGTCGGTGAGCTGGACGAGCCGGTCGACACAGCGAGATGTGACGTCGAACGCGATGCCACCTCCCCTGGGCCTGCGCGAACAACGTCGGGCACGACGCCGGCTCCACCGCAACTACGGGCATCCGATCCCGAGGGCCGCGGCGATCCCCGGAGATCCGGTCGCCGCCGCCGACCGCCACCAGTAAGGTGTCGGCGTCGGGCGCCTGCTCCTCGAGCTCGAGAGCGACCGAGCCTGGCCGGCGGCCACCTCGGGCTGGTCGAACGAGTGCAGGACGACCGCGCCGCCTCGATTGGCGGACGACTCAGGATCCGGCTCACCAGAGGTCGTAGCGATCCCGGCCGATACCAGCGCCGTGGCCTGTCCGCGTTGACCGGCATCGCATCCCGATGACCAACGACTCTGCAGACGATGCCCGCCTCGTCCTGATGACCATGCGGCCGAACTGGGCAACGTGTAGATCGGCACGGGGGAAGGTGAAGACGTTCCCATCCGCCAGCCGGATCCGGGTCCGCTGCGCCTCAGTGCGACCGTGAAGCCATCGCGCCCCGTGTCTCGCACTTCACGCCCCACCGTGGCGAGAAACACCAGATGTTGTTGTTCGGCGAGCGCCACTTGTTGTCTTCCCATCTGCGTTCCGCCGAGCGAGAACCAGTCGGTGACGCCGTCGTCGACGTCGCTGCAGCCATCAAACCAGCGACGATGAAGATGGCGACGAGGAGCCTCACCGTTCCTCGGGTCATCTGCGACACCTCCCTCACGGGCACGCGACGTACCCAGCCACTCATACACCACCAGTGTCGGTCGTGTCGAACGCGTCCGTTCAGTCGTCCAGGAACCTGAGGTCGGCGTTCGCGCCGCAGACCAGGACGACCACCCGTTCACCCGGCTCCGGCACGTACGCTCCGCTCAGGACCGCGGCGAGCGCCGCAGCGCCGCCGGGCTCCGCGACCAGCCGGGTCTCGAGCCACAGGGCGCGCTGCGCGTCGAGGATGTCGTCGTCGGCGACCCGAACCAGCCGGTCCACCCATCGGGAGGTGACGTCGAACGCGATGTCACCGATCCGCTTCGCCCCGAGGGAATCGACCGCCAGCCCGCCGACCTCGACCTCCACCGGCTCTCCGGCCTCTCGCGCGGCGAACAGCGTGGGGCACGCGACCGGCTCCACGGCGACCACGCGGGCCCGGTCCTCGAGGCCCGCGGCGATCCCGGAGATCAGCCCGCCGCCGCCGACCGCGACCAGAACCGTGTCCGCGTCGGGGACCTGCTCCTCGAGCTCGAGCCCGATCGAGCCCTGGCCCGCCGCCACCTCGGGCTGGTCGAACGGGTGCATCACCAGCGCGCCGGTCTCGACGGCGCGTTCCTCCATCGCGACCCAGGCCTCGTCGAACACGCCGGGCACGATCGTCACCGAGGCGCCGCGGGCGCGGATCCTCTCGGCCTTGACCGGTGGCGAGGTGCTGGGCACGAACACCTCGGCCGCGTGGCCGAGCTCGTGCGCGGCGAACGCGACCGCCTGGCCGAAGTTCCCGCCGGACGCCGTGATCACGCCGGCCTGGCCGACCTGCGCGGCGAGCATCTTGCTGAACGCCCCACGGGTCTTGAAGGAGCCGGTGTGCTGGAGCAGCTCGAGCTTCAGCACCATGGGAGCCCGCACCCCGAACGCGCCCGCGCCCGGCTCGAGGACGGGCGTCCGCCGTACGCGGCCCGCGATCCGGGCGGCCGCGGCCAGGACGTCGGCGCGGTCGATCGTGGCGGCCATCGCGACGTATCCAATCAGCGGGTCCGCGCCTTGACAGCCCCGAGCCCGCGCGGCTTATCGTTCGACGGCGAGCGACCCGGGTGGACCGATGCGTTCGTCGTGCGCGCACCAGGGAGGGCACGCGTGACATCGGCAACCGTCGAAGGCGTCGAGGTCTCGACCGATCACTGGATCGGGGGGTCGCGCGTCGGCTCGCCGCGCACGTTCACGGACGTCTCGCCGATCGACGAGGCGCCGATCGCGGAGGTCGCCCGCGGCGGCTCCGACGAGGTCGACCTGGCGGTCGCGGCCGCGCAGGGCGCGTTCGAGACCTGGGGGACCACACCGCCTGGTGAGCGCGCGGCCGTCCTGCGGCGGATCGCCGACGGCGTGGATGTCCGGGTTCCCGATCTCGCGGCGGTCGAGACCCGCGACAACGGATCCCTGCTCCGCTCGATGCAGCGCTCCGTGATGCCGAGGGTCGCGCGGAACTTCCGGGCCTTCGCCGACCAGCTCGAACGGCTCCCGGGCGGGCCGACCGACCACGACGGCTTCGCCGAGCGCACGGCCTGGGACCCCGCCGGGGTCACAGCGGTCATGACTCCTGGAACGCACCGCCGATGTCGCGACCTGGCGGATCGCGCCGGCGCTCGCCGCGGGGAACACCGTCGTGCTGAAGCCGCCGGAGTGGGCGCCGCTCACGGCCTCGATGCTGGCGGAGATCGCGGCCGAGGCCGGACTTCCCGACGGCGCCTTCAACGTCGTGCAGGGGATCGGGGAGGAAGCCGGCGCTGCGCTCGTCGCCCACCCCGGCCTCAGCCGCGTCGCGTTCACCGGCTCGGTGGCGACCGGGCGCCTCGTGGCCGCCTCGGCCGGAGCGAACCTGACCCCGGTCTCCCTGGAGCTCGGGGGCAAGTCGCCGTTCGTCGCGTTCGCCGACGCGAACCTGGACGCCGTCGTCGCGCAGGCGGTCAACCAGTTCGACAACGCGGGCCAGGTCTGCCTGGCCAGCACGCGGCTGCTGGTGCAGGACACGATGTACGACGCGTTCCTGGAGCGGTTCGTGGACGCCGCCGCCGCGATCCGGCAGGGCGACCCGCGCGACGGATCGACGGACCTCGGCCCGCAGATCACGCGGGAGCACCTCGAGCGCGTGGACGGCTACGTCCGGCGCGCGAAGGACGACGGCGCGAAGGCCGTGTTCGGCGGCGGACCCAACGAGGACCTCGGCGGCCTCTATTACCGGCCGACGCTGTTCGTCGATGCGCCGGATGGGTCCGAGATCCTGATGCAGGAGGTGTTCGGGCCGGTCCTGACGCTGCAGCCGTTCGGCGACGAGGACGAGGCGGTCGCGCTCGCGAACGGCACCGACTTCGGCCTGGCCGCGATCGTGTACACCGGCGATCCCGGGCGGGCCGAGCGCGTCTCGTTGCGCTTGGTCGCCGGCACGGTCTGGGTGAACTGCTTCTTCGTCCGCGACCTGGAGGCGCCGTTCGGCGGGTCCAGGGACTCCGGGATCGGCCGGGAGGGCGGTCTCCACAGCTTCGCCTTCTACGCGGACGTGAAGAACGTCTGCACCGCGCCCTGGGAAAGGAGCTGACGATGGGTGAGGTCGTCGGCGCGGCGCTCGTCGCGCACGTCCCCACGATCATGCTGCCCGAGGCCACGCGCCTCGAGATCAACGACGGGAAGGAGATCACGCTCGTCCCCGGCCTGCGCCGGATGAAGAAGGAGTGCTTCGACCGGCTGAAGCCGGACACCGTGATCGTGTTCGACACGCACTGGGAGTCGACCTTCGAGCACATCGTCACGGCGCACGACCGGAGGCAGGGACGCTTCACGAGCCACGAGCTGCCGCGCGGGATGGCCGGCATCCCCTACGACATGCCCGGCGACCCGGAGCTCGCGCGGCTGATCGCCAAGCAGGCCGAGGGTCGCGACGACACATGGATCCTCGCGAGCGACGATCCGTACCTGCCGATCTTCTACGGAACGGTCAACGTGTGGACGTTCCTGGGCGACCCGGACACATCGTGGCTCTCCGTGGCGATCAACCAGTGCTGCACGACGGAGGATTTCCTGCTGTTCGGCCGGCTGATCGGGGACGCGATCCGCCAGAGCGACCGTCGGGTGGTGCTGCTGGCCTCGGGCGGCATGACGCACCGGTTCTACCCGTTCCGGGAGCTGCGCCAGCACGAGAGCTCGGCGGCACCGGAGAACATCCTTCACCTGGAGTCGTACGAGGCCGACCAGCGCGTGCTGAAGATGATGCGGGAGGGGGATCACGCCGGGATCATCGGGTGGATGCCGGAGTACCGGAAGGCCGCGCCCGAAGGGCATTTCGGACACTTCCTGATGCTCTCCGCGGCGCTCGGCGGCGAGCGGTGCGGGGCGCCGGGCGAGCCGTACAGCGAGTACGAGGCGTCCGTGGGGACGGGCCAGGTCCACGTCTGGTTCGAGCGGCCGGCCGACGGCTGGACGGGTGGCGGCACGGCCGCGTCCGAAGCGGTGTCCGGCCACCCCGCGCCCTCCATGCTCGCGGACGTCGGCCCCGGCATCGAGCTGGACGGGAAGCAGATCTGAGCGACCCGTACCATCTCGGCATGATCGAGCCCGAGCGGCCGTTGCGGCTGGACGCATCTCGCGAGGACGCGCTGATGCACGCGGCGAAGCTGGTCGGGGAGGCCTGGCAGAGCTTCGACCGGTACCGCCCCGAGGAGCCCCCGCTCGACGAGCGCGTTCGGAGGCTCCTGTCCGCCGGCCTGCCGGATGATCCCACGCCCGTGCACGAGGCGCTCGACGACACGGCCCGGATCCTCGACGAGTCGATCGCCCAGCCGCGGCCGCGCTACTTCGCGTTCATCGGATCCTCGAGCCTGGAGATCGGCACGATCGCCGATCTGCTCGCGCACACCTACGACATCAACCTGGCGGTCGACGCGCGCGCGGCCACAAGGATCGAGGAACAGGCGGTTCGATGGGTCGGAGGGTTCGTCGGCTACCCGGCCGCGAACGGCGCGTTCACGAGCGGCGGGACGATCAGCAACGTGACGGCGCTAGCGGCGGCGCGCGAGCGGGCGATCCCCGGCTCGCGGGCGGCCGGTCTGGGAGGCTTCCGGGTCGCCATCTATTGCTCGGCCGAGATCCACTACTCCATCACGCGCGCCGTCGAGCTGCTCGGGATCGGCTCGGACAACCTGCGCGCCCTGCCGATCGACGACGCCCATCGGATGCGAACCGAAGCGCTCGCCGAGCAGCTCGACCGTGACATCGCTGCCGGGATCACGCCCATAGCCGTCGTCGCGACGGCGGGCACGACGCTCACCGGGGCGATCGACCCGATCGACCCGATCGCCGACGTCTGCGCCCCACGCGGTGTGTGGCTGCACGTGGACGGGGCGTACGGCGCCCCCGCCGCGGCGATCGCCACGCACGCGGCCCGGTTCGCCGGGATCGCGCGCGCCGACTCCTTGTCGGTGGACGCGCACAAGTGGCTCTACCTGCCGAAGGCGTGCGGTGTCGTGCTGGTGCGAGAGGCCGAGGCGCTGCGGAGCGCGTTCGCCCACGAGGAAGGCTACCTTCCGCACCAACGACACGAGCTGCACGCGGTCGACATCACCCTCGAGTACTCGCGTCCGTTCCGGGCGCTCAAGCTCTGGCTGGCGTTGCGCGCGCACGGAGCCGCCCAGTTCCGCGAGGCGATCGCGCGCAACCTCCACGAGGCCGATCTGCTGTACCGGCGGGCCGGGGAGGCCCAGGACTTCCGCACGCTCGCCGAGCCTCCGCAGCTGTCGATCGTCCCGATCCGCCACGAGCCGGTCGGCGTCGATGATCTCGATGCGCATAATCGGGCGCTCGCCGAGGCGATCCAGCGGGACGGGCGCGTCTACCTGGCGTCGGCCCTGATCCACGGCGAGATGTGGCTGCGTCCGTGCTTCGTGAACTTCCGGACCACCGACGAGGACGTGTTCGCGATCGTGGACGTCGCTCGTGAGCTGGGGGAGCGGCTCGCGGCGGGGGAGCGGCCGTGATCCAGCAGCTCGGCGACCGGCGACCTGGACTTCCGGAGTTGGGTATGGGTGCTGTGGATCTGGGGCGAGATGGAGGCGTGCATGAGTTCGCCCGAACCGTCGGGATCAGCCGGCTGACGGCGACGGGCGTCGTGTCCGCGCGGTCGACGGCGGCTAGCTCGGCTTCGCGTAGCTGCTGGCTCCGTACCAGTCCACGACGACGACCGGCTCGTCGCCGATCACCCATGCGTCGTGTCCGCTGGGGAGCGAGCTCACATCGCCGGGTCCGGCCACGAACTCGGTCCCGTCGTCCATCCGGACACCCAGGCGACCGGACACGTGGTACTGGAAATGAGGCGCCTCGCAGCTATCGGTGCCGGCGATCGGTTTGACGTCGTTCGACCAGCGCCAACCGGGTTCGAAGACGAGGCGGCCGATCTCGGCGTCGCCGACGCTCAGGATCTCGGCGTGCCCGTTCGGGAAGTCGCGGATCTCGTCGGGGGCGTCGAAGGCACGGTGCTCGGTGCGGTGTTCCGTCTGCTGCATCACGGTCCCTCCTCGCGGGCTCCAACGACCGGCATCTCCGAGTATGCTGACCTACTAGTAAGTCAGTTGTCAAGCAGCATCGGACGAAGGAGCTTCGACCCGTGACCGCGACCGATGAGCCCGCCGTGGCCGACGTCTCGACGGGCGATACCGCTTCGAGGATCCTCGACGTGGCCGAGCGTCTGGTCCAGACGCGCGGCTTCAACGGGTTCAGCTACGCCGACGTCGCCGCCGAGCTGGGCGTCACGAAGGCAGCGCTCCACTACCACTTCGCGAGCAAGGCCGAGCTGGGCGAGGCGCTGGTCCGGCGCTACGCCGAACGGTTCAGCCGAGGTCTGAACGACGTCGACGCGCGTCGCATCGACGCACCGGCGAAGCTCGACGCGTACGCGCGGATCTACGCCGACGTCTTGCGTGACGGACGGATGTGTCTGTGCGGGATGCTCGCCGCGGAGTACCGCACCCTGCCCGACCCGATGCGCGACGCGGTCGTCGGGTTCTTCGAGGACAACGAGGCCTGGTTGGCGGAGGTCCTGGAGCGCGGCAAGGCCGATGGTCAGCTGCGCTTCGATGGCTCCGCGCACGAGGTCGCCGAGGCGATCGTCAGCGGCCTCGAGGGCGCGATGCTCGTCGCCCATCCCCATGACGACGTCACGCGGTTCGAGCTAGCGGCGGCACGGCTCCTGGAGGGTCTGACCGCTACCGGGTCGTGACGCGGACCGGCATCCGCTTGATGCCGTTGACGAAGTTGGAGCGGATCCGCTCGACCGGCCCCGCCGGCTCGATCGACGCCAGGCGCGGGATCAGCTCCTGGAACAGGATCTTGGTCTCGAGGCGCGCCAGGTGCGCGCCCAGGCAGAAGTGAGGTCCTCCCGGCCCGAACGTGACGTGGTCGTTCGGGGTCCGCGTCACGTTGAACGTGTACGGGTCGGGGAAGATCTCCTCGTCGCGGTTCGCGCTGATGTACCAGGTGACGACCTTGTCGCCGGCCGCGATCTGCTGACCTCTCAGCTCGGTGCTCCGGGTGGCCGTGCGACGGAAGTGCATCACGGGCGTGGCCCAGCGCAGGATCTCCTCGGTGGCGGCCGGGATGAGCTCCGGCTGCCGGCGCAGCAGCTCCAGCTGATCCGGGTGCTCCATCAGCGCGAGCATCCCGCTCGAGATCGTGTGCCGCGTCGTCTCGTTCCCGGCGATCATCAGCACGCCGAAGTAGTTGTGGAACTCGCGCTCGTTCAGCACGCCCTCGCTCTGGGCGATCGTGAGGGCCTGCAGGACGTCGTTCGCCGGGTCCGCCAGGCGCAGGTCCCGCTGCCGGTCCGCGTACGCGAACACCTCCAGGGCCGTGGGTGAACGGAACGGCAGGAGCCGGTACGCCTCGGTGTCGACACGGTCGACAACGGCCGCGGACAGGTCCGGATCCTGGTTCGCGATCATGCTGTCGCCCCAGGCGATCAGCTGCGGAGCATCCTCCTGCGGCACCGTGAGGATCGAGCAGAGGAACCGGATCGGCAGCTCGCGGCTGATCTCGCCCACGAAGTCGAAGACGCTCCCGGACAGGGCGCGGTCAAGGACCTCGCGGGCGACGGCGCGGATCCAGTCCTCGAACCCGCCGACGCTGCGCGCGCTGAACCGCTTCGAGCAGATCCGGCGGAGCTCGGTATGGCGAGGTGGGTCGGTCTCGAGCATCGACCTGCGGATCTCGAGCTGCTCGGCGTCGAGCTCCTCCAGGGCGACGGCGCCGAGCTCGGACGAGAACGTCTCCCAGTCCATGTGCACCTGCGTTAGGTCGTCGTAGCGCGTGACCGCCCAGAACCCGTGGTTCGGCGCCGGCTCGGGGTGCCAGGTCACGGGCGCCTCGTGCCGGAGGCGGTCGAACCACCCGAACGGGATCCGCTCCACGTAGCTGTCCGGGTCCACCAGATCGATCGCCTCGCGCGCGTCCCGCGCGTCGCTCACCCTTGCCCCTCCCCGAGGTCGTTCGGCACGGCCGGCCCTCGCTCCCGATCGGTCCGCGTTCGCAACGCTGCTTCCCTAGCTCGGACCGTCCGGTCGCACCCAGGCGACCGAAGCCGGGTCGACGGCCGTCGTGCCTCCGTCGGCCAGCAGTGCGGCTCCCGTCACGTAGGAGGCGTCGTCGGACGCCAGGAACACGCAGCACGCGGCGATCTCTTCGGGCTCGGCAGGCCGGCCGAGCGGGATCAGCTCCTGTGAGCGGACGTAAGCCTCCTCGCGCGTGATCCGCAGGCGCTCGGAGAGCTCGTCCATCGCGTCGTCGCCCATCGCGGTCCGCACCCACCCGGGACAGATCGCGTTGCAGCGGATCCCGCGCCGGCCGTAGTCGCGGGCGATCGAGCGGGCAAGCCCGATCATGGCCGTCTTCGACGTCTCGTACGCGGCGCTCTCGGGTGCGGAGACGAACGCCGAGACCGACGACACAAGCACGATCGACCCTCCGCCGCGTGCGACCAGGTGGGGGAGGGAGGCCCGGCAGAGGAAGAACGCGCCGGTCAGGTTGACGTCGAGCGTCGCCCTCCAGGCCTCGTCGGTGACGTCCCCCACGGCGCCACCGAAACCGAAGCCGGCGTTCGGGACGACGACGTCGAGCCCGCCGAACGTCCTCACCGTCTCGTCCACCGCCTCCCGGACGGCGTCGGGATCGGCCACGTCGCCGGCGATCGCCAGGCCCCCGATCTCCGCCGCCACCTCGGCGATCGGCTCGGGCCGGCGCCCCGTGACCGTCACGCGGGCTCCCTCATGCGCCAGGGCGCGCGCCACGGCCGCGCCGATCCCGGAGCCTCCGCCGCTCACGATCGCCACCCTGTCGCCCAGTCGCATGTCCGACCCCTCAGTGGTACGGGAGGTAGTAGGCGAGCTCCCAGTCCGTCACGTCGATCGAGCCGACGTCGGCTCCGGACGCGACGAACCGGTCCCACTCGGCGCGCTTCAAGATCACGAACGCCTCCATCGCCTCGCGCCCGATCGCGTCGACCAGCTCGGCATCGCGCTCGAGCGCATCGAGGGCGTCCTTCAGGTTCGCCGGGACACAGACGTCCGTGTTCGGCTCCGCCGCCAACCGCTGCCTGGGCGGGGGATCGAGGCCGCGCTCGACCCCCAGCCGTGCCGCGTGCAGGATGGCGGCCGCCGCGAGGTAGGGGTTCGCCGCCGCGTCGGAGGTCCGATGCTCGAGCCTCGTCCCCTCGCCTCGCGTGGGCGGGACGCGCACCGTGACGGTCCGGTCGTCGTGACCCCAGTTGGCCCAGTACCCGTTCAGCATGTCCGGCTGGAGGCGCCGGTACGCGTTCACATGGGGGGCGAGCACCGCGGCGATCTGCCGGTGGCGGGTCAGCAGGCCGGCGATCGATGATCTGGCCAGGTCCGAGAGATGGTCGGCACCGTTCGGGTCATGGAACGCGTTCGACCCGTCCTCCCGCCGGAAGGAGAGGTTCACGTGCAGTCCGCTCCCGCTGCGGTCGCCGAGCGGTCGGCCCAGGAACGTCGCGAGCATCCCGCGGCGCTCGACGACCTCGCGCACGAGCAGCTTGAACAGGAACGCCTCGTCGGCGGCGGGGATCGCGTCACGGTAGCGGATGTTGACCTCGTACGAGGCGTCGTCGAACTCGCTGCACCAGCCCTCGACCGGGAACTGGCACGCCAGCGCGGCGTCGACGATCTCCTCGATCACGCCGGTCGGATCGACCGCCGTCCCCGTCCCGTACACGCGGTGCGACGGCACCGCGACCGCTCGCCACGTGCCTTCGTCGGCGGGCTCCAACAGGTAGAACTCCAGCTCGAACGCCATCTGGGGCTCGAGACCCATCGCTCGCCACGGCGCGACCGCCTCCCGCAGGATGTGACGCGGGTCCCACGGGGCCGGCTCGCCGTGCAGCTCGACGTCCGCGATCCCGACCGTCGTGCCTCGCTCCCAGCCCGGTCGGAGCGTGTCCCGGTCGAGCGTCGCCTCCACGTCGTGCAGACCGACGTCGAACTGGGTCCTGGGGACCGGCAGGATCTCCTTGTCGTGCGTGAGCGGGTACACGCCGACGCAGAACGCCGCCTTGCCGGCGGCAGCGACGTCGCCGAACAGGTATTTGCCGCGTTCGAGCCCGTGGAGGTCCGGGAAGAGCAGGCGGAGCCGTTCGGCTTGCGTATCCATCGGCCCTCCCGTGCGGGTCCCGTGCGTCGAGCGGTCGATGCGGACCCGTTCGGCTCTCAGCCGCGGGGATCAGGGCGCAAGATACCCCACCGGCTCTGCCGAGGGGAGCCCGTTCGCGATCAGGTCGCCGGCTTCGTCGCGCGAACGATCGCGCACGTGCTCCCCGGGCTCGGTCATCCCGCGTTCCTTCCCGCCCCACCGCCGGCCGGCTCGGCGAGCGCCGCGCGCAACAGCTCGATCGGGCCGGGGAGCAGCGAGTAGAAGGCCCAGCGACCTCGCTGCTCCCTTCCGACGAGCCCGGCGTCGGTCAGCACCTTCAGGTGATGGCTCACCGTGGGCTGAGAGAGCCCCAGCGGCGCGGTCAGGTCGCACACGCACACCTCCCCGTCGGGATGCGCCCCGATCAGGCTGATGAGCCTGAGCCGAGCCGGATCCGCCAGCACCCGCAGGGCTCCCGCCAATCGCTCGGCCTCGTCCTCGCCGAGGGGGGAGGCGAGCACCTGCGGGCAGCACTCGGCGTCGATCGTCTGCACCAGCTTCATGCGGTCATGACGTCCATCGATGGGTGTGTCAACGTATCGAAACCTATCGATGCGTTGTGACGAGGAAGGAGGCGCTGCATGACCGATCCTGCTGCGCAGGACGGCTGTCCGTCCGGCTGCTGCTGATGGACCCGGACCGGGCCGTGTCAAAGACACGGCCCGGTCCGCGCTCGGCGAGCGCCGGCCGGGCGGCATGATGACCGCGGTGAACGAACCGCGGATCGATCCGTCGTGGGGATCGGGATGACCGGTCGCGTGCCATCCGTCGTGTTCCTGTGCGTGCACAACGCCGGGCGTTCGCAGATGGCCGCCGGCTGGGCGAGCCGGCTCGCCGGCGACCGTATCGAGATCTCATCGGGTGGGTCTGATCCTGCGAGCGAGGTGAACCCCGCGGCCGTCGCCGCGATGGCGGAGGTCGGCATCGACATCGCGAGCGAGCTCCCGAAGGCATGGACCGAGGAGATCGTCCGCACCGCCGACGTGATCGTCACGATGGGCTGCGGCGACGCCTGCCCGGTCCTCCCGGGCAAGCGCTACGAGGACTGGGACGTCCCGGACCCGGCCGGCCTGGAGCTCGAGGAGGTCCGTCCGATCCGCGACGAGATCGGACGACGCGTCCGCGGGCTCCTGGCCGACCTCGGAGCGTCTTAGCCTCGCCGCCGGCTCTGCGTGAGGCGGCGAGCCGCGCGTACCTGCTCGCCGATCCCCGCCGCGATCCGGTCCGTGAGGGCCTGCACGTCGGGGCGATGCTTCCGGTCGCCCTCGGCGATCAGCGGCGGACCGAACGAGACGCCGACGGCCGGCCGGATCGGGCGGTCGATCCGCGGGCCGTCCTTCCCCAGCGATGCTGCGTGCCCCAGATCCCGACCGGCACGACGGGCGCGCCGGCCAGCAGCGCGATCCGCGCCGCGCCCTTCTGGATCGGGGCGAGCTCCGGTCCGGTTCCGACCGTTCCCTCGGGCGCGATGCCCCCGAGCCATCCGCTCTCCACCACGCCCGCGAGCTCCCGCAGCGCGTCCCAGTCGCCGGCGCCGCGGCGGATCGGGATCGCCCGCACCTTGCGGAGGGCGGGTCCCAGCAGGGGCCGCTCGAAGTCCTCCGCCAGCGCGAAGCACCGCAGCATCCGGCCCATGCGGCCGATCGGCACGCCGACGAAGACAGCGTCCAGCACGCTCAGGTGGTTGTACGCGAGGAGCGCGCCGCCGTGGGTCGGGACGTGCGCCAGGCCGCCGACCCGGCACCGGAAGGTGGCGGCCGTGAGCGCGCCCATCGTGGTCGTTGCCACCATCCACCACGCGTCCCGCTCGTGGGTGGGCCGCCGGGAGATCAGGTCCGTTGCCAAGTCGGGGCGACCCTACACCTCAAGGCGTCCGCCCGTGCGCCGGGTCAGTCCCTCCGCGGCGGCCGGATCCCACGGAGCTCCCAGTCTCCGCCGAGGGCGGTCGAAACCACCTCTTCGGACGCGCTCGGCTGCGCGCCGATCCTCGCGGACCGGCACCGCGCCCTCGACGACCGTGTTGCGGAGCAGACCGAGGCCCTCGACCTCGACCTCGACGACGTCGCCCGGCTCGACCGGCCGGGAGTTCGCGGGCGTCCCGGACAGGATCACGTCGCCCGGCAGCAGCGTGATCGTGCGCGCGATGTCCGCTACCAGGTAGTGCATGTCCCAGATCATCTCGTCGGTGTTCCCGTCCTGCACGACCCGGTCGTTCACCCGAGTGCGGATCGCCTTGCCGCGGAAGTCCCAGCCGGTCACGACCCCGGGGCCGAGCGGGCACAGGGTGTCGGAACCCTTCACCCGCAACATCGAGCCCGCATCCGTGTCGCGGAAGTCGTGCAGACCGAAGTCGTTCCCGATCGTGTAGCCGGCGATGTAGGCATCCGCCTCGGACGGCGCGATGTGCCGGCACTCCGCCCCGATCACGACCCCGATCTCGCCCTCGTAGTTCAGGAACCCGCAACGGGGCGGGCGGATCACGTCGCCCCCGTGGGAGTTCAGCGCGCTGATCGGCTTGTGGAAGTACGTGGGCGCCGGCCCGAGCTCCGCGCGGAACTCCGCACGCCGGCTCTCGAAGTTCAGGTGGACGCACACGACCTTCGTCGGCTCGACGGGCGGCAGGTGCACGGGCTCGTCCAGCCCGAACCGGCGGCCGTCCGGCGCGACCAGCTCATCGTCCTCGCGCACGACCGTGACCGCGGCCCCGTCCACCAGGATCCTCCGGGTCTCCATGCCCGCCGTAGTATGCGCGCGTGGCGGAGCTGCGCGGGTTCATGCCGCCGAGGTCGGCGGCGGGCGAGGCCTCGATCATCGCGGCCCCCCCCTGGCACTATTCGGGCGACGTCCTCACGGTCGAGTACCGGACGGATCCCGCCAACGTCGCGGCGCTGCTCCCGCCAGGCGTGGAGCCGGCAGAGGACGACCCTGGGGCCGTCGCGATCATCTGGGCCGATTGGCAGTCGTGCGGCGACGGCGGCGACGAGCTCCTGGACCCCGTGCGCTCCCAGTACAAGGAGTGCTTCGTCGTGGTGCGGTGTCGATACCTGGGCCGGACCTACTCCCGTTGCGTCTACATCTGGGTCGACAAGGACTTCGCCCTAGCGCGTGGCTGGTACCAGGGCTACCCGAAGAAGCTGGGCGCGATCTGGATGACGCGGCCCGTGACCGTCGGCCGTGCCGGACCGCGCCTGGAGCACGGTGGCCGGTTCGGGGCGACGCTCGCGGCGAACGACCGGCGACTCGCGGACGTGACGCTCACGGTGACGGGGCCTTCCGAGACCGGCGGGTTCGTGAACGCGCTTCCGATGCTCCACTCCCGCTGGCTGCCGGCGATCGACCCGGCGGCCCCGCCCGCCCTGGACGAGCTGGTGACGATGCGATCGCGCGACGTCGAGGTCGGGCCGGCCTACGTCGGGGATCCCACGGTCCGGCTGTACGAGGCGCCCGGCGAGGAGCTCGCGGCGCTGGCTCCCGCCGAGACGATCGCCGGTTACTGGAGGCAGGTCGGCGCGACGTTCGCCGGCGGCGAGCGGCTCGCGTGACCGGCGGGGGCCCCCGCGGCACCCGTGCGATAGCCTGCCGCCCATGCGGCTGGTGAGGTTCCGGTACGGGGAGCGGATCGCCACCGGCGCCGTCGACGACGGTGCCGACGACATCCGGATCCTGCGCGGCACGTTCTTCGAGGACCCGGTCCCGACGGGAGAGGTCGTGCCCATCGACGACGTCCGCCTGCTAGCCCCGGTGATCCCCTCGAAGTTCGTCTGCGTGGGGCGGAACTACGCCGCGCACGCGCAGGAGTGGGGCCTGGACGTCCCCGAGGAGCCGCTCATCTTCCTGAAGCCCTCCACGGCGCTGATCGGACCCGGGGATCCGATCCGGCTGCTGCCGATGTCGGACCGCGTCGATCCCGAGGGCGAGCTCTGCGTCGTGATCGGCCGGATCGCGCGCGATGTCCGTGCCGAGGACGCGTTCCAGGTGATCCTGGGGTACACGTGCGGGAACGACGTGACGTTGCGCGACCTCCAGCGGACCGACGACCAGTGGGCGCGCGCGAAGGGGTTCGATGGCTCGGCGCCGATCGGACCCTGGATCGAGACCGAGCTCGATCCGAACGACGTCCGCGTCGAGACCAGGGTCAACGGCGAGATCCGGCAGGCGGGGCAGAGCTCCGACATGGTCCACGGTGTGGCGACGCTGATCGAGTACGTCACGACCTTCATGACCCTGTTGCCGGGCGATGTGCTGATGACCGGCACGCCTCCCGGGAAGGCATCGCTCGCCCCCGGCGACACGGTCGAGATCGAGATCGAGGGGATCGGCACGCTCGCGAACCCCGTCGCCGACTGAGCAGGTGGATCCCGGCACGGTCCGCTGTCGGTTCGCCCCGGCGCCCTCGGGCTCGATCCACGTCGGCAACGCGCGGTCCGCCCTGTTCAGCTGGGCCTTCGCGCGGCATCGCGGCGGGGCGTTAGTGCTGCGTGTCGAGGACACCGACGCGAGCCGCGTCTCCGAGGAGGCGTTCAACGGTGTGATCGACTCGCTCCGCTGGCTCGGCCTGGACTGGGACGAAGGGCCGGACGTGGGCGGCCCGCACGAGCCCTACCGCCAATCCCAGCGCGCGGACATCTACGCGGAGCAGGTCGAGCGGCTGGTCGCGCGGGGGCGGGCCTACCGCTGCTACTGCACGCCCGATGAGCTGGAGCAGCGCCGGCGGGCGGCGCTGGCCCGCGGCGAGCCCCCCGGCTACGATGGCCGCTGCCGCTCGCTCGCCGACGAGGAGCGGGCGGCCTTCGAGGCGCAGGGCCGGACGTGGTCGATCCGGTTCGCCATGCCCGAGCGCGGATGGGTCGTCGACGATCTCGTGAAGGGCGAGGTCCGGTTCCCGGCCGGCCAGCTCCGTGACTTCGTGATCGTCCGCTCGGACGGATCGCCGGTCTTCCTCCTGGCGGTGGCCGTCGACGACTGGCTCATGGGCATCACGCACGTGATCCGCGGTGACGACCTGTTGGCGGCCGCGCCGCGCAACGCCGCGGTCATCGAGGCGCTGGGCGGAACGCGGCCCGCCTACGCCCATCTCCCGCAGGTGCTGGGGATGGACGGCAAGCCGCTGTCTAAGCGGCACGGCTCGACCAGCGTGGAGGCCTTCCGTGAGCAGGGGTTCCTGCCCGAGGCGTTGATGAACTACCTGGCGCTGCTGGGCTGGGCCGCCGACGGGTCGACGACGTTCTTCTCGCGCGACGAGCTGATCGCCGCGTTCGACCTGGACCGGGTGTCGAGCAACCCGGCCGCGTTCGACGTCCAGAAGCTCGAGTGGATGAACAACCACTACATCCAGACGCTCGACGACGATGAGCTCGCCGCACGCTGCCTGCACTTCCTGACCGAGGCAGGCGTGCTGCCCGAGCCCGCCGCGCTCCGCGCCGCGATGCCGCTCGTGCGCGAGCGGATGAAGCGGCTGACCGAGTGCGTCGAGCTGCTCCGCTTCCTGTTCACCGACGACGTGGAGCCCGACGAGAGGGCCGCGGGCCTGATCGCCGCGGCGCCGGCCGGGTACCTCGCGGCCGTCGCGGACCGGCTCGCCGGCGTCGAGCCGTGGACCGCCGAGGCCATCGGCGCGGCCCTCGACCTGACGGCGACCGCCCATGGGCTGAACCGGAAGAAGGGCTGGCAGCCGGTCCGCGCGGCCGTCACCGGATCGGTCGTATCGCCTCCGCTCGATGGGTCGCTGGAGCTCCTGGGCAGGGAGCGGGCGATCGAGCGGCTGCGCTCTCGGCGTAGGTCGTCGGGAAGACCGCAGCCGCCGTTCGGCCGTTCGGGTGGTGCGCGTGTAACCCGTTCGGCTCATGTGTCGGCCGGCACCCCGGACTACGATTCGCCCGTGCGGCTGCTGAGGGGGCGCGACTTCCGCCTGCTCGTCCTGTCGAACGGGCTGTCGTCGTTCGGCGACGAGCTGGCCCTGGTCGCCCTGACGATCAAGGTCGCGGACCTGACCCACTCGGGGCCGGCGATCGCCGGCCTGCTGCTGGCCGGGATCCTGCCGATGGTCCTGTTCGCGCCGGTCGCCGGAGCGCTCGTGGACCGGACCGAGACCACAGGCACCCTGGCGGTCGCGTCACTGCTGCAGGCGGCGACCGCCCTGGGCCTCGCGTTCACGCAGGCGCTCTGGCTGATCCTGATCCTGTCTTTCCTGCTGGGAACGGCGGCGTCGGTCGCCTCGCCCGCCGTGTTCGCGCTGGTCCCGAAGGCCGTCGCCGAGCGGGATCTCACCCCCGCGAACGCCCGGATGGAGACCGCGCGCTACGTCGGGATGGTGGCCGCGCCGATCGCCGTGGCCGGGTTGGCCGGCCGGCTCGGGGACGCCTCGCCGGTCCCGCTCGTCGTCGACGCGGTCACCTTCTTGGTGATCGCGTCCGCGGCCGCGTCGCTCTCGATCCGGCGTCCGCCGGCCGTCGAGGGCTCCGGGGACGAGGGCAGCCGGCGCGGCGAGTTCCGCCGAGGGTTCGCGTTCGTCCGGCGCGACCCGGTGCTGCTGATCGCGATCGTGGTGCTCGCGTTCACGGTCCTGTTCGCGGTGATGGACAACGTCGCCGAGATCTTCTTCGCCCGGAACCCGGACCTGCTCGACGCCGGGAACTGGGGCTACGGGGCGCTGGCCGCGTCCTGGCTGCTGGGCATGGTGGCCGGCGCGACGCTCGTGGCCGGACGTCTGCCCGATCGGCGGCTGGCCCCGTCGATCCTGTTCTCGTCGGTCGTCCTCGGGCTCGCCGTGGCGACCGCCGCCGCGGTCGCGAACATCTGGGTCGCGCTCCCGCTCTTCTTCCTGGCCGGGATCGGGAACGGGACGGGCAGCGTCGCGATCCGCAGCCTGATCCACCACCGCGCGCCGGATCACGTGCGCGGCCGCGTGTTCGCCGTCTACCTCGGGCTGGCCACCGCCGGTCAGCTGGGCGCGACGGCGCTGGGCGGCGTGCTGGTCGGCGGGGAGGGCGTTCGCGCGCAGCAGACGCTGATCATCGGCGGGCTCGGCGCGTTCTCGGTCGGCGTGCTCGGCCTGCTGTGGTTCGCGACGATCCCGAGCCGCATGCGGGCGGCTCCGGCGGCCACCATCCACCTCCCGGACCTGGAGGCGGAGGGACCCGACGTCGTCGTGGTCCCGCCCGCCGAGCGAGCCGTCGTCCAGGTCCGCAACATCACGCCGGACCCGGTCGTCGACCTCACGTCGATCGATCCGACGCGAGCCGGGGTCTCCGGCAACGGCTCCGCCCACCCTGGCGAGGCCGACGACCGCGACGCCGGTCATCCGAGCGCGCCCGAGGCGCCCGAGATGCTTCCCTCGCCGGAGCCGAGGGCCTAGCATCGGGGCATCGCCTGGGGAGGGCGTGATGGCGAAGGTCCTGAACCTGCCGGAGCGCAAGGACGCGGCCGGCGACTGGCACCAGGTGCTGCGCGACGTCTGCTACTGGTGTGGGTGCCGTTACCTCTACGCTGAGGACGACCACGATCTGGTCTGGGAGCCGGGCTCCGAACGTCAGAAGGAGTGCTCGGACGACCTGTGCGAGTGCCACACGCGGCCGGTGATCGGCGAGCGGCGCGACTGATAGATCGGGTCGGCGGCGGACCCCGGTCCCGGGTGGACGGGCTACGGCCCGGGCACCAGGAGCGCGATCTGCATGTCGAGCCGATCCGCCACGTCGTCCAGATCGCGGGCCGTCAGCTCCTCGACCCTGCGGAGTCGGTACCGCAGCGTGTTGTGGTGGATGTGCAACCGAGCCGCGGTCGGACGCCAGTGTCCGCCGCTGAGCAGGAACAGCCGCAGCGTCTCCATCAGATCGGTGCCGTGGTCGGCGTCCCATCGCTCGACCCGCCCGAGCACCTGCTGACGGAACTCGCCCAAGACCTCTGGGTCAAGCAGCGCCAGCAGCAGCGCGTGCGAACCCAGGTCGCCGTGCCGGACAACTCGCTGGCCGGGCCCCCGCCCGCGAGCCAGCTGCAGCGCGATCAACGCCTCGCTGAGCGACCTGCCCAGCTCGGTGGCATCCGCGCCGGATCCTCCCCCGCCGATCGTGGGGTCGTCTCCCATCGTCGAGATCGCGGTGGCGACCTCGGCAACCACTTCGTCGGAGGGACGACGGCTGGGCCAGGGCGATCACGGCGTCGCCCAGGGGCGCGAGGGCGAAGGGCCCCCGACCGCCTCGAGCGCGGCACCCACCTCTGCCACCTCGTGAACGAACGCAATCACCGTGATGGGGCGGGCCGGATCGAGTCCGACGGCGGCCACACGGGTCGAGTACGCATGGGCCGAGACCGTCCCGCCGCGCAGGAGGTCGACGAACTCCTGCGCCACGCCGATGATCGCCTGCCGCTCCGACCTCCGCCACCCGGCTTCCAGCTCGAGGTGGTCGCTCACCTGGTTGATCACGACGCGCGTCTCGTCATCGATCTCTGACGGCCTCGCCCGCACCAGGAGCACCGGCGCCAGGCGTCCCTGGTGCACCCCCGCGCCGAACGCCGTCAGGCCCGGCTCGACCTCCGACGGCAGGTGGCGCTCGCGTGCGTGCGTCGCCGCCCGCGCCGCGTCCTCGACGCTGAGCTCTGGACCGATCGACGCGAGCACGTGGCCCCCGGGGCTCACCACTGCCGAGTCGAGACCCGTCTGGTCCCGGAGCAGCCGGAGCAGGAACGGGGCCCCGCGTCCATCCGACAACCCACGCACGATCTCCCGCGCCCGCTCGAGATGGCGCCGGAGCACCGTTCGCTCGTCGCGCATGTGGGCCGCGACGATCCAGTCCGCGATCGATGCGAACGAGAGCTCCTCCGGCACCTCCAGCAGAGGAAGGGACGATCGCTCGCAGGCGGCGACGACGTCACCGGGAACCGATCCGTGGGGCGCCCCGAGCCCGAACCCGAGGGCGGTCGCCCCGACCTCGCACAGGTCCACGACCCACCGATCGGCAGGCACCCGCCCGTGCCAGAGGCCGTTCGTCAGGACCAGCTCGCCCGGCAGGACGTAGCGCGCGGCGTTCGGTAGGTCGGTCGTGTGGATGCTGCGGATCTCGCGCTCCTGTTCGTCAGCGCCGGTCAGCAGGCGGAGCCCGAGGCGCCGGACAGCAACGAGATCACAGATCTTCGTCGTCAACGTTGGTCGTTCGGAGCATATCCGGACCCTGGATAGCGGCGCTAACCTCCGCGAGATCGCGGGTTGGGGGGTCCGTGACGAAGGGTGAGAGGGAGACGGTCCGGCCGGTCAGCGGCACCGAGGTGCCCCGCTACGCCGGCGCCTCGACGTTCCTGAGGTTGCCCGAGCTGCGCGACGTCGGCGAGTGCGACGTCGCGATCGTGGGGATCCCGTTCGACGCCGGCGTGACGTTCAGGCCCGGCGCGCGCTTCGGCCCTTCGGCCATACGGCAGGCCTCACGGCTGCTCCGACCGCAGTACCACCCGTCCTACGGGATGGAGCCGCTCGCGGTCCTGCAGGGGGCCGACGCGGGGGACGTGACGTGCAACCCGTTCGACATCGCGGAGGCCATCGGGCAGATCGAACGCCGCGTCGACGAGCTGCAGGGCTCCACGGAGGCGATCGTCTCCATGGGCGGCGACCACACGGTGCTGCTGCCGCTGCTCCGCTCCGCTAACCGCCGGCACGGGCAGGTCGCGTTGGTGCACTTCGACGCGCACCTCGACACGTGGGACACGTACTTCGGCGCCCCGTACACGCACGGGACGCTGCTGCGCCGCGCGGCCGAGGAGGGCCTGTTCCGCGACGACGCCTCGATGCACGTCGGGATCCGCGGACCGCTCTACGCCGGTCAGGATCTGGTTGACGACGCCGGGTTCGGCTTCCGCACGATCGGGTGCGACGACGTCCAGAGCATCGGGGTCGACGGCGTGGTCGGGGCGATCCGCGAGCGTGTCGGCGATCATCCCCTCTACATCTCGATCGACATCGACGTGCTCGACCCAGCGCACGCGCCGGGAACCGGAACGCCCGAGATCGGCGGGATGAGCTCGCGCGAGCTGCTGATGATCCTGCGCGGCCTCGCGGGCCTGCCCGTGGTCTCCGCGGACGTCGTCGAGGTCGCGCCGCCCTTCGATCATGCCGACGTGACCTCGCTCGCCGCGGCCACCCTGCTGTTCGAGATCGTGTGTCTGCTCGCCGGCAGGAAGGTGGACCTGTGACGGACCGCCTGTGGCCCGGAGGCGAACGCGCCGCACTGTGCATCACGTTCGACATGGACGCCGAGGCCGCCGTCCTCGCCGTCGAAGAGGGCTACGCGCGCCGGCCTTCGATCATGAGCCACCAGCAGTACGGGCCGGTCAGCGGCGTTCCGAGGCTCCTGGACGTCCTGCGCGACGTCGGCGTGCGGGCGAGCTTCTTCGTCCCCGGGTTCTCGGCGGAGCGTCATCCCGGCGCGGTGGCCGCTATCGTCGAGGCGGGGCACGAGGTGTGCCACCACGGCTACCTGCACCGGCCGCCGGGGCTGATCGACGCCGGCACCGAGCGCTCGGAGCTGGAGCGAGGCCTCGAAGCCCTCGAGCGGACGGCCGGCACCAGGCCGACCATCTTCCGGGCTCCCTGGTGGGAGACGTCGGAGGCGACCTTCGACCTGCTCCTCGAGTACGGCTTCACATGCGACTCGAGCCTGTTCGACCGCGACGTTCCGTACCGCCTGGGCGTCGGCTCCGGCGAGCTCGTCGAGGTGCCGGTGTCGTGGGCGCTCGACGACTGGGAGAAGTACGCGTTCCTCCCGGACCCACCGACGGGCTCCGGCGTGATCGAGCCCGCCTCGCGCGTGCTCGAGACATGGTGGGAGGAGATCCAGGCATACCTCGAGTTCGGCGGGTGCTGCGTCCTCACGATGCACCCGTTCCTGTCGGGGCGGCCGTCCCGCGCCCGCGCGCTGCGCTCGCTGCTCGAACGCGCGAGGGATCTGCCGGATCTGTGGATCGCGACGGTGGGAGAGGTGGCGGCGCGCTGCGCGGGCGCCGAGGCGGCCGCCCATCCGCTGTCGCTCCCGAGCGTCGGGACCGGGCCGGCCCAGCCGGTCCCCGGATCGTAGGGGGGATGCACGTGAGAGGCGTACGCCGGTGTCGGGATTCCACCGACGAGAGGAGAGATGGCCGTGAGCGATAGAGGTGCGCCGCCGACCGACACCGACGCCGCGAAGGTCGCGGAGTTCGGCTACCAGCAGGAGCTCCGGCGGGAGTTCGGGTTCTTCCATGCGTTCGCGATCAGCTTCGCCGACACGTCGCTGATCGTCGCGTTCTACGGCGTGTTCGCGCTCGCGCTCGCCGCGGCCGGTCCGACCTTCTTCTGGGGCCTGCTCGTCGTGCTCGTGGGGCAGTTCCTGGTGGCGCTGGTCCTGGGGGAGGTCGCGAGCATCTACCCGCTCGCGGGCGGGATCTACCAGTGGACCCGTCAGCAGACCGGCGCGACGACCGGTTGGTTCTCGGCATGGGCCTACTGGTGGACGATGGTCTTCACGATGACCTCGTGCGCGTACGCGGCGGCGAGCTTCCTGCTGCCAGGGCTCGGCGTCACGGACGCATCGAAGGCCACGTACATCGGCGTCGCCGCGGTGATCGCTCTGATCGGGCTCGCGATCAACAGCATCGCGCAGGCGATCCTGAAGGTCTTCGTCAGCCTGCTGCTGATCGCCGAGCTGACCACGACCGTGATCCTGGCGTTCGCGTTCTTCTTCTTCTACCGGGAGCACGGGTTCTCCACGCTGCTGGAGTCGTTCAACACCGGCCCCGGCGGCCTCAACTGGCTCTGGATGGGCTGGCTGGGTGCCGTGGCGATCATGGGGTGGACCTTCCTCGGGTTCGAGGCCGCCGGGTCGATCGCCGAGGAGGTGCACGACCCGGCCCGGAACGTCCCGAAGGCGATCGTGGGCGTGATGGCGAGCATCGGGGTGATCACGGTGTTCGTGACCATGGCGTCCATCCTCGCGATCCCGGACATCCCCGCGGCGATGACCGGCAACATCGCGGATCCGGTGATCCAGACGGCGACGTTCCACTTCGGCTCGGGCATCGAGAAGCCGATCCTCGTGCTGATCTCGATGGGGTTCATCGGCAGCATGGTCGCGCTGCACACGGCCGGCTCGCGGGCGCTGTACTCGCTGGCGCGCGACAAGACGATCCCGGGTGGGCATCCGTTCACCAAGCTGACCAGCACCCGCAAGCTGCCCGTCAACGCGCTCGCCTTCACGACCTTGATCTCGCTCCTGATCCTGCTGATCAACATCGGCGCGGAGAAGGTCTTCACGACGCTGCTGACGATCTCGGTCGCGGGCTTCTTCATCTCCTACGCGTTCCCCATCCTGTCGCGGTTCACGGTGCATCGCCGCGGCCATGCACCCGCGGGCCCGTTCTCGCTCGGAGGTTGGAGCAAGCCGGTCACCGCCATCGCGTCGGTCTGGATCGTGTTCGAGCTGATCAACGTGTGGTGGCCGCGCTACCCCGATCTGCCCTGGTACCAGAACTGGGGGGTGCTCGCCGTCACGATCCTGCTGACGGTGCTCGGGCTGGTCGCCTACGCGCTGGCGCCTCGGCACGAGGCGGAGCCCGACGCCTCGACACAGGCGCAGGTGGCCGACGGTCCGGCGGATCGGGCGGGCGGCGCCGGGACGGAGAGCTGAGGAGCGGATGCGATGACTGGCGGCAGGCTGGACGGCCGCGTCGCGCTGGTCACCGGCGGCAGCCGGGGGATCGGAGCGGCGATCGTGAAGGCGTTCGCCCGGGAGGGAGCCCGCGTGGCCTTCACGTTCCATCTCGGCGCCGACGAGGCGCATGGGCAGGCCGACGCCGCGGACGCGATCGTCTCGGGGATCGAGTCGGGCGGCGGCGAAGCGCTGGCGGTGGCCGCGGACGCGTCGGACGCCGACGATGCGCGCTCGGCCGTGGAGCGGACCGTCCAGCGGTTCGGCCGGATCAACATCCTCGTGAACAACGCCGGCGCGATCGGCGAAGAGGTCACGGTGCGAGACATGGCGGTCGAGGAATGGGACCGGGTGATCGGCACCGATCTGCGGGGCGTGTTCCTGGCGACGAAGTTCGCGCTCCCGCACATGCCGACCGACCCGGTCGGCAAGATCATCAACATGAGCTCGGAGCTGTCCCGCAAGGGCCGCGCGACGCAGGTCCACTACTGCGCGGCGAAGGCCGGGATCAACGGATTCACGCGCGCCCTGCAGCTCGAGGTCGGGCCGGCGATCTGCGTGAACGCGATCGCTCCCGGTCCGGTCGCGACCGACCTGATCCTCGCCGATATGGAGCCGGAATGGATCGAGAAGGAGAAGGACATCCTCGCCCAGCGGCTGGGCGAGCCCGAGGAGATCGCTGCGACCGCGCTGCTCCTCGCATCCGACGACGGGAACTTCTTCATGGGCCAGTTCATCAGCCCGAACGGTGGAGCGGTCTTCACGTGAGCCGGCGGCCGGCCGGCGTCCCGGAAGGCCGGGATTGAGCACGGCGGCGCTCGTCGCCCTGGCGACGATCGTGTACGCGGGGTTCGCCGTCTTCACCTCCCGCGCCGGCGGCAAGCTGGATCCGAAGCTCGGCTCCGCCATCCTCAACGGCGTCGGCGCCGCGCTCCCCCTGGCCGTCTGGCAGGTCCAGCGGATGTCGCGCGGCGGACTCGTGCAGACCCGACCCGAGGGGTTGCTGTTCTCGGTGCTCGCCGGGGTCGCCGTCGGCGTGTTCTCGATCCTGCTGGTGACGGTGTTCGCGCGCGGGGGCGAGCTGTCGTTCGCGATCCCGACGATCTACGGCGGCGCGATCGCGATCACCGCCGTCGTCGGCTGGCTGGCGTTCGGTGAGCACTTCTCGTGGCTGCGGCTCGCGGGCGTCTGCGGGATCGTGATCGGGATCGGGCTCCTGGCGCTCCCGGCGAGGTGAAGGAGGTCGCTGCGATGGGCATGGACGGCGATGGGGTCGCGGTCGTTACCGGCGCATCCGGTGAGATCGCCGCGGCGATCGTCGATCGCCTGCGCGCCGACGGCTTCCGCGTGGCGGGGCTCGACGATGGGGGAGCGGCGCATGTCGACCTATCGATCGCGGTCGACGTCACCGACCTCGGCGCCACGACCGAGGCGGTCGGACGAGTGACGTCGGAGCTGGGGGCGATCGCGGTGTTGGTCACGGCGCCGTCGGCGTACGGGGCCGCGCCCTTCGGGGAGATGGAGCGCGACGCGTGGCGGCGGCTGCTCGACGAGCATCTCGGCGGCACGGCCAACGCCTGCCGAGCCGTGATGCCGGGGATGGTCGCGGCCGGGCGCGGGACCGTCGTGACGCTATCGTCGTGGCTCGCCGTCGCCGGGATCCCGGGAGAGGCCTACATGGCGGCCGCGACGGGCTCGTTGTTCGGGTTCACGAAGAGCCTCGCGCTGGAGGTCGTGCGCGACGGCATCCGCGTGAACGGCATCGCGGTCGGCCCGCTGACGGCCGACCCGCCGGCCATGGGGGTGAGGCCCGAGGAGGTCGCGGCCACGGTCTCGTTCCTGGTGGCGGACGGCGACCACCTCGTCGGTCAGATCCTGAACGCGGCCGCGGGGGCGGTGGTCTGAGGTGGGCGCGCTCGAGGGGATGGTGTGCCTGGTCACCGGCGCCGCGCAGGGCATGGGCCGCGGGATGGCGATCCGGATGGCGGCCGAGGGCGGCGCGGTGGCCGTGAACGACGTCGCGGAGGACGACCGGATGAGGGCCGTGGTCGCGGAGATGGGCGGGTTCCCCGCGCCCGCCGACATCTCGGACCCGGTCGCGGTCAGGCGGATGGTCGCCGGCGTCGAGGTTGGCCTCGGGCCGATCGAGGTCCTGGTCTGCAACGCGGCTCGGATGACGATGCTGCCGTTCCTCGACGAGCCGCCCGAGCAGTGGTGGGAGCAGATCCGCGTCAACCTGACGGGGCACATGGACGTGATCTCGGCGGTCCTCCCCGGGATGCGGCGCCTCGGTCGCGGCAGGATCGTGCTCATCAGCTCCCTGTGGGGTCCGACGGGCTGGGAGAACGCCACCGGCTACACGGCGACGAAGTCCGGGTTGATCTCGCTGGGACGAGCGCTCGGCCGAGAGCTGGCGCCCGAGGGCATCTACGTGACCGTCGTCGCCCCGGGGATCACCGACACGCCGCAGCTCCAGGTCGATGCGGACGACGCCGGCGTCAGCCTCGACGAGATCAAGGCGGAGTACGCCAAGGCCATCCCCGCCGGGAGGATCGGAACGCCCGACGACGTCGCGAAGACGGTCGTCTTCCTCTCGACGGAGGCGGCGCGGGCGTACGTGGGCCAGACGCTGCATCCGGACGGCGGCGAGGTCCGGTCCGAGATGTGACGTAACCTCCCGAGCCGCTGGGAAGGACCCGGGTCGGGGCGAATGATTACACCCGACAGTCACGTAGAGATTCGGCGCTACTGCCCTCAGCTCAAGACGACCTAGGCGCGTGTCGGCTGGACAGGAGAGGGTCCGATTGCGTTACGACAGTCGGGCGCGCAGTTAGTGTTCACTCTAGACATATCGGGACATGGGTCGTCCGTTGACCTATGTCAAAACCGTCCCTAGAGTACGTTTGATGTTTACAAGTGAAGCGAAGAGGTGAACCGGATTGTCGCGGACACTGATTCGCGGAGGCGTCGTGCTCCCGATGGAGGGACGTAGGGAGTATCTTGATCCAGGCTCTGTCCTCATCGACGGGAAGCTCATCGAAGCAGTTGGCACCGTCGAAGAGATAGATCGCATAGCCGGTGGAGATGAGATAGTGGACGGCTCGGGCCATGCCGTCATACCTGGGCTTCATAACTGCCACTTGCACTCGGGGTTGCTTCGCGGAACAGCGGAGTCCATGTCGTTATGGGACTGGTTGCGAACATACGTCAACCCGATGCACAAGGTCCTGACTCCCCGAGATCGCCGAGGTGGCGTCGCTGCACTGCTACACCGAGGGCGTGCGTTCGGCACCACCTCGGTCATGGACATGTGGCGCTTCATGGAGGGGTCGGCCCGGGCGGCCGAGGCCGTGGGGATCCGAGCGACGCTGGTGCCGTACGTGGCCGACCTGGAGGGGTACGACTACTTCGAGACGCTCGAGTCGAACCGCCGGCTGCTCGAGACGCATCGGGAGTACGCCGAGGGCAGGGTCCGGACGTGGGTCGGGCTCGAGCACCTGCTGTACTGCTCGCCCGAGGCGTTCCGCGAGGCCGCTCGCATGGCCGAGGAGTACGACACCGGCATCCACACCCATTCCTCGGAGAGCATCTGGGAGGTGCAGGAGTCCCTCAAGCGCTTCGGACACCGTCCGATCCACGAGTTCTACAACCGGGGGATCCTGGGGCCGCGGACCGTGATCGCGCACTGCGTCTGGCTCGACGATCGGGAGATAGCCCTGTTGGCGCAGACCGAGACCGCCGTTGCCCACTGTCCCTGCTCGAACATGAAGCTCTCCTCGGGGCCGGCGAGGATCGGGGACATGCGGTCGGCGGGCATCGACATCGGCCTCGGATCGGACGGCGAGAAGGAGAACAACAACCTGGACCTGGTCGAGGAGATGAAGTTCGCGTCGCTCCTTCAGAAGGTGTCGACGCTCGACCCGACGACGGGCGACCCGTGGGACATCCTGTCGATGGCCACGCTCCAGGGCGCGAAGGCGCTCGGTCTGGAGGACGTGACCGGCTCGCTCGAGGTTGGGAAGCGGGCCGACATCGTCACGGTGGATCTCAGGCGGCTCCACCTGACGCCCGTGCTGCACGGAGACGACTTCAACGTCGCGGCCCACCTGGTGTTCTCGGCCAACGGGAGCGACGTGGATCGCGTGTGGATCGACGGCCGTCCGATCGTGGACGGCGGACGGGTGCTGACGGTCGACGAGGCCGAGATCCGCGAACGGGCCCAGCGGGCGGCCGAGGAGCTGTTCGAACGACGGGCGGCGCTGTCGATCGATGGCTGAGCCGACGCGGATCCTCCTGCGCGGACTCGCGTTCGTGGCGACGTTCGACGACGACGAACGGGAGCTGGCGAACGCCGACATCCTCGTCGAGGGCGGAGAGACGCCGACGTGGTGCCGGCCCTCGGCCGATGGGGTCGACCGCGTCATCGACGGCTCCGGGCTGCCGGGCGCATCCCCGCTGGTCAACGCGCACCAGCACCTCTACCAGGCGGCCATGAGGGCGCTCCCGGGGCTGGAACGGAGCCTGATGGGTTCCTGGCCTGCCGGCGTCGGACGCGTGTCGATCGGATGGTGGCGGACGGACGGTTCAACGACGCAGGCCTCGTGTCCGCGGTGGCCAGGGCGGCGCTGGTGGAGTCCCTGCTCGGCGGGGTTACCACCACGGCGGACCAGCACTACTTCTTCCCGGGCGGGCGTCCCGGCGGGTACGTCGAGGCGACGACGAGGCCGCGCTCGATCTGGGGGTGAGGCTCCACGCGGCGCGCGGCTCGATCACGATGGGCGCAAGCCACGGGGATCGGCCGACGACGTCCTCACCGAGCCCGTGGACGACGTCATCCGCCACTGCGCCGAGCCCATCGACCGGTACCACGACTCCGCCGGCTCGCGCGATTCCGGGGTGGACGTCGCGCCGTGCGGGTGTACGTGGACTTCCCGGAGATGTTCCGTGCGAGGCTGCCGCCCTGGCCGGCTTACTCATCCGGCGGTCTGCCTGCACACCCACCTCTACGAGCGCGTCGACGTGGAGGTGTGCGAGCAGCGGTACCGGCGCCACGCCGCGGCGGATGCTCGAGCGATGGGGCTGGGGAACCGACCGAGCTTCGTTCGCGCATGAACCGGCCCGGCGACGATGAGATCCGGGAGATCGCGGTCGCCGGCCCGGGCGTCGTCCACCTCGATCGCCCCCCGACCTCCGTCTGGGCTGGGGGCTGGCGCCGGTGCGCGGGGTGCCTGGACGCGGGGGCCCGGTTGGGGTTCGGCACCACAGGGTCATCGAGCAACGACGGTCTGGAACGTGCTCGGGATCTCCGCGTGGCCCTGCTGGCCCACAGGACCGGGGAGGAGGATCCCGAAGGTGGCCGACCGCCTGGGCGAGCCTCAGGGTGTTGGCCGCGCGGCTCGGCCGAGTGCCTCGGCCGCGACGACCTGGGGGGCGACATCGCGCCCGGCCGGGCGGCCGACATCGCGTGCTTCGACATGAACAGACCGCCCATCGCGTTGGGATCCACGACCTGTTGGTCGGACTGCTGCTCGCCGGCCTATCCGACGCGGCCTCGCTCGTGATGGTGAACGGAGCGGTCCTGGTCGAGGAGGGACGCCCGGTCCATGTCGACACACGGACGACCGCCGCGCGGGCGCGAGCCCCGATCCCGGCCGTCCTGACCGGGGAGTAGTCCCAACGGGGTTCGAACCCGTGTCTCCACCTTGAGAGGGTGGTGTCCTAGGCCACTAGACGATGGGGACTCCTCGGGCCCAGGGGGCCGGTCGCTCAGTGTAGCAACGGCCCCTCAGCCGCGGAACAGCTCCAGCGCCTGTTGCACTCGTACCACACGGCCACGAATCGCCAGGAACGAACCCACCATGAGCCGCAGCCTGACCTCGTGGGTCCCGAGCGCCATCCTCGCGCCGATGCGCACGCCTGGGACCGAGCCGAGCGCCAAGAGCGCCGCCGCCTGCCAGTCCAGGTTCCCCAGGAGCGCGTGCACGACGGTTCCCGGGATGACGAGAACCACGACGCAAACGAGCGACGTCCCCAGCGCGCGCTTGAGCGGGAACCCCAGCATCCCCGCCAGCGCCGGGACGACCACGAGCCCGCCGCCGATCCCGAGCAGGGCCCGAGAGCAGCCCGGCCACGAGGCCCACGGCCGCGAGCATCCAGGGGGACGTCGGGCTGACGTCGGACCCGGCCTCGGCCCGGCCGCGTCCCCGAAGGCCGATCGCGACCGCCTGCCACGCGAGCAGGAGCGCCGTCACCACCAGCAAGGATCCGCTATCCGTCGATCACCTCGGTGAGCGCCGCCCCCGCGACGGAAGCGGCCGCGCCGGGCAGCGAGATCCAGCGGGCCGCGCGCCCGTCGATCTGCCCGGCCCGTCCGTAGGTGTAGGCGCCGACCGCCGCGGTGGGAAGGATCACCGGGAGCGGCGTCGCGACCGCCGTGATCGGGGCCAGGCCGGCCGAGGACAGGCCCGGCGTCATCACGATCCCGCCGCCCACGCCGAACAGGCCCGAGAGGAGCCCGGCCGCCAGGCCGACGACGATCACCAGGGCCGCGTCGGGAGCCGTCATGCGGGCCATCTTGCCTCAGCCCCATCGGATGCCGATGGAAGGAGTGGCGGTCCGCTTGACGCTTCACCGGAGCGATGGTCAAGTTAGCCGCCCACCCACTCGCGAGGAGACGCATCGAACCTATGGCGAGCCTGATCCAACCGATCCTCGCGACCCCCACGCCCGAGCCGGGCCGGTTCGCGAACCGGGAGCTCTCGTGGCTCGACTTCAACGGTCGCGTCCTGGCCCTCGCCGAGGAGCTGGATCGCCCGCTCTTAGAACGCGTCCGCTTCCTGGCGATCTTCAGCAGCAACCTCGACGAGTTCTTCCAGATCCGCGTGGCCGGGCTGAAGGAGCAGCTGTCGGTGGGGCTTACCGCCTCGACGTCGCCGGACGGGCTCACGCCGCGGGAGACGCTCGACGCGATCAGCGAGCGGGTGCGCCTGCTGGCCACGCGGCAGCACCAGATCTGGGCGAAGAGCGTCCGGCCGCGCCTGGAGGCCAACGGGGTCCGGATCCTCGACTGGGCGGACCTCGACGACCGCGACCGGCAGCACCTGCGTCGCGTCTACGAGGATCGGGTCCATCCGGTCCTCACGCCGCTGTCCGTGGATCCGGCGCATCCGTTCCCGTACATCTCCAACCTGTCGCTGAACCTCGCCGTCGTGGTCCGGGACCTGGGAACGGAGGAACGAAGGTTCGCGCGCGTGAAGGTGCCGCCGAACATCCCGCGCTTCCTCCCGCTCCCCGACGGAGAGCGATTCATCACGCTCGAGCAGGTCATCGCGGCCAACCTCGACACCCTGTTCCCGGGGATGGAGATCGGGGCGGTCCACCCGTTCCGGGTCACGCGCGACGCAGACCTGGAGCTCGAGATCGACGAGGCCGACGATCTGCTCGCGGCGATCCAGTCGATCCTGCGCCAGCGGGAGCGGTCGCCGGAGGCGGTGCGCCTGGAGGTCCATCGATCGATGCCCAAGCCGGTCCGGGCGCTGCTCGAGGAGGAGCTCAGCCTCGATCCCGTCGACGTCTACGTCACGAAGTCGATGCTGGGGTTCTCCGACCTGTTCGAGCTGGTGAAGCTCGACCGGCCCGACCTGCTGTACCCGCCGTGGACCGGGACGACGCAGGCGCGGCTGCAGCCCGCCGTGAGCAACCGCGAGGACATCTTCGCCGTGCTCCGCGACGGCGACGTGCTGGTCCAGCATCCCTACGACGTGTTCACCACGTCCGTCGCCCTGCTGATCGAGCAGGCCGCCAGGGATCCGAACGTGCTGGCGATCAAGCAGACGATGTACCGGACCTCGCCGACCGAGAGCCCGACCATGCGGGCGTTGGTCCGCGCGGCCGAGGCGGGCAAGCAGACGGTGGCGCTGATCGAGCTGACGGCTCGCTTCGACGAGGAGACCAACATCGAGTGGGCCCGTGTGCTCGAGGAGGCAGGCGTCCACGTCGTGTACGGCGTGGTGGGGCTCAAGACGCACGCGAAGTGCATGATGGTCGTCCGCGACGACGGCGACGCGATCCGCCGCTACTGTCACATCGGCACAGGCAACTACCACGCGGGCACGGCAGAGCTCTACGAGGACCTCGGCCTGCTGACGGCGGACCCGGAGATCACCGCGGACGTGTCGGACCTGTTCAACTACCTGACGGGCTACAGCCACCAGACCGAGTACCGGCGGATCCTGGTGGCGCCGATCACCATGCGCGAGCGCATCACCGAGCTGATCCGCAGGGAGGCCGAAGCGAAGCACGGCCGCATCATGATGAAGATGAACAGCCTGGTGGACCCGGCGATGATCGACGAGCTGTACGCGGCGTCGCAGGCGGGCGCCGAGATCGATCTGATCGTGCGGGGCATCTGCTGCCTGCGGCCGGGCGTGCCCGGGCTGTCGGAGAACATCCGCGTGCGGTCGATCGTGGGCCGCTACCTGGAGCATTCGCGGATCTACCGGTTCGGTGACGGGGACGGGGCGCGCGTGTTCATCGGCTCCGCGGACCTGATGCCACGGAACCTCGACCATCGGGTGGAGTGCATCACCGAGATCGTCGACGAGGGCCTGAAGGACCGCCTGGATGAGATCCTGCGGGTCAACCTGGAGGACGACGTGCTGGCCTGGACCCTCGGGCCCGACGGGTGGTCGAAGGTCCCGGCGACCGACGGCGTCGAGTCGCAGATCGTGTTCCGGAGGCTGGCGGAGGGACGCGCGCTGGGATGAGCGAGGAGCGAGAGGTCAAGCTCGCGGCGCCCGCGACGTTCAAGATGCCCGCCTTCGAGGGTCTGGGCGAGGGGATCTCCGTGGAGGAGCCGACCCTCGAGCGGTACCAGACCGTCTATCTGGACACCCCGGACTTCCGACTGGCCCGCTGGGGGGTGAGCATCCGCCATCGGTCGGGCCAGGGCTGGACCGTGAAGCTACCGCCCGTGATCCAGGGCGACCTGATCGTGCGCGGCGAGCACGCGTTCGACGGCGACGACCCGTCGGACGTCCCACCCGAGGCCGTCGACCCGATCCGCGCGTACGTCCGGACCGCGGAGCTCAGGCCCGTGGTGCGGCTCCGCACCGTCCGTCGCAGCATCCGGGCGCGCGACATGGAGGACCGGCAGCTCGTCGAGATCACCGACGACGAGGTCTCGGTGCTGGCAGGCCGGCGGATCGCCGCTCGCTTCCGCGAGCTGGAGGTCGAGGTCGGGGATGCCACACCGCCCGGGCTCCAGGAGGAGGTGCTGGATCGCCTCCGGGCCGCCGGGGCGGGGGACCCCGACCCGACCCCGAAGTACGTGCGGGCGGTCGGGCCGCTCGGCACGCAGCCACCGGAGATCGTGGCGCCGTCGCTGCCGTCCGGGGCGACCGCGGGCGTCGTGGTCCGCCGGTCGATCGCGGCATCGGTGACGCACCTGATCCGTCACGACGTGGTGATGCGCCTGGACGCAGATCCCGAGGGCGTGCACCAGGCGCGCGTGTCCACGCGACGACTCCGGTCGGACCTGCGCACGTTCCGGAAGCTGCTGGATCCCGAGTGGACCCGGTCGCTCCGCGACGAGCTCCGTTGGCTCGGCGGCGTGCTCGGCCGCACCCGCGATGCCGACGTCCTGCTCGAACGGATGCGGAGCCGGATCGAGGTCATCCCCACGACCGAGCGTCCGGGGGCCTCGCAGGTCGTGGAGGCGCTGGAGCGGCGGCGGAAGTCGGCGCACGCCGACCTGCTCGAGACCATCCGCGACGACCGCTACATCCGGCTCCTCGACCGGCTCGTCGAGGCGGCGAACGAGCCCGCGCTGCTCCTTGCCGCGGACCTGCCGGCCGCGCAGGTCCTGCCGGGGCTCGTCCGCGGCCCGTGGAAGGCGCTGCGACGGGACGTGCGTGAGGTCGGGTCGCGCCCCACGGATCCGCAGCTGCACCGGATCCGCATCCTCACGAAGCGCGTCCGCTACGCTGCCGATCTGGTCGAGCCCCTCCTGGGTCGGCCGGCCCATCGGTTCGCGGTGGCCGCCGCCGATCTGCAGACGGTCCTCGGAGAGCACAACGACGCGGTCGTGGCCGAGGCGTGGCTCC
This sequence comes from Actinomycetota bacterium, assembly GCA_046330185.1. Taxonomy (GTDB): domain Bacteria; phylum Actinomycetota; class UBA4738; order UBA4738; family HRBIN12; genus DATBLY01. The sequence goes on from JAXLTF010000010.1 coordinate 91,038, forward strand.
GCGGGTGGGCCGCCGAGGGCCGGTCGGGCGACGCGACGTTCGCCGCCGGGATGCTGGCGGGCATCGAGCGCGCGGCTGCGGATCGGGCCCGCAGGATCTGGCGTCGCACGTGGCGCAAGCTCGACGCCGTCGATCGCAGGGCCTGGATGTGAACGTGGTCCGGGCCGCCGGTGGGATCGTCCATCGCCGGCGCCTCGGGGGTCACGAGATCGTCCTCGTCCACCGGGTCGATCGCGGGGAGTGGTCGTTCCCCAAGGGCAAGCTCGACCCCGGTGAGGACGAGCGCACGGCGGCGCTCCGCGAGGTGTTGGAGGAGACGGGGCTCTCGCCCAGGATCGGAGACGACCTGGGCACCGTCGTGTACCGGGATGTACAGGGACGACCGCGGATCGTGCGCTACTACTCCATGCCCCTGCGGGGTCGGGGGATCGCCGGAGGCCGCGAGCGAGGTCGACGACGCGCGATGGTTCGAGCTCGAACGTGCGGGCTCCGTCCTCACCCACGATGTCGCGTCGGTGTCTGCTGGAGCGGTTCCGGCCTCCCGGACGTTAGCCGAGGAGGTCCAGCAGCGAGCGCCCCAGGGGCGTGAGGCGGCTGTAGACGCCGCGGCCGACGCGGTCGGCCTCGACGGCGCCCGAGCGGCGGAGCACGCCGAGCTGCTGCGAGACCGCCGCCGGGGTGAGGTGCAGGCGCCGGGCCAGCTCGGTGGTCGTCATCGGGGCCTCGAGCGCGCGCAGGATGTCGGCGCGTGTGCCTCCGATAAGCTCGTCCATCGCGCCGCGAGCCCGCGGCGCTTCCGGTTCCCACAGGGTCGCGACGCCCCGAGGCGAGTAGGCGAGGGACGGCGCGAGCGCCTGGTCCTCCAGGACGGCCGTCCCCGGCCACGCGAACACGGCCGGCACCAGCACGACGCTGCGGCCCTGCGGGTCCAGCACGAACGAGCACTGCTTCTCGATGTGGATCGCGCCCTCGCGCCAGGACACCTTCGGATGGAGATCCTCGAACAGGAGCTCGGGGCCGCCGAGCGCGAGCTGCCGCGCCCGGTACATCACGTCGTGCTCCTCGATGCCGCGGATCTTCGGCCAGTGCGGCTCGATCGTGAGCTTCCAGAACTCGCGCATCTGCTCCGCGAGCCGGGGCATCCCCGCCGGGGGATCCTCGCTCAGCGCCTCGGCCGGTTCGGCCATCGTGCCCACGGTCGAGCGCAGCGTGGCCAGGTGCGCCCGCACGATCTCCGGAGGCGTCGAGATCATCCGCTCGAGCTCCTCGTCCAGGTCGGGGAACGGCGTCTGGGGGGAGGGGGTCAGGAAGTCCGGGATGTAGTGCTGGCCGGGGAACAAGGAGAACAGCAACGAGAGGTCACGGCCTTCGATCGCCGCGCGGGCGTCGCGGACCCACGGCAGATGCAGGGCGTGCTTCGAGGGGTCCCGCATCGGTTTCATCAGGGCCATCCCCAGCTCCCAGATCGGCGAGAACGCGAACCGGATCTGGGCGGCGGGCTCGTCCTGCACGTTCGGGCTAGCCATGATTTCGGGTTAGCTTAATCACTTCCGGATCGTCGCACAAGCTCCTATCCTGCGCACCCTGAAACGTTGTAGAGATCGCCGAATCTTCGGAAGGAGGGTGCACATGGTCCCGATCGGAACGACCGTCGAGTTCCGGGCGCGGGAGCGCGAGATGCGCGAGCGCGCGGAGCGCGAACGCCGTCACGCGGAGTCCCGCCGCGCGCGGACGTCGCGCGACACCTCCCCGCCCCGGCGGCCGTCAGGCCGCTGATCGTCCCAGGCCCGGCCCTCCGGCTCATCCACCGAGGGGCCGGGCCCCGGGCGCTCAGTTCTCGCCCTGGTCCCGCGTGAAGCCGAGCTCGCCGTCGAACTCCTGGAGCTTCTCGATGTGCATCCAGCGGTGCCGGCTGGAGATCCGCTGCAGGAGCTCGTGCACGTCGTCGTCGGACAGGTCGCCGGGGTCCTCCTCGATGATGAAGCGTGCGCGCCAGTGATCGAGGGTGTCGGTATGCCCACCGGTGGGCGGGTACACGCGGGTCCCGCGGGACGAGATCATCTTGAGCTCCAGCTTCGTGTCCGCCGTGAGGGTCGTGAGCGACTCCCCGAGCTCGGTCGCCGACAGCGGCGACTCCACGAACACGTCCAGCCCCACAACGGCGCGCGACGCCGGCTTGACGTAGTCGGGGTCGGGGGCGAGCTTCGGGAGCTGTAGCGGCACGTGGTCGCGGACGACCCAGCTCTCGGACCGGCGGCCGAGGTTCGCGATGATCGCGTCGGTGTAGTCCGTGGTCGGTGTGCCGCGGTCGTACCCGAGGACGTCTCCGGTGAGGACCCCCGACTCGAGCGTCACCAGCACGGCGTGCTCGATCGCGTCGGCCTGCTCGAAGAGCTCGAGGTACCGCAGCATCATCACCGACGAGAGGATGAGCGCCGTCGGGTTGATCACGTTCTTCCCCGCGTACTTCGGGGCGGATCCATGGACGGCCTCGAAGATGGCGACCTCGCTGCCGATGTTCGCCGAGGGGGCGTAGCCGAGCCCACCGACCAGCGCCGACGACAGGTCGCTGATGATGTCGCCGTTCATGTTCGTGGTCACGATCACGTCGTACTGCTCGGGCCGCTTGACGAGCTGGTGGGCGCAGTTGTCGATGATCACGTGCCAGGACTCGATCCCGGGGTAGTCCGGCGCGACCTCCTCGAAGACGCGTTTCAGCGTCCCCTCGGTCATCTTCATGATGTTGGCCTTCGTGGCGCATGCCACGCTCGTGCGGCCCTCGCTCTTCGCGTACTCGAACGCGAACCGCGCGATCTTCTCTGAGCCCTTGGTACTGATCAGCTTCAGGCACTCCGCGACACCGGGCGTCTGCAGGTACTCGATCCCCGCGTACAGGTCCTCGACGTTCTCCCGGACGACGACCAGATCGACCCCGCGCCCGGAGTAGGGCGTCCTCACGCCGGGCAGCTCGCGGACCGGTCGGACGTTCGCGTACGTCTCGAACAGCTTGCGCAGCGTGACGTTGGCGCTCTTCTCTCCGAACCCCACCGGGGTCTCGAGCGGGCCCTTGAGGACCACCCGGGTCCGGGAGACCGACGCGATCGTCTCGTCCGGGACCCCGGAGGGCAGGCCCTTGCGGAAGACGTCGGCGCCGGCCTCGGCCTCCTCCCATGCGATCGGCGCGCCGGTCGCCTCCACGATCCGCCGCGCGGACGCGACGCACTCGGGTCCGATCCCGTCGCCGGGGATCAGGGTCACGGGGATCTGGTCCACGCTCGTCCTCCCTCCCCGCGATCACGGATGCCCGCGGGACGCACATGGTATCGGCTCGCGCCCGCGTTCCGGCTCCGCATCGGCCCGTCCGGTAGCATCGGCCGACACATGCGCGCTCGGCTCCGCCCGCTGGTCCTGGCGGTCACGATCTGTGCCGTCGCCGCGGCCGCGTGCACCGACCGGGGGAGCACGGGCCCCTTGGGTCCCGGGACCACCCGCGGCTCGGGGGCCACCGGGAGCACCGGTGGCACCGGGACCGTCACGCCGGCCGATACCCCATCCCCGAGCCCGCGCACGGTCATGGGGGCCCCGGACCTGCGCGACGAACCGGATCCGGGTGCCGCGCCCGAGGGCGTGGACACGACGCACCTCGAGGACCCTCCCGAGCCGAGCCCCGCGCCCGACCCGGATCGACCGATCGACCCGGGACAGGGGATCTTCAACCTCGACCACCTGATCTTCGTCGTGATGGAGAACCGGTCGTTCGATCACTACTTCGGAACGTTCCCCGGGGCGAACGGGCTGCCGCGGGACGCCCGGGGGAGGTTCAGGACCTGCCTGCCCGATCCGAGCACCCCGGCCGTGTGCCGGCGGCCCTACCACGACACGAATACCTTCGACCAGGGAGGCCCTCACGGCGAGGACGCGTCCGCCATGACGATCGGCGGCGGGGGGATGCAGGGAGCCGTCCGCGCCCTCCGCCTGATCGGCAACGGCTGCATGAAGGACCCGACCGTGTTCGAGTGCCGCATGGCGACGCCCGGCCCCGCGGGACATCAGGACGTGATGGGCTACCACACCGCGAAGGAGATCCCGAACTACTGGGCGTGGGCGAAGCGCTACACGCTCCACGACCGGATGTTCGCCCCGACCGACTCCTGGACGCTGCCCGCGCACCTGTTCCTGGTCTCGGGATGGTCGGCGACGTGTCCCGATCCGAACGACCCCATGAGCTGCTACTCGGACCAGGTCTTCCCCGGCGGCAACATGGCGAGGCGCGGCAAGATTTGGGTCCCGGCCGACGGCGGCCCGCGGCCCTACGCGTGGGCGGACATCACCTGGCTCCTGTACACGCACGGCGTGAGCTGGTCGTACTACGTGGGGCCGGGCACCTGCGTCGCGCCGCCGTGCGAGGGGCTGGAGGGGATCGAGACGATCCCGATCCAGAACCCGCTACCGGGGTTCCGTTCCGTCCAGGTGACCGGGCAGCTCAGCGAGATCCGTCCGAACACCGAGTTCTTCCGCTCGGCCAGGGACGGCACCCTGCCGTCGGTGTCATGGGTGATGCCCGTCGTGAACCGCTCCGATCACCCGCCCCAGGACATCCGTCCGGGCATGGCGTGGGCGACCCAGATCGTCAACGCGGTGATGCGCGGCCCGGAGTGGGAGCGCTCCGCGATCTTCCTTACGTGGGACGACTGGGGGGGCTTCTACGACCACGTCGAGCCGCCGGTCGTCGACGAGAACGGCTGGGGCCTGCGGGTGCCGAGCCTGGTCATCAGCCCGTGGGCGAAGGACGGCTTCATCGACCACGCCACCTACTCGTACGACGCGTACCTCAAGCTGATCGAGGACCGGTTCCTGGGCGGCAGGCGTCTGGACCCCGAGACCGATGGTTGGCCGGACGCGCGGCCGACCGTTCGCGAGGACGTCGCGATCCTCGGCGACCTGGCCGACGATTTCGACTTCTCCCAGGTACCGATCCCGCCGCTGATCCTGGACCCCTGGCCGTTGGGTCGCTGAAGGCGAGGACGGATCCTGCGTTCACCGGGGCCGCGGGGACCGACTGTTACAGTCCTGGGGCCGCGATGGGGCGTGGTGTAATGGCAGCACGACAGGTTCTGGCCCTGTTAGTCGAGGTTCGAATCCTTGCGCCCCAGCTGGAGCCGCAACCGCGACGGGTCGGTCAGGCCGGGGGCACGGCGCCCGTCGCGTTCCCCCACATCCCCGCCAGCTCCGAGAGGTCCGTGACCTGATCCGCGGGCGGCGGGTCGATCCGGAACGAGCCGCCGATGTCCGACAGCGTGAGGGTCGCGGACATCGAGACGCCGCCCTCGACCCCGTCGACCCCGTCCATCGAGAGCTCATAGCTCATGCGCTTGAGGAGCCCGTCGGCGATCCAGACGTCGATCGGCAACTCGGGCAGGTCGCCGCCGGTCTGCTCGCGCAGCGCCCGGACCGCCTCGCGCATCGCCGCGCGTTGCGCGTCCGGAACCTGCTCCATCGCGGCGCCGAGGTCGACCGTGGCGCGGTAGTGCGTGGCGGCCTCGCCGTCGATCACGTCCTGGCCGACCACCTGGACGTCGATCGCGCCGTAGAGGAACCCGAACGTGGATGACGGATCGGCCTGCGCCCCCCCGAACGAGGACACGTCCGCCCAGCCCTCGCCCATGACGGACGGGTCGAGCTTGATCCACGGCGTCTCGACCGGGAACATCGACGCCAGGAGGTCGGCGTTGACGTAGATCACGGGCCCCCGGTCGAGGATCATCTCCATCGTGCCCCCGGGGACGCCCTGGCCGGCGTCCGGGTACTCGAAGGTCATGTGAGCCTCCACCTCGGCGGGGTCGCCGCCTCCGAAGAGGAACTCGGCGGTGCCGTTCATCCGCTGCGTTCGCCCGGCGGCGGCGATGTCGAACTCGAACGTCATCCGCGCGGACCCGGCATCGAGGGTCCGATCCGACGCTTCCTGCAGGACGGCGACCAGGTCCTCGGACCCGGACCCGTCCGAGGTGGGGGACGGGGCGTTCGCGCACGCGGTGAGCGTGAGCCCGAGGCAGGCGAGCAGGATCAGCGTCCTACGCATACGCCATGAGTATCGGCGGGGCGCGTGGCCCGCTTGAACGGGCCCCGCTCCGGGCTCGCGGCGGCGCAGGCGCTTCGGAGCGTTTGACCGTTGCCGGGAGGTCCGGCTACGGTGGCGAACGACCGCGGGGGCAACGCGCCGGAGGTGACGCGCATGAACAAGGGTGGGCTGGTCGCGGAGGTCGCGAAGCGAACTGGGCTGAGCAAGGCCGACGTCGGGCGCGTCGTGGACGCCTCGATCGACACGATCCGCGACACGGTGGTCCGGGGCGACAGGGTCACGCTCGCGGACTTCGGCAGCTTCGAGCGCAAGCATCGGAACAAGCGCATCGCGCGGAACCCGCGTCTGCCGGACGTGCCGATCGTGGTCCCGTCCCGCGATCTGCCGTCGTTCACGCCCGGCAAGGAGTTCCGCGAGCAGGTCATCGCCCGGCCCCGCCGCAAACGCTCCTAGTCCACCGTCACCAGTCGGAGCCCTCGGGCGAGCTTGCGGCCCGACTCGTCCACCAGATCGAACCTGACCCGCTGGCCTATGCGGAGCGTACGGATCCCCGCACCCTCCAGGGAGGTGGCGTCGATCCCCACCTCGGTCCGGTCCTCCATCAGGAGCGAACCGACGCGCTCGCCGTCGTCGTAGTGCTTGATCGTTCCCTGAGCCACGGTTCCCCCTTCAGGTCCGGGCGGCGACCCGGTCGCGCAGGTCGAGCTCGACGCAGACCTCGCGCGTACGCCCCCGACGCCGGGCGTCGAGCACGGTGAGGATATCGCCCGGAAGATCCAGGTCGAAGGCGAGCTCGGGGACGTCGATGATCGCGCTCGGCAGATCGGCGCTCGCCGCCGCCTCGAGATGCCTGCGGTACGAGTCGCTCCCGAAGCGGGCCGCGATCGCCGATGGCGGTCGCCGGAGCAGCAGGTTCGTGCCCACCCCGTCGTGGGAGGGCGCCAGCACGACGGGACCCAGCGTGTGGAGCGCGGCGGTGATCGCGGCCGCCGTGACGAGGGGGGTGTCCGCCAGCAGGACGGCGAGCACCTCGACCCCGAGCTCGGTCGCCTCCTCCTCGACCTGGCGGATCGCGTTGCCCAGGGGCGGCTTCTCCTCGCGGATGCCGCGCGCGCCGCGGCGGATCGCCACCTCCAGCACCGCTTCGTCGGGGGAGATGACCCACGTCTCCCACCCCGCGATCATCAGGGTCGCGTCCATCACGTCCTCGAGCATCGCGAGCGTGAGGGCGGCCCTCTCGAGCGGCGAGAGCATGGGCCCGAGGCGGGTCTTGGAACCATCGAGGGATTTCACGGGCAGGACGATCGCGCGCACGGGGACCTCAGGGTAGCCCACGAGGTACCCTCACGGCGCGCCGCATCCGCGGCGCGGCGGGAGGTCGATGAAGCTGTCGAGCATCGTGCTCACCTCGTCCCGGGCGCCGTCGCGAGCGAGGGCCCGCGCGGCGTGCCGCGCGGCCTCCCCGCCGGCCGGATCCCCCCCGACCCTGCTCGCGGACGAGCCGTCGCCGCGTCAGCGACCGTGGCCCCGGACACCCTGACGAGGTCACGCCCCGAGCCCTGGTTCCAGGTCGCGAAGCTCGTCTGCCTGCCGCCGATCAAGCTGTGGTTCACCTGGCGCTACGAGGGGCTCGAGCACATCCCCCCGACGGGCCCGGCGATCGTGGCGTGCAACCACATCTCGTACCTGGATCCGCTCGGCAACGCCTCCGCCATCCTGAAGGCGGGGCGGCGTCCCCGGTTCCTGGCGAAGGACGAGCTCTTCAAGATCCCGGTGGTGGGCCGCGCGCTGCGCGGTGCGCATCAGATCCCGGTGGATCGACGGCCGGGGCGGCACGCCTCCCTCGCAGCGGGGGTCGAGGCGCTCCGCGGCGGCGAGGTGCTGGCGGTCTACCCGGAGGGCACCGTCACCACGCGCTCGGATTGGATGCCGATGGAGGCTCGCACCGGCGTGATCCGCCTGGCGCTCGACTCCGGGGCGCCGATCGTGCCGATGGCGAGCTGGGGGAGCCAGGAGGTCTGGCAGAAGTCCGGCCGGGGCAGCCTGAGGTTCGGCCGGCCGGTCTGGATCAAGGCCGGGCCTCCGATCGACCTCCGAGGCCGTGAGGACGCGCGCGAGGACCGGGACGCGCTGCGCGCGTTGACCGCCGAGGTGATGAGCGAGATCGCCGGGCTGGTAGGGGACCTGCGCGATCGCTACCCGACACGGTGGGCTCCGACGTCACGATAGGCTGGCCGGATGGACCAGGACCGGCCGCTCGGGTTCGATACGCGGGCGGTCCACGGCGGCAGGGTCCCGCCGGTCGAGCAGGAGACGCCGAGCGTCCCCATCTACCAGACCTCGACGTTCCGGTTCGCCGACTCCGACGACTACGCCGCGACGATCAGCTTCCGCAAGCCCGGGTACACGTACACCCGCGGGTACGGGAACCCGACGCTGGACGCGTTCGAGGGCCAGATCGCCGACCTCGAGGGCACCGAGGCGGCGTTCGCGTTCTCATCCGGGATGGCGGCCATGCACGCGGTGTTCACGACGCTCGCCGCCCACGGCGATCGGGTGGTCGCCAGCCGGGAGCTGTACGGCGGTGCGTTCTCGCTGTTCTCGCAGGTCCTTCCCCGCTACGGGATCGAGGTGACGCTCGTCGATCCCCACGACCCTGACGGCGTCCGGACGGCGCTTCCCGGCGCGGCCTTCTTCTACGTGGAGACGATCGCGAACCCGAACGTCACCGTCGCCGACCTCGAGCGGCTGGGGATCCTCGCCGGGGATGCCGGCGTACCGGCGGTCGTCGACAACACGTTCGCTTCACCGTACCTCTGCCGCCCTGCGGCGTTCGGGTTCGCCTACGTGATCCACTCCGCCACCAAGTACATCGGCGGCCACAACGATCTCATCGGCGGGGTGGTCGCGTGCGACGGCTCCGCGCGCGACCGGATACGCGATACCGCGATCGACACGGGCGGCACGATGGCACCGTTCGAGGCGTGGCTCGCGATGCGCGGCCTGATCACGCTGCCGGTGCGGATGGAGCGGCACTGCTCGAACGCGATGGCGCTCGCGACCTTCCTGGAGGAGCACGAGAAGGTGGAGCGGGTGCACTATCCGGGTCTCGTCTCGCACCCGCAGCACTACGTGGCGGTGCGGGAGCTGAGCGGCGGGTTCGGCGGCATGCTCGCCGTCGAGATCGCCGGCGGCGTGGACGGCGGCAAGCGCTTCTGCGATGCGCTGCGGCTCGCATGGGTGGCCACCAGTCTCGGGGGACCTCAGACGCTCGTCGGCCACGCGGCCTCGACGACCCATCGCCAGCTGGACCCCGACGCGCGACGACGCGCCGGGATCGCCGACGGCCTGGTCCGCGTGAGCGTGGGCTTAGAGGACCGCGACGACCTGCTCGCCGACGTGGCTCGGGCCCTGGAGGAGGTGTGACCCGACGCCGGGTGGCCGTCCTGTTCGGCGGCCGGTCCGCGGAACACGAGATCTCGTGCCTGTCGGCGCGCTCCGTGATCGACGCCCTGGACCCGGGTCGCGACGAGGTCGTGCCGATCGGGATCACCCGCGAGGGCGTGTGGCGCTTGATGAGCGGACCCCCGTCCCTGCCCGGGGAGACCGGGCGGATGCCGGAGGTCGCGGAGGGTGCGGGCGCGCCGGTGGAGCTCGCCGGCGAGGGCGGCTCACACGCGCTGGTCGCCGGCGACGGGTCCCGCCATCCGATCGACGTGGCGTTCCCCGTCCTGCATGGTCCGTACGGCGAGGACGGCTCGATCCAGGGACTGCTGGAGCTGGCGGACGTCCCGTACGTCGGCGCGGGCGTCCTGGGCTCGGCGCTCGGGATGGACAAGGCCGTTCAGAAGCGCCTGCTGCGGGAGGCGGACGTGCCGGTCGTCCGGTTCCAGGAGGTGCGCGCGCCTGAGTGGCGCGAGGATCCCGAGGGCGTGTCGGCGCGGGCGCAGGACCTGGGCTACCCCCTGTTCTCGAAGCCCGCGACGCTCGGCTCCTCGGTGGGCGTGCGGCGCGTGGACCGACCGGACTCGCTCCCCTCCGCGCTGGAGGAGGCGTTCCGGTACGGGCGCAAGGCCGTCCTGGAGGCCGCCGTCGTGGGGGCGCGCGAGATCGAGGTCGCGGTCCTGGGCAACGACGACCCGGTGGCGTCGGTGCCGGGTGAGATCGTGCCCGAGGGGCACGCCTTCTACGACTACGACGCGAAGTACCTCGACGAGCACGGGGCGACGCTGGTGGTGCCGGCCGACCTGGGACCGGACGTCGTCGACGAGCTGCAGCGGCTGGCCATCACGGTCTTCCGGGTGATCGAGTGCGCCGGGATGGGCCGCGTCGACTTCTTCCTGACGGTTGACGGGCGCCCGATCGTGAACGAGATCAACACGATCCCGGGATTCACGCCGATCTCGATGTATCCGAAGCTCTGGGCGGCGTCGGGCCTCGCCTATCCCGACCTGGTTTCCCGTCTACTCGAGCTCGCGGTCGAACGCCACGCCGCCGAGGCTCGGAGCACGGGGGTCCGCGAGCTGGACGGATCCTGAACCCCGCGCGGACGACGCGGACCGGCTAGAGGTGCACCACGGGGCAGGTCAGCGTCCGCGTGATCCCCTCGACCGACTGGATGCGGGCGACGACGAGCTTGCCGAGCTCGTCGACGGTCTTGGCCTCCGCGCGGACGATCACGTCGTAGGGGCCGGTCACGTCCTCGGCCTCCGCGACCCCCGCGATCTCGCGCACCTCTTGCGCGACCGCGGCCGCCTTCCCGACTTCGGTCTGGATCAGGATGTACGCGTTGACCACGGCAACCTCCTGCCTCGGATGGAAGGGCCATGCTAAGCCGCGGTCTCACGCGGGCGCAACGCGACGGCGGCGCCCGCGGACCCCGGAGCCGGCCGCGCTCGGTTGGGCCGGAGGGGCGGTCCTGAGACCGGCCCCTCCGGCGCCGCGCGAACGGCCGCTACCTGACCCGGATCCGATAGGTCATCCCGTCGGGCAGCGCCTCGAGCAGGACGATCCTCACGCCCGAGCCGGGCGTCTTCACGCTCGCGTACGGGTTCTGGGGGTTCCAGTACGCTCGCGGCCCGGTGTCGTGGAACACCGACACCGGCTCGGCCACGTACTTCCTGGCCTTCAGCACGTCGTGCTTGTTGTACGCGTGCAGCGTCACGGCGTGCCTCTGGAACCCGAACGACGAGTCCCAGGTCTGCCAGCGCTCCCGGATGTTGCCGGGCCCGACGACCGCGGGAGCGGGGGCCGGATGGCTGTCGACGACGAGGATCTGGCCCGACCCGGGATGCTCGGACACGTTGTTGTCCGTGAAGCCTGAGTTCCGGTACCAGACCAGCACGCCGTTCGCGTAGCACTGCCTGTCGACCCACGTGTCCGTCACGAACAGGTAGGCGCCGCAGAGAGCGGTGTCGCTGCGCACGTAGGAGCGGGACTCCACGAGGAAGTAGTGGAAGATCTGCTCCTTGTACCCGCCGTTCTTCAGGCGGCTGAACCCCTCGAAGGACCACGCGGACGGGTCCGTGGCCTGGTCCTTGGGCTCGTCCCCCAGCTTGATCGCGTCGACCGCGAACCCGGTCTTGGCCGCCGCGCCGTCGGTCCAGTACCGGAAGCCGAGGTCCGTCGCCCCGGCCGGGATCACGTAGGAGCCTTTCACCCAGCCGTCCGACCTGCCCGTGATCCCGTGGCCGAAGTTCTGCCCGTGCGGGTCCTCGTCGGTCGAGAGGTTCCCGTCGAGCTCCTGCCAGGTCGCGCCGCCGTCGGACGAGTACCGCACGTAGGCGTAGTCCCAGCCCTTCTCGATCTGGAAGTTTGCCCGGAACGTGAGCGTCGCGTCCTCCTCGAGGGGAGCGTCCAGCGCGCGGCTCATCGTGTTGTCCAGGTCGTCTCCCTGGCCCGAGTAGTAGTAGTAGGGATCGGGCCCGGTGGGTTCGTAGATCTGAACCTTCCGCTGGTAGTCCGGCAGGTCGATCCGAACCGCCTGGGCCCCGCTCGTGCTGGCCCCCTCGGCCGGGCCGAGCGTGATCTGCTGGTTCGCGCCCGCCTCCACCGTCACCAGGTCGTCCCCGAGCCACCCCAGCGCGAGCTTCTCCCACGGCCCCATGTGCGTCGGCTTCGTGCCGAGCGACTCGGGGTCGTCCGAGACGTTGGAGCCGTCGCTCATGAGGCTCCAGAACGAGATCGAGTTGTCGTTCGCGCCGACGGTGTCGTACAGGTCCGGGAGCCCGAGGTCGTGACCGAACTCGTGGGCGAACACGCCCACGCCGCCGTTCTCGGGCTCCATCGTGTAGTCGCCGATCCACAGGCCGTTCACGTGCGTGGGGTAGCCGCCGAGCAGGCAGCCGGTCGGTCCCTCGATCCCCTGGCCGCCCGCGTTCGCGTACCACCGGTGGCTCCAGATCGAGGCCCCGCCCTGGGCGCCTCCCCCGTCCTCCTCGCCCAGTCCGGCGTGCACGAGCTGGAAGTGGTCGACGTAGCCGTCGGCCTCGTCGAAGTTCCCGTCACCGTCGCAGTCGTACCGGTCCCAGACGTCGACGATCGCCGGCGACCAGTCGATCCCCGCGGTGGCCGGGTTCATGACGTCGAGCGTGTCCTGGATCAACCGGTAGACCGGCCCGTGCTTGTCGTCCGAACCCGGACCGTTGGAGTTCCCGCCGTACTCGGACTCCGGGTGAGGCACCTGGAGCCACTCGGAGACCTGCGAGTCCACCGTGTATCGGCCCGAGGACTGCTCCAGGTAGTAGTCGCGGACGGACGTGATGCCGGCCGATCCCCCGCCGGGCGCCGTCATGAGGTCCTCGTAGTGCTGGCGGTTGAAGTCCGGCCGCCAGTAGGTGGTGTTGTCGACGTCTCGATCCGGCTCGGCCACCTGGTTGTGCAGCGGTCCGTTGCCGTCGGCGAACTCGACCAGCAGCGTCACGATGTGGTCGGTGCCCTCGAGTGCGTAATCCACGAATGTCCCGTTGTCGAGCGCCACCCGCCCCCGTCGGTCGACGCGCGCGTCGCCGCGGGCGACCAGATCGGCGGCGCGAGCCCTCGCGCCCATCCAGCTGCGGACGAACTTCGGCAGCGGCTTGACGTGGCCGTTGCCGCGTCCCGCCGAGGCGGCGGGTCCTCGGTCGACCTTCACAGCAGCAGCGCTCCCGGCCCACGCGCCAAGCGTGAGCAGGGTCACCAAGACCAGCACGATCGATCGTCTCACGGATCCCCTCCCCGGATCTCGGACGCCGTGCGGCGCCCACCCGAACCCGATGCGAGGCTGACTCTCCATCCCCGGGCACCGGCCGTCAACCCAGGTTCCGCGGGCGCGGGCGACGCTCATCCGGGGCCTGCCATCATCGGGTCGTGTTCGCCGATCGCGCCGACGCCGGACGGCAGCTGGGAGCGGCCCTCGCGGGCCGGGTGGGGCAGCCCGCCGTGGTGCTCGGGATGGCGAGGGGCGGGGTCGTCGTGGCCGCCGGCGTCGCGCGGATCCTCGAGGCGCCGCTCGACGTCGTGCTCGTGCGCAAGATCGGCGCCCCCCACAACCCGGAGCTCGCGATCGGGGCGATCGCCCCCGGTGTCCGCGTGATCGACCAGGGCATGCTCCGGCGCCTGGGCGTCGACGACGTCTACCTGGAGGCGGCGATCGACGCCGCGGAGGCGGAGATCGCCCGGCGAACGATCGCGTACCGGGGCGACCGGCCGGCTCCGGATCTGTCCGGCGCGACGGCGGTCGTCGTGGACGACGGGGTGGCGACCGGGGCGACGGCCGTGGCCGCGCTCCGATGGGCGCGGGCCCGGAGCCCGGCGCGCCTCGTCTTCGCGGCGCCCGTCGGGCCCGCCGACACGGTCGAGCGGTTGGGCCCGTCGTGCGACGAGATCGTCATGCTGCGGACCCCGGCGTCGTTCGCCGCCGTCGGCATGTGGTACCTGGACTTCGATCAGGTGGGCGATGACGAGGTCCGGGCGATCCTCGCGGAGCGAACCGATTGAAGATCCTGGAAGCCGCGCTGTCGCTGGTCTTCTTCCTGCTGGGGATCCGCTCGCTCGTCCATTGGCTGCGACGCCCGTTCGACAGCGCGGACGTCATCGATCACGTGCTCTTCGCACTGTTCGTGACCGGACGGGTCGGTCTGTGGCTCGCGCTGTCCGGGATCTTCGGGCTCTACGCGATGACCGCCACCGAGGGGCGCGCGTTCGTGGACGACGTGCGGGCCTACGACTGGCTGCTGGTCGTGTTCCTGCTGCTGGCGGCGACCCAGCTGCTCGCCGGGTTCTTCCTGGGCCGGCGGTCGCCGCACGACCGGCCCGGCGGAGCCCCGCTCAACCGGCGGCCTTGACGATGTCCTCCGATAGCTGGGGGAACTCCTGCAGCCGTGCCACGCGCTCGGTCTTGAGGCGGTCCACGAGCTCGTCGTACTCGGACGCGCGGCCCTGGCGGTCGTAGAGGCGGCGGGGCTGCGTCAGCTCGGGGTCGTCGATCCCCGGCACGGCATCGGCGACCAGGTAGCCGAAGTCCTCGTCCTCGGTCCACGCGATCGTGCCCTCGGCGATCCCTTTCACGCAGGCCGACGTGTGCGGGATCTTCAGCTTCTTCGAGCGATCGTCGTCGTCCTTGCCCCCCACGCGGCCGGTGTTCAGCAGGAACGTCTCGATCGGATGCGATGCCAAGAGCTCCAGGATCCGGTTGCCCTGCAGCCCGTGCGGGAGCGGGAAGAACGGGTTGGTCCCGGGCACCCGCAGGAACCGGCCGGCCTCCGCCGCGCCCCCGGCGCTGGTGCCGGTCGTCTCCCCGAGCATGAAGTACGCCGCCGCCTGCTCCTGGTTCAGCTTGGCGACCGCAGGGATGATGTTCTCGTTCCGGTTCAGGATCAGCAGGTAGTCGACCAACCCGACGTTCCGCGCGTCCTCGAACGTCCGCAGGTCCTTCATCTCGAACACGGCGCGTCCGTTCTGCGTGTAGTGCTCGTTGAAGAAGTCGACCGTGCCGTCGTCGGCCTGGTAGACGTTCTCGAGGTACGCCGTGCGCTTCGTGACCGCGCCGTAGATCGAGGGCTCGAAGTCCGGATCGAGCGAGAACGTCTTGGCGAAGCAGCCGTTCTCCGTGCCGTAGGCGCGGCCGCCCGGCATCAGGCCGACGAAGTCGTCCTGGGCTGGACGCGAACCGTTCTGCGTCGTGAACGTCGTGGTCGTCTTCCCGGTCCCGGACAGGCCGATGATCATGAAGACCTTCTCGCCGGCGTCGGTCGGGATGACCTTCAGGCCCGCGTGCAGCGCGAGTCCGCCGCGGTCGTACACGAGGCGGTTCCACATCCGGAGCCCGCCCTTCTTCGACTCGCCGAAGTAGTCGGAGTTCAGCACGCGGGTGATGCCGTTGTCGAGATCGACCGCGATCAGGCGATCGTCCGGGTACCCGGGCGCGGCCAGGTTCGGGGTGTAGATCACCTGGACGACGGGGTCTGCGCCGTCCGTCCGCTCGAAGTAGAGCTTCTGCTGCATGCCGGCGATGTTGGCGTTGGCCTTCTCGATCGTGAGCCGGGCCGGGGTCATCAGCTCCGGGTCGTTGCCGATGTAGCCGTCGATCACTACCGCGTCCTGCGTCGCGAGGTACTCGTCCTGGAGCTTCGCGATCCGATCGAACTCCGCCCGGTCCATCGACTTGCCCGAGGTCGCCGTCGGATCCGAGGTGACCACGTACGTGCTGCCCGCGCTGCGCGACACGACCCGGGTCTGAACGTTGACGTTGCCGAACTCCGTGATCCGCGTCTGCGGCATCAGCTCCGTGAACGCGCGGAGGTCGTCCCCCGTGGGGTTGTGGTGGATCTGCGGCATCGGTCGAGCTCCTTAGGCGGTCCCGGTGATCGGTCGGCGCGAGTGCGCCAGGTGCCTAGAGTCTATCGGAGGCATCGAGCAGGACCCGGGCCGGGCGGCCCGCCGATCCGGGTCGAAGGTCCCGAGGAGGACGCGCGTTGGACGTGACCGAGGAGGAGCTGCTCGGCGCGATCCGCCGTGCGCTCTCAGATCCCGCCGATGCCGTCGTCGTCGGCGTCGGCGACGACGCGGCCGTGGTCGCTCCCGGCACGGGGGAGCTGGTCCTGACGACCGATGCGCTCGTGGAGGGGACGCATTTCGACCTCGGCTGGTGGTCGGCGCGGGACCTGGGCTACAAGTCGATCGCGGTGAACGTGAGCGACGTCGCCGCGATGGCCGCGAGCCCGCGATACGCGCTGGCGGCGCTCACGCTCTCGGATCGCGTGGACGCGTCCTTCGTGATGGAGCTCCTCGGCGGGATGCGTGAGTGCGCGGACGAGCACGCGCTGTGGGTGATCGGCGGCAACCTCGCGCGGGGGAGCGAGGTGGCGGTGACGGTCACGCTGGTGGGTGAGGTCGCCCCCGGCCGAGCGATCCGGCGCGACGGCGCCCGGCCCGGCGATGTCGTGGTGGTGACCGGAACGCTGGGGGCGGCGGCGGCGGGCCTTCGCCGCGCGTCCGCACGCGGCGACTGGACCGACGACGAGCGAGCCGCGATCCGCCGGCTGATGAGGCCCATCCCGCGGGTGGGCGAGGCCGCGATCCTGGCGCGGGCCGGCGCGACCTCGATGATCGATCTCTCGGACGGGCTGGGGCTGGACCTGTCCCGCGTGGCCGAAGCGAGCGGGGTGGGGGCGTCGATCCGCTCGCAGGACGTTCCCGTGGCGGCCGCGGCGAGCCTGGACGAGGCGCTCGGCGGCGGTGAGGACTACGAGATCCTGGCGACGCTTCCCTCGTCCGCCGCGGCCGGTCGCGCGGCGCGGGAGATCGCCGAGACGTTCGGCGTCGGGCTCACGGAGATCGGCTCGATCGTCGAGGGCGCGGGGGTGCGCGTGACCGACGCCCGCGGGAGCGAGCGTCCGATGGCGGACGCGGGATGATCACTTCGCGTGAGCGTTCCTCCTGCTCGCCCGCGCGCGCTATCGATCGCCGGCTCCGACCCGAGCGGCGGGGCCGGATCCAGGCCGACCTCAAGACGTTCAGCGCCCTCGGCGTGTACGGGATGACCGCGATCACGGCGGTCACCGTGCAGAACACCCAGGGGTCTCGGGGTTCGAGGCGATCGGGCCGGCGACGGTGGCCGAGCAGGTGCGGGCCGTGGCGACGGACGTCGGCGTCGATGCCGCGAAGACGGGGATGCTCGCCGACGCCCGGATCGTGGAGGCCGTTGCCGCGGTCGTCGACGAGGCGGGGATCCGGCCGCTGGTGGTCGACCCGGTATCGGTCTCCAAGCACGGACACGCGCTCCTCGCCCCCGATGCGGTGGCATCGCTGCGCGAGCGGATCGTGCCGCTCGCGACGTTGATCACCCCGAACCTCCCGGAGGCGGCCGTGCTCGCGGGGTTCCCGGTGCGGACGCGCGAGGACATGCGCCGCGCCGCCGAGGCGATCCTGCAGCTGGGCGCCGGCGCGGTCCTGGTCAAGGGCGGTCACCTGCCGGGCTCCGAGGAGGCGGCCGACCTGTTCGCCGACGGCCGGGCCGAGACCTGGGTGTCGGCGCCGCGCGTCGACACGGCGAACACCCACGGGACCGGGTGCACGCTGTCGGCCGCGATCGCCGCCCGGCTGGCGATCGGGGACGAGCTCGCCGCCGCCGTCGAGGCGGGGAAGCGCTTCGTGACCGAGGCGATCCGGGCGTCCCTCGCCATCGGCAAGGGCATCGGACCGGTCGACCCGCTCTGGGCGATCCCGCCCGGAGCGACGGCGACCTAGCTCCGCGGAGCGATCGCCGCGAGCGCGCGTTCCAGGTCGGAGGCCGACAGCTCGCCCCGCACGAGCTCCACCTGGGCCCCGTCCGCCGCGTAGAACGCGGTGAGCGGGGGACCGATGCCCCCGAGGTCGTTCATCACCGCGCCGGAGGCGTCGAAGAGGCTGGGGTACGGACGCCGTGCTCGGCGAGGAACGACCGAGCGCCCGAGCGCGTGTCGAGCACGTCGATCCCCACGAACTGGATGTCGGGATGGGCGCGCGCGGCGTCGGCGAGCATCGGGGTCTCGCGCCGGCACGGGTCGCACCACGAGGCCCACACGTTGACCACGAGGGGTGTGCCGTAGGCGGCCTCGATCATGTCGTGGAAATCGTCCACGTCGACCGAGGGGAGCTCGTCGACGGTCTCCGGGAGTCCGGCCTCGGCGGCGACGATCAGGGCGGGCTCGCCCGACGGGGCCGTCGAACCCCCACCGCCGCAGCTCGCCAGCGGCGCGACGAGCAGCGACAACAGCACGAGCCGGGCGCGTCGGGTCCTCGCGAGCACGTATCGGATGCTACGGGCGATCGCGGGGTGGGTGGGCCCTACGGCTGGACGGGCTGGCGGCGCGGGACGCGGGTCACCTTGCCCGCCTTGATGCAGGACGTGCAGGCGTTGACGCGGCGCGGGGTGCCGTCGACCAGCGCACGCACGCGCTGGATGTTCGGGTTCCACCGGCGGTTGTTCCGCTTGTGCGAGAACGTGACCGCCTTGCCGAAGAACGGCTTCTTCCCACAGATGTCGCAAACGGCTGCCATGGCCGGACCAGGGTAGCAGAGGGTCCGTCGCGCCTCGGTCTTGCGTCTGCGGCGGATCACGTGGAGACTAGCGGCGTCGCACGGCCCGCGCACGACGGCTCCGAGGGGGTTGGTCATGGCCGTCAGGGATGACAGGCTCGATGCGTATCTGCTCATCGATCACGTGGAACCCGGCAAGCCCATCCGCCAGGTCCTCGACGACATCTTCGACCACAATCCCGGGACCGTCCGCTTCGTCGCGCGGTTCGCCGGTCCCTACGTGGGGTTCGTCGCCTACCAGACGGACGGCCTCGCCCAGGTGCACGATCTGACCTCAGATGCCTTCTGGGTCGACGGGGCTCGCTGCGAGACGCTCATCGTGGTGAAGCCCAGCAGGGCGGCGATCCCCAAGCGCCGCAGCCCGGACCATTGCGCCATGGTGCGCGCCGCGAGCGACGAGCCCGACGGGTTGCTGGACCGGCTCGACGATCGCTTCGGACCGAGGCTCGAGGAGCAGCTGGGCCTCCCGGAGGAGTACCAGACCTTCGGGTACGGTGCCGCCGTCGTGAACGGCGCGTTCGATCTGCTGATCGAGGTGGGCTCGCCCACGCTCGAGGGCACCAAGGACCTGGTCCGAGAGGTGCGCTCGATCCCCGGCATGGGCCGGACGTCGACGGCGTTCGCGTTCCTGCCCGGGAACGCCCGGAAGCGCTCGCTCTGAGCTCGTCTCGGGGCCGAACGGCAAGACCGACCGCCCCGGCCGCCGCCGAGGAGCGCAAGCTCGTGTCGGTGCTGTTCGCCGATCTCTCCGGTTACACGGCGCTCGCCGCCTCCCTCGACCCAGAGGAGGTCTACGGGTTCCTCCGGCCCACGCTCGCGTCGCTCGAGGAGATCGTCGAGAGCTTCGGCGGAACCGTCGTGTTCGTCGCGGGCGATGGCCTCATGGCGGTGTTCGGGGTTCCGCTCGCGCACGAGGACGACGCGGAGCGGGCGGTGCGGGCGGCGATCGCCGTGCGCGACCGGGTCTGGGACTTCCGGAGGCGGACCACCGGGTTCCGATACCCCGACGTCCACGCCGGCATCCAGACCGGGGAGGTCATCGTGGTGCCGACCGACGAGGCGGCCGGGTTCAAGGTGGTCGGCGACACCGTCAACACCGCGTCCCGGCTAACCGGCCTCGCGGGCGCCGGGAAGATCCTCGTGGACCCGACCACCAGGTCGCTCACCGAGCGCCGGATCGCGTTCGGGCGGCGGGTCGAACGGCGGGCGAAGGGCAAGCGCCACCCGCTCGCGACGTACGAGGTGAAGGGGCTCCGCCCCGAACGTGAGGTCGCCGTTCCCGCGGCCGTCACACCGTTCGTGGGTCGGACCCGTGCGGCCGCGGCCATGACCTCGGCGCTGGAGGCGGTCGTCGCCACGTCCCGTTCCCACGTGATGCTCGTGACCGGTGAGCCGGGCTCCGGCAAGTCGCGCCTGATGATCGAGCTCGCTCGCACCTCGGACGTCACGGTCTTCGATGTTCGATGCTCCAGGTTCGGCTCCCAGCGCCCCCTGCGCCCTCTGGGTGAGGCGATCGCCGGCTGGGGGGGGACGGCGATCGACGGTCCTAAGGCCGAGCTCACGAAGGCGTGCGATCGGATCGCGCGCAGGGTCGATCGCTCGGATCGATCGCTGCCCGGCGGGCTCAGGGTCTTGTTCGGCCTCGAGGTCAGGGGAGGTCGAGCGTCGATCGGCGACGCGGCCCGCGCGGTCGAGAAGGTCATCGCCTGGAACGCGGATCGCCGCCCCGTGATGGTGATGATCGACGACGTGCAGTGGGCCGATCAGGAGCTCGTGTCGTTGGTCCGTCGCTCGATCAGGGCCCCCTGGCGGGGACCCGTGCTGTTCGTGTGCGCCGGGCGGCCGGGGTTCTCACTCCCGGGATCCATCCCCCTCGAGCTGGGCCCGCTGGACGACGCGGCGATGCGGGCCATGATGGGGTCGCTGCTGGAGGGAGAACCGGCGCCCGCGGTGGTGCGCGCGTCGCTCAGCAGATCGGCGGGGAACCCCCTCTTCCTCGAGGAGACGACGCGGATGCTGGTCGAGACGGGGGCCCTCGTCCGCGATGGCGGGGCCTGGCAGATCCGCGATGGCGAGGCGCCCGCGGAAGTGCCCCCGTCGATCCGGGCCATCATCGCCGAGCGGCTGGACGGGCTCACCTCCGTGGAGAAGGGCGTGATCCAGGATGCCGCGGTATGCGGCGACAGGACCTGGGACGCGTTGCTCGCCCGGTTGTCCCGGTCTCCCGCGCGGTCGCCGGTCCGCTCGCTCATCGAGCGGGGGATGCTCGTCGAGCGCCCCGAGACATCGATCCCCGGAACGACCGAGCTCGCGTTCAAGCACGACCTGATCCGCGAGGTCGCCTACAGGTCGTTGCCGCGCGCCGAACGAGCGCGTCGCCATATGGAGGTGGCGCGATGGCTGCGGGGGGCCCACGGCGTTCGCCGGGAGCCGGTCGCATCGATCGCGCATCACCTGGAGCAGGCCTGCCTCCTGTCGCACAGCCGGACCGGCCCCGCACCCCCGGCGGAGATCACCCGGCAGGCGTTCACGTACCTCGCCCGCTGGGGCGATCGGACCAGGGCCCTGCAGGCGAGGGCGGCCGAGCAGATCTACGCCCGCGCGCTGGCCGTGGCGGCCGATCCCGGATCGCCCGCGCCGCCCGGTCGGGTCATCGACGTCCAGATCGGGCGGGCGGAGTGCCTGATCGAGATGGGCCGTCATCGGGAGGCGATCGATCTCGCCGGGCGAGGCCTCCATCTGGCCGAAGAGCTCGACGACCGTCATCGGGTGGCCGCGGCCCTGCTGGCGCTCGGCAGGGCGGAGAGCGACGTCGGTCACGACGGTACCGCGAGACGTCTCCTGGACCTCGCGCGGGAGAGGTTCGAACAGCTGGGCGACGTTCGGGGACAGGCGTGGGCCCTGCACCGGCTGAGCGAGACCTGGAGCAGCTCGGACTACGGTCGCGAGATCGAGGACCTGAAGGAGTCCTATCGGCTCTTCCAGCGAGCGCGGGACCGACTTGGCAGGGCGGTGGTTGCTCAGGACCTCGCCTACCTCTTCACTCCGATCGGCGGCGAGGAGTTCAGCAGCTGGTACGAGGCGGCCCGACGTCTCTCCGAGGATGAGACGGACCTGCGGTCCCGGGCGGACCTGCAGAGGACCCGTGGGTATCACTGCCTGTACGCGGGCCTCAACGCCGAGGCCTTCCGCACCATGAAGGCCGCGGCGCCGATCTGCGCCGAGGCCGGAGACCGCTACGCGGAGGCCGACGCCCTGATCGTGGCCGCGACCGCCGCGCTGGTCGTGGCGGATCCGAGTGAGGCGGCGGGGCTCGCGTCCAGGGGGATGGAGATCGGGAGGGAGCTCTCGTCGAGCAGGATCCAGATCGCGGCCCATCTGGCGACGGCACGGGCGTCGATCCGACTGGGCGCGCCCCGCGAGGCCGCCGCCGGGCTCCGGGCCGCGCGGACCCTGGTCGAGCGGAGAGGTCACGCGGCGATGAGCGCCGAGGTCGCGCTCATGCGAGCCCTGATCGACCTGGACCGAGGTCGCCTGGGCGATGTCTCGGCCCCGCTGCGGACCGTCGGCATCCAGTCCAGGAAGCACGGATGGCTCATGCTCCTTCCGCTCCCCCCGCTCATCCGGGGACGCGCGCTCCTGGCGGCCGGGCAGCAGCGTCGAGCGGCACGCGAGCTGCGGGCGGCCGTCGACCTGTCGGATCTGTCGACGCGGCGGGCACGGGGCGCTCGCGCCATCGCTCCTCGAGCAGGCCGGACTCCTGCTGGGTCGCGATCCGAGCCCCGGCGCCTTCGACGGAGCCCGAGGTCGAGGCGGTGGCCGCCGAGAACCGCGGGCTCCGCGCGTCCCGCGACGGCTCCTTCGTCGACGCGGCGGTCCGGTTCGGCTCCGCCGGATCCATCTGGGCGGCCGGCGGACTCTCCGTGTGGCTGGCGCGCGCTCACCTGCTGAGGGCCGCCGCCCATCGCGCGGCGCGCGAGGGGGCGGCGGCCCTCGAGGCCGAGGCGGAGGCCGAGGCGGTCCTCGATCGCGTGCGCTGCCCGGCGGGCACGCGGCGAGCGTTGTCGGGCGCCGCCGCGGCCGCGATCGGGGCGGCCTAGCCGATCGCCGAGGACGTTCGAGACGCGGGTGGTACAACCCGATGATGCGCGCCGAGCCCCTGTCGATCGATTCCGCCCTCACCGACGTCGACCGGCGGCTCGCCTCGCGTCGCATGGGTGCTCGCACGAAGGGACCGGAGGCGCACGAGGTCCTCCGGGAGGCGTTCGGGATCTCCACGGTAGGGGAGCTGTTGCATCACTACCCGCGTCGCTACATCGACCGCTCGAGGGTCGAGACGATCCGGGGGCTGCGGATCGGGCAGGACGCGACGGTGATCGCCCGGGTGCGCGGCATCAGGTCGCGACAGACGCGGCGCCGCCAGACGATGGTGACGGTCAGCGTCGGCGACGGGACCGGGTACCTGGACCTGACGTTCTTCAACCAGCCCTGGATCGCGCGCCAGTACCGGGAGGGTCAGGAGCTGGCGGTGTCCGGGATCGCCACCCGCTATCGCGGGCATCTGCAGCTGGCCGGGCAGGAGGTCGAGCTCCTGCGGGGCGATGACGCGGACCTGATCCATACGGGCCGGATCACGCCGGTGCACCCCGCTTCGGAGGGCATCGCTCCGCGCACGATCCGAGAGCTTATCCACCGGGCCCTCGAACGACTGCCCGCGATCGCCGATCCGATGCCGTCGGAGGTCGTCGAGGCCGAGGGTCTGGAGCCGTTCGACCCCGCGATCCGACGGATCCACTTCCCGGACGACCCGGCTCAGCTCGCGCGCGCACGGGAGCGGTTGAAGTTCGACGAGCTCTTCACGCTCGAGCTCGGGGTGGCGTTCCGCAAGCACCGCCTGGAGGCGGAGCGGACGGGCGTCGTGCACGAGCCGGGGTCGGAGCCCACCCGCGCGCTCCGCTCGGCGCTGCCGTTCGAACCCACCGCCGCTCAGCTCCGCGCGATCGAGGCGATCGACGACTCCATGGCCTCGGCGCGCGCGATGAACGTCCTGCTGCAGGGCGACGTGGGCGCGGGTAAGACGCTCGTAGCGGTCCACGCGGCCTTGGTGGCGATCGGCTCGGGCCACCAGGCGGCGATCATGGCTCCCACAGAGGTCCTCGCGGGCCAGCACGCCATCTCGGTGGCCGCGCTGCTGGCGCCGATCGGGGCGGTCCCCTTCCTCGAGGTCGCGGACGCTCTCACGGACCACGGCCAGGCCTCGCTGCTGGACGAGCCGGCGGCAGCTCCGCGGGCCGGAGCGCGTATCGCCTGGGCGCTGCTGACCTCCGCCGTCACGGGCAAGGACCGCGCGCGGATCCTGGAGGGCCTGGCCGACGGCGCGGTAGACCTCGTGATCGGCACCCACGCGCTCGTGCAGGAGGGGGTCGCGTTCCGCGATCTGTCCCTCGTGGTGATCGACGAGCAGCACCGGTTCGGCCTTCACCAACGGATGGCGCTCAAGGGGAAGGGGTCCGAGCCGGACGTCCCGATCATGACCGCCACGCCGATCCCGAGGACGCTTGCCCTCACCTACTACGGAGACCTCGATGTCGTGATCTTGGACGAGCTGCCTGCCGGACGACGGCCGGTCAGGACCGTCGCCGCCCGGACCCGGGCGGACCGCGACGCCGCGTACGAGCTCGTCCGCGAGCAGGTCGCAGCCGGGCGCCAGGCGTTCGTCGTCTGCGCGGCGATCGATGAGACGAACCGGGCCGAGGTGCGGGCGGCCGAGGCCGAGGCCGGTCGCCTGGCCACCGACGTGTTCCCGGAGCTCCGGGTCGACCTGCTGCACGGGAAGATGCGCCCGAGGGACAAGGCGGCCGTCATGGCGCGGTTCCGCGACGGAGGCACGGACGTGCTGATCTCGACGACGGTCATCGAGGTCGGGGTCGATGTCCCGAACGCGACCGTCATGCTGGTCGAGAACGCAGAGCGTTTCGGCCTGGCCCAGTTGCACCAGCTGCGGGGCCGGGTCGGGCGTGGCGACCATCCGGGGATCTGCGTCCTGTTCGACGGCTCCGAGGGCAGCAACCCGGAGGCGGGCGCCCGCATCGACGCGATGGTCCGCACGACGGACGGCTTCGAGCTGGCCGACGAGGACCTGCGGCTACGCGGAGAGGGCACGCTGTTCGACGTGCGGCAGTCCGGTATGCCCGACCTCAGGCTCGTGCGCCTGGCCGAGGACCTCCCGCTGGTCCGGCGCGCGCGGGCGCGTGCGTTCGCCGTGATCGACGCCGACCCACATCTGGAGCGACACGCCGCGCTCCTCGCCACGCTCCGGGAGCGGTTCGCGGGCTCGATCGAGTGGCTGTTCAGCGCGTGAGCCGCGACCGACCGATGTTGGTCACACGCTTCACCCGTGGTTGCTCCGCAACGATAATCCCAGCGTGAACGACGAGGGCGTCCGCCTGATGCTCGTGGACGATCACGTGATGATGCGCGAGGGGTTGCGCAGCCTCCTGGAGCGCCAGCCGGATCTCCACGTGGTCGCGGAGGCCTCCTCGGTCGCCACCGCGGTCGCGGCCGAGGCCGACCCGCAGGTGATCGTCTGCGACCTGGTGATGTCGGACGGTCGCGGCGCCGATGTCGTGGCACGGATCCACGACCGATTCCCCGCCGCCGGCATCCTGGTGCTCACGATGGTCGACGATCCGGCGGACGTGCACCGGTGCTTCGCGGCCGGCGCCCGCGGCTACATGCTGAAGGAGGCCGCCTCGACGGAGCTCACGGACGCCGTGCGACGGGTGGCGCGAGGCGAGGACTACCTGCAGCCCTCGATGGGCGCGGCGCTCGCGGGGTACCGTCAGGCGCCGGCCGCCGTCCACGCCTCCGCTTCGGAGCAGCTGAGCCCCCGGGAGATCCAGGTGCTGCGGCTGCTGGCGATGGGCCACACGAACACCGAGATCGCCGCGATGCTGCACCTGTCGTTGCGCACCGTGGAGAGCCACCGCTCCAGCCTGAACACCAAGCTGGGCGCGAAGAACCGCGCCGAGCTGGTGCGTTACGCCCACCGCCGGGGGCTCGTGGGGCGCGACTGAGCGCGGGGGCGGTCCTCCGCCGTCGGTAGGCTCATAGGCGGTGCGCGTGATCGCCGGCACGGCCAGGGGGGTTCGGCTCGGCGCCGTCCCGCCGGGGGCGCGCCCGGTCTCGGACCGGGCCCGGGAGGGCCTCTTCTCCAGCCTGGGCGACCGCGTCGAGGGCGCGATCGTGCTGGACCTGTTCGCGGGGACCGGGGCACTGGGGATCGAGGCCCTCTCAAGGGGGGCGGAGCACGCGGTGTTCGTGGACCGATCCGGACGGGCGACGGCCGCCGTGCGCGACAACCTCGAGCGTGCCCGGCTCGCGGAGAGGTCGACCGTCCGCCGGACGGACGCGCTGGGCTTCCTGGCCCGCGCCCATCACCCGGAGGGGCCGTTCGACCTCGTCTTCCTTGACCCGCCCTACGACCTGGTGGATCCGGAGCTCGGCCGGATCTGCGCCGCCTTGGCCTCGGGCTGGCTCGCCGAGGGATGGACGGTGGTCCTGACCCGGGCGAACAGGAGTTCCACCCCTGTGATTCCGGTAGACTGGGCCGTCTCGAGGCGTCTTCGCTACGGCGACAGCCTCCTCACCCTGTTCCAGGAGGTTCGATGGGCCTGACCGCCCTGTGTCCGGGCACGTTCGACCCGGTGACCAACGGTCATCTCGACATCATCGACCGCGCCGCCGCGGCGTTCGACGCGGTCGTCGTCGGTGTGCTGGAGAACCCCGGCAAGCAGCCGGTGTTCGGCGCGGAGGAACGGGTGGCCATGCTCGAGGACGCTTGCTCCAACCTCCCCAACGTGAAGGTGGCCGGGTTCGCGGGGCTGCTCGTGGACTTCGCCCGCTCCGAGGGCGCGACCGTGATCGTCAAGGGTCTGCGAGCGGTCTCCGACTACGAGTACGAGATCCAGATGGCGCAGATGAACCTGCGCCTGGGAAGGATCGAGACGCTCTTCATGCCGACGAACCCGACCTGGTCGTTCCTGTCCTCCTCCCTGATCAAGGAGGTCGCGCGGTTCGGCGGCAGCACGGACGGCCTCGTTCCGGACGCCGTGGGCGAGCGGCTGCGCGAACGGCTCGGGGGCCGGGGCTGATGGATCTGGCGGGACGGCTGCAGCAGCTCGAGGACATGGTGCGCGAGGCGAAGTCGATGCCGCTGTCCTCGTCGGCCCTCCTGAACCGCGACGAGGTGCTGGAGATGCTGCAGGAGATGCGCGAGGGCCTGCCCGAGGAGATCAAGCAGGCCCGCTGGATCGTGAGGGATCGCGAGGAGCTCCTGGCCAAGGCCCGGGCCGACGCCGAGAAGCTCGTCGAGGCCGCCCGCGAGGAGCAGCTGCGCCTGGCGCGCAAGGAGGAGATCGCCGAGCGCGCCCGCGAGGAGGCCGATCGGATCGTCGCGGAGGCAGACGGACAGACGCGCGCCATGCGGGAGGAGGCCGAGGACTACGTCGACGCCAAGCTCGCCCAGTTCGAGATCGCGCTGCGCAGGATCCTCGAGGACGCACAGGCGACCACCCGCGGGCTGGCGAAGACGCTCGACCAGGTGGAGCTCGGACGCGAGCGGCTGCGGTCGCCGGCGACCGCCGCCGAGGCGGAGCTCGCGCCGCAGGACACGGAGCTGTTCGACGAGGAGGAGCGTTGAGGTTCGAGCGGATCGACGTGCGCGATCTGCTGGGGCATCCGGGAGCCTCCAGGCGGGTGCGCGTCCGGGCGGCTGGACGGGCTCGCGACCGAGCTCGCCCAGGTCGACGGGCCGGTGGGCGGTGACCTGCTCCTGGAGTCCGTGGTCGAGGGGATCCTCGCCTCCGGCGAGCTGACGGGCGCGTTCAGACTCAGGTGCGCCCGGTGCCTGGTGGACCTCGACCGGTCATTCGCGATCGAGGTCCGGGAGCTGTACGAGGCCGAGCCCGACGTCGAGGGCAACACCTACCGGATGCTCCCCGATGGGTCGATCGACCCCGAGCCGATGCTGCGCGACGTCGTGGGCGTCGAGCTGCCCTTCGCGCCGCTGTGCCGTCCGGACTGCCTGGGCCTGTGCAGCGTCTGCGGCGAGGACCGCAACCTCGGCGCGTGTCCGGGCCACGAAGAGACCGACCCGCGCTGGGCGGCCCTGGGGTCGCTCGTGCTCGAGCCCGCCGTCGATAGCTGAGTGGAAAGGGAACAGAGATGGCAGTCCCCAAGAAGAAGCAGAGCAAGACGCAGACGCGCAAGCGCCGCGCCAACTGGAAGGCGAGCCCGCCCGCCTACGCGGAGTGCCCGCAGTGCCACCAGCCGAAGCTCCCGCACCGGGTCTGCGGCAACTGCGGCCACTACGCCGGCCGCCAGGCCATCGAGGTCGAGTGACCCGGTGAGCTCGGCCGTCGAGCTGCCCCTCGGTGCGCTCGATCGAGCGCTGGGCATCGGCTTCGGCGACCCTCGCCTGCGCGAGACGGCGCTCACCCATCGGTCCTGGGCCTTCGAGCAGGGCGAGGAGGCGACGAACGAGCGGCTCGAGTTCCTGGGGGACTCCGTGCTGGGGCTCGTCGTCACCGACATGGCCTACGGCGCGTACCCGACGATGCCGGAGGGATCGCTCGCGAAGCTGCGCGCCGCGATCGTGAACATGGGTGCGCTGGCCGACGTCGCGCGGTCGCTCGGCGTGGGGCAGGTCGTTCGACTCGGCCGCGGCGAGGAGCTGTCCGGCGGCCGCGACAAGTCGTCGATCCTGGCCGACTGCCTCGAGGCGATCTTCGGGGCGGTCTACCTGGATCAGGGGCTCGACGTGGCGCGGGAGCTGATCGAACGGCTGTTCCGTCCTCGGATGGAGGCCTACGTGCGCGGCGAGGGGGACCGCGACTACAAGACGATCCTGCAGGAGGTCGCGTCACAGGGGCTGCACGCGATGCCGGACTACCGTCTGGAGGAGCGGGGCCCCGATCACCAGAAGGAGTTCACGGCGACGGTCTTCCTCGCCGGTGAGCCGCTCGGCACCGGGTCGGGGCGGTCGAAGAAGGAAGCGGAGCAGCAGGCGGCCCGCGAGGCCTACGCGCGGATCGCCGAGCGCCTCGGGGACCAGGGCGCGTAACGCTCGGAAGGGGGAACTGGGTGGAGCTGCCCGAAGTGGAGGTGATGCGCCGCGACCTCGAACGCGACGTCGTCGGGCGCCGCATCAAGGCGTCGGAGGTCAAGCCCTCGAAGAACGCGATGCGCGTGATCCGTCGCCATGCGAAGCGCAAGGAGTTCACGTCGCGCCTGGACGGCCGCAAGATCACCAAGCTCGAGCGGCGCGGGAAGTACGTCCTGATGACGCTCGACTCCGGCGACGTCTTGGTGACGCACTTCGGGATGAGCGGGCAGTTCCAGCGAGGGAACGGACGCGTCGCGCTGGCGCCCCACACCCACGTGGTGCTCACCTTCCAGCAGGGCGGCGACCTGCGGTTCACCGACCCTCGGACGTTCGGGGAGATGTTCGTCACCGCCGGCGACGACCTGGGCAAGGTCAAGGAGCTGCAGCATCTGGCGATCGACCCGCTCGATCAGGTCTTCACGTGGCCGACGTTCCAGTACCTGCTGGCGGAACGGGCCACCAAGATGAAGCCGCTGCTGATGGATCAGCGGTTCATCGCCGGCCTCGGCAACATCTACTCGGACGAGGTGCTGTTCGCCGCCGGCCTGCGCTACGACCGCATGTCGGACACGCTGTCCTCGCAGGAGGTCCGGCGGCTGTACCGCGCGATCCAGGAGACGCTGCAGGAGGCGATCAAGGCCCGCGGCACGACCCTCGACGACGAGGCGTACGTGGATCTGTTCGGGAAGCCCGGGCAGTACCAGGACGAGCTCAAGGTCTACGGCCGGGCGGGGCTGCCGTGCCGGCGGTGCCGCACCCCCATCCAGACCGTGAAGATCGGCGGCCGGACCGCGTACTTCTGCCCGCAGTGCCAGTCCTGAGGCATCGGCCTGGCCGGGTACGGGACCTACAGGAGCTCGGCGCCGGCGTCTCGCATCCGCTCGATCGCGCGGTCGCCGTCGCCGGCCTCCAGGTCGACGGCCCGGATCGCCGGGGTCACCACCTGGACCGGGAACCCCAGCATCCGCGCGTCCAGGACCGTCTCGACCACGCAGTAGTCGGTCGCCAGGCCGCAGATCACGAGGCGTTCGACCCCACGCCTGCGCAGCAGGTCCTCGAGCGTGGTCGGGACCGTCTCCCAGGTCTCGGGGTCGCGCGCGGTGAAGCCGGAGTAGCCGTCCTTGCCGTCGGTGCCCTTGCGGACGACCTCGCCGTCCACGCCCAGCTCGGGATGGAACGCCGCCCCCCACGTGTCCTGGACGCAATGGACCGGCCAGATCCCGCCGTCCTTGCGGAAGTGGGGGGTCGCCGGCGGGTGCCAGTCCTGCGTGTAGACGACGAGCGCGCCCGCCCGCCCGGCGGCGGCGATCTCGTCGTTCGCGACCGGGACGACCTGCTCCCCGCCGTCGACGTAGAGGCTGCCGGCGGCGTCGGCGAAGTCGTTCTGCACGTCCACCACGAGCAGCGCGGTGCGTTCGTCGTAGGTAGCCAGGTGTCTCCCTCCGGTCCGGCCGACAGGGTACCGCGGGGCGTCGGAGGGTCACGTCGATGAACGGCGACGCGGGCGCCCGGGCGACGCGCGGCGTTCGGGTGCGGATCACGGGTCGGGTCCAGGGCGTGTTCTACCGGGCATCGTGCGCCGAGGCCGCCCGTGCCCGAGGGTGACGGGCTGGGTGCGCAACGCACCCGACGGCGCGGTCGAGGCCGTGTTCGAGGGACCGGACGCCGACGTGGACGCCCTGGTGGCCTGGTGCCGGAAGGGACCCCCCTCCGCCGTCGTCGGGACCGTGGAGGTCGTGGAGGTGCCGCCGACCGGCGCGACCGGGTTCCGCGTCAGGCCCTGACGGATGCGGGCGGCGCCACGCCCGCTCCCGCGGAGGCCGAGCGGAGGAAATGCGCGAACCTCCCCGGGGCGCGCGAGGGCCACTGTTAGCATCGCGCGGCATGTTCCTCCGGCAGATCCACATCCGCGGGTTCAAGTCGTTCGCGGACAAGACCGTCCTGGAGTTCGTCCCGGGCGTCAGCACGATCGTCGGGCCGAACGGCTCCGGGAAGTCGAACCTGGTGGACGCGATCAGCTGGGCGCTGGGCGAGCAGGGTGCGCGCGCCCTGCGCGGCGGCCAGATGGCGGACGTGATCTTCGCCGGGACGCCCTCTCGGCCGGCGCTGGGGATGGCCGAGGTCAAGCTCGTGATCGACAACGAGGCCGGCAAGATCCCGGTGCCGATGACCGAGATCGAGGTCAGCCGCACGATCTTCCGCTCCGGCGACAGCGAGTATCGGATCAACGGGCAGGTCGTGCGCCTGCTGGACGTCCAGGAGCTGCTCTCCGAATCGGGGATCGGCCGCGCGCTGCACACCGTGGTCGGGCAGGGTCAGCTCGAGGAGGTGCTCCTCGCCCGTCCCGAGGATCGCCGCCGCTACATCGAGGAGGCGGCGGGGATCGCGAAGCACCGGCGTCGGAAGGAGCGGGCGGAGCGCAAGCTGGCGGGCCTCGACCAGGATCTCCTGCGGCTGCAGGACGTCCTGGCCGAGCTCCGGCGGCAGCTGAAGCCCCTGCAGCAGCAGGCCGAGATGGCCGCGAAGCACGAGGCGCTCACCGCGCAAGCCGAGGCGCTGTCCCGCGCGCTCGCCGCGGCGCGGCTGCGCGCGCTCCGGCAGGAGCGCGACCGGCGGAAGGCCGGCTGGGACGAGGGGCTCGAGTCCCGTTCGGCCGCACGCGCCCGACTCGATGCCCTGGACGGCGAGGTGCTGCGGGCCTCGGACGCGCGCGGGCTGGCCGCCCGCGCGCTCGCGGACCGAGAGGTAGCGCTGCGGACGTCGACGTCGGCCAGGAGCGAGGCCGAGCGCGCGTTCCGCTCGGCGGTCGAGCGCGAGGCGGCCGCCCGTGAGGAGCTCGCCTCGCAGGCGTCGCGGACGGTGCGGATGGACGCGATCGCGGCCGAGCTGGAGCGCACCGAGGCCGGGCTCGCGCGGGCGGTTCAGGAGCTCGTCACCCGGGAGGAGGAGCTGGACGACGCCGAGGCCGCCTTCCGGATGGACGAGGAGCGGCGACGGGAGGCGGAGGAGGAGCGGCGCCGGATGGCCGAGACGGCGGCGGCGCACCGCGCCGAGACGGAGGCGCTGCGGCGCGGGCTCTCCTCGGCGGAGCGCGAGCGAGAGCGGCTGACCGAGCAGCTCCGCGACCTCGAGGGCCGGGTCACGGCGATCGGCGAGGAGCGCGCCGGACTCGAGGCGGACATCGAGGGGTTGGATGCGCAGTCGGGCCCGCTCGCGGAGCGACGGGCTCAGCTCGACGACGAGCGGCACCGGCTCGTCGAGAAGCTCGAGGAGCTAGAGGAGATCCGCCGCCGCTTCGAGGCCCGCCGGGATCTGCTGGAGGCCCGCCGCCTGGACATCGAGGAGACTCCGGGTTCGCGCTTCCTGGCGGCGCACGAGCGGCGAGCCATCGGGCTCCTGAAGGATCTGGTGCGGGCCGAGGCGGGGCTCGAGCCCGCCCTGACGGCGGCGCTCGGCTCGCTCGCCGACGCGGTCGTGTACGACGACCTGGAGCTCGCGATCGTCGACGCCTCGGAGGGAGAGGGCGCGGTCTTCGCGATCGCCGGGGGCGGGCCCGTCCGTCAGGAGCTGGCCGGCGAGCGCTCGCTGCTCTCGGCGGTCGACGCCGAACCGATCGCGCGCGGGATCGTCAGCACGCTCCTGCGCGACGTCTACCTGGTGGACTCGATCGACGACGCGGCCGACCGGCACGGGGAGCACCCGACGTGCTCGTTCGTGACGCCCGACGGGGTCCTCGTCGGACCGGCCGTCATCCACACCGCGCGCAGGGCGGACGGGCGTTCGCGGGAGATCCGCGCGGAGCTCCGCGTGCTCGAGCACGATCTGGCGGCGACGGTCGCCGCGATCAAGCCGCGGCGCGTCCGGCTGGACGAGATCGTCGGCGAGACCGCGTTCCTCGGCGAGCAGATCGATGCGGCGGATGCCGAGATCACGCGGGCGGCCGAGCGGCTCGCCCGCAGCGAGGCCGAGGTGGCCGCGCTGGAGCGCGAACGCGACCTGCTGACCCAGCGGGTGGCGGCGGTCGACGAGCAGGCCGAGCTGGCCCGCCGTCGCCTGGCGGAGATGGAGCCGGAGGCGGCGGCGATGCCCGAGCTCCCGCCGACGCCGCAGCCGCCCATCCAGGCGCGGGTCGCCGTGGAGACCCTGCGACGAGATCGCACGGTCCTGGACGGGCGCGCCGCCGAGCTGCGGATCGAGCGCGAGGGCCTCGCGACGCACGACCCCGTGGCCCTCCGATCGGCCGTCGGCGTGGCGGAGCGAGCCCGCGCCGCGGCCGAGGTCGCGCTGGCGGAGGCCGAGGAGCGTGCCCGCCGTTACGAGGGCGAGCGCGACGAGGCCGCCGCGGCCGAGCGCGCCGCGGCCGACGAGGAGTCGGCGGTGAACCGCGCGTGGCGCGCGGCGTCGTCCGAGCTGGACGATCTGCGCGAGCGATACGAGGACGACGACCGGCTCCGCGGGGACATCGAGCGTCGGATCCGGGAGGCGGAGCGCCTGCTGGTCGAGGGGCACGGCTGCGACCCGGAGGAGGCGCTCGCCGGCCTCTCGGGCGAGGACACGGTTGAGGGCATCGAGAAGCGCTCGGAGCTCGTCCAGCGGCGGCTGGCGCTGCTGGGTCGGGTGAACCTGCTCGCGACGGGCGAGTTCGAGGTCGTGCGCGACCGCCACGACTTCATGCAGCGCGAGCTCGAGGACGTTCGCGCGGCGCGCCGCGACCTGCTCGAGGTCATCGCGAAGGTGGACCGCGAGATCCGCGAGACGTTCGAGTCGGCCTACCGCGACGTCGCGGCGCAGTTCGAGCGGCTCGTGAAGGAGCTGTTCCCCGGCGGCGAGGGCCGGCTGGTGCTGACCGACCCGGCCGAGCCGCTGACGTCCGGGATCGAGATCGAGGCGAGCCCCGGGCGCAAGCGCGTGAAGCGGATCTCGCTCCTTTCCGGCGGCGAGCGGTCGCTGGCGGCGATGGCGTTCCTGTTCGCGATCTTCACCGCGCGACCGAGCCCCTTCTACCTGATGGACGAGGTCGAGCCCGCGCTCGACGACGTGAACCTGCACCGGTTCCTCCGGCTGGTCGCCGGCTTCGCGGCCGACGCGCAGGTCCTGATCGTGACGCACCAGAAGCGGACCATGGAGATCTCCGCGATGATGTACGGCGTCTCCCTCAACGCCGACGGCACGACGAAGGTCGTGTGCCAGCGGATGGAGGAGCCGCGCGAGATCTCGGAGGCGGAGCCCGCGCTCCGCCTGCCCGAGGCGGAAGCGGTCGGCTAGCCTCGAGCCGTGGGCAACCTCCAGATCGTCCTGGCCCTCGCCGCGCTGCTCTGCGTCGTCGTGGCGGTCGTCCTGTTCCGCCGCCGCCGGGGTGAGCTGAGGGCGTACGAGGCGTCCGAGGCGTTCCGATCGCCCGAGGGCGTCGAGGAGGAAGCCGCCGAGCGCGCGCCCGGGGCCGAACCGGCACCCGTCCCGGGAGGGCTGGCCGCTCGCGTGCGGGGGCTGTTCCAGCGCGAGGCCACGCCCGACACCTGGCGTCAGCTGGAGGACGTCCTGATCCGCGCCGACGTCGGGCCGACGGCGGCCGCCGACCTCGTCGCCCGCGTCCGGGCCGATCACCGCCCCGGGTCGGACGCCGCCTTGCTCCTGCGCGACGAGGTCATCGCCGTCCTGGGGCCGGACCGCCCGCTCGCGCTCGCCGGGGACCGGCTGGCGGTGATCCTCGTCGTGGGCGTGAACGGGTCGGGCAAGACCACCACGATCGGCAAGCTGGCGGTCCGGCTGGGGCACGATGGCCGGAAGGTGAGCCTCGCGGCGAGCGACACCTTCAGGGCCGCCGCCGGGGAGCAGCTGGAGGTCTGGGCCGGACGGGCCGGCGCGCACCTCGTGGCCCAGGGCCGCGGCGCCGATCCCGGCGCGGTCGCGTTCGACGCCGTGACCTCGGCGCTCGCGCGGGGCTCGGACGTCCTGATCGTCGACACGGCTGGCCGCCTGCACACGAAGATGCCGCTGATGGACGAGCTCGGGAAGGTCCGCCGCGTGATCGAGAAGGCGGGGGGAGAGGTCGACGAGACCCTGCTGGTCCTGGACGCGACCACGGGGCAGAACGGGATCGCCCAGGCGCGCGCGTTCACCGAGGCGGTCGCCGTCACGGGCGTCGTGCTCTCGAAGACCGACGGGACCGCGAAGGGCGGGATCGTCCTCGCGGTGCGGGAGGAGCTCGGGGTGCCGATCCGTTACCTGGGCGTGGGCGAGGCCCCGCAGGACCTGCGGCCCTTCGAGGCGGCCGCGTTCGCGGACCGGCTGCTGGGCATCTGAGCGTGGCCCGGAAGGTGCTGGTCGTCGAGGATCACCCCACGATGCGCGCCGCCATGCGGCTCGTGCTGGAGCCCGAGGGGTTCGACGTCCTCGAGGCGGTCGACGGGAACGACGCCCTGGCGATGATCGGTCGCGAGCGGCCGGAGCTGGTCCTCCTCGACCTGAACATCCCGGGGATGACGGGGGAGGAGATCCTGAGATCGGTGAAGGGCGACCCGGAGCTCGGCGCGACCCGGGTGGTGGTGGTGACGGCGGCCGGCGAGGAGGAGCGCCGACGCATGCTCGAGCTCGGCGCGGACGGATCCCTCACGAAGCCGTTCGGCCCGAGCGACCTGCTCCGGACAGTGGCGCCGGAACCAGCAGGCCCCGGTTCGACGGGATCGTGACGGCGAACGTCGCGCCCTCGCCGGGCGTGGAGTCCACCGAGATCCACCCGCCCATCGCCTCGGTGAGCTGCTTCGCGATGTAGAGCCCGAGCCCGGCGCCCTCGGCGTGGGCCGAGGACGACTCCGACTGGTGGAAGCGCTCGAAGATGCGCTCCCGCTCCTCGGGCGCGATCCCCGGCCCCCGGTCGGCGACGGTGAACGTCACGGTGCCGGGCGAGCGCTCGCCCGCGCCCAGGACGACGGGCGTGCCGGGCGGCGCGTACCTCAGCGCGTTCACCAGCAGGTTGGTCAGGATCTGCGTGAGCCGTTGAGCGTCGGCCACGAGCTCCTCGGGCATCCCGTCGTCGACGATCTCGACGCGATCGCCCGCCTCCCCCAGACCCTGACGGACGTGGACGAGCAGGGCGGAGGTCGGCATCGCCTCGGGCATCAGGCTCAGGCGCCCGGCCTCGATCCGCGAGGCCAGCAGGAGATCCTCCACGAGCCTGATCAGCCGGTCGGTCTGCAAGCGGATGATCTCCAGGAACTCCCTCGCCTCCTCGGGCTCGAGCTGGTCCATCCGCCTGGTGAGGGAGTCCACGAACCCGCGGATCGCGGACAACGGCGTGCGCAGCTCGTGGCTCGTGATCGCCACGAAGTCCGACTTCATCTCGTCCAGCTCCCGGAGCCGCCGCAGGGTCTCCTCCTGGTGGATGCGAAGGCTGCCGGCCTGGACCACCAGGGAGATCTGATCGGCCAGGCGCCCGAGGAGCAGGAGTCGTTCTCGGCCGAGCGCCTCGGTCGAGCGCTCGTGCAGGATGCCGATGATCTCCCCGCCGGAACGCAGGGGGACGACCGCCTCCGGCGGGTCGCTGCGGAGCTCCGGTCGCGACAGCTCCTCCAGGTCGATGGGGCCCGTGCCCTGG
>JAXLTF010000011.1:0-115234 GCA_046330185.1 Actinomycetota bacterium
TCAACCCAGCCGCGGTGGAAGCAGCCCTGCAGCTGGGGGGACGCGAGGTGTGGATGCCCACGGTCGACGCCGCCTTCCATGTTGAGATGCACGGAGGGACCGGCGCCTACGACGTGCAGAAGAGCGTCACGGCATCGACGGATGCACCGAAAGCCGTCCACCCTGGCGGTATCTCCGCGATCGACGAGGAGGGGAACCTCCGGCCGGAGACGCTGGAGGTGCTGGATCTCATCGCGCAGCATGATGCCATCCTGGGAACGTGCCACCTCTCGCCGGGAGAGATCCGCACGCTGATCCACGAGGCACGCTCGCGTGGCGTTCAGAGGATCGTGATCACCCATCCGTTCTTCAAGGTCCCCAACCTGAGCCTCGACGAGCTCCGCGAGCTCGCGGCCGAGGGCACCTACGCTGAGTTCGGCTACTGCACCGTGTCGCCCATGTGGCACTACGCCGACCCCCAGAGGGTCGCCGAGGCGGTGCGGGCGGTCGGCCCCAAGCACTGCCTCCTGGTGAGCGACACGGGACAACGCCACAACCCCATGCCGGCCGAAGCCCTCCGGATCTTCGCCCAGTCGCTGTTCGAGTCGGGACTGTCCGAGGAGGACATCGACCAGCTCATCCGGCTGAGCCCGGCCGAGCTGCTGGACCTGCCGCCCTCGCCCCCCACGAAGATCGACCCGGCCACGGAGGGAGCCGCTGACGACTGAGCCATCGCCGCCCGCAGCCTCCCCGGAGACCCTGAGCCGGATCGGCCTCGTGGTTCCATCCTCGAACACCGTGATGGAGGTCGACTTCTATCGACATCTTCCATCGGACCTCACCGTGCACACCGGACGGATGTACCTGGAGACGACCACCCCGGAGCATGAGAGCATCATGCTCGACCAGCACGCCCTGCCCGCCGCTCGGGACGTCGGTACGGCCCGTCCGCATGTCATCGTGTTCGGGTGCACCAGCGCCGGAGCCCTCCGAGGCAACGCATATGACGCAGAGCTCTGCGCGCGCATCCGCGAGGAGACCGGGGTGGAGACCATCTCCGTCATCGCCTCCGTGCGCCGAGCCATCGCTCGGCGAGGAGGCGAGCGCGTCGGCATCATCACCCCGTACGTGGACAGCCTGAACGAGAAGATCCGGGCCAGCGTTGAGGCAGACGGGGTCGACGTGGCCGGCATCCATGGCCTAGGCATCACCGAGAACTTCGCGATCGCCCAGGTCACACCCGAGCGGATCGCTGCGTTCGCGGAGACGAGCCTGGGCGGACGCGCGATCGACCTGCTATTCGTGTCGTGCACGAACTTCCGCGCGGTCGAGGCTCTCCCGCTCCTGGAGAGGGCCCTCTCCGTACCGGTCGTCACCAGCAACCAGGCGACGCTCGAGGCGGTCCTGCAGCGCTTCGGCCTGGACTGGCCCGTCCCGCCGGAGGCTCGATAGGCGATGTATCCATCGCCGTTCGACTACGTGGCCGTCACATCCTGGGAAGCGGCGATCGAGGTGCTCGAGCGGGAGGGTGAGGACGCGAAGATCCTCGCGGGGGGACAGAGCCTGGTCCCCATGATGGCGATGCGCCTGGCCCGCCCGTCCGTGCTGGTCGACGTGAATCGGATCCCTGGAAGCGGTCCAGGGCTCGAGGACGGTGTGCTGGTGTTGCCCGCCCTGACCCGTCACGCGGAGATCTGTGGCTCCGAGATGATCCAGCGGATAGCCCCCGTGCTGACCGAGGCGGCCCGATACATCGGCAACGTCCGCGTGCGTCATCGTGGAACCATCGGAGGGAGCCTCGCTCATGCCGACCCGTCCGGAGAGCTCCCATGCGTCGCGGTCGCCCTCGAGGCGACGGTGGTGGCGCAGGGGCCATCAGGCGAACGGCGGATCCCCGCAGCCGAGCTGTTCGAATCCTTCTACTCCACCACCCTGCGGCCGGATGAGGTGATCACGAGCGTGCGGTTGGCGGTCCCGCCTGAGGGCGCAGGGAGCGCCTTCGCGGAGCTCATCCAGCGGGCCGGCGACTTCGCCGTCGCGGAGGCGGCAGCGGTGGTGGAACTGGAGCCGGGCGGTCGACGGTGCCAGACCGTCAGGCTGGCCCTCGGCGCCGTGGGCGAGCGGCCGCAGGACCTCTCCGAGGTCGCGGGCTCCGTCCTCATCGGCGAGGAGATCACCACCGAGAGCGTGGCCGCGGTGGCATCGCGGGTGTCCTCCCAGGTCGATCCCGGCCCGAGCGTCCACTCAGGGGCGTCCTATCGGAAGCGGATGGCCGGCGTGGTCGCCGGGCGAGCCGTCCTTGCCGCTGCGTCCCGACACGGGAGGGAGAGCCGGGGATGACAGCCGATCGCGACGGGGCGACGGAGCCGCGCAGGATCTCGTTCGTGCTGAACGAGATCCCGGTGACCGTCTGGGCGCTGCCTCACCAGACGCTCATGGAGGTGCTGCGCGAGGAGCTCGGAGCCACCGAGGTGAAGTACGGATGCGGCGAGGGCGTGTGCGGGACCTGCACCGTGCTCCTCGACGGAGACACCGTCAATGCCTGCCTCCTGTTCGCGGTACAGGCCGAGGGAGCGCGCATCACGACGCTCAAGGGGCTGGCCCCGGCGGGGCAGGACCTCCACTCCCTCCAGGAGAGCTTCCTCGAGCACGGCGGTTCCCAGTGTGGGTTCTGCACTCCCGGGATGCTCCTGGCGGCTTTCGAAGCCCTCCGAGATCGCCCCGGAATCTCGCGGGAGGAGATCAGGGATGCCCTGTCCGGGAACCTCTGTCGCTGCACCGGCTACACCAAGATCGTGGACGCCGTCGCCGCCGTCGCCCTGACGGGGACCATGCCCGGCCACGCGCCGGACGGGGCGGGCGAACGATGACGCTGGACCCGGATGTTCGCACCTCCGTTCCGACCGAAGGACCCGCCGCGGTCGTGGGCCGATCATCGACCCATCGCGACTTCAGGGAGAAGGTTCGAGGATCGCTGCTCTATGCGGACGACTGGAGCTTGCCGGGGATGCTTCACGGTCGCATCGTCCGTTCGGTGGTCCCGTCCGCCCGCATCACGGCGATCGACACCTCGGCGGCCATGTCGGTCCCGGGCGTGCGCGCCGTGATGACGGCCGCGGACGTCCCACGCAACATCGTGGCCGAAGAGGTAACGGGCCTGGGGATGGAAGCGGTCGTGCAGCCGGTCCTCGCCGCCGATGTCGTTCGCTATCAGGGAGAGCCGCTCGTCCTCATCGCGGCCGACACGGCTACGGCCGCCGAGGAAGCGGCCGAGCAGGTGCTGGTGGAGTACGAGGACGTCCTCGGCGTCTACGACGTGGAGGAGGCCCTCCTGGACGGCGCCCCGCCGGTGCACCCGGCGGGCAACCGGTTGGTGGAGTGGCGGATCGGCCGGGGCGATCCGGAGGGGGCGTTCGCCGAGGCTGCGGCTGTGGTGGAGGGCGTCTATCGCACCCAGCACGTGGATCACGCGTACCTCGAACCGGAAGCGGGTGTGGGTTGGATCGACGGCGACGATGTGCTGACCCTCCGTGTGTCCACGCAGGTCATCGAGCATGCCCGAGAGATCGCCGCCATCCTCCAGGTCCCCCACAACAAGGTTCGGGTGATGGGCACGTACATGGGTGGCGGCTTCGGGGGCAAGGAGGACATGACCATCGAGCCGTTCCTGGCCCTGCTCGTGTGGAAGACCAGGCGCCCGGTGAAGATGGTGTGGTCACGTCAGGAGAGCATCCAAGCCCGCTACAAACGCCACCCCTTCACCATGCACTACCGAACCGGCGCCGACGCGCAGGGACGCCTCGTGGCTCAGTCCATCCGTATCCTGGGCGACGCCGGCGCGTACCCGCTCCTCTCCCCTCGGATCCTGTTCGCCGGGGCGGTCGTGGCGAACGGCCCCTACCGTATCCCCAACACCTCGGTCGAGGCGACCGCGGTGTTCACGAACAACGTCCCCACGAGCGCGATGCGGGGATTCGGGGCCATGCAGGTCGTGTTCGCGTATGAGTCCCAGATGGATCGGCTGGCGGATGCCCTTGGGTTGTCCAGGGACGAGATCCGGCGCAGGAACTTCCTTCGGAGAGGTGACCCCCTGCCCACCGATGAGCCGATCGACACGGATGTGGCGGCTGACGCAACGCTCGAGGCCGCGCTCGATCGCATGGGCCCCGTGCACCCCGGGAACGGAGGACTGGTCGGACGCGGATTCGCGTGCAACATGCAGCCGTACGGCCGCACGGTCTTCTTCTCCGACCGAGCTTCCTGCTGGATCGGCTTGGAGGAGGACGGGAGCCTGGTGGTTCGAACCGGAGCCACCGATCTCGGCGGCGGCCAGGCGGCATCCCTCGCTCAGATCGCCGGAGAGATCTTGGGGGTCCGCCCGGATGGGGTCACGGTCTACCTGGCCGACTCCGCTCTGACCCCGCTGGCCGGAGGGACGTTCGCCACACGCCAGCTCTACATGTCGGGCAATGCGGTCCTCCAGGCAGCTCAGGAGCTCCGAGATCTGCTGGCGCCCGTGGCGGCCGAGCTACTGGGGACGCACGCAGGGGACATCCGCTTCGGGGAAGGACGTGCTTTCCTCGATGGCGACCCGACCAGGTTCGTTTCGCTGGCCGAGCTGGCCGAGGCGTGTGGGACGCAGGGGGTGTCCCCCTCGCGTCTCAGCGTGTTCCAAGCCGAGCGCGGCGAGTTCGATCCGAGGACCGGCAAGGGTAGAACCTTCCCCGATTACACGTACGGGACGCACGCGGTCGACGTCGAGGTCGATCCGCAGACCGGTGTGGTGACGCTGCTCAGGTACGTGGCTTGCCACGACGTCGGTCGCGCCATCAACCCGCAGCGCGTGGAGGGCCAGATCCAGGGCGGGGCGGTTCAGGGGATCGGATACGCGCTGAGCGAGCAGATCGCTCTGGTGGACGGGTCGGTGACCTCGACCCTGTTCGCCGACTACCTGATCCCGAGCGCCTCGAGCGTGCCCGACATCGAGGCCGTGCCTCTCGAGATCGCACCCGGGAAGGGGCCGTTCGGTGCCCGTGGCATCGGCGAGCCTCCGATAGCCCCTTCGGCTGCGGCGATCGCGAACGCCATCGCCGACGCGACGGGCGTTCGCCTGTTCAGCCTCCCGATGACGCCAGAGAAGGTGCTGGAAGCCCTAGCGAGCCCCGACCCAGCGTGAGACCGGGCCGGTCCCCCGAGAGCCGCGGAGACCCGCCCGCCGGCGACCTCGATCACGAGGTAGCCGGTCAACGAACCTCCAGGGATCGGGGAGCGATCACGGTCTCTTCGAGACCCGGGGCGATCATGATCGGCCAACCGTGCTCGCTGCCAAGGAGCTGAGCTTCCACTGGGAGCACCTGTGGGATCTGGGCGCGGTGCTGGCCGCCGCGTTCGTGGGAGGGATGGCGAACGTCATCGCCGGTGGCGGCAGCCTGATCACGTTCCCGACGCTATTGCTGGTCGGCCTCGATCCCGTGGTTGCCAACGCCACGAACACGGTGGCGTTGTGGCCCGGGTCTCTGAGCGGCGTGTATGGCTTCCGCACCGAGATCAGAGAGGCTCCACGAGCCATGTACCTGTTGCTGATCCCATCGGTGGTGGGTGGAACGCTGGGCGCGATCATCCTGCTTCGGACGCCCGGTCGCACGTTCGAGGTGCTCGCCCCGTTCCTGGTGTTGACCGCTACCGCGCTGCTGGCCTTCCAGGAACCGGTGAGCAGGCTGTTCAACCACCAGCCCCAGCACTCGAGGTCCCGTCGTTGGTGGATCTTGGCTGTGCTCACCCAGACCGCCGTCGCTGTCTATGGCGGCTTCTTCGGGGCCGGCATCGGCATCCTCATACTGGCCAACCTCGGACTGATGGGCCTGACGGACATCCACCGGATGAACGGACTGAAGAACCTCTACGCCACGGGGATCAACGGCGCCGCTCTCGTCTATTTCGTCATGTCGGGTGCCGTCGTGTGGGTGGTCGTGTTGGTGATGGTGGTTGGGGCGATCATCGGCGGCGTGACGGGCGCCGTCGTGGCCCATCGTGTGGGCCGACGGACGATCCGCATCGCCATAGTGACGATGGGGTTCATCCTCAGCACCGCGCTGATAGCGAAGAACTACTCCCTGTGGTGATCTCGCCCTGAGCTGGAGACATCGAACTCCCCAGGATCATCCACCGAGAACGGTGAGCCCC
This sequence comes from Actinomycetota bacterium, assembly GCA_046330185.1. Lineage (GTDB taxonomy): Bacteria > Actinomycetota > UBA4738 > UBA4738 > HRBIN12 > DATBLY01. The sequence goes on from JAXLTF010000011.1 coordinate 6,163, forward strand.
AGCGGCTTGAGGCTTCCGTCGTTGCACGGGTTCAGGTCCTGAGGACAGTTCGAAAGGGCCACCAGCAGATCCATCTCGGCGCGGAACTCGATGTGATCTCCGGCCTCCGACCGAGGAGTGGCGATCTCCCAGTGCCCGTCGGTCTGGACCGGGCATCTCATGAACACGTTGAGTGACATGGGGACCTGCTCGCGCCGGATCCCGTGAGGCTCCAGGACCGAGACGAAGTTCTCGACGCACCCTCGGTGATCCGGGACGCCGTAGCGGACCAGATCGATCTCAGCGTTGCAGGAGCCTGCGAGCAGATCATGTCCGCCGGGGCCCACGGTGTCCTTCACGATGGTTAGCATGGGCCGGCTGAGCTCGGAATAGAGAACGTTGCCGGTGCTCAGGTAGATCGTGCCGTTCAGGCGGATCGTGTTCGAGATCCAGAACTTCTCCGAGAGATCCTCGAGCGCGAACGCGATGAGGTCCCCTACCTGCCGGCCCTCCAGGTCGGTGACCCGCAACGTCTGGCCCGCCTTCAACTCGCCCGCCCATGGAGTGGCGGGCGGCAGGATCAGTTCATCCACGACGCTCGCAGACGGCATGGCAACTCCTCCTCCTCCTGATGCGCGCTGGGTCACCGCAGCTCCGGGCTTCGAGTATCCCAGGTCCCCTCGAACACCCGGTCTCCGTCCCACCCGAGCTCCTTGACGGAGCGACCTGGATAGGGCCAGCTAGACGCGGATGCCGAGCCTGCCGGCGACCCGCTTGCGCCGGCGGGCCTCGCGGATCCTCCGGAGGCGCCTGACCAGCATGGGGTCGTACGAGAGCGCCTCCGGCCGGTCGATCAACCGGTTCAGCTGCTGGTGGTAACGGGGCGCCGAGAACCCGAACCGCTCCCGGATCGCCCGCTCCTTCGGCTTCCCGAGCTTCCACGCCTCGCGCTCGAAGTCGAGCAGGGCGCGCTCCCGCTCGTCGAGCGGGGCAGATCCGCCCGCGAGCTCCCCGGTGTCGGTCGGCATCTGCGGCGAGGCTAGCAACCATGCCTCGCCGTTCAAGCACCCGACCGGCGGGCTAACGCTGGACCCCGGCGACGCCGATGTAGAGCACGATGGTGCAGGCCGGGGATCACCTCGCGCACGAGGTCTCTGCGCGCCCCGATCCGGATCGGATCCGGTCGGTCGCGCAGCTGAACATGCTGCACAGCCTTGCGACGAAGCTGAACTCGCTGGGCGAGGTCCACGGGATCGGCAACGCGATCACCGCGGAGCTCCGGACGATCATCGACTACCACAGCTGTCGCGTGTACCTACTGCAGCCCGACGGGCGCACGCTGATCCCGGCGTCCTTCAGGGGCGAGGTCTTCTCGGACTACGAGAACGACACTGTCGAGAGCCTCACGACCGAGATCGGTGAGGGCATCACCGGATGGGTTGCCGAGCATCGCACGTCGCTGCTGACGCCCGACGCTCGCGACGTGCCGTTCGCCGTGCAGATCCCGGGCACCGATGACGTCCTGGAGTCGATGCTGGCCGTGCCGATGCTGGTGGGAGATCAGCTCGTCGGCGTGATCGTGCTGTCGATGCTCGGCTTCGCGAAGTTCGACCTGGAGGACCAGCGCCTCCTCGAGGTCCTCGCCTCGCACGCCGCGGTGGCGATCGACAACGCCAACCTGCTACAGCTCGAGCGCGAGGCCGCGGCGACCTCGGCCTCGCTGCTGAACCTGTCGCAGGCGCTGACCCGGCGCCGGTCCGTCGACGAGATCCTCGGCGAGGCCGTGGAGGCGGTCCCTCGCCTGATCTCCTGCTCCACCGTCGTGGCGTACCTGCGGGACGAGGAGTCGGGTGACTTCCGGATCGCGCGCCTGCTGGACCTCAGCGACGTGGAACCGCCGAGGACGGTTCGCGACGTCGTCCCGTTCCCAGGCGATCTGGCCGACACCCTGCTCGGCGATCGCGAGGAGCCCTTCGTGATCGCCGCACAGGAGGTGGCGGGGATCCCCCGCGAGCTCCGGTTGTCCGAGGAGGCGCACGACGTCCTGGTAGCTCCGCTCCGCTGGTCCCCGGCGGGATCCGGAGCCTTGGCGATGGTGGCCCCGACGCTGGCACGATCGTTCCCCCCCGAGGCCCTCCGGCTGGCCCGCGGGATCGCCGACGTGACGTCGCTCGCCCTGGGGAACGCACGCCGGCTGTCCGAGCTCGAGCGCTTCCACGAGCTCGTGGAGAGCCTCGATGCGGTCTTCTGGGAGGCGGAGCCCGCGACCCTCGCCCTGTCCTTCGTCTCGAGCGGTGCCGAGCACCTCCTGGGCGATGTGTCGGCGGAGGGCAGGCGCATGCGCACGTGGGGCGAGCACGTGCTCGAAGAGGATCGGGACGGGTCGCTCCGACGGCTCCGGCAGGCGATCGAGGCCGGTGAGGATCGGCAGCTCGAGTACAGGGTCGGCCTGCCCGCCGGGAAGGTGGCATGGATCCGGGACCTGGTCCGCGTCGGCGGCCATGGGGAGCAGATCCGCGGGCTGATGGTCGACATCACGGATCGCAAGCGCGCCGAGGAGGCGCTGCGCCTCAGCGAGCGGAAGTTCTCCGAGGCGTTCCGTCGCGAGCGGGAGGCCGCGCAGAGGCTGCGGACGCTGGACGACATGAAGAACACGTTCCTGGAGGCCGTATCGCACGATCTGCGAACCCCGCTCACGTCGATCCTCGGGTCGGCCCTGACGCTCGAGCAGGCGGGCCAGGATCTGCCGCGCTCGGACGTGGAGGACCTGGTGCGCCGGATCGCGGCGAACGCTCGCAAGCTCGAGCGCCTGCTGGGGGATCTGCTGGACCTCGACCGCCTGCAGCGGGGGATCGTGACCCCGCAACGGCGGCCGACCGATCTCGTCCAGCTGGTCGAGCGCAGCGTCGCCGGGGCGGAGAACCCGCGCGGCAGGACGATCGCCGTCGATGTCGAGCCCGCGACGCTGTCCGTCGACCCCACGAAGGTGGAGCGCATCATCGAGAACCTCGTCGCGAACGCCCTGCGGCACGCCCCCGCCGAGGCGCACGTGTGGGTGCGCGCGTCGGGGCGCGACGGAGGTCTCGACCTCGTGGTGGAGGACGACGGGCCGGGCATCCCGAGCGAGCTACGGGAGGCGATCTTCGAGCCTTTCCGCCAGGCACCGGGATCATCCACCTCCGCGCATTCCCCCGGCGTCGGGATCGGGCTCTCGCTCGTGCGGCGCTTCGCGGAGCTCCATGGCGGGCGGGCGTGGGTCGAGGAACGATCCGGCGGAGGGGCGTCCTTCCACGTCTTCCTGCCCGGCGGATGAGGGCGGGAGTGCCGGACGGCGAGGGGGACCAACGCCGCCCGGCACGCCCCGCGTGCGGGCGGACGACGCTCAGATGAACAGCGTCACCGCGTCCTGAGCCTGGAGCAGCGCGGTCGTCGCCCCGGCGGGCGGCTCCAGACCTTCGATCAGGTCCTGCTTCGTGAGGCCCAGCAGGTCCATCGTCATCTGGCACGGGACCAGGTGGACACCCAGGTCGCGCGCCACCTCCAGCAGCTCCTGCGGCGAGGCGACATGGTGCTCCTCGGCGAGCTTCTTCATCATCGAGGGGCCCATGCCCGCGAAGTTCATCTTGCCGAGCTTCAGGTGCTCGGTGCCCCCGCGGTTCATGAACGAGAGCATCTTCTGCATCCAGTTCTCCCCGGTGATCCGCACGTCGTTCTTCACGAGCGGGAACAGGCCCCAGAACGTGAAGAACACGGTCGTCTCCATCCCCATCGCGGCGCCGGTGGTCGCCAGGATGAAGGTGGGCCAGACCTTGTCCAGGTCGCCGCTCCACGCCATGATCACGAGCTTGTCGTGGCGGGCGCTCGCCAGCTCGTGCCGCTCGGCCGCCTCGGCGACCCCGCCGAGCGTCGTCGTGTCCGTCATCGCGCTCACCTCTTCCGGATGAGGAAGCGGAACACCCCGCCGTCCTCGGTCTGCTCGACGAGCTCGTTGCCGGTCGTCGCGCACCAGGCCGCGAAGTCGGGCACCGACCCCGGGTCCGTCGCGAGCGACTCGATCAGGTCGCCCGGGTTCAGCTCGCGGATCGCCTGCGCGGTCTTCGCGATCGGCATGGGGCACGCGAGGCCCCTAAGGTCCAACACCCTCGTGACGGTCTGACTCATCGTGGTCCCTCCTTGGGCCTCGTGAGCGGCGCGTTCTCCGGCAGCCGGCCCCGCGGGACCGTCTCCCAGTACGCGCGGTTGAAGATCCACTTCGCGACGTGCCACGCACGGCTGGGCTGCGGCGGCGTCGGCGGATGCTCGTAGTCGAAGCGGAGCGACGTCGCCTTGCCGCCGCCCGTCTCCAGGAAGCACATCACGCGGCCCCCGTAGTTCTGCTTCGGGGCGGTCCCGCGGATCGAAGAGGCGATCCGGCTCGCGATCACCGGGGCCTCGAAGTGGGCGGTGGAGCCCGACTTCGAGATCGGGAGGTCCGTCGCGTCGCCCAGGCCGAAGATCCGCTCGTGCTCCCCGACCTGCAGCGTGAACCGATCGGTCGGGAGCCAGCCGCTCGCGTCGCCGAGCTCGGAATCGATCACGACCTGTTGCCCCCGGTGCGGCGGCACCAGCACGAGGAGGTCGTACTCGACCTTCTCCCCCTCGAGCGAGGAGACGGTGCCCGCCGACGGGTCGACGGACTCGACGTTGAAGAACGAGGAGAGCTCGATGCCCCGCTCGGCCATGATCGGCTCGATCAGCTTCGAGGCGCTCTCGATCGTGAACGCCCGGTTGAGCGGCGAGAGCAGGGTGACCTCGCTGCGGTCCCGGAGGCCTCGCTTCCGCAGGTACTCCTCGACCATGAACGTGAACTCCACCGGCGCCGGCGGGCACTTGTACGGGATGCCGGCGACACCCACGCGCACGCGGCCGCCGCGGAACGTCCTGAGCGCCTCCCGCAGGCGCTCGGCGTCGCGCAGCGAGTAGAAGCCGTGAGCGCCCTGCACGAGGCCCGGGACCTGTTCGTGCATCAGCCGGGCGCCCGTCGCGATCACCAGGTAGTCCCAGTCCAGGCTGCCCCCTCGGGCGAGCTGGACCGTCCGCGTGTCCGGATGGATCCGGACGGCCTCCTCGACCGCGAGCTCCACGCGCGGTCGCAGCAGCGTGCGCTCGTCGCGCGACAGCCAGTGGCCGCTGGCGTAACCGAGCGCCACGTAGAGGTAACCGGGCTGGTACTCGTGCATCCCGGTCGGGTCGACGACCGTGACGCGGGCGTCACGCCCCAGGCTCCTGTCGACGAGGTTGGCGACCAGCGTGCCGCCGACCCCGCCGCCCAGCACGACGACCCGGGCCGGCATCGGGCTCACCGGGCCTTCCGGATCACGAAGCGCGCGTACCCGTCCTCGTCGATCGTCGCGATGAGCTCATGCCCCGCCTTCGCGACCCAGGCGGGGATGTCGGTCCTTGAGCCCTCGTCGCTCGAGAGCACCTCGATGACGTCGTCCACCGCTCCCTCCCGGATCGCGCCGATCAGGCCCATCAAGGGGCCGGGACACGGCATGCCACGTGCGTCGATCGAACGGGTGATCTCGGCTGCGGTCGTCATCGTCGGTCCCTCCTCAGATGAACGTCACGGGTCCGTCGGCCTCCAGGAAGAACGACGCCACCCCCCACACGTCGTCGACGAGGGGATCGAGGTCGTCCTTCGTGATGCCGAACATCTCCATCGACAGGGAGCAGGCGTGGACCCGGACCTCTCCCAGGTCCTTCGCCTGCCGGAACAGCTCGCTCCAGTGATCGCCGCCGTGGCTCCGCATCAGCTCCGATGCCTCGGCGGGTGCCTCGGGCGCGACCCCGTGGTCCTTCAGGATCCGATCGGCGCGGAAGGCATCGAGCGCCCAGTACTGGAGGAACAGATCGACCGGGCGGCCCATCGCCGCGGCTCCAACCGTGAGGACCGCTGCGGCGGAGAGCTTGTCATCGGTACCGGAGAACAGGACCAGCGAGAGCCTCGGCTCGGCGCCCATCGATCGTCCCCCTTCCTGGACCGTGCCACTCGTGGAGACAGCGTCCCTCCCCGGACCGAGCCCTGTAGGGGGCGAACCGCCCTGGTCGACCGGGACCTTCGTCCGCGAACGTACGATGCGCGCGTGCTCGACCTGCTGATCGAGGGCGCGCTCGTCGTCGACGGCGACGGGGGGCCGGCGCGGCCGGGACGGGTCGGCGTGCGCGGGGACCGGATCGCCTGGACGTCGTTCGACGCGGCGGGGGCCCCGCCGGCCGCGGCCCGCGCGATCGCGACGCCCGGCCGGGTCCTCACGCCGGGCTTCATCGACGTCCACACGCACTCGGATCTGGCGCCGTTCGCGGATCCCGAGATGCCGAGCGCGCTCCGTCAGGGGGTGACGACCGTCGTGGTCGGCAACTGCGGCGCCTCTCCGTGGCCGGCCGCCGGCGCCGCGGAGTGTGCGGCGATCCTCGGATCGGACGCGGCCGAGCTCGGCGCGTCCTTCGAGACGTTCGGCGCGTTCCTGGACGCGATCGAGGCGGCCGGGCCCGCCGTGAACGTCGCGGCGCTCGTGGGCCACGGAGCCGTGCGGGCGGAGGTCATGGGGACGTCCTCGGGCGCGCCGAGCCCGGCCGAGCTCGCCGCGATGGCGAGGCTCGTGGGGTCGGCGGTGCGCGACGGCGCCGTGGGGCTCTCGACGGGGCTGATCTACATCCCCGGCCAGTGGGCCGGAACCGACGAGCTGCTGGCCCTGGCGACGGCGAGCGCGGACGCCGGTGGCCTCTACGCGAGCCACGTCCGGGGCGAGGGCCCGACGGTGTTCGCCGCGGTCGACGAGGCGATCGCGATCGGTGAGCGCGCGGGGCTCCCGGTTCACGTGAGCCACCTGAAGCTCGACGGTCCGGAGGTATGGGGCCGTGCCGCGGAGCTACTGGCCCGGATCCACGGCGCCGCCGACGCCACGGCCGACCAGTACCCCTACACGGCCTGGAACTCCAACCTCTGGACGCTCCTGCCGACCTGGGTGCCGGCGGGAGGGCTCGCCCGGGTCCTGGACGACCCCGCATCACGCCGCCGACTGGAGCGCGCGGTCGCGTGCGGTGAGCCGGGCACCCCCGCGATGGCGATGGACGCGTTCGGATGGGACCGCGTCGTGATCGAGCACGGGGCCGATCCCCGCTGGAACGGACGCTCGCTCGCTCGGATCGCCGAGGATCGGGGAGAGACGCCGGTGCGGTCGCTCTTCGAGATCCTCATCGCGGATCCCGACACGTCGTGCATCGGCTTCGGGATGGACGAGGGCGACGTCGCGACGATCCTCGCGGATCCCTCCGTGTTCGTCGCGTCCGACGGATGGGCCATGTCGCCCGACGGACCGCTCGGCGGTCTGCCCGTCCATCCGCGCAACTACGGGACCTTCCCCCGCGTCGTCGGCCGCGAGGTAAGGGCGGGCACCCTGCCCCTCGAGACCGCGATCCGCAAGATGACGTCGCTGCCGGCCGACCGGTTCGGTCTGGAGGGCCGCGGCCGCATCGTCGAGGGCGCCTTCGCAGACCTGGTCGTCTTCGACCCGGACCGGGTCGAAGATCGCGCCGGGTTCGAGGACCCACACCGGTTCCCCGACGGGATCGACCTGGTCCTCGTGAACGGGCGGATCGCCTGGGACGGCGGCACCGTGCGCCGCGCCGGACGTGTCCTGCGACGCGGCTGAGAGCCCGTCGACGACGGTACCCTCGGTCGGTGAGCCTCACGATCGCGCCGCTCGAGCTCGGGTTCGCGCCGGACGACCCGACGTTCGTCGCGGACCCGTACCCGGTGTACCGGAGGCTCCGGGAGCGCGCTCCGGTCGTCCACGACGGAGCCACGGATCACTGGCTCGTGTCTCGGTACGCGGACGTGAACGCGCTGCTGCGCGACCGCCGCTTCGGCCGGACGTACCTGCACCGGGCGACGCACGCCGAGATGGGCCACCCTGAGGACCCGCCGGAGCTGGGCCCGTTCTGGCACCTGATCCGCAGCGGGATCCTCGACATGGAGCCCCCCGACCACACCCGCGTCCGCGCGCTGGTGTCGAAGGCCTTCACGCCTCGCATGGTCGAGTCGCTGCGGCCCGCGATCGAGCGCAAGATGACCGAGCTCGTCGACGCGGTCGACGGTGCCGGGGCTTTCGATCTGATCTCCGCCCTCGCCGAGCCCCTGCCGGTCTGGGTCATCGCGGAGCTGCTGGGCGTGCCCGAGGCCGACCGCGGCCTGCTCCGGCCCTGGTCGGCCGACATCTGCCGGATGTACGAGCTGCACCCGACGGCCGAGGACCGCCGGTCGTCCGTGGCGGCGTGCGAGGACTTCGGCGACTACCTGAGATCGCTCGCCGCGGAGCGCCGGGCCCGCCCGGGCGAGGACCTGATCAGCCGGCTGGCGAGCGTCGTCGACGACGGGCGACGCCTCTCCGAGGACGAGCTGGTGGGCACGTGCGTCCTGCTGCTCAACGCGGGACACGAGGCGAGCGTCAACGTCACGGGCAACGGCTGGTGGTCGCTCTTCCGCCGTCCCGACCAGCTGCAGCGCCTGCGTACGGACCGGACGCTCGTGCGTGGAGCGATCGAGGAGCTGATGCGCTGGGACACCCCGCTGCAGCTGTTCGAGCGCTGGGTGCTCGAGGACGTGGAGCTCCACGGTGTCCGGATCCCGAAGGGCGCGGAGCTCGGCCTGATCTTCGGGTCGGCGAACCGGGACCCGAGCGTCTTCGACGACGCCGACCGCCTGGACATCGGACGCACGCCCAACCCGCATCTGACGTTCGGAGCGGGGATCCACTTCTGCCTCGGCGCGCCCCTCGCCCGGCTCGAGCTCGAGATCTCGTTCGGCACGGTGCTGGACCGGCTCCCCGGGCTGGAGCTCGTCGAGGAGCCGCGTTGGAAGCCGAACTACATCATCCGGGGCTTGGAGGCCCTGCGTGTTTCGTCGTGAGTGGTCCGCGGGACGCCTCGGCCGGACGGCCTCGGGCGCGCGGCGAGGGCGGGCGGCGGGGGAGCGCGGACTCGATGCCGAGAACCGGCAACGACACCAACGGAGCCGGCGGTCGGATTCGAACCGACGACCTAGCGATTACAAGTCGCTTGCGCTTCCGGGCTGCGCCACGCCGGCCGGACCGAGTCTACCCCCGGCCTCCCCGTCGGAAGGCGCGGCCATAGGCGATCAGGCCGTACAGCACCAGGCCGTTCAGGACGAGCCCCACCGCCGCCGAGGCCTCCGAAGCGAGCCCAGCGATCCCCCCGAGCACCCCGAGGCCCGCCAGCGTGATCCCGAGCACGCGGCCGACGTTCGAGCATCGGAGCACGAGGAGCCCGGCCACGAGCTCCAGCGCGGAGAGCAACGCGGTGCTGATGCCGATCGCGACGACCGCATCGCGCGGGACGAGCGCCTCCACGCCCATCGCGTCCCGCGACAGCGCCAGTACGATCCCGACCAGGATCCCGAGCGCGCCCAGGACGATCAGGATCAGGCGGACGCCGTCACCATCCAGGGCGCTCGCCGGCCGCTCCGCGTCCGTCGCGCCGGCCGAGACAGGGTCCCCGCGGGCAGGGCGGGAGATCGCCGGCAGGGAACGTGGGAGGGATCCCGGGCGGCGGGGGCAGCGCGCTCATCGCCCGGCCATCCGCGATGGGAGCGCGTAGGACCACAGCACCGCCGCCAGGGCGGTCGCGGCGTTCAGGGAACCGACGCGTCCCCGCATCGGCAGCGAGATCAACCGGTCGCATCGCTCCCTGGCGAGCCGCGACATCCCCCGGGCCTCGCCGCCGAGCACCATCGCGAGCCGCCCCTCGGGCGCCGGTTCGTCGAAGACGCTCGTGCCCCGGTCCCCGTCGAGCCCGATCAGCGTGAAGCCGCGGTCGCGGAGCCGGTCCATGGCGCGCGGGATGTTCGCCACGCGCGCCAGCGGCACGGCCTCATCAAACGCGCGCCCGCGGACGCGCACCGCCGCGTCGGTGACGAGGCCGCCCGCCTGATGCAGGTGACGACCAGCTCGACGCCCGCGGCCTCGGCGCGGCCCGCGCAGCGGCGAGGTTCTGTGGGTCCTCGACCCCGTCCAGGACGACCACGACCGCATCGTCGGCGAACGGGATCTCGGCGAGGTCGCGCTCCCCGAGGGTCCCGGGGGTGGGGGTCGTCGCGTACGCGACGACCCCCTGGTTGTCGAGCGCCCTGACGTCGAGCGCGGAACGCTCGGGCGTCCCCTCCACCCACACCCCCGCCGCCCGCGCGGCGCGGAGGACGGCCTGCATCCCGGGCGTGTGGCGAACGCCGCGCGCGACCACCACGCGCTCCACGCCGCCGGCGCGCGAGGCCTCGGCCACCGCCCGGCGACCCGCGATCACCCGGGCGTCCGCCGTCATGGGCATCTCGCGTTCATCGCAGCACCACCAGCGCCAGGGCGCCGATCCCGTCGCCCGCCAGCCCGAGCCCCTCGGCCGGGTGGCCTTCCTGGTTCGCGGTCGGGCGGGATGCCGAGCGTGCGCGCGAGCAGGCCTGCAGCTCGCTCCGACGGGGCGCGATCGCGGGACGTTCGCCGATCACGGTCGTCGCGGGACGCCGGGGCGAGGCCCAGGGCATGCAGCAGACGACGCGGGACAGGAGCTCCATCCCGGCGATCCCGGCGACGCCGGGATCGGTGTCGGGAAGTGCTCGCCGACGTCCCCGAGCGACGCCGCGCCCCGCCCAGCAGGGCGTCGGCGACCGCGTGGCACACCGCGTCGCCGTCCGAGTGGCCGGCCAGGCCGGGCTCTCCGTCGAAGGGGACCCCGCCAAGGAACAGCGGCCGGGACGCGTCGGGCCCGGTGGACGTCGAAGCCGAGCCCGACGCGCGCGGAGCGTCATCCACGGGCGCGCTCCCGACCAGGCCTCGGCCCGTGCGACGTCGTCGGGCGTGGTGACCTTGAAGTTCGCCGGATCGCCCGGAACGATACGCACGCGGTAGCCGGCCCACGCCACCGCGGCGGCGTCGTCCGTGAACACCTCGCCCGCCGCGGACGCGCGGGCGAAGGCGTCGCGCAACGCCGCGAGGACGAACGCCTGGGGCGTCTGGGCGGCGACCCGGCCCCTGGGCTCCGTGGCGACGACGACCCCTCGGCGACGCGTTTGACGGTGTCGGCGATCGGGACGACCGGGAGCGCCCCGGACATCGCCCGACGCCGCCGCGGCGATCACCGCATCGAACAGGGCCGGCGCGGCGGCGAACGGGCAGGCCGCGTCGTGGGTCACGCGACCACGTCGACGTCGCCCGGCACGGCCTCTGGCGCGAGGAGCGGGTGGATCCCTGCCGCGTCGCGCCGCCCTCCACGACGACGAGCTCCGGGGCCACGACCCGCCGCACGTCCTCTACGTAGCCGCCGGGCGCGACGATCACGACCCCTTCGGCGCACGACGCCGCCGCGGCCCTCGCGGCGAGGGCCACGATCGCCTCACCCCCGACCCTCACCAGCGACTTGGGGCCGCCGGCACCCAGCCGGCGGCCCCGCCCGGCGGCAAGGACGATCGCGTACGCGCGGACGCCCTCGGTCATGCGTGAAGCATCGCAGACGCCCGGCCGGCGGGCTCAGGCGTCGACCTGGGCGAGGGCGGCGAAGACCATCCGCCCCGTGGTGGTCTGGATCACGTTCGTGACACGGACCTCCACCTGGGTCCCGATGTGCTCGTCGGACTTCTCCACGACGACCATCGTGCCGTCGTCCAGGTACCCGACGCCCTGACCGTGCTCCCGGCCCTCCTTGACCAGACGCACCGAGATCTCGTCCCCTGCCGAGTACGGCACCCGGAACTTCGACGCCAGCGCGTTGATCTGCGCCACCGGCACCCGCAGGGCCTCCGCGACCTTCGCCAGGTTCGCGTCCACCGTGATCAGCGTGCCGCCGCGCTCGCGGGCGAGCCGGACCAGGGCGGCGTCCACGTCCATCACGCCGGCCTCCTCGACCAGCTGGATCTGGACCGTGGGAGCCTTCTGCAGCTCGACGAGCACGTCCAGCCCGCGCCGGCCCCGGGTGCGGCGACGTGGGTCGGACGAGTCCGCGATCGCCTGGAGCTCGCGCAGGACGCCGTCGTGCAGCAGGACGGTCCCGGCGATGAAGCCCGTGGCGACCAGGTCGGCGACGCGGCCGTCGATCAGCGCGCTCGTGTCGATCACGTGGAGGTCGCCGCGGCTCGAGACCGCCGCGCGCGGCTTCATCCCGACCAGGCCGAAGATGTCCTCGTACTTCGCCGACCCCAGCCGGAAGCCCAGCGAGAACAGGACCATGTAGATGAAGATGATCGCCGGCCAGGCGGCGGCGGCCGGGAGGAACAGCAGCGGCACCATGAGCAGCGCGCCGATCAGAAGGCCGACGACGAGCCCGACCACGCCGCCCGCCAACTGAGGGGCGGGCGTGCGCCGCAGCTCCCGCTCGATCCCCGTGACGGCCCGCAGGGTGAGGCGTCCCAGGACGCCGCCGATCACGTAGCCGATGCTTGCCCCCAGGAAGACGTACAGGAGGGTCCGGGCGGCGGTGGGCTCGGCCACCCTCGATCCCACCTCGTAACCGGCGGCGCCGAGCAGCGCGATGAAGATCGTGCGGACGCCCTCGACCAGGCGTCCCTTCACCTCGCGCTTGCGACCCTCCGACGTGGTGTCGCCCATCCCCACGGTTCCTTCCCGCCGGGACCCCGGAGCGGGGCCATCCGATGTCTCCTGTAACCATCGGCGCGGACGGGGGGCTACCTGAAGCGGCGCGCGCGGAACCCCGAGCGGGGGACGGACTTCGGGTGGGGACGGGGGGCCCTTAGGCCTGCGCCGCCATCTTGACGCCGTGGGCGCCGTCGATGACCTCGTCGATCATGAGCTCGGCCTGCTCCTCCGACTTGCCCGTGGCGTGTGACAGCTCGGAGATGAGGATCTGGCGGGCCTTCAAGATCATGCGCTTCTCGCCCGCGGACAGGCCCTTCTCGCGTTCGCGGATCGCGAGGTTCCGAAGGACCTCGGCCACCTGGTAAGGGTCGCCGGAATGGAGCTTCTCCATGTTGTTCTTGAACCGCCGGCTCCAGTTGGCGGCCATCGAGGACTCCTCCTCGGTAAGCACCTTCAGGACCTTCTTGACCTCGCTCTTGCTGACGACCCGCCTCAGGCCCACCTGGTCGGTGGAATCCACCGGGATCATCAGGGTCAGGTCCCCGTACGCCACCCGCAGGACCAGGTACGTCCGCTTCTCGCCGAGGAACTCCTTCTCCCGGAGCTCTTGGATCACTGCCGCCCCATGTTCCGGATGCACAACGGTATCGCCCTTGCGGAACACGAGACCCCCTAGCGAGATGTGGTCGACGGGGTGGAACCTACGCAGGCAGGGTAGCACGCGGACCGGGGTCGAGGCAACTCAAAACCGCAGGTCAGAGGCCTAATGGACGCCTCGGGGGACGCCGGTGGACCTACGCCGAACGTCGGTCCGAACCCCTTTCCACAGGTCGCAGCGCCCATCGGAGCGCGTCGCGGACATGCTCCACACCCACCACCCGGACGCCTCCGGGCGCCGAACGGGGGGCGCCGGGAGCGAACACGGTGGTGCATCCCACGGCCGCCGCGGCCGTGACGCGCGCTTCGAGGCCGTGCGCACCGCGGATCGCACCCGTGAGCGAGACCTCGCCGACGAAAGCCGCCCCCGCCGGCGGCAGCTCCCCCGTGGCCGCGGAGGCCAGGGAGGCCGCCACGGCCAGATCGCATGCCGGATCGTCCACCCGGATCCCGCCCGCGGTGGCCCCGAACAGCTCCGATCGGCCCAGCCGAAGGCCGGCGACGCGGTCCAGCACCGCCGCCACCAGCTGGAACCGACGGATGTCCAGGCCGGTCGTCTGGCGCCTGGCAGGGCCGTCGCCGGACGCGACCAGGGTCTGAAGCTCGACGGCGGTGGCCCGCCGCCCGGCGAGCGGCAGGGCGATCGCCGCCCCGGGCTCGTCGTCGCGCGGGCACAGGAGGCCGCGGGGATCGATCTCCCGCAGCCCCTCGTGACCCATCTCGAACCAGGCGGTCTCGCCCTCGGCGCCGAAGCGGTTCTTCCCGCCCGCGAGCACCCGGAGCCCGGAGCGCGGCTCGCCCTCGAAGGTGAGGACCACGTCCACGGCGTGCTCCAGCGCCCTGGGGCCGGCCAGGTCGCCGTCCTTGGTGACGTGGCCCGTCGCGAGGACGGCGATGCCCTCGGCCTTCGCGAGCCCGACCAACGCGTCGGCCGCCGCGCGGACCTGCGCGACGCCGCCGGGGACCAGACCGCCATCGAGGTCGCGCACGGCCTGGATCGAGTCGACCGCTAGCAGGAACGGCCGGACGTCACGGGCCGTCTCGATGACGGCGCCGAGGTCGCGCCCCTGGGCGAACGAGATCGCATCGACCGGCACCCCCACCCGGCGGGCCCGCGCCGCGACCTGGCGGTGCGACTCCTCGCCGGAGATCAACAGGCATGGACGCCCGCCCGCCGCGAGGGCGGACAGGGCGTGCAGCAGCAGCGTGGACTTACCGATCCCGGGCTCGCCGGCGAGCAGGACCACCGATCCCGGGACGAGCCCGCCGCCGAGGACCCAGTCCAGGCCCGCGATCCCGACGGGCACGCGCTCCTCCGCCTCCGCCGCGACCCCGAGCGGCCGTACCGACGTCGACGCCGATCCGGCTCCCGGTGCTCCGAGGCTGACGATCGTGCCCCATGCCCCGCACCCGGGGCAGCGGCCCACCCAGCGGGACACCTGCTGCCGGCAGTCGGCGCAGACGAGCACGGCGCGAGCCTTTGCCACGGGCCGACCCTACGCCCGGGGTCCGACATCTGAGGTCGGGCTCCCGGCGACCGTGACGGTGGGACCGAGGTTCGGTCGATACTGGATGGCCATGGCTTCGATCGCCCCGCTCCGGCTCCAGACGCTCATGGATGTACCGGGGCTGTCTCGCTTCGACCTCCCGGTGGAGCTCGAGGAGATCTACGGCACGTTCGGTCTGCCCCCGCGCGTCCTGTACGCGAACTTCGTCACGTCGATCGATGGGATCGCGGCCGTGCCGGAGATCCCAAGATCGTCCGCGCTCATCAGCGGCGGGGATCCGGGGGATCGGTTCGTCGTCGGGCTCCTTCGGGCCTGTGCCGACGCGATCCTCATAGGGGCCGGCACGCTGCGCGCTCATCGCGGCCCCTGGACGGCCGAGAACGCCTACCCCGACCAGGGGGCCGGGTTCGCAGAGCTGCGGCGCCGGCTCGATGCGGCCGCGCCACCCCGGCTGGTGGTCGTGACCGGGTCCGGGGACCTCGGCGCCGCGACGTCTAAGCTCCGCGGCGCGATCGTCGTCACCTCCGATCGCGGGGCCGGGCCGGCGAGGGCATCGGCGGGGGGAGGAGCGGAGATCGTGGTCGCGGAACCGCTGGACCCGGGCGGGATCGTGACGATGCTGCGTGAGCGCGGATACGGAAGGATCCTCACGGAGGGCGGTCCGACGCTCATGGGCCAGCTGCTCGAGGGCGGGCTGGTCGACGAGCTGTTCCTCACCGTGTCGCCGATCATCGCCGGCGCGGGGGAGCGACCCCGGCCCACCCTGGCGCCGTCGGTCGATCTCATCTCATCCGGCCCTCCATCGCTGCGGCTCCTGAGCGCTCGAGGGCGCGGCTCGTACCTCTTCCTGCGCTACGGGTCGCCTCGCGAAGGACCGCGGGGGGGCGACCGTGAGCGTCCTGGCAGCCGTGAGCACGCGACCCCGGTGATGCCCGGGACGAGGATGGTCCGTGACGCCGGCAGCCGGGTCCGGAGGCTTACTGGGGACGGGTGACGGCCTGCAGGAAGGCCTGCCGGATCTCGGGGTCCTCCTCGTAGTTGCCCCTCCAGAACGAGGTCCACGTGCTGGATCGCTCCTCACGGACGCCACGCATCTGCGTGCACAGGTGCACCGCCTGCAGGTGCACCGCGACACCGTGAGGGCCCAGGAGCTCCACGAGCGTGTCGGCGACCTGCTGACCGATGCGCTCCTGGACGGTGAAGCGTCGGGCGAACACCCGGACGAGCCTGGTCAGCTTCGAGATCCCGATGATCTGTTCGTGCGCGATGTAGCCGATGTGAGCGATCCCGTGGAACGGGAGGGCGTGGTGCTCACAGAGCGCGAAGAACGAGATGGGCCCCTCGATGATCTGGCTGATCCGACAGTCGGGCCCCCCTCGGCACTCGGTCGGGAAGGCGGTCAGGAGCTTCGGGTCCCCTTCGTATCCGGCGGTGGAGTCGAACAACGCCTTGAGGAAGCGCCGAGGCGTGTCCTTCGTCGCCGTCGTGTCGAGGTCCATGCCGAACGTCGTGAAGATCTCCGCCACGGCGCCCTCGAACCGCTCCAGCGTCGCGGCATCGATCCGTCGCGGAGCTACCCCCTCCCACGGAGTCGGGTCCTCGGGGTCCCCGGACCCGCGGGTCGTCGCCGGGAACCCGACGACGGATGTGGACGCCGTTCCATCGGCCATGTGTGCTCGCCTCCCTATCCGGACCCTCGATCCGAACCATCCGCCTCACCCGCCGGATCCAGACGCTCGAGCAGCAGGTGGAAGTAGATCATCCCGGCGAACGGCTGCCATCGCGCGACCGCCCGACCGACCGCCGCGTGGTCGAGCGGCGGCTGCAGACCCAGCCAGCGCGCAAGGTTGTTGCGCGCGCCGACATCGTCGCCCGGGAAGACGTTCAGGCGCCCGAACCCCCGCAGCAGCAGGTACTCGGCGCTCCAGCGTCCGATCCCGCGCACGCCGGTCAGCCGCGACACCGCTTCGGCGTCGTCGAGCCGCTCGAGGCCGTCTAGGTCGAGGCGCCCGTCGACCACCGCTCGAGCGAGCTCGATGATGGTCGTCGCCTTCCGGCCGCTGAAGCCGATCTCGCGGAGCGTCCGCGGCTCGACGCCGGCGAGGTCCCGCGGGCGCGGGAACGCGCGCATGCGGAGCCCGTCGATCGACGCGACGCTACCCCGGGATGCCGCGAGGCGGTTCAGCAGGCTGAGCCCCGCCTCGAGCGACAGCTACGACAGGCCACCGCGTTCACCAGGCCCTCGAAGAGGGTCGGGAACCGCGGAGGTTTGAGACCTCGGAAGCGCTTCACGAGCGAGGCGATCCGATCGTCCGCCTCGGCCATCCGGTAGAAGCCCGAGAGGTCGACGTGCGCCCCGAGCGTGCGCGCGATGGTCTCTTGCGTCTCCCCCGTGACCCGGCGGTCGACGTCATCGCCGGCGAGGGCGAGGGAGAGCCGCGGAGCCTCCGGACCTCCCGTCTGGGTGACGGCGCAACCCACGACGGCGTCGGCGTTCGCCAGGACGCGCCTGTACGTCGTCCCGTCCCACGTGTCGACGGCGTTACGGGCCCGTCGGCGCAGGGCCGACACGCTCAGGTCGAGCCGGAACGGCCGAAGCGGTTCGATCGCGATGGCGCCAGGACGATCGCCCGGCTCCTCCGCGACCTGCACGGCGCTACCGCTTCCCGGCCTTGGGCAGCCCCCGGCGCGGACCTCCGCCAGCACGACGGCGTCGTTGTGCTCGGCGTCCCGCGCGGCGTAGACGAGGGTGAGCGCCGCCGCGGGCCCTGCGCCGGAGCTCCGCGAGGAGTGGGCGCCGGTCCCGGAGCTCCGCGATATAGCGACGGCGGAACTCGTCGAAACGACGCGGCTCGTGCCCGAACCACTCCCGGAGCCCCGTGCTCGGCGCCAGCTCCTGCCAGGCGTCGATTGCTCGCTCGCGCGACACCCCCCGCGGCCAGAGTCGGTCGATCAGGACCCGGTAGCCGTCCGACCGCGTCGCCGGCTGTGGGCACGCTTCAGATGGACGGCCATCCTGTACCCCGGACCGCTCGCTCAACGCACGTACCCCTCGACGATGCCGGGATCGCGAACGGAGGCCTCGTCGGGGTCGAGCCCCGCCGCGCGACGGGCCCTGCGCTGGTGCAGCAGGTCCCAGCACTGATCGAGCTGCACCGCGAGCTGCTTCAGCCGCGCGCGGTCCGCGTCGGACGCCTCGCCGCATCCCTCGAGCCGGTAGAGCTCATGCTCCTCGGCCGCCAGCCGGTCGATCCTCTCCAGGACGTCCTCGTCGCTCATCGGACCTCTCGCGTATACTCAACCCTCTTTCGACCGTACCACCGGCCGTTCGGAAGGAGGGATGAGCACATGACCGCGATCTCCGTCGCCAGCGTCAGCCTGCCTCGTCCCTCCGGCCGCTCGTAACGCTCAGCACCCTCCTCGAGGCTCCCGGGACGAGGCGTCCGCACGCCATCGATCCCTCAGGGAGGAACCCGCGTTGCAAGACGAAGCGTTCGAGCACTCCTCGACGAAGGGCTCATCCACTCGGTCATCCGACCGATCAAGAGCGGCAAGGAGGCCTCCGTGCACCTGTGCCGCGCCAACCCCAGCACGACCGACGAGCGCCTGGCGGCGCTGAAGGTCTACCACCCGCCAGACCGGCGGGCCTTCCGCGACGAGGGCCTGTACCGCGACGGCGAGTTCATCAAGCCGCGGCGGGTCCGCACCGGCGGTCGAGAAGAGCGCACGCGGTTCGGCCGCGAGGTGGCCGCCGCGATCTGGGTCAACCGTGAGTGGGAGATGCTCCGGGAGCTGCACGCCGCGGGCGCCGACGGCGGGATCGCGCGGAGCGACCGCGCGATCCTGATGGGCTACGTCGGCGACGAGGACTACGCGGCGCCTCAGCTCCGTTCGTACCGGGTCGACGACTTCGAGGCCGACGACCTGTTCCGCCAGTTGGTCCGCAACATCGAGCTGTTCCTGTACCGCAACGTGATCCACGGAGACCTGTCGCCGTACAACGTGCTGGTATGGGAGGGCCGGATCACGGTGATCGACCCGCGCAGGCGGTCGATCCTCGCAAGAATCGTCATGCGCGCGCGCTGCTCGAACGCGACGTCGAGCGCGTCGTCGAGCACTTCGATCCGCTCGGCGTGCGCGCCTCGTCCACGCGGATCTCGTCCGACCTATGGACGGCCTGGGAGTTCGCCGACCTGGTGCCGGAGGAGCTCCGCGGGCTCGTGTAGGTCTCCTTCGGATGAACTGCCTCCTCCGGAGACCGTGCGATTCGAGCTCCGCATCGAGGTCGCGATCGCCATGAGAGCGTACGGGTGGCGGCTGGAGGGGCGTGGTGAGCATCGACCCCGGGACGCGCATGAGCGATGTTCGCCGTCTGCGCAGAGCCTCCGCCGCGCGTTCATGGCCATGATGGATGATCGGGTCTCCGCGGTCGGCTCCGTCTGGGACGAGGACGTCGGTGTCGTCCTGCGCCCCCTTCGAGGAGTTCTTCCTCGACGAACGGGACCGGTTGTTCCGGGCCTTGGTGCTGGTCACGCGCGACACCGGCGTCGCCGAGGAGCTGATGCAGGAGGCGTTTCGTCCGGATCTGGGAGCGCTGGGATCGGGTCTCCGGTCTCGACGATCCCACGGCGTACCTCTATCGGACGGCGCTCAACCTCCATCGATCGGCGCTCCGACACGCGCTCGTCGTCGCGAAGCGCTCGCTGACGTCCAGGAACGAGCACGATCCGTTCGATGAGATCGCCGCTCG
Source organism: Actinomycetota bacterium (assembly GCA_046330185.1). Taxonomy (GTDB): domain Bacteria; phylum Actinomycetota; class UBA4738; order UBA4738; family HRBIN12; genus DATBLY01. The sequence continues at coordinate 25,695 of JAXLTF010000011.1, forward strand.
GGACGAGGCCGTCAGATCGCCCGCTGCGCTCACGCCTCGGCAGCGCGCCGCCCTGGTCGTCACGGAGCTCCTCGGGTACTCGTCCGAAGAGGCTGGGGCGATCCTGGGGATCCGTCCCGGCACGGTGCGGACCCTGACGGCTCGGGCGCGGACGATCCTGCACGAACGGAAGGACCAGCATGGCTGAGACCCGATCGTTGCTCGAGCGCGCGGACCGTGCGATCGCTCACCTGCAAGCCCCGGGGATGTCCTTGGACGAGCTCCGAAGGAGACGCGATCACAAGCGGCGGACCAGACGTATCGCGAGCGGGCTCACGGCGGCGGCGTCGTTGCCGCGATCGCCCTGTTCACCCTCGGTGCCAGCCACCGGGGATCGGTTCCGGGTGTCGGTGGACCCACGGGCCCGGTCCCATCGGGTCCACCGCTGCCCCCGGATCCGGCGCTGCAGGATCGGTCGGTGTGGGCTCCCTCCGAGTGGTTCCGCGCCGAGCCTGCCCGTCCGAGGGGAGCTCGTGCTCAGCTTCAGCTTCCACGATGGGCCCACGGAAGCCGGTGCGTTCCACCTGTTCCTCTACCGGGATGGACGGGTGCTGTGGGATCGATGGGGGTGCCCGGACGGGTTCCAGGAACAGCGACTCACGTCAGAAGGGGGTCGACCTGGTCTCGTCCGCGGCGCCCGCGACGGGCTTGTTGGACGAGGACCGGCAGCTCCTCAACGATCGCGGTGGCCCCTACTACGTGGACATCGTCGTCCGCATCCGCGGTCGATCCGTTCACCTCGCCTGGGGAGACGATCGCGACCTCGACCGCGGCCGAAGTCCGAGCGAGGAACAGGTGGCCGCCATCGAGCTCCTCGGCCAGCAGATGCAGGACCTGCGGTCGTGGCTGCCCGCGAGCGCCTGGGAGGACGCGACCCCCGAACCGTTCGTGGCCACGCGATACGTCGTCTCGTTCGACTGGAAGCCTGAGGAGTCCACGCTCGGCCTCGATCCGCTGCTGGCCGCGCTTCCCGATCGAGCGGAGGACCTCCTGCGCACCGAGGGGATCGACCGTGAGGAGTACACGAACCTCCTCGGCACGCTCCACCAATGGGAGGTGGAGATGACCCTCGATCACGTACGAACGCTGATCGCGTTCCTCGAGCGAGCCGGCGCCCGGCCGACCGATTCCCCGCACGGCCCGTCGTTCGAACTTGACACCGGCGTGGTCCTTCCAGACGTCACGTTCTCGGTGGGACCGATGCTGCCGCACGAGTAGATCTAGCCCTTGCGGCTCGCGTTAGAGCCGGACGGTTTGCGGGGTGAACTCATCGCTGACCCATCCTTTCATCTCGAGCAGGTCGGGTCGGTTCGCGTAGAAGATCTCGGCCGGCCGGCGACCCTTGGTCCGGTAGCCGCGGTGGGGCCGTTCGAAGTTGTAGAAGCGGAGCCACGCTTGCAGATCGGCGTCGATGTCTTCGGCCGAGGTGTAGAAGCGGTAGCGGAACGCGGTGCGGTAGTGCAGGTGCAGCACCGAGCCCTGGAAGCGCTCGACGAAGGCGTTCAGGTTCGGCGAGCGCGGCGGGAGCTGGTGCCGAGAGATGCCCAGGCGCGAGCAGGTGGTGGTGAACTCCCGTCTGAACTCCGGCCCCCCGTCGACGATGGCCTCCTTCAGCCCGATCCCGGCTTCGGCGTAGATGGGGGCGACGTCTGCCTCGAGGAACCTCGCCGCTGCCTGAGCGGACTTCTCACCCGCGAGGACCCTCGCGAAGGCGAAGCTGCAGGCACCGTCCACCGCCGAGTACTGCCAGATCTTGCCCACGCCCTTGAGGTTGCCGACGTACATCGTGTCGAAGAAGACCTGCTCACCTGGGATATCCGAGCCGATGTGTGTCGTCACACGCTCGATGGCGCGTAGGTCGCGAAGCACCCGCTCGGTGATCGGCCCCCCCTCGGCCGCGGCCAGGGACTCGGCGGCGGCCAAGCGAGCGGACCGTCGTTGAAGACCCGCTCGCACCAAGACGTTGTAGACCCCGCCGTGGGAGACCTGCCAGGAGCCGAAGCGATGCAGCGACAGGGCCGCCGCGATCGTGCGAGGGCCGACGCTCGGGTGTTCGATCGCGTAGGCGATGATCTGGTCACGGAGCGGAGCCGACAGCTGCCGGTCGGGTCGGGCGGGCCGTGGCTTGGGCAGCAGCCCCGCCTCCCCGTAGGCCAGGTAGCGGGCCCTGAGCTCGTAGAAGCGGCTCGTGGAGATGCCGGCTTCCCGGCACGCCTGCACGACGCTCACCTCCTTGCGGGCGACCCGGTCCAACATCCGCTTACGCAGCCGTGCGAGACTCGCTGCGGGAGCCATGGGCGTCGTCTCCTTCCCGTCGAGTGGCTTCTCAACGGGTGGAGCATCGCCCGGGCTCCCCTTCCTTCGATGGAGGCTCGGGTGTCCGGTCTCTACGTGGGCAGCAAGGCCTAGGGTCGAGGTGAAGCGTCCCGAGGCGCCAGCGCGGACCGGTGGACGGCCTGGGAGTTCGCCGACCTGGTGCCCGATGAGCTCCGCGGGGCTCGTGCCGCGCGCGGGGGCCGGCGGGCACCGGCCCCTGCGCGCGGATCAGGCGTCGCTGTGCACGATGGAGCGCGAACGCTCGACCCTGCGTCGGAACGCGCGCCCGTCTACCGCCGGGGTAGCGGTGGAGCTGTGGCTCCACCTCCTCGAAGAACCCCATGGCGCGGGCCGGGTCAGGAGGTCCTCGCTCGATCATCGCCTTGCACGTGGCCAGATCCTGCCCGTGCGCCCGTTCCTCGAGCTTGCTGAGCGCCTGCCCGTACGGGTCGAAATGGTAGAAGCTCAGCCTGCCCTCGCGAGCCACGAACGGACTGCGACCCTCCCACTGCGGGAACGGACGAAGCCGGGTGAGGCCAGCTCGACGTTGACCCGGAGCTCCTTGAGCTGATGGATAGCCTGCAGCAGCGCGTCCGTCTGCGGCTCGAGATGGATATCCACATCGATCGTGGTTCGCCGCCATCTCGACGATACCGCGGTCGCCCCACCGGTCAGGTAGCAGGCACCGTCCGCATCCGCCGCCCGGCCCAGCTCGCGCATGGATCGCATCGGCTGGTCGGCGTCGGCTAGGCTCACGCATTCGGCGGCGCGCCTCGAAGCTCACGAGACGGCGGATCAGCGCGTTGTAACGGAGATGCGCCGCGTCGGGGTCCTCCGCGCCCGGAGCGCGTAGAGCCGGTGCTCCTGGCGAAGGGATCGGGTCGGGAGCTCGAACCCGAGTCGAGCGAGCCGGGGAGCCTGATCGAGACGAGAGGACTGATCGACTCGACTTCACGCTCCGAGGTCGGCGATCCCCCGTCCGACGAGATCGCCCCGAGATCACCGAGCGTCGACAGATCTGCCCGGCCCACGGGTGAGCATAGACTCGCCGAGGGGCCGCTGCTGGTCACGGAGCGGGAACCGCTGGTGCGGGCAGCGCCTACCGGGCGAGCCGGCGAGCTCGACCGGGGGCGTGTCCGGAGGCAGCATCGCGCCGGTGCCCTCGAAGACGATCTCGCCGTCCTGCGCGTCCACGATCACGGTCTGGCCGGCGCGGAACTCCTTCCACAGGAGCTTCTCGGCGAGCGGGTCCTCGACCAGGCGCTGGATCGTCCGGCGGAGCGGCCGGGCGCCGAGCGCCAGGTCGTAGCCCTTCTCGGCCAGCAGCGACTTCGCGGCGTCGGTCAGCTCGATGTCGATGTCCTTCGCCTTCAGCTGCTCCTCGACACGCTTCATCATCAGGTCGACGATCGACTTGACGTCGTCCTGCGACAGCGACCGGAAGACGATCACCTCGTCGATGCGGTTCAGGAACTCGGGCCGGAAGCTCTTCTTCAGCTCGTCCGTCACCCGGTCCTTCATCTTCTCGTAGGTGACCTGCTCGTTCGAGCTGGCGGCGAACCCGATCCCCGGGCCCTTCTGGATGTCCCGGGTGCCCAGGTTCGAGGTCATGATGATGATCGTGTTCTTGAAGTCGACCTTGTGGCCCTGCGCGTCCGTCAGGTGGCCGTCCTCGAGCAGCTGCAGGAGCGTGTTGAACACGTCTGGGTGCGCCTTCTCGATCTCGTCGAACAGGACCACGCTGAACGGCTTGCGGCGCACGGCCTCGGTCAGCTGGCCGCCCTCCTCGTAGCCGACGTAGCCGGGGGGCGAGCCGATGAGGCGGCTGACCGTGTGCTTCTCCATGTACTCGGACATGTCCAGCTGGATCAACGCGTCCTCGTCGCCGAACAGGAACTCGGCGAGCGCCCGCGAGAGCTCCGTCTTCCCGACGCCGGACGGACCGAGGAAGATGAACGACCCGGACGGGCGGCGCGGGTCCTTGAGGCCCGAGCGGGTGCGCCGGATCGCCCTCGACAGCGCCGTGACGGCCTCGTTCTGGCTGACGTAGCGCTTGTGGAGCTCGTCCTCCATGCGCAGCAGCTTCTCGGTCTCCTCCTCGGTGAGCTTGAAGACCGGGATGCCGGTCCAGATCGACAGGACCTCGGCGATCTCCTCCTCGTCGACCTCGGACAGGATGTCCATCTCGCCGGACTTCCACTCCTGCTCGCGGCGGGTGCGCTCCTCCTGGAGCTGCCGCTCCTCGTCGCGGAGCGACGCCGCGCGCTCGAAGTCCTGGCCGTCGATCGCGGATTCCTTGCGCAGCCGCACCTCGGCGATCTTCTCGTCGATCTCGCGCACGTCGGGGGGCGCGGTCATGCGCCGGATCCGCATGCGGCTGCCGGCCTCGTCGATCAGGTCGATCGCCTTGTCGGGCAGGAACCGGTCGCTGATGTAGCGGTCGGCCAGGTTCGCCGCGGCGACGAGGGCGTCGTCGGTGAAGTTCACGCGGTGGTGCGCCTCGTAGCGGTCGCGCAGGCCCTTCAGGATCTCGATCGTGTGCGGCACGGTCGGCTCGTCGACCGTGATCGGCTGGAACCGGCGCTCGAGCGCCGCGTCCTTCTCGAGGTGCTTGCGGTACTCGTCGCGCGTCGTGGCGCCGATCGTCTGCAGCTCACCGCGGGCGAGCATCGGCTTCAAGATGCTGGCCGCGTCGATCGCGCCCTCGGCGGCGCCGCGCACCGACCAGCGTGTGGAGCTCGTCGATGAACAGGATGATGTCCCCGCGGGTCTTGATCTCCTTCAGCACCTTCTTCAGGCGCTCCTCGAAGTCGCCGCGGTATCGCGATCCGGCCACCAGCGCGCCCAGGTCGAGCGTGTAGATGTCGCTTCGCTTCAGCGTCTCGGGGACCTCGCCCCTGACGATGTCCTGGCTGAGCCCTCGACGACGGCCGTCTTGCCGACGCCCGGCTCGCCGATCAGCACCGGGTTGTTCTTGGTACGGCGCGACAGGACCTGCATCACGCGCTCGATCTCCTTCTCACGCCCGATCACGGGGTCGAGCTTGTTCTCGCGCGCGAGCTGCGTGAGGTTCCGCCCGAACTGGTCCAGGACCATCGAGCCCTGCTGGCCGCCCTCTGGCGATCCGCCCGGCGTCTGCTCGCCCTTGCCCCCGGTGTAGCCGGAGAGCAGCTGGATCACGGTCTGACGGACGCGGTTCAGGTCGGCGCCGAGCTTCTGCAGCACCTGGGCGGCGACGCCCTCGCCCTCGCGGATCAGGCCGAGCAGGATGTGCTCGGTGCCGATGTAGTTGTGGCCGAGCTGCAGCGCCTCGCGGAGGCTGAGCTCCAGGACCTTCTTCGCGCGCGGCGTGAACGGGATGTGCCCGGTGGGAGCGGCCTGGCCCTGGCCGATGATCTCCTCCACCTGCTGCCGCACCGCCTCGAGCGAGATGTTGAGCGACTCGAGCGCCTTAGCGGCGACCCCCTCGCCCTCGTGGATCAGCCCCAGCAGGATGTGCTCGGTGCCGATGTAGTTGTGGTTGAGCATCCTCGCCTCTTCTTGGGCGAGGACGACCACCCGTCGCGCTCGGTCGGTGAAGCGTTCGAACATGTCAGCGTCCTCCGGGCCACGACACCCATGTTCCGTTCGCCCGGGGATCGTCGGACCACGTCCTACCCCCGGGTCGCGCCGGGCGCCGCACCCCTGGATCGGCCGCGGCGCCCGCTGAGAGGCAGTATACCCAGCGCCGTCGGCTAGCTCCGTACGCGACCTGCGTGTTCCCCTGCGGCACCGCTGCCTCCTTCCTGTAGGTATTCGGATGTTCTCCGCGTGGGGATTAGCACGTGTCCGGGGGATGCCCGCGCCGCTCGCCGGGGGTCGTGGATATCACCCCGATGAGCGATGCGACGCAACGCGCCGCCGTGCGACGATCGAGCCCGGCCTTCCCCGTATGCCGCCGCTCGAGGAGGGCCCGTGCCGATCCGCGTCCTGGTCGTCGACGATCACGCCGTCTTCCGCGGGTCCCTGGTGCGCGCGCTGTCGTGGACCGATGGGATCGAGGTGATCGGCGAGGCCACCGGCGGCGTCGCCGCCTGTTGCTCGGCCGACGAGCTCGAGCCCGACGTGGTGGTGATGGACGTCTCCATGCCCGATCTGTCGGGGATCGACGCGATGCGGCTGATCCACCGACGGCGCCCGGGCCTGCCCGTGGTGTTCCTGACGGCCGGCGGCGATGCGGGCCCGCGCCGCGAGGCGCTGGCGGCCGGCGGGGCCGGTTACGTGGCGAAGGGGGCGGCTCTCGCCGAGATCGTGCGTGCGGTGGAGACGGCGGGCGAACGCGGCGGGCGTCGAGCCCGTCCGGTCCTCCCCTCAGTCGGTGTCCCGCTGCTCGACGGCGCGGAGCCTGCGGCAGAGCTCGACCAGCAGCTTCCGAGCCAGCTCGGGATGCTGGTCGAGGAGGGCGTTGAAGTCCCATGACGTCATCGAGACGGTCCTGAGCGGCGTCACGGCCCGCACCGTCGCCGACCGCGGCCCGCCGTCCAGGAGCGACATCTCTCCGAAGTAGCCGCCGGGCCCGAGGGTCGTGCGCACGGACCCCTCCACCTCGACCTCGGCGTCGCCCTGCGTGAGGATGTGGAACCCGACGCCGGATTCCCCCTGACGGGCGATCTCCTTGCCGGCGGGGAACTCGACCTCCTTGGCGATCGTCGCGACGCGCTCCAGATCCTTGTCGCCGAACCCGGAGAACAGCGGCACGGACCGGATCCTCTCGATCAGTTCGTCGGCCATGGATCCCCTCCTCGGACCTGGACCCGCGGAGCATATCCCTTGACCGGCACCGGCGCTCAGGAGCCCGAACCGTCCATCCGTCGGTGATGAGGGAAGGCGATCAGGTCGCGTATCGACGGCGCATCGGTCAGCACGATCAGCAGTCGGTCGATCCCGATCCCGAGACCGCCGGTGGGCGGCATCCCGTGCTCGAGCGCCCGCAGGAAGTCCTCGTCGAGCGGATGGGCCTCGCCTCCGTCCGCGGCCCATCCGCGCTGCTGCGCCTCGAAGCGTTCCCGCTGGTCGTCGGGGTCGGTGAGCTCCGAGTAACCGGTGCCGATCTCCACGCCCCCGATCACCGGGTCCACGTGTTCGGTGAGCGCCGGATCGTCCCGATGCGGCCGCGCCAGGGGAGAGACCTCGCGCGGGAAGTCGCAGACGAACGTGGGCTCGAACAGCGACGGCTCGACGAGCTTCTCGTACAGCTCCAGGACGACCTTCCCGGGCCCCCAGCGCGGGTCCACCGACACCCCGTGCCGGCCGGCGAGCTCGGGGAGGTCGTCGTCGTCGAGCGACAGGTCGCGCCCGACGGCCTCCGAGACCGACCCGAGGACCGTGATGCGCCTCCACGGGCCCGCGAGGTCGAGCTCCGTCCCACGGAACGGGACCGTGGTCGAGCCGCGGACCGCCAGCGCGCAGGCGCGGACGAGCGCCTCGGTGAGGTCCATCATCGTGTGGTAGTCGCCGTAGGCCTGGTAGACCTCGAGCATCGTGAACTCGGGGTTGTGGGTCCGGTCGATGCCCTCGTTGCGGAAGTTGCGGCCGATCTCGTAGACGCGCTCGAGCCCCCCGACCAGCAGGCGCTTGAGGTACAGCTCGAGCGAGATCCGCAGGAAGAGGTCGACGTCGAGCGCGCGGTGGTGCGTCGAGAACGGGCGGGCGAGCGCCCCGCCGGCCAGCGGCTGCAGCACCGGCGTCTCCACCTCCCAGAAGCCGTTCGCGTCGAGGTGGGCGCGGATCGCGCGCAGCGTCTCGGCGCGGGCGCGCACGTGGAAACGCGCCTCGGGATCGGTCGCCAGGTGCAGCTCCCGTTGGCGCTGCTGCAGGTCGGGATCCTGCAGGCCGTGCCACTTCTCGGGCAGCGGCCGCAGGGCCTTGGTCAGCACCGTCAGGGCGTCGACGCGCAGGGACAGCTCGCCTCGGCGGCTCCGTTCGATCCCGCCGTGGGCGCCGACGATGTCGCCGAGGTCGACCTCGTCGAACACGGCGTAGGCGCTCGGCCCGAGGGTGGCCTCATCGCACAGGAGCTGCAGGTCGCCGGACCGGTCGCGGACGACCAGGAACGTGAGCTTCCCGTGCCGCCGGGCGAGGACCACCCGCCCCGCGACCGTCGCCTCGCGGCCGGACCGTTCCTCGGGCTCCAGGCGCCCCTCGAACTCGGCATGCAGCTCCGCGGCGGTGGCGTCGGGCTCGAATCGCAGCGCGAACGGCTCGCGACCGGCGGCGCGCAGCCGCTCGAGCGACCCCCGGCGCGCACGCAGGACCTCCGCCTCACGCGAGGGCGACTGGTCCGATGCGGGCTCGCTGGTACCAGGCCCGCGGCCGTCGTCGTCGGTCACTCCGCCACCACGGCGTTCTTCTCGAACACCAGCCGCAGGCCCTCGAGCGTCAGCCACGGCTCGTGGTGCTCGATCGTGCGGCAGTGCGGGATGACGACCGGGGCCAGGCCTCCGGTCGCGACGGTGGTCGCGCCCGGCAGCTCCGCCCGGATCCGCTCCACGACCCCGTCCACCTCGCCGGCCGTTCCGAAGATCAGGCCGGCCTGCAGCGCCTCGACCGTGCTCTTGCCGATCGCGGAGCGGGGCGCCGTCAGCTCGACCCGCGTCAGGCGGGCGGCTCGTGAGAACAGGCTCTCCGCCGAGACCTGCAGCCCCGGCGCGATCACGCCGCCCAGGAACTCCCCGGCCTCGGAGACGATGTCGAAGTTCGTTCCCGTCCCGAAATCGACCACGATGGCCGGACCCCCGAACCGCGTGAACGCGGCGAGGGCGTTCACGACGCGGTCGGCCCCGACCTCGCGCGGGTTGTCGGTGAGGACGGGGACTCCCGTCTTCGTCCCGGGGCCGACGATCACCGGTGGGAACGACAGGTAGCGCTCCGCCAGCTCCCGGATCGCATGCGTGACGTCGGGGACGACCGAAGCGACGACGACGCCGGAGACGTCGGCGTCGAACGACAGGCCGCGCTGGGCGAGCAACCCCGCGACCATCAGCGCGAGCTCGTCGGACGTTCGATCGGTCTGGGTGGAGACGCGCCAGGTGTTGGTCGAGCTCGGCGCCGTCGAACACGCCCAGGACGATCTCGGTGTTGCCGACGTCGGCTGCCAGGAGCATCAGGCGTGCATCGTCGCCCACGCGGTCGCCGGGCGACAACCGCGACTCAGCCGCCGCCCACCGGCAGGGCCAGGTTGTCGATCAGCCTCGCCGAGGGAACCGGACCGCGACGATCGCCCTCGCGCCGGGACCGACCCGCTGGGCGGGCGTGAAGGTCGCATCCTCGATCACCGCGACGTAGTCGGCCGGGCGAGCGCGGTGGCCCCCGATCTCGCGCGCCGTCGCCGCCACCAGGACGGCCGGGTCCTGCTCGCCCGCTCGGGCCAGGACGGCGGCCTCCGACAGCCCCAGGAACAGGCACGGGGCCTGCTCACGCTCGGCCGGGGACAGGAGCCCGTTGCGTGAGGATAGGGCGAGCCCGTCGGGCTCACGGACGATGGGGCAGCCGACGACGCCCACCGGCAGGGAAAGCTCGCGCACCATCCGCCGGATCAGGAAGAGCTGCTGGGCGTCCTTCTCCCCGAAGTACGCGGCGTCGGGAGCGACGACCGAGAGCAGCCGATGAACGGCGGCGAGCACCCCGGCGAAGTGCCCGGGGACGCGCGGCGCCCTCGAACGCGTCGCCGACGGGCCCCGGTTCGGGGGCGGCGAGCTCGAGCCCCGGCGGAACATGTGCTCGACGCTCGGAGCCCAGACCGCGTCCACGCCCGCGTCCATGCACCGTTCGAGGTCGGCCCCCTCGTCGCGGGGTACCGAGCCAGGTCCTCGCCCTCGCCGAACTGCAGGGGGTTCACGAAGATCGAGACGACGACCGTGGCCCGTTCCGACCGGGCTCGGTCGATCAGCGACATGTGCCCCTCGTGCAACGCTCCCATCGTCGGTACCAGCCCGACCGACCCATCGCCGGTCGCCGCTCGCCGTGACGACACCCAGGCCGTCGCGTCGGCCGCGCTGCGGATCAGCTCAACGGGCGAGCACCGCCTCGACCGCGTCGCGGGCGCCGGCCTCCAACCCCCGCCCTCGGACGCGAGACCCAGCGCGATCCGCGCCAGGGCGACGTAGGCGGGAACCGCCTCGGGCGCGGCGGTCGCGACCGCCTCCAGGTTCCGCTCGATCGTCGACGCGTCGCCGCGAACGGCCGACCGGCCAGCGCCGCCACCGCGCCCAACCGCTCGACGTTGTCGAGGGTCGCCCGCTGCAGCGGCATCATCGCGGCGGCGGGGTCGGGCACGCCGGCCTCCCGGAACAGGCGTTCCGCGACGGACGAGAGCGCGACCAGGTCGTTCGACGCGATCACCGCCGCGGCGTGGTACATGGGGCGCATCGCGTCCTGAAGGCGGAACGGCTCCGCTCCGACGTCGCGCGCGAGTCGCTCGCCCAGCGCGAACCCCTCCTCGTCGTCGGCGGTGATGGCCGCTCCGGGCCCGGGAGGCGCTCCAGCGCGCCCTCGACGTCCGCGAACGTCTGTAGGGGGTGAAGCGCGAGACGCCCGCCGCCCGCGTCGACGACGGGCGTGAGCACCTCGAGCCCGGAGGCCCCGGCCAGATGCGCGAACCAGGCGCCCGGCCTCACCCCGCCGCTGTCAGCTATCTCCGCGACGACCGGGCCGATCGAGTCGTCCGGCACGGCGATCAGGGTCAGTTCGGCCCGGTCGGCGGAGCCCGGCGCGTCGAGCAACGGGACGCCGGGCAGGAAGCGTGCCGTCCGCTCGCGCGTGGCCGCGCGGCCCGACACCGCCACGATCCGATGACCGGCGCGCCGCAGGAGCACGGCCACCGCGGTACCAACCCGGCCGGCACCGACCACCGCGACGTCCATCCGTCCCGAGTATCCCAAGCCCGTCAGGGAACCCAGACGATCGGACCGTCGGGCGAGGGGGCTCCCTCCGGCAGCCGGAGCGGTCGCAGGACGCCGTCGCGGATGAACGAGAGCGACGCCCCGTCGGCGACGAACGCGACGTCGCGCTCGGAGTAGGTCCCGAACGTCCTGCCGGACGTGGGACCCAGGTAAAGCGGCCGCTCGACCCCGTCCCCGACGCCCCCGTCCAGCAGGAACAGGCCGGCCCGGTCACCCCACCGCCCCAGCACCAGCGCCGACAGCGAATCGAGCGTCCACGACAGGACCCGCTCGATCGCGAACGGGCGATCCCGCGTCCCGTACGGGATGGGCTCGGACACGGCCAGGCCGCCCGAGTACAGCGCGACGCCCCTGCTCAACACCTCCGCGCCACCCGGCGCTTCCGAACGCCCGGACTCCGGCGCCACCAGCAGCACGCCCGAGGGCGACGCGGAAACCAGCGTGTGATCGCGCAGGACGCGGTGCAGCTGCACCCCGGCGAAGTAGACGTCGGTCCGTCCGCCCCGGAGCAACGAGAAGAACGTCACGAGCGTCGCCCGGCCGATCGTGGTCACGCGCCCGCAGCTGCGGTCCCGCTCGAACTGGCGGTCGCGCTGGAGGTCGCCAGCCGGACGAGGTCGATCGTGACGTGCCGCAGGCATCGCCCGGCCGCCGCCTCGCCCTCGCGGAGCGCCGCGACGGACATCCCCCGGCCGTCCCAGGCGACCCGGTCGCCGCGGAGCAGGGATCGGCCGGTCCTGCGGCTCCAGGAACCCCAGGACCGAGGCCATCATCTCCCGGACGCGGTCCGCGACGTGACGCCCACCCATCCGGGGCTCGCGGCGTTCGCGTCGACGGGCTCGATCGGCGTGGCGACCTCGGGGCCGCGTCGCAGCTCCCCGGTCCGGAGGTCCCACCGCCACAGCACCGACGTTCCGTCGCCCCGGTCCACCGCGTAGATCAGCGTCCCGGTGAGGCCCGGCGGCATCCGTGGACGGGCGGCCGGTCGCCGGTCCGGATGGGCGGCCATCCATCCGGCCGCGACGAGCGCCAGGAGTACGACGACGACGGACGTGGCCAGTCCTCGGACGCGCCCGGAGGCCGGTGAGGGATCGCCCGCTGGGTGGGCTCCCGAGGGATCCGGCTCCGAGCCGGTTCGAGCCTCGGGAGCCCGCGTGAGCGGGATCCGTACGGACGCGCGCCGCGTCCCGGGGGGTGCCCGCCCGGCGGGTGCCCAGGTCCGGGCACGGCCGGGGGGGGCGGGCGACGGCCCGGTGGGCGCCGCCATGCGGAACCGCGGCTCGCCGCAGCGCGGGCCCGGGCCGTCGCCCGCCGCGACCTGGTCGCAACGCAGGCAGAACCGGTCGTTCATGGGTCCGGGAGGAGGGGCGGGGCGGATGGACGCGCGCCGTCGACCTCGTCGGATCCGAGCGCGATGTCGGCGAGACGGAGGCCGCCCGGGAGCGCGAGGTCCGGCTCGAGCTCGAGCAGCGGGAGCAGCACGAAAGCCCGCTCGGTCAGCCGCGGGTGCGGCACCACGAGGTCGGGTTCGGCGATGGTGCGGTCGCCGACCAGCAGGACGTCGATGTCGATCGTGCGCGGACCCCACCGGATCGACCGCTCGCGACCCAGCGCCGCCTCCACGCGATGCGCGGAAGCCAGGAGCGCCCGCGGATCGTCCGGCGCCTCGACCTCGACCACCGCGTTCAGGAAGTCCCCCTGTGGAGGACCGCCCACCGGCGCGGTCTCCCACACGCGCGAGGACCGCAGTACCCGGATCCCCTCGTCGTCACGGAGCATCCTCACCGCGTCGAGGAGGTGCGCCAGCCGATCCCCGACGTTGGACCCGAGCCCCAGGTAGGCCCGCTCGTCCATGGGCCGTTACTCCGCCCCCGCCGTGGCAGCGGCCGCGACGCCGTCGATCCCGAGGCGCCCGGCGGCGTTCGGCTTGTGGACGACGGCGGTCACGCGGGTGACGTTGTCCAGCCCCAGCACGGCGGCGGCGATCGCCCGGGCCATCACCTCGATCAGATCGAACGAGCGCTCCCGGACGACGGAACGCACGGTGTCGGTGATCGCGCGGTAGTCAGCGGTCGCGACGAGATCGTCCCCCGAGACGGTCACGTCGATGTCCAGGTCGACGACGAACGGCTGTGGCTCGTCCTTCTCTCCGGGACTGGCCCCGTGGCGACCCTCGGCGCGGATCCCCGACAGGAACAGCTTCGCGGTGCTCACGACCCCTCGCCCTCCTCGTCGTCATCATCCTCCAGCTCGGCCATCTCGACCCAGGGCGGCTTGCGCTCGAGCTGGATCCTCACGATGCCCTCCGCCCCGTGACCGTGCGGCGCGTGGATGAACCGCGCCCGCAGGTACTCGAGGATCATCGGGACGAGGGTCTCGGACGCCTCGTCCAGGAGGAAGTGCCCGCACCCGGGCAGCAGACCCAGCGTCGAGCTCGGGATGGCCTCGTTCAGACGCTCGGCGATCGCGGGCGGATAGAAGGGATCGCGTTCCCCCCAGAAGAGCAGGACCGGGATCTCCAGGCGCCCCAGGTCCCCCGCCCGGTCCACGAGGCCCAACCCATCCAGCTGGCGCACGAAGCGGAAGAACGACTCGACGCCATCGGGTCCGGACCAGGCACGGACGTAGGTCTCGACGTCGTCGGGCGGCAGGCGGTCGGGCTCCGCCATGCCGTACCGCAGGCTCGCCCGGATCCCCGACGCGACCAGCTCCTCGACCTCCTGGTCGGGCGGCGTGTCCTGCATCTCGCGGGTGGCGGCCGTCGGCCACGCGTCGAACGCCGTGCTCGCCAGCAGGACCATCGCGTCCACGCCGGGCCGGTCCAGGGCGAGCAGCTGTGCGATGCCGCCGCCGAACGAGTGCCCGATCAGCGCGCACCGCTCGATCCCGAGGCCGTCGAGCAGCTCGCCGAGGTACCCCGCCTGCGCCACCAGGTCCAGGCGGACGCCCGACGGCCGGTCGGAGGCGCCGGTCCCGAGCAGGTCGGGGACGATCACGCGGAACCGCGACGCGAGCACCGGGACCGCGTGACGCCACACGTGGGATGACTGCGGGAACCCGTGGATCAGGACGACGGGCATGCCCTCGCCCTCCTCCCGATAGGCGAGCGCCCCGCCGGACGTCTCGGATCGTCGCGCCTCGTCCATCAACCCGCCCCTCGCGCGATCGCGTCGACCACGCGGACGACGCGGACCATCGCCCGGACGTCGTGCGCCCGCACGAGGTCGACGCCCTGCGCCGCGCACCAGGCAACGGCGCCGGCCGTCCCCTCGACCCGGTCGCCGGCCTCGGTGTCGGTGAGCGCCCCGATGAAGCCCTTGCGGCTCGGACCGACCATGAGCGCGGAGCCGACCTGGCGCAGGGACGCGAGGCCCCGCAGCAGCTCCAGGTTGTGCTCGAGGGTCTTGCCGAACCCGATCCCGGGATCGATGCACAGCCGGTCCCGTTCGATCCCCGCCGCCACGGCCGAACGCAACCGCCCCTCCAGGAACGACCGAACCTCCCCCACGACGTCGTCGTAGGTGGGGTCGGCCTGCATCGTCTTCGGCTCGCCCTTCATGTGCATCAGGATCATGCCGGCGCCTCGGTCGGCGACCAGGTCGAACATCTCCGGATCCGCCCCGGCCGAGATGTCGTTCACGATCGCCGCCCCCGCGCCGAGCGCGGCGGCCGCGACCGCCGCCTTGCGCGTGTCGACGGAGACGGGCGCGTCGACCCGCTCCACCAGGCCGGCGATCACGGGCAGGACGCGGTCGATCTCGTCCTCGACCCCGGTGGGATCGGAGCCCGGCCTGGTGGACTCACCGCCCACGTCCAGCAGGTCGGCACCGTCGGCGACCAGGCGCACCCCGTGCTCGATCGCGACCCGTGGATCCAGGAACGCGCCGCCGTCCGAGAAGGAATCGGGGGTCACGTTCACGACGCCCATCACCAGCGTCCGACGACCGAGCTCGATCCGGTGGTCCCGGCAACGCCACTCGGCTGCGGTCACGCGGGCATGGTAGCCCCGCGCCGGGGCGGACCTCGCGCGGGCCTACGGCCGGTGGCCCATGTGGTACATCGCCTCCTGCCGCGTCCGCGCGTCGCCTCGGAAGAGCCCCCGCACCGCGGAGGTGACGGTGACCGCGCCGGGCTTCTTGATCCCGCGCATCGTCATGCAGAAGTGCTCGGCCTCGATCACGACGAAGACCCCGCGCGGCGAGAGCGCCCGGTCGATCGCCTCGGCGATCTCGGTGGTCAGCCGCTCCTGGACCTGTGGGCGCTTCGCGAGCAGGTCGACGACGCGCGCGACCTTCGACAGGCCCGTGATCTGCTGCGACCTGTTCGGTATGTACGCGACGTGCGCCTTGCCGGCGAACGGGATCAGGTGGTGCTCGCACACGCTGTACAGCGGGATGTCGCGCACCATGATCATCTCGTCGTGATCGGCGCCCTCGACGACCGTGACGAGCTGGCTCGCGTCCTGCCCGACCCCGGCGAAGATCTCCCGATACATCCTGGCGACGCGCTCCGGGGTCTCGCGCAGGCCGCCGCGGCCGGGGTCCTCGCCGATCCCCTCCAGGATCAGGCGGACGCCCTGCTCGACCTTCGCGGCATCGAACGGGCTCTCGTTCATCACGGCCAATGCTAGCCGCCGGCCGGGACGAGCTCGTCCAGCGTGTCTGGGAGCTGTGACAGATCGGTCAACTCGTCCGCCCGCGGCAACGAGCTCTCCTCATCCCGTCGGTTGATCCACACCGCCGGCAGGCCCAGCTTCGCGCACGGCTCGATGTCGTGGAACAGGGACGCGGCGACGTGGACGTGCCGTCGTCGGTCGGCGCCGGTCCGGGCGAAGAACGCCTCCCAGTGCCCGAACGCGGGCTTGTACGACCCGATCTCCGAGGCGACGACACGCTCGTCGACGGGGACGTCGATCGACGCGATCGAGGCGTCCAGCAGATCGGGATCCGTGTTCGACAGGATCGCCAGCAGCCAGCCCCTGGCGCGAAGCTCGGCGAGCGCGCCGGGGACCTCCGGGAAGACTGGCCACGAGGGCAACGCGGCGGACAGCGCACCGCGCCGGGCGACCGGCAGCTCGAGCCCCTCCTCGGCCGCGAGCTTCGTCAGCGTCTCGGCCTGGACCGTCCGGTACGGGACCGCGCGGCCCTCCTGAAGGACGGGCTCGATCGCCATGTAGCGCTCGAGCAGCACGTCGGGGTCGGCCTCGGGCCACAGCTCCTCGAGCGTCGTCCGCGTGCCGCCGAACCAGTCGACGAGTGTTCCGTAGCAATCGAAGGTGGCCCAGCGGTCGGCCATCATACGCGGAGCATAGCGAGCGGTGCGCGCGCCGGAGAGCCGCGACAGCCGGCCGATCAGGCCGGCGCCAGCCCGGGGTCGCCGAGCGTGCCGGGCGAGGTCGGCCGATGCTCCCGCCGCTTCTGCGCCACCCGTGAGACCGCGAGGCCCGCTCCCCGTTCGTCCACCTCTCGTGGGGGTCGCTTCTCGACGTCGGCGAAGAACCGCTCGACCTCCTCGCGGTCGAGCGTCTCCTTCTCGATCAGCAGCGCGGCGAGCGCGTCGAGCTTGGGGCGCTCCTTCGTGAGGATCTCGAGAGCCACGTCGTGCGCCTCGTCGATCAGCTGGCGCACCTCCTGGTCGATCTCGAAGGCGACGGCGTCGGAGTAGTCGGGGGTCGAGCCCCAGTCGCGCCCCAGGAAGACCTCGCCCGGCTTCTGCCCGAGGGTGCGTGGGCCGATCGTGTCGGACATCCCGTACTCGGTGACCATCTGGCGCGCGACCTTGGTCGCGCGCTCGATGTCGTTCGCGGCCCCGGTGGTGACGTCGCCGGCGACGACCTCCTCGGCGACACGGCCCCCCATCAGCATCGCGAGCTCGTCGCGCATCTGCTCGCGCGTCATCAGGAACTTGTCCTGCTCGGGCAGGGTCAGCGTGTAGCCCAGCGCGCGTCCGCGCGGGATCACCGTGATCTTGTGGACCTCGTCGGTGTTCGGCAGGACGTGCGCGACGAGCGCGTGCCCGCCCTCGTGGTAGGCGATGAGCCTCCGCTCCTGCTCGTCCATCACGCGGGTCTTCCGCTCGGGCCCCGCCATGACGCGATCGACCGCCTCCTCGATCTCCTTCATCCCGATCGCGCGCTTGGACCGGCGGGCGGCCAGCAGCGCCGCCTCGTTGATCACGTTCGCCAGGTCCGCGCCGGTGAATCCCGGCGTCCGTCGCGCCAGCACGGCCAGATCGACCCGGGCGTCGAGCGGCTTGCCCTTCGCGTGCACCTTCAAGATCGCCTTGCGGCCCTCCAGGTCGGGTCGGTCGATCACGATCTGACGGTCGAAGCGACCCGGCCGCAGGAGCGCCGGGTCCAGGATGTCGGGGCGGTTCGTGGCCGCCATCAGGATCACGGTCGTGCGCTGATCGAAGCCGTCCATCTCCACGAGCAGCTGGTTCAGCGTCTGCTCGCGCTCGTCGTGGCCGCCGCCCAGGCCGGCGCCGCGGTGGCGTCCGACCGCGTCGATCTCGTCGACGAAGACGATCGCGGGCGAGCTGGCCTTCGCCTGCTCGAACAGGTCGCGAACGCGGGCGGCGCCGACCCCGACGAACATCTCCACGAAGTCCGAGCCGCTTATCGAGAAGAACGGGACGCCGGCCTCTCCGGCGACCGCCCGGGCCAGGAGCGTCTTGCCGGTCCCGGGCGGCCCGAACAGCAGGACGCCGCGCGGGATCTTCGCTCCCATGGCCTGGAACTTGGCCGGGTTCTGCAGGTACTCCTTGACCTCCTGGAGCTCCTCGATCGCCTCGTCCACGCCCGCGACGTCGGCGAAGGTCGTCGTGGGCTGGTCCTTCGAGACGACCTTGTGACGGCTGCGGCCGAACTGCATCACGCGCCCTCCGCCGCCCTGGGAGCGGTTCATCACCCAGATCAGGATCCCGCCGATCAACAGCACGGGAAGGAAGACCGTGATGAGCGTGCTGAGCAGGCCGTTCGGGAGCTGGGGATCGACCTTCACGGGGACGCCCGCGTCCCGGAGCTCCTTCACCAGCTCGTCCTCGGACTCGGAGGGGTAGGCGACGCGGTACGTGCCGCCGTCGGTGAAGCTGCCGACGATCACCTGTTCGCCCTCCAGGAAGTGCGCGTCGCGGATGTCACCCTGCGCGATCCCCTGCTCGAACTCGGTGAGCGTGAGCTCGGTGCCCGGACGGTCGCGCCCCATGAAGGACAGGACCATCAGGAACACGGCCGTGAGGAGCACGATCCAGAGCGTCGGCGTGCGGGACAGGCGCCGGAGCGGGGTCTCGGGCTGGCTCAGGGGTGGCTCCTCGCGCTCGTCCGGGAGAGGTTTCGGGGCCCCGCGCGGCGAGCGGCGTGGCCCCGCGCGATGGTAGCACCCCCTCCCGACGGGACCGAGGGCCGCGCCGAGCCGACCTAGTCCCCCGCGTACGCCTCGGGGCTGAGCGTGGCGATGTAGGGGAGGTTCCGGAACCGCTCGGCGTAGTCCAGGCCGTACCCGATCACGAACTCGTTCGGGATGTCGAACCCGACGTAGCGCAGGTCGAGCTCGACCTGTTGGATCCCGACCTTGCGCAGCAGGGCGGCGACCTCGAGCGAGGCAGGGCGGCGCGCCGCCAGGTTCTTCAGCAGGTACTTGAGCGTCAACCCGGAGTCCACGATGTCCTCGACGACCAGGACGTGACGACCCTCAAGGTCGTGGTCCAGGTCCTTGAGGATCCGGACCACGCCGGAGGTCCTGGTGGCGGCGCCGTAGGACGAGACCGCGATGAAGTCGAACTCGAGCGGCAGGCGGACGTACCTGGCCAGGTCCGCCATCACGACGAACGCGCCCTTCAGGACCCCCACCAGCAGGAGCGAGCGACCCGCGTAGTCGGCGCTGATGTGCTCGCCGAGCTCGGCCAGCTTCGCCTGGATCTCGTCGGCGGTGATCAGGATCCGATCGATGTCGGACTCGTACGTCTCCACGTAGCCGGGCAGTGTAGCCAGCGGCCCCCGATCCATGAGCGTCATCGCGCACCCCTTCCCCGGTCGACGCCCACCTCGGGGGAAGGGCGAGGCGAGAGGTGAACATACTCCCGGCCGCGTCGCGCCGTCGAGCCCGCCGACAGGTCCCGGCGGCGGCCGGGGCGCCCACCCGCCAGGTCGACGATCGCGAGCACGTCCTCACGGGTCCCGTCGATGCCGGAGCGGGCGAGCGCGAGACCGGCCAGGCGCGATGCGATCGCGTCCGGGAGGTCCAGCAGCCCGATCGCGTCCAGGTCCATGCCGTCGGGTCCGTCGACGACGACGTCGTCCCACGCCGCGAAGACCTGGCGGGCCATGTGCGCGTCGTCGGCGGTGAGGAGTTCGGCCGCTCGGGCGAGCGGCTCGCGGATGCCGCGGCCCAGCGCCCGCTCGAGCGCCGGGATCCCCTCCAGACGCAGGGCGTTCCGCAGGGCGTACGAAGGGTCTTCGTTGGTGGGGTCGCGGCGCGGACGCAGATGGAGCGCGCGGACGAAGGCCTCCACGTCCGCGCGGGAGACGTCGAGGAGGGGCCGGACGTACGGACCGGCGGCGTGGCGGATCCCCGCCACGCCGCCGGTCCCGCTCCCGGTCAGCAGGCGAAGGAGCACGGTCTCCGCCTGGTCGTCGCGCGTGTGCGCGGTCGCGATCCGGGCCGCGTCCGCCTCGCGGGCCGCCTCGGCGGCGGCCGCGCGGCGGACCCCGCGCGCCCAGGCCTCGACGGAGGCGCCGCGCGGCGGCGCCTCCGTCGCCTCGCGCATGAGGAGGGGCAGCCGATGCCGCCCGGCCAGCCGCCGCACGTACGCGGCGTCGGCCGCCGAGCCCTCGCGGAGCCGGTGGTCCAGGTGGAACACGGCGAGCCGGACGCGCAGGAGCCGGCGGAGGCGAACGAGCGCCTCGAGCAGGCACACGGAGTCGGGGCCGCCGGAGACGCAGACGAGGACCGTCTGACCGGGGAGGGTCAGCTCATGCCGGCGGGTCGTCGCCGTGACCCGCTGCAGCACCCGGGCGACCGCGGGCGGGCGGGCGGGCGCCACCTCGGGTCCCCGCTAGCCGGCGACCCTCGCGAGCCAGCGGTCGGGGTCGTCGATCTCGCCGGGGCGGGGCAGGTTGTCCGCGGCGGCCCACACCTGGTTGAACGCCGACATCCCGGCGCGATCGATGACCGCGCGGACGAACCGCTCGCCCGCGTCGTACTGCGCGATCTTCCGATCGAACCCGATCGCCCGCTGGAACGACCGTTCGACGTTGCCCGACCGGCGACGCGAGCTGAGCGCCCGCCTCATGCGGTCCACGTCGTTCACGTGCTCGCGGGCCACCTCGTTCATCACGAACGACGCGTGGCCCTCGAGCAACGACATCAGCGCCTGCATCTTCGCGAACAGCTCCCGCTGCTCGGGCGAGAGCAGCAGGAACACGCCGCCCATCCCCCTCCATTCGGCCCCCGCGCGGACCTCCTCGGCCGCCTTGCGGAGCTGGTTCATCAGCTCGCGTCCGTCGAGCGACACGCTGTCGAGGTACGCGTCGACGTGATCGCGCAGGAACGCTCGCAGCCAGGTGGCCGCGCCGAACTGCGCGCGATGCGTCACCTCGTGGATCGCGATCCACAGGCGGAAGTCCCGCGGCGGCAGGCCGTAGCGCTGCTCGACCTCGATCACGTTCGGCCCGACGAAGTAGAGCAGGCCTTCGTCGTCGGGCGGCAGGAACACGTCGTACTGGCCGAGCACCTTCTTCGCGACGTAGCCGAGCAGGACGCCGGCCTGCGCACCCATCGCCTTCCGCTTGAGGTCCGAGCGCCCGGTGCGTTGAGCGACCACGCGCTCGGCGAGCGGCTCGATCAGGCGCTGGAGCCCGCTCAGGTTCGCGCGGATCCACTCGCTGCGCGCCATCACCCACGCCCTCGAGCGGAAGCCCTGCACCTCCAGGTCGGTGTACGCATGGATCAGTCCCTCCGCGTGCGGCACCAGCTCGGCGAGGTCCTCTCGGAGCCGGGCCCGCTGGACCGCAGGGACCGCGACGCCGGGCCCGGCGACACGCCTGCCGATGTCGAGGGCGGTGCCCCAGTCGGCCAGGCGTGCCGCGGCCGACCCCATCGACCAGTCGACCTGGGTCGGGTCCATCGGCGGTGAGGGCGCTAGCCCCCGGCCTTCTTCCGGGCCGCGATCATCCCCGCGCGCCGGGCCTGCCCTTCGGCCACACGCTTGTCGGTGCCGGCCTCGAGGAGCTCGGCGAGCTTCGCCTCGTACGCCTCCTGATCCATCGTCACCTCGACGTGCTCCGCCGGGGCGGCCGGGGCGGGTGCGGCTGCGGGTGCCGGAGCCGTGGGTGCCGGGGCGGCGGCGACCGGTGCGGGTGCCTGTACGGGCGAGGCGACGGCCACCGGGACCGCTGGCGGCGCGACCACGACCGGCGCGGCCTGCGACAGGTCGACGGCACGCCGCGCCGGCTCCTGACCGGGACGGACCCGGTCCGCGTGCACGACCTTCAGGGCCTCCTCATCGCGCGCGAACCTGGGCGCGTATCGCATGTACAGGACGATCGTGGTGATCAGGACCACGAGGCCGAGGAGCGTCAGGAGCTGGGCCATGCTGAACACCCAGCCGCCGGTGTTCTCGACCGGTGTGACCGACGGATCTACGGGCGTCTGCGCGAGCGCCGCGGGGATCGTCAGGACCGTGGAACCCAGGACGACGGCCGACGCGAGCAGGAGCTTCCGGGCGCGCACCATCGCGCGGGATTCTCGCAACGGACGGCCCCCGCGGCAACCGGGTGAGCGTCCGACCCTACGGGACCGTGCACCCGGATGGATGCAGGAACGGAACGGCCGGGGTCCGCGGGGAGCGGAGGATCCGAGCACCGAGGGAGGAGTCAGGACGTCGGCGTCGCCGTGCCGCGCCCGGCGCGCTACCCGCTCCGAGTAGGCTGGGCTGTCCACCAGGCCAACCGGTCGTCGATCACGACCCAGGGTCCCTCCCGCAGGACGAAGGCCCCGTCGGGCAGCGAGGCCATGCCGGCCCGATGCAGACGCCGACCGCGCGCGGCCGCGTCCCAGCGCTCGGAGTGCAGTCGCTCGTCGATCGCATCGGCGCCGCGGTCGCCGGGATGCTGCGCCAGCCACGCCGCGACGAACACGCGGTGATCGTCGTGCCGGCACAGGGCGCACGGGCGATGGCCGGCCGCGAACGCCGTTGCCTCGTCCAGGAAGAAGAGCTCCGTGAACCGTCCGGGCCGCAGCAGCGGCCCGCGGTGCCAGTCCTTGAACCGGAGTCGACACGCGATCCAGCGCCTGACGGCGAACGGCCGCACGATCCGACCCTGCGAGTCGTGCAGGCACCCGCGGTTGCCGTAGACCAGCCCGCGCTCGGGTACGGCGATCAGTTCCCCTGTCGGCGTGACCCGGTTCCGCAGCGGCACCGTCAGCCTCCGTGCTCGGCTTCGTACGCGGCGGCGACGGCCTCAGGCACGCACATCCGCCACGCGTCCAGCACCAGCTCGCGCATCTCGTCCAGGACGACCGCATGCTCGCGGTGACGCTCTCCGAGAGACCGCCGTCCCAGGAGGTCAGCAGCACATCTTCGCGACCGGCCGCTCGAGCCGCACGAGAGCGGTGGCCTGGCTCGGTACTCACTCGGCGTCGGCTGGTCGGAGCCGGAGATGGGATTCGAACCCATGACCTACCACTTACGAGGCGGTTGCTCTGCCGGGCTGAGCTACTCCGGCCGGCTCGCGTGAGTCTATCGAACCTGGTGCGGGCACCATGGGAGACACGGGCGTTCACACGCTCGTCGCGCGCCGCTCCATCGGCGATGATGCGCCCGTGAGCGCGAACGGCGACGTGGGGATCGGCACGGTCCGGCGGGTGATGGTCGGCACCGACCGTTCCGAGACGGCGGAGCGGGCGGTCCGATGGGCGGCGTCGTTCGCCGACAGGTTCGGGGCGGACCTGCACGTGGTCCAGGTGATCCTTCCGCGGAGCCCTGCGGACACGGAGTTCGGCGCGGCCGAGGCGACGCAGGCGCGGGGGGCGGCCGACGCGCTGCAGACGTACGCAACTCAGGTGGCGGGCGAACGCGGCCACGCGCACGTCGTGATCCACGACGACCCGGCGATGGCGATCGTCGATGCGTCCGCCGAGCACGCGATCGACGTCCTGGTGGTGGGCAACGCGGGGATGGCCGGCCGCAAGGAGTTCCTGCTGGGCAACGTCCCGAACCGCATCAGCCACAACGCCCGCTGCACCGTGATCATCGTGAACACGGCCGGCGACGGCGCGGTAGTCGCACGGCCCGCGGCCTCCTCGACGCCGATCCGGTCCGGAGCCGCGGAGGACGAGACCGAGACCGAGCCGCGCCTGATCGCGCGCGGGACCCGGATCGCTTCGGTGTTCGCCAAGCACGGGATGAAGGAGCTCTTCGGGCGCCCGGACGAGGAGGGCACGGTCGGGCGCCGCCGGATGGCCAAGCGTCTGCGAGCCGCGCTGGAGGAGCTCGGCCCGACGTTCGCGAAGCTCGGGCAGATCCTCTCCACGCGCCCGGACCTGCTGCCGCCCGAGTACATCGAGGAGCTCGCCACGCTGCAGGACGACGTGCCGCCGCTCACCGAGGAGCAGGTCGTGCGCGTGATGGAGCAAGAGCTGCGCGTCCCGTGGGAGGACGTCTTCGACCACATCGACCCGCAGCCGCTGGCCGCCGGGACGATCGCCGAGGTGCACCGGGCGACCCTCGCGAACGGCGAGAAGGTCGTCGTGAAGGTGCAGCGGCCCGAGGCGAAGGAGCAGATCGAGCAGGACCTTGCGCTGTTCGAGGTGTTCGCCGAGAAGGTCGGCAAGCGCCCCGGGCTGAAGCAGGTGATCGATATCGAAGCCGTGTTCGAGCACCTCTCGGCGTCGCTGCACCGCGAGCTCGACTTCCGGCAGGAGGCCGGCAACATGCGCCGGATGACCGAGGTGATCGCGCCGTTCGAGCGGCTCGCGGTCCCCGAGGTCCACGGCGACTACTCGACCGCGCGCCTGCTGGTGATGCACGACGTCGGGGGCGGCCCGATCGGCGACGCGCCGATGGGTCCCGCCCGGCGCGAGGCCGCACGTCAGCTCCTCGAGTCCTTCTATCAGCAGATCATGGTCGATGGCTTCTTCCACGCCGACCCGCATCCCGGGAACCTGATGTGGCAGCCGGAAGAGCAGCGCCTGTACTTCCTGGACCTCGGCATGGTCGGCGAGGTCGGCGCCGAGATGCGGGAGCAGATGATGCTCCTGCTGATGGCGTTCTGGCAGGAGGACGTGGGCTTCCTGACCGACGTCTCGCTCATGCTGGCCGGCGCGATCGATCGCAGCGACCTGGACGTGGATGCGTTCAGCGAGGAGATCGGCTCGCTGATGGCGAAGTATCGGGCAGCGTCGCTGAAGGACATCCAGCTGGGGCCGGTGCTGCAGGAGATGACCGAGATCTCGCTCCGCCACGGCGTGCCGCTGCCGGCGTCGCTCACGCTCACCGGCAAGGCCCTCGCGCAGATGCAGCTCGCCGCGGCGCAGCTCGATCCCGAGCTGGATCCGTTCGACGTCGCCGGGAAGTTCCTGATGCGCACCGTGCTGCGCGGGATGGGCGGGAAGCTCGACCCGAAGACGGTCTTCTACCAGGCGCAGAAGCTGAAGGTCCGTGCCCTGCGCGTCGTGGAGGCGCTCGAGCGGCTGATCGGCGCGCGGCCGGGCCAGAAGCTCGAGGTGAACTTCCGCGCGGCGTCGCTCGAGACGACGATCCGACGCGCCGGTCGGCGGCTGGCGCTCGGCCTGACCGCCGGCGCCGCGATCCTGGCCACCGGGCTCACGGCCCTTTCGACGCGGGTCGCGGGTTGGGTGCCGGGCGCCTTCGCCGCGCTCGCGGCGGTCCTGACGCTGGGTCTGCTGGTCGACCTGGTCCGACGCCGGGACTGACGCCGGGCAGGACCGGGCCGCGTCGCAAGCTAGTCCATATCAGACTAGAGGCGCTCGTCCAGGTCCGCCTCTGCGCCCTTCGAGCGGATCGTCGTCGGGGGTGGCTCGGCCGGCTCGGTCGGACCCCCGTCGCGTTTCACCGAGCGCATCACGGCCTTCTCCAGGACGAAGGCCACGACGGCCATGATCAGCCCAACGAGCCATCGCTCGACGCGGCGGATCCTTTCGGCTTGCGGCGACCGGACGTCATCCCACGACCTCCGCGCGCTCCGCCGCCGGGATCCGTCCGGCGACCGTCGTCCCGCGTCCCGGCGCGCTGTCGACCTCGACCGAGCCGTCGAGCGCGGTGAGCCGGTCGGCGATGCCCCTTAGCCCCGTGCCGGCGGTCGTCGTCGCCGGGTCGAAGCCGCGCCCGTCGTCGGCGACGGTGAACGTGAGCAGCCCGTCCGAGCGCGCCAGGGCGATCGTGACGCCCGATGCCTCCGCGTACTTCGCGACGTTCTGCAGCGCCTCCAGACACGAGAAGTAGACGGCGGCCTCGACCTCCTGGTCGTAGCGGCCGATGCCGTCGCCGCGGATCTCCACCGGAACGTCGGCCTTGCGCGCCTGCGCCTCCGAGCGCCGCCGTCAGCCCGCGATCGGCCAGCAGCGGCGGGTAGATGCCGCGGGCCAGGTCGCGCAGGTCCTCGAGGGCCGTCGTCGTCTCGTCGCCGATCTGGGCGAGCAGCGCGCGAGCCCGTTCCGGATCGCGCTCGACCAGTCCGTCGGCGAGCTTCAGCTTGACCGAGAGCGCGACCAGCTGCTGCTGCGCGCCGTCGTGGATGTTGCGCTCCAGGCGTCGTCGCTCGTGGTCCTGGGCCTGCACGATGCGCTTCTGCGCGGCCTTCAGCTCCGCCAGCCGCGCCTTCAGGTCCTCGGTGAGACGCACGTTCCGCAGCACCAGGCCGGCCTGGGCCGCGAGGTCGACGATCAGCTTCTCGTCGGCCGGCGAGACCGGATCGCTGGCGGGCTTCGCGACCGCGAGCGCGCCGAAGAGCTCGCCGCCCTGCTCGACCGCGTAGACACGGTCGGTGCCCAGGCGCGGCGGCAGGGCCCCGTTCGCCAGCGCGACGGGAGCCAGCGGTGCCTCGGTCTCCGTCGGCCAGACGGCGACGTCGCGTAGCTCGCGATCGATCGCGAGCCAGACGCTCGGCGCGGTCGGCGCCGACGCCCTCACCCAGCACGCGCGCCATCCGCGGCAGGACGTCCTCGTCCGCGTAGGCGCCCCCACGCGTCCGAGAACTCCGACAGGACCTCGTACGGCGTGGCGCGCCTCCCGTACACGACCCGGTTCGCGACGCGCGTGAACCACGCCCGCATCGGCTGGAACGTCACCGCCACCAGCGACCGCCGCCACCATCGTCAGGAACGAGCTGCCACTGGCCGAGCCAGGTCCCCAGCCCCACGACCAGCGCCAGGTAGACGGCGGATGGCGAACAGCGCGATCGCCGCGTACACGACGGTCTTCCTGACCACGACGTCGAGGTCGTACAGATGGAACCGCAGGACCGCGACCCCGATCGAGAGCGGGAACACCATGAAACCGATGCCACCGATGATCGCGCTGGGCAGCGTGTCGTCCGAGCCGGAGAGCGTGACGCAGACGACCGCCACGACCATGCCGTAGGTGACCCACTTGATCTGTTGCCGTTCCACCCCGCTCGATCGCCGGAACCGCCCGATCATCGAGCCGATGGACGTCAGCACCATCGCAGGGAACAGGACGGCGATCACCGGGTCCAGGCTGGGAAGGCTCCCGACCGCCTCCACGTACAGAGGGTTGGGGACCGCCTCGTCGCCCGAGCCCGTCAGCGTCCGCGCCCCGAACACGAGCGCCAGGGCCAGGAAGGCGAGGAACCCGAAGATCAGCCAGAGGTAGGGACGCCAGCGTGGCGACGGCAGCTTGCCGTCCGGGAACAGCAGCGGGAGCAAGAAGAGCGACGGCAGGATGCCGAACAACCACCCGAAGGTCGTGAGGATCCCCAGAGGGACGAGCCACCCGGGGCTCGAGCCGCCGTCCAGAACGAGGCTCATCACCTCGCCGCTCAGGAACGAGAAGGCCGTGACGAAGCTCGTGTAGAGCAGCAGGATCCCGATCGTGTTCTCGACGATCGCGACTCGCGATCAAGGCGCCGACCGCGCCGAACATCGCGAACGCCAAGATGTACGGGACCTGTCCGGCCAGGCTCTCGTCGTTCACGACGACGAGCCAGACCCCGACGACCGCCATGAGCAGGAAGCCGCCGAAGGCGACCCAAGGCCATCGCGCCGGTCGCGTGGCTTCGTCGGTCGCGCTCACGGCACCAGCTCCTGGTGCACGACCTCGTCATCGTCCGTCGGCGCGCGTTCCACGGTGGCCCGAGCGTGCGGCGGGGAGCGACCCGACGACCCGTGTGCCCCCGCCGGGCGAGCTCTCGACCTCCAGGCGATCCCGTCCAGCGCACCCAGGCGGTCCGCGATCCCCTGCAGGCCCGTGCCGTACCCGGTCGACCCGAGGTGTCGAAGCCCCGTCCGTCGTCGCCCACCTCGAAGACGAGCTGACCCCGTCCGCGCGGAGGTCGACGCTCACGCGCGATGCGTCCGCGTACTTGCCGCGTTCTGGAGCGACTCCAGCACGCTGAAGTACACGGCGGCCTCGGCCTCCGGTCGAGCCGCCCGACGCCGTCCGCGCCGATCTCGACCGGGATCGGCGACCTCCTGGCCTGCGCCTCGACGGCCGCGACCAGGCCCGGTCGGCGAGAAGCGGCGGGTAGATCCCGCGGGCCAGGTCGCGCAGGTCCTCGAGCGCGGTCTGCGTCTCGCCCTCGATCTGCTCGAGCATCTCCGCGGCCTTCGGCGGGTCGCGCTCGGTGAGCTGCCGCGCCAGCCGTGCCTTGACCGCCAGGGCGACGAGCTGCTGCTGGGCGCCGTCGTGGATGTTGCGCTCCAGCCGTCGCCGCTCGTGGTCCTGCGCGGAGACCAGGCGCCGTCGTGAGGCGCGCAGGTCCTCGACCAGCCGGACGTTGCGCAGCAGCAGCCCGGCCTGTTGCGCCAGCGACATCGGCGAACGACCTTCGCCTTCGTGGGATCGATCGGGTCGTTCGCCGGCATCCTCACCGACAGCGCGCCGAGCAGGGTCTCGCCCTGGTGCTTGACGTCGACCTCAGGATGTCCTCGCTCCGTCGTCCGGTGCATCGACGATGATCACGTTCCGTCCGCGGAACGGCTCCAGACCCACGTGGCCACCGGGCGCCGCTCATCCCCGGCGACGAGCCACACGGTGCGCACGGTCCGCGCCGACACCCTCCCCGAGCACGGTGGCCGTGCGCTGCAGGACGTCGTCGGCCGCGTACGTCCCGGCGAGGCGATCGCCGAACTCGGTCAGCACCTCGTACGGCGCTCGAGCGGCCGCCGAAGACGACCCGGTCGGCGATCCGGGTGGCGACGGCGTCGCAGCGGCCAGAACGAGCAGACCGACGATCAGGACGCCGGCCACCAGGGTCGAACCGGCCTCCCTCGAACGAGGATGCGAGGAGACCGCTGACGATCCAGGCGACCACGACCCCGATCACGACCAGCAGCGCGGCCAGGATCGCGTAGATCACGGTCTTGCGGATCACGACGTCGATGTCATACAGGCGGTACTTGAGCACCCCGATCCCGATCGTGACCGGGATCAGCATGAACGTCATGACCGCGAACGTGCCGAGCCAGGTCGTCCACGGGGAGTCCTGGTCCAGCCCCACGATCTCCGGGATGAACACGGTCACGTAGACGGCGGCGATCACGCCGGCCGACCACGCCACCCATCGCAGCTGATGGCGCCGCACCTGGTCGCGCGTCCGGCGGAGCCGGACGATCGACCCGGCGGCGCCCTCGATGATGACCCGCGGGAGCGAACACGACCAGGGCCAAGATCGCGCCCGCCACCGGCTCGAGCGCGTCGATCCCGAACGGGTTGCGGAGCGTTCCGAAGCCGGAGTTCGTGCTCTCGAACGTGCCCGGGCTGACGAAGGCGCCGACCGCGAGCACGACGAGCCCGATCCCGCACAGTCCAGGCGAACCACCGCCATCGCGGCGACGGGAGGTGACCGTCGGGGAACAGGAGCAGCATGAAGCCAGACAGGCCGATGAACACGACCCAGGTCGGCTGGGAGAGTCCGACCGCGATCTCTGGCTGTCTCCGCGTCGCCGTGCGCGACCAGGAAGTGGCCTAACGACTCGAGCGGGTTCATGAAGCCGAACGCGGCGATCAGCATCAGCCAGCCGAGCGGATTCCGCGGCAGCCGCGTCGCCAGGATCACGCCCACGACCGGGTACGCGAAGAACGGCAGGAGCCAGACGTCGTCGTCGAGCCGGCCCGTCCGGCCATCGAGGCCGATGCTGATGACCCCGGACAGCATGCAGAGCGACGAACAGACTCCACGCCAGGATGCGAGGCCCACTAGTCCTCGCGCGCCGCGGTCCCCTCGACCGAGACCGGTTCAGCCGACGAGGACACGGAACACCTCCACCGGCCTCCTCGCGGCCCTTGACCTGCCGCGGGCCGATCGGCTCGCACGGCAGGCCGGGCGCGGAGGCCACCGTCGCCGCCGAGGCGACGATCTCTCCCGCTTCGGCCTCGGACTGCAGCCGCTGCGCGACGTTGACCGCGTCGCCCACGACCGTGTACTCGAGGCGTCCGCCGCCGCCGACCGTTCCCGCGATCACCAGGCCGGTGTTCACGCCGATCCCGACGCCGAGCTCGGGGACGTCCGCGTCCCACCCCTCGGCGTTCAGCTCCGACTGGCGAGACTGCATCGCGATCGCGCAGCGGAGCGCCCGCTCGGCGTGATCGGCGGCCGGCTCCGGCGTTCCGAACACCGCCATCACCGCGTCGCCCTGGAACTTGTCGATCATCCCGCCGTGCGCCAGCACGACCTCGGCCATGGCCGACAGGTGCTTGCCGACGACCGAGGCGACGTCGCGCGCCGACAGGCGCTCGGCCAGCGTCGAGAACCCACGGATGTCGGAGAACAGGACGCTCACCTCCACCTCCTGCGGCTCGATCGCCGTCTCGGGGTGCGCCGCCAGGCGATCCGCGAGCTGGCGCGGAACGAACGACGCGAGCGTCTCCCGGGACGCCGCCTGCTCCACCACGGCGGCGTGCAGGCGCTTGAACTGGTCCACCAGCCCCGCGCTCGACCCCTCCCCTGCCATCCGGCGGAAGAGCGCGGTCACCTGCGAGTCGACCCGCTCCTGGGTGGTCCCGAGCGCCTCCGCGATCTCGGCGTACCCGAGGCCCTTGGCCATCATGTCCAGGAGCTCCCGGTCCTGTTCCTCGGCGTCACCGCGCCCGAACAACCTCTCCGCGATCACGGGATCGATCGTGCTGCCGCCCGCGTGGACCTCGCGGATCGCGCGGGCCAGCTCGTCGCCCTGCGAGATGCGGTCCTTCAGCAGGTATCCGAGCCCGCTGTGCCCGCGCCCGAGCAGCGCGATCGCGTACTCCTCGTCGTCGTGCGCGGACAGGACCACGACGCCCGTGTCCGGGTGCTGGTCGCGGATGGCGTGGGCGCAGACGATGCCCTCGAGCTGGAACGACGGCGGCATCTTGATATCCGACACGACCACGTCGGTAACCAGGTCGGCGGCGGTCGCGAGCAGCGATGGGGCGTCGGTCGCGACCCCGACGACCTCGATGTCCTCGTAGGAATCGAGCAGGGCGCGGACGCCCTCGCGCACCAGGACGTTGTCCTCGCCGAGCACGACCCGGATGCTCATCCGTCGCTCCCCTGGGCCCCTGGGCCCGCATGTACCATCCGCGCATGGCGCCCCCGCGCGCGACCCGGCCGGCGCGATCCGCGTGGTGTTCGCGGAGGATAACTACCTGGTCCGCGAAGGCACAGCCGCGCTCCTGGCCACGTCGGACGCCGTCGAGCTGGTCGGCACGGCGACCTCCCGCGACGAGCTGCTGGCGGCCGTCGGAGCACGCACCCGACGCCGTGCTCACCGACATCCGGATGCCGCCCACGGGCACGAACGAGGGGATCGAGGCCGCGAAGCTGATCCGTGCCGAGCACCCCGACATCGGCGTCGTCGTCCTGTCGCAGTTCGCCGACGAGGAGTACGCGTACGACCTGCTGAAGGACGGGGCGGCCGGCTTGGGCTACCTGTTGAAGGAGCGGGTCGCCGACGTCGACGAGCTGGTCCGGGCGCTCGGCGAGGTCGCGCGCGGCGGGAGCGTCCTGGACCCCAAGGTCGTCGAGGCGCTGGTCGCGGCGAAGGACCGGATGGCGCACTCCCCGCTCGCGCAGCTGACCGACCGCGAACGGGAGGTCCTGTCCCACATGGCCCAGGGGCAGAACAACGCGGCGATCGCCGCGTCGTTGTTCCTGACCGAGCGCGCGGTCGAGAAGCACATCAACTCGATGTTCCACAAGCTCGGGCTCACGGAGGAGCCTGATGTCCACCGCCGCGTGATGGCGGTGCTGGCGTTCCTGCGCGAGACCGAGCACGACTAGTCGCCCGCCGGTCAGTGCGCCCGGCGCGTGTCGACGACCAGCACGCTGCACGGCGCGTGCCGCAGCACCAGGTTCGGTACGGAATCCCGCACCCGCCACCAGGTGCCGTGCGCGCCCCGGTTGCCGACCACGATCGTGTCGACTAGTTCCTGTTCGGCGACGGCGCAGATCCTGTCCGCGACCTCGCCTCGCTCGACCCGCGTACGGATCGGCAGGTCGTGGAAGCGCGACCGCAGCCGGTCGAGGTGACCGGCCGGGTCGGGTGACCGGGTCGGGTCGACGACGCTGCGTCCGTCCGCGTCGGCCTGCACGTACAGGACCAAGAGCTCGGCGTTCCGGTCACGGGCCATCCGCGCCGCGTCCTCGACCGCAAGGTCCGCGGCGGCGGTCGTATCGGTCCCCACCAGGATCGTTCCCATCGTGGCGCCTCCTTCGATGATTCCGACGCCACGGTAGGTCGGGCCCTGCGTCCCGGCGACGGCGCCCGCACCACGGATCGCGGGGGGTACCACCACCGTCCGCTGGGGGGTTCCGCTCCGGCGCCGGACGCGCTGGCGTCCTTCCGATCCGAGGGTCCCGGGTGCGAGGATCGGACACATGGGGGCGGCCCAGACGACCGGGGATCGAGCCAGGTCCGGGCTGGCATGGACCCTGGCGGGGGTCACCGCGGTCGTCACGCTGGTGGGTCTTTCGTTCGCGTTCGCCGCCCGGGGCGCGACGCTGCCCGAGAACCTCGGGTTCCCCGGCTACTGGTCGATCGTCGCGTTCGGGTCGGCGGCGTCGGGCACGATCCTCGCGCTCCGCCGTCCCGCGAACCCGATCGGCTGGGTGTTCCTCGGGGGCGGGTTCCTCTGGGGGATGGTCCAGCTCGTCGACGGGTACGCGGCCTGGGCGGTCGCCGAGCACGGGTCCACGAGCGTCGTGGCCAGGCTCGCCGCCGCCGGCCTGGACTGGATCTGGATCCCGGCCCAGGCGTCCCTCGGCCTGGTCTTCGCGGTCTTCCCGGGCGGGCGGTTCCTGTCCCCGCGCTGGCGGACGTGGACCCTGACGGCGGCCGGGCTGACGGTCGTCGCCACGATCCTGAACGCGCTGATCGACCCCCTCACCGTCTATGCCGACGTCCAGAACCCGATCGGGGTCCCGGGGATGAACGAGGTCGCGATGCCCACCCTGAGCGCCCTGGGGCTCCTGCTCGTGACCGGCATGGCGAGCCTGGTGGTGCGGTTCCGGCGCAGCGCCGGCGACGAGCGGCAGCAGATCAAGTGGTTGGTGCCGTCGAGCCTCACGATCGCCGCCGCGTACGGCCTCTACATCGTGGGGTTCGCGATCCCGGGTCGCCACCCCTCCGGGTTCTGGCTCGGCGTGGCGGAGGTGTTCCTGCTCCTGGCGCTCGCGACGATCCCCATCCCGATCGCGATCGCGGTCCTCAAGTACCGGCTGTACGACATCGACCTCGTGATCCGCAAGACGGTGATCTTCGGATTCCTCGTGGCGCTGCTCCTCGGCGTGGCCGGGCTCGTCCTGCTGCTCGTCGGGCTCGACGTGGTGCCGTCCCTGTACGACACGCCCCCGTTGCTCCTGGTCACCGGGGTGGCGCTGGGGCTGCTGGTGATCCCGCTCTACCGGCTCGCCGCGCGCATCGCCGACCGCGTCGTGTACTCGGGGCGCGAGTCGCCGTACGAGGTGCTCGCGGCGTTCTCCGAGCAGATCGGCGCGGCGTACTCGGACGACGACATCCTGGCTCGGATGGCGGCGGTGCTCCGCGAGGCGACACGCGCCGAGCACGCGACCGTCTGGCTGACCATCGACGGCGAGCTCCGGCCCGCAGCCGTGTGGCCGAGCGGGGCCGCGCCGCCTTCGGAGCTCCCCGAGAGGGCCGTCGAGGTGCGTCATCAGGGCGACCGGCTCGGCGCGCTGTCCGTGGCCATGCCCGCGAACGATCCGCTCGACGGACGCCGCTCGAAGCTGATCCACGACCTGGCCGCGCAGGCGGGACCGGTCCTTCGCAACGTCCGCCTGATCGAGGAGCTGAAGGCCTCGCGTCAACGGCTGGTCGCGGCCCAGGACGCGGAGCGCCGTCGCCTGGAGCGCAACATCCACGACGGCGCGCAGCAGCAGCTCGTGGCGCTGGCGGTGAAGCAACGGCTCGCCGGGTCCCTCGTCGGCAAGGACGACGAGCGGGCCCGCGCGATGCTGGAGGAGCTCCAGGCCGAGACGAACGCCGCGCTCGAGGACCTTCGCGACCTGGCGCGCGGGATCTACCCGCCGTTGCTCGCCGACCAGGGGCTGACGGCCGCCCTGGAGGCCCAGGCCCGCAAGGCTCCGGTCCCGGTGACGGTGACGGTGGCGGGCGGCGAGGTCGGGCGGTTCGGACAGGACGTGGAGGCCGCCGTGTACTTCTCGTGCCTGGAGGCGCTCCAGAACATCGCGAAGTACGCGGAGGCCACCCGGGCCGAGATCGCGCTGACGAACGGGTCCGGCGAGCTGCGGTTCCGCGTGAGCGACGACGGCCGCGGGTTCGATCCGACCTCTGTGGGCCGCGGGACCGGGCTCACGGGGATCGCGGACCGGCTCGCAGCGCTCGGCGGCGGCATGCGCGTGACGAGCGCCCCGGGCGCGGGAACCACGGTCGAGGGCACGGTGCAGGTCCGAGCTCGGAGCGAGGGATGAAGGCGCGCACCCGCACCAGGCTCGCCTGGTCGATCGCGATCGGGTCCGTCCTCGGCCTGTTCCTCGCGGAGAGCCTCAAGTGGGCCTGGGGACTCGATCTCGGCGAGGACATCGGGCTGTTCTTGCCCGTGACGGTCGGGGCGATCGTGATGGGGTGGGTCGGCGCCACGATCGCCTCGCGCACGGACAACCCTCTCGGCTGGATCCTGCTCGCGATCCCGGCGGGAACGACGGTCTCGCTCGTGGCAGAGGCAGTGATGGAACACGGCGGATCGACCGGTGCTTGGTATGCACCGCTCGCGTACTGGCTCAGCGGATGGCCGTTCTTCATCTCGCTGTTCCTGTTCGTCGCGGTCTTCTTCCTGTTCCCCGACGGGAAGCTCGCGTCGCCGCGCTGGCGCTGGCCCTGGAGGATCTACCTGGCCGCCAGCGGCATCCTGGTGCTGGGGTTCTGGTTCCTGCCGGCTTCGCAGGAGCTGGAACGGGGGGCAGGTCGGGAACCCGCTCGGGATCGACGGGTTGGAGCCGGTCATCGGGCCCATCCTGGCCGTCGCCGGGATCGCGATCACCGTGAGCGCCTTCGTCGCCCTGGCCTCGCTCGTGGTCCGCTTCCGCAGGGCCGACGACGAGGAGCGTCAGCAGCTCCGCTGGCTGTTCGCGGTGGGGGTCACCGGCGGCGCGCTGTTCGCCGTGATCGTCGCGCTGGGAGCGACGCTGGGCGACCTGACGGAGGGCACGCTCTACGTGATCCAGCAGACCTTCTTCCTGCTGTTCGTCGTGGTGATCGTGGTGGGCCTGCCGGTCGCGATGGGCGTCGCGATCCTGCGGTACCGGCTCTACGACCTGGGCGTCGTGGTGCGCAAGACGGTGATCGCCGTGGTCCTGGCGGCGCTGATCGGCCTGGTCGCCGCCGCGTTCCTGGGCATCGCGGGACGGTTCGTCCTGTGGGGCGGGACCCCTCGCTGGGTCGTGATCGTCGCCGCGGCGACGCTCGGCGCGCTGTTCCAACCGCTGCTGCGGCTCGCCCGGCGGATCGCGGACCGGTTGGTGTTCGGACGCCGTGCGACACCCTTCGAGGTGCTGACCGAGTTCTCGGAGCACGTCGGCGAGACGTACGCGGCCGAGGACGTGCTGCCCCGGATGGCGCAGGTGCTGGGACAAGGCATCGGTGCGCAGGGCGTCACGGTCTGGCTCCGGCTCGAGGGCGAGCTCCGTCCGCTCGCCACGTGGCCCCCGGACGCCCCCGCGGTCCCCGTCGAGGACGATGCGTTCGCGATCGCCCACGCGGGGGAAGACCTCGGCGCGTTGGCGATCGGGATGCGGGCCGACGACCCGATGGACCCGACGAAGGCGAAGCTCGCGCGCGACCTCGCGGCGCAGGCCGGGCTCGTGCTACGGAACGTGCGGCTCGTCGAGGAGCTCCGCGCGTCGCGGCGGCGCATCGTCACCGCGCAGGACGCGCGCGCGAAGACGCTGGAGCGCAACATCCACGACGGCGCCCAGCAGCAGCTCGTCGCGCTCGCCGTGCAGCTGCGCCTGCTCGAGGGGACCGTGGACCGCGACCCGGCGAAGGCGAAGACGATGGCCGCCGACCTGCAGGCGGCCACGAACGCCGCGCTCGAGGACCTGCGGGACCTCGCCCGCGGGATCTATCCACCGCTGCTGGCCGACAAGGGACTGACCGCCGCCCTGCAGGCCCAGGCCAACAAGGCGGCCGTCCCGACGCGGGTCGACGCCGACGGCTTGGGTCGGTACGCGCCCGAGACCGAGGCGACCGTGTACTTCTGCGTGCTCGAGGCGCTGAACAACGTCGCGAAGTACGCGCGGGCCGACGCCGCCACCGTGCGCCTCGTCGCGTCCAACGGCGACCTACGCTTCAGCGTCACCGACGACGGCGTCGGGTTCGACCCGGCGGCGACGGGCTACGGGACCGGCCTCCAGGGCATGGCCGACCGCCTCGACGCCGTAGGCGGCCGCCTCGAGATCACGAGCGACGTGGGGGTGGGCACGACGGTCTCAGGCGTCGTTGGAACGAGGACCGCAGGATGACGCAGGTCTCGATCGACGAGGCCGCCGGTCGCACCCGTCGTCGCGCGACGAACCTCCTGTTCCTCGCATCGATCGCGTGCTTCCTCACGATCGTCGTCCTCCTGAGCGTCAACGGCACGTGGAACGAGGCCGTGCCGATCGTCCTAGCCAACCTGCTCTGGATCGTGAGCTACGGCGGGCTCGGGTGGGTCCTGGTGCGTCGTCTACCCCGTAACCCGATCGGCTGGCTGCTGCTGGCGTCCGGTCTCGGCGTCTTGGTGTTCGACCTGGCCGGTGAGATGGCGAAGTACCTGCTCACGAACCATCCCGGGTTCTCACGGAGCGGTGCGGTGCTCGCCTGGCTCGGTCAATGGCAGATCGCCGCGATCATGCTCGTCCCGCTGATCGTGCTGCTGTTCCCCACCGGGCGCCTGCCGTCGCCCCGGTGGCGTGCCGTCGCGTGGACGCTCGTGTCGTCGCTGGCGGTCGTGATGCTCAGCGCGAGCCTCGAGCCCGGCCCCATCGACCTGGCGGCGGACCTCCAGCCCGAGAACCCGTTCGGGGTCGAGGAGCTCGGTCAGGTCCGCGATGCCCTGACCACGATCGCCGGGGTCGTGCTGCTGGTCTCGTCGATCCTGTCGCTCGTCGCGCTCGTGATGCGGTACCGGCGGGCGACGGACGACGAACGACAGCAGCTCCGATGGCTCGCGTTCGTCGGGTCGGTCGTGATGTCGATGCTCGTGTTCGTCCTGGCCCTCGAGGTCGTCGGGGCGCTGCTCTTCCCGGATGCGCGATCCGACGAAGCCCCCGCGTGGTTCTGGGGCTGTTCCTGCTCGCCGCGTTCTGCCTCGCCGTCGGGATCCCGGCCGCGATCGCGATCGCGTTGCTCCGGTACCGCCTCTACGACCTGGATCTGGTCGTGAAGAAGACCGTGATCTTCGCGACCGTCGTGGTCGTGATCGTCGTCCTGTATGCCGCGATCGTCCTCGTCGTCCCGGTGGCGTTCCTGGGCGTCGGGACCAACACCGGCTCGTCGCTCGTCTCGATCGCGTTCGGCGCCGCGCTCGGCCTGCTCGTGATCCCCGTGCGGAACCGGGCGCGCCGGTTCGCTGACCGGGTCGTGTACGGTCGCCGCGCCACGCCGTACGAGGTGCTGGCCGACTTCTCGGAGCGCCTCGCCGACACCTACTCGATCGACGACGTCCTGCCGCGGATGGTGCAGCTGCTGATCTCCGGGACCGGCGCGATCGAGGCCCGCGTGTGGCTCCGGGTCGCGGGGGTGCTCCGGCCGGGCGCCTCGGGGCCTGAGGGCGTCGGACCGGCCGAGCCGCTGACGATGCGGGACGACGAGCTGCCGCCGTTCGACGCGGGCACGACGGTCTTCCCGATCCGTCACCAAGGCGCGCTGGTGGGGGCGATCACGCTCGTGCTGCCGGCGAACGATCCGATGGACACGGAGAAGGAGCGGCTCGTCACCGACCTGGCGGGTCAGGCCGGCCTGGTCCTGCGCAACGTCCGGCTGATCGAGGACCTCCGCGCCTCCCGTCAACGGATCGTCGCCGCCCAGGACGAGGAGCGGCGCAGGATCGAGCGGAACATCCACGACGGCGCCCAGCAGCAGCTAGTGGCTCTGAACGTCCAGCTCGGGCTCGCCGGACAGCTGTCCGAACGAGATCCTGCGAAGGTGAAGCCGTTGCTCGCGGAGCTCCAGGTCCGCACGACCGAGGCGTTGGAGGACCTGCGCGACCTGGCCCGCGGGATCTACCCGCCGCTGCTGGCCGATCGGGGGC
This sequence comes from Actinomycetota bacterium, assembly GCA_046330185.1. Classification (GTDB taxonomy): domain Bacteria; phylum Actinomycetota; class UBA4738; order UBA4738; family HRBIN12; genus DATBLY01. The sequence continues at coordinate 63,932 of JAXLTF010000011.1, forward strand.
TGGCGGCCGCCGTCGAAGCCCAGGCCCGCAAGGCGACGGTCCCCACGGTGGTCCACGTCGAGGGCATCGATCGCTACCCCCAGGCGATCGAGGCGGCCGTCTACTTCAGCGTGCTCGAGTGCCTGCAGAACGTGGCCAAGTACGCGGACGCCGCGCACACCGAGATCGTGCTCGCTCGATCGGACGGGCACCTGCGGTTCGAGGTGCGGGACGACGGCCGCGGGTTCGACCCGGCCTCGTCCCGCTACGGGACCGGCCTGCAGGGGATCGCGGATCGTATGGATGCGATCGGCGGAGAGCTGGAGGTCCGGAGCACGCCCGGCGCGGGCACGGTCATCGTCGGCATCGCCCCCGTCGGCTGACCCGTCGGTGACGAGACCGGCGGAGGGACGGACGAGGCCGTTCGCACGCACTCACGCGCTCGACGGTGTAGCGTCCCGTCGACGCCGAGCCGCTGGAGGAACCTCGCCCGATGAAGCCCGCACCGCGGACCCGTTCTCCGATCACCGTCATGGTCCTGACGATCGCCCTCGCGGTCTCGACCGTCCTAGCCGCCTCGGCGCCGGCCCCGGCGGAACCGACCCTGGTGGCCCCACGCCGGATCGGCCGCGCGCCGTCCGTCGACGTCCGCCGCGGGGGAGCGGCGGTCGGCGTCTCGCGGCGAGTCGCCGGCGCGCGCCTGGGCCTGGCGCGCTCGCTCGGACGGTTCGGCGTCGTCCAGCCGGACCGATCCACCGGGACGCTCCGGTTCGTGGGGCGGCTGGATGGGTACCTCACCCGCCCGAGCGCCCGCTCTCCCCGGCGCGTGGCGATGGGCTACGTGCACGCGAACCGCGTCGCGTTCGGACTGACGCGTGCCGACCTTCGCACGTTCTCGTTCCGCCAGGACTACGTGGACGTCGCCGGCACGCACCACGTCTCGTGGATCCAGCGCACGCACGGTGTGCCCGTGTTCCAGAACGGGCTCGAGGCGAGCGTCGCCGCCGACGGCCGGCTCGTGAACGTGACCGGCTCTCCGGCACGGCCTGCGCGCGAACGCGGCGACGCCCGCTCTGTCGGCCGCGGCTGCCATCGCGGCGGCGCGTGAAGCAGCGAGCTCAGAGCTGCGCCCGCGGCCCGACGACCAGGCGAGCCTGGTCCTGTTCCCCACCGCTCGTGGTGCACGCCTCGGGTGGCGCGTGATCGCGTGGGTCGCCCACGACGACCTGTCGATGTCGGTCGTGGACGCGACGACCGGCGAGCTCCTGTGGCGGCACAGCCTGACGGACGACGACGCGGTCGGCACCGGCTCGGCCGTGGACATGTACCCGAGCGGCGACGTCCCGAACGGGGGCGGCGACGTGGTGCCGCGGACGTTCCCCGTCTCCGACGGGACCGCCCTGTCCGGCAACAACGCCCACGTCTACCTGGACGTCAACGACGACAGCCGTCCCCAGCGCCGGGACGAGATCCCGGCGGTGAGCGGCACGTCGTGGTCGTACCAACCCGCCTTCGACACGACCACGGCCGCCCAGAACTGCTCGCAGCACTTCTCCTGCACGTGGGACAAGACGGTCAAGCGCGACTGGCGTCGCAACCGGCAGTGGTTCGCCGTCCAGCTCTACTACTTCCTCAACCGGTTCCACGACCACCTGCTGGCGAACCCGATCGGGTTCACCGAGGCGGCCGGCAACTTCCAGCAGGTCAACTCGACCGGCCTGGGCGAGGGCGGCGACCCTGTCCAGGGAGAGGCGCTCGACGGCGCCAACACGGCGAACGGGGTGCCGGACGGGGCGCACGTGAACAACGCCAACTTCTCGACACCGCCGGACGGGCAGGCGCCGACGATGCAGATGTACCTGCAGCGCAAGACGCCCTACTGGCCCGGGATCCCGACGGGCGACTCCGGCAACGAGGCCGAGACCGTCTACCACGAGTTCGTGCACGGGCTGTCGAACCGCCTGGTGACCTACCCGGACGGGACCTCGGGCCTGGTGACGCAGCAATCCGCGTCGATGGGCGAGGCCTGGAGCGACTGGTACGCGATCGACTTCACCGACGCCAACGGCTGGTTCCACGACACGCCGGCGAACGGGGACGCGATCGTGTTCCGCTATTCCGCCGGCGACATGCTCGCGTTCAGGACCGCCGCGGTGGACTGCCCCGTCGGCGTCGCCGCCGAGAACTGCCCGGCCGAGGGGGTGCCGACCGGGAACGGCGGGTACACGTACGGCGATCTCGGACGCATCGTCGGATTCCCCGAGGTCCACGCCGACGGAGAGATCTGGGTGCAGGCCCTGTGGCAGGCGCGCGAGGTGCTCGGTTCCTCGGTGATGGAGTCGATCGTCACGCGCGGGATGGAGCTGTCACCGCCGGCGCCGTCGTTCCTGGACATGCGCAACGCGATCCTGCAGGCGGACCAGGTGGTGTTCGGTGGCGCGCACCAGGACGCGCTCTGGTCCGTGTTCGCGGACCGCGGGATGGGGTACTTCGCGGCGTCCTCGAGCGGCGACGACGTGGAGCCGGTCGAGGACTTCTCCACCCCGGCGGACTGCTCGGCCGAGCCCTGCGGAACGATCTCGGGCACGATCCGCGACCGCATCTCGGGCGACCCGGTGGCCGGTGTCACCGTGGGCGTCGCCGGCCTCTCCAGCGGACTCGCCACGGACCTCGCCGACATCACCGCCTCCGACGGCACGTTCTCGATCGCGGACGTCCCGTTCCACACGTACGCCAAGATCGTCGTGGACGCCGCCGGGTACGAGCCCCTGGAGGTGGCCGGCTTCGCGGTCGACGGGGACGAGACGCTGAACCGCAAGGTCGTGCGCGACTGGGCGGCGCTGGAGGGCGGCGCGACGATCGAGCAGGCGTCGCCCCCCGACTACTCTGACTTCGGCTGCGGGCCGTCGGGGGCGTTCGACCTGCTCCTGGCCTCCGGCTGGGGGTCGGATGCGCCCGACAGCACCGCCGGGAGCCCGTTCACGGGCCCGCGCTCGATCGTGGTGAGGCTCCCCGAGCCGATCGACATCTCGTCGTTCGGGTTCGACCCGGGCGCCACCTGCGGCGACCCCCGCAACGCTGCCGTCAGGGCGTTCACCATCCGGACGCGGACCGCGAGCGGCGATTGGATCACCGCGTACACCTCCAGAGATGGTCTGCCGCAGGGCAAGCTGAACAAGCTCGTTCCTCGCGCCGGTGCGAGGAACGTCCTGTACGTGCGGCTGATCATGCGGTCGAACCGAGGCAACGCCCTGTTCATGGACATGTCGGAGCTGTCGGTCCGGGGGGCGTGACGCGGGCGGAACGTCGAGGGGGTCCGGCGCCTCGTCGTTCCGTCCTACGACCATCCGGGCGGACGAAGTCCCGCATCGGACCTACGGCCGGGTCGCCCGGCGGGTGCTAGCGTCGGCCGGTTCGCAGAGCCACCCGATCCGTCCCGTTCGCACCGACGAAGGAGGTCCCGTGCCGCATCCTCATCCGCGCCGGCCATCTCGGCGAGTCCTCCCGCTCTCGCTGGCCGCGATCACCGCCCTGGCGTTGATCGCCACCCTGGGGCAGCCGGCGATGTCGGCCGCGCCGCGCCCCCTCGCCACCCGTCAGGCACCGGCCGCTCCCCACCCGGGGAGCGCGGCCGACGTGACGTTCGACAGCCGGGCGCGCGCCGTTCCCACAGGGGTCGGAGGGCGTGTGACCGCCGCGCGCCAGGCCCTGGGCGCGCGCCTCGGGTCGCAGGGCGTGATCGCCGCGGACCGGATGACGGGCACCCTGCGGTTCGTCGGCCGGCTCGACGGGTTCCTGACACGGCCGTCGGCGCGACCCGCCCGGACGGTGGCGCTGGACTTCGTCCGCGCGAACCGCGTGGCGATGGGTCTGACGCTCTCCGACCTACGCACCCTCCGGCTCCGCCGCGACTACGTGGACGCGCTGGGCACGCACCACCTGTTCTGGGTGCAGCGCGTGCGCGGGATCGAGGTGTTCCAGAACGGCCTCGAGGCTAGCGTCGACGGCGCCGGTCGCCTCGTCAACGTGAGCGGCTCGCCCGTGCACGCGGCGCGTCCCAACGCCCTGCGTCCGCGGATCTCCGCCTCCGCGGCGATCGCCCTGGCGCGGGCCGGAGGCGGCGCCGTCGTCACGGATCGCGACGCGCGCGACACCGCCGAGCTGCGGCTGTTCGCGACCGGGCGCGGGTCGCTGCTCGCCTGGGAGACGGTGACGTTCATCTCGGCCGATCGGATCGCTCGAACGGTCATCGACGCCCTTACGGGCGCCACGCTCTACCGCAGCAACTTCGTCAAGCACGACAGCCCCGGATCCGCGCAGGCGTGGCCGCTGACCGCGTCCGACGGCGTGCCGAACGGCGGCGGCGCCCTGGGCCCGGTCACGTTCCCCGTCGCCGACGGCACCGAGCTCTCGGGCAACAACGCCCACGCCTGGGCGGACGTGAACGATGACGACGAGGCGCAGAACAGCGAGGAGGTCCCGGCCCTCGCGGGCCTCGACTGGAGCGGTTACGCGCCGGCGCTCAGCACGACCGCGCCGTTCAACTGCTCCGCGCTGCGGCCGTGCTCCTGGGACCCGACGGTCGCGAACAGCTGGCGGGCCAACCTGCAGCACAACGTGGTCCAGGTCTACTACTTCGTGAACCGGTTCCACGACCATCTGGCGGCGTCGCCGATCTCGTTCACCGAGGCGGCGGGGAACTTCCAGCTCACCAACGGCTCCGGTCAGGGCGAGAGCGGCGACCCCGTGCTCGCGCAGGCCATGGACGGGGCCAACACCGACCACGGGTTCCCCGACGGGTTCCACATCGACAACGCCAACATGGGGACGCTGCCGGATGGGGAGTCCCCCATCATGCAGATGTACCTGTTCGTGCCCGTCCAGGGTCTCGAGGGGCTGCCGGCCGCGAACGGCGGTGACGACGCGGAGGTCGTCTACCACGAGTACACGCACGGGCTGTCGAACCGTCTCGTCATCACGCCCGACGGCGCCGGCGCGCTCAACTCCGCCCAGTCGGGCGCGATGGGCGAGGGCTGGAGCGACTGGTACGCGATGGACTTCCTCAACGACGAGGGCTACAAGCCGGACCACCCCGGCGACGGCAACCTGATCATGGGCTTCTACACGTTCGCGGGGTTGCTGCGCGAGTCGGCGACCGACTGCCCGGTCGGTTCCTCCTCCGGGAACTGCGGCACGCCCTCGGCCGGCAACGGCGGTTACACCTACGGCGACTTCGGCAAGGTCATCGGCTCGCCGGAGGTGCACGCCGACGGCGAGATCTGGACCCAGACGCTGTGGCAGCTCCGCGACGCGCTGGGCACGGGCGTGACGGAGGGACTGGTCACGCGGGCCATGGAACTGTCGCCCCCCGAGCCGTCCTTCCTGGACATGCGCAACTCGATCCTGCAGGCCGATCTGATCGCCAGCGGCGGTTCGCGCCAGGACGCGATCTGGAACGTGTTCGCCGAGCGCGGCATGGGCTACTTCGCGGCGGCGGTCGACGGGTCCGACACGGCGCCGGTCGAGGACTTCAGCCTCCCGCCGGACTGCTCGATCGATCCGTGCGGCACGATCCACGGCAAGATCACGAACAAGGCCACCGGCAAGGGGCTCAAGGACGTGAGCGTCTACGTCGCGGGGCTGGCGTCGGGGTTCGGCAACGACCTGGGGACCAAGACGGCGGCCGACGGGACCTACCTGATCGAGGACGTCCCGTTCAACGACGCGTACCCCGCGATCGTCGTGGACGCGACGGGCTACGAGCGATCGATCGCGCGGGACATCGTCGTCGACGGGGACGAGGTGCTGAACCGCAAGGTCAACCGCGACTGGGCCGCCCTGGAGGCCGGCGCCAAGCTGGTGTCGTTCACCCCGCCCGACTACACGCCGTTCGGATGCGGCCCGAGCGGAGCGTTCGACCTGGCGCTCGGCGCGGGCTGGGGATCCGACGCTCCGCGCAACGGCGACTCGGGCGTCGACGGGCCCCGCAAGGCCGTCGTGAAGCTGCCGAAGGCGATCAAGGTGCAGAGCTTCGGCGTCGCATCGTCCGGGACCTGCGGCGACGGACCCGAGTCGGGCGTCAAGGGCTTCACGATCCAGACCCGGACCCAGAACGGCGACTGGATCACCGTCGTGAAGGCCAACGCGAAGAACGACGGAGAGCTGCGGACCTACGAGCCGAAGGGCCCGAAGGGCTCGAAGAACGTGCGGTTCATCCGCTTCATCATGCGGTCGACGCACGGGGACGCCCTGTTCATGGACGTCTTAGAGGTCACGGTCCGCGGGAAGTAGCTCAGCCGGCTCCGGCCGCGTGGGCCACCGCCCAAGCGGCCTCGAGCCCGTCGGGACCGCGAACGAGGCCTTAGGGATGTATGCCGACGCGCCGCACTCCGCGGCGCGCGGCGCGTACTCGGCCTCCTCGTACGTCGACAGCAGCAGGACGACGACCACGTCGGACCCGGCGAGGATCTGCCGCGTCGCGTCCAGGCCGTCGATCCCGGGGAGGTTGACGTCCATCAGGACCAGATCCGGCGCGAGCGACGAGGCGAGCTCGACGGAGTCCTCACCGGACTCGGCCTCGCCCACGACCTCGAACCCGTCGGTGGCATCCACGACCATCCGGGCCGCCATCCGGAACGGGGCCTGGTCATCGACGATGAGCACGCGGACGGGCATCGCTCCCACCTCTCCCAGCATCAGGGTCCCACCGCACCCGAGCCGGCGCCAGTGGTGCCAGCACCACAGTTCGGCCGAGGACCCGGGCGGACCTACGCGGCTCGCTCGCCCAGATGCAGGAACGCGCGCTCGAGGACCAGGCGTGGGTTCAGGTTGACGTCCTCCGCGAGCTCCGCCCGGGCCCGCTCGACGCCGGCGAGGCCGCGGACGGCGGCCAGGAACGACGGTGGGTCCTCCGGCGCGAGATCGGCGTTGATGAGGAGCTCCGCCCCGCCGCCCACGTCTGCCGCGATCCGGTCGCGAAGCAGCGACGACACGCCCAGCAGCACCCAGTCCACGAAGTCGCGCTCGGCCCGGCGCTCCTTCCGGTGGAACCGCGTCTCGATCCTCCGGATCGCCCCGCGGTACCCCTCCTCGGGGCGGCCGCGCTCGTCCAGGAACGGGGAGAGCTCCTCCTCGAGCTCGGCCTTCAGGCCCTTCCTGTAGCCCCCGGCGGCGTCGAGGACCACGCCGGCCGCGTCGAGCGCCCCGGCCGGCCCGGCCGCCGCCAGCGCGATCGCCTCGCGCGCGGCGTCCCGGAACGCCAGGCCGTCGGGAGCCGTCGCCAGGCGGCGGGCCCGGCCCAGGTTTCCGCCGGTCAGCCTGGCGGCCAGCCGGGCCCGGACCGGATCCACGCCCTCGGCCGAGAGCGCCTCGACGACGAAGGGCTCGGAGAGCGCCGTGAACGTCACCACGTGACAGCGCGACACGACCGTGTCGGGCAGCTCGTGGGCGCGGGCGGACAGCAGCAGCAGGACCGAGTCGGCGGGCGGCTCCTCGAGCACCTTCAGCAGGGTGTCGGCCGCCGCCGGCGACAGCCGGTCGGCCTCGCGGATGAGGAACACCTTCCGACCGGGCTCGGGGGCGGTGCGGTACGCCGGATGCCACACCTCTTCGCGCACGGTGTCCACGTGGATGTCGCGGCCCTCGGGCTCGACGACGAACACGTTCGGATGCCGGTCGCCGAGAGCCAGCCGGCACGATCTGCACGTCCCGCAGCCGCCGTCGGGACACAGCAGCGACGCGGCGAACGCCCGGGCCGCGAGCGACTTCCCCGATCCCTCCGGCCCGGCCATCACGTAGGCGTGGTGCGGACGTTCGAGCGCCGCCGACAGGAACGCGATCGCCGCGCCCTGACCCGGGACCGACCGCAGGACCGAGCTCATGGCGGCAGGTTACCGGTCCCCGCCGACCCGACGGCCCCGGGCCGGGGTTCGCGGCGGCTCGGGCCCGCGGCCCCGCTATCCTTACGCGATGTCGGCCACGCAGGTCCTGCTGGTCGCGTTCGTCGTGTGGATCGCGATCGGGCTCACGGCGGCTGTGGTGATGGGCCGGCGCGGACACGCGGCCTTCACGTGGCTCGTCGTCGGCGCCGTCCTGGGGCCCCTCTCGATCCCCGTGGCGATCCGGTCCGTCCGGGCCGGCGGCGAGGTCGCCCCGCGCGAGCTCCGCGCCCCGACGCCCGGCGGCGGGACCATCGACGTGCTCGTGGGCATCGACGGCTCCGACGCCTCCCACGCGGCGCTCGAGCGGTCGATCGAGCTGATCGGCGACCGCGTCGGCCGGCTGGTGCTCGCCACGGTCCTCGACGTCGAGACCGCGTCGACCGGCGGCCCCGAGCGACGCGAGCGCGAGGCCGAGCTGGAGGGGCTCGCTTCCGGGAAGACCGGCGGCGCGGCCGGGGTGGTCGTGCTCGCCGGGAGGCCGGCGGACACGCTCAGGGCGTATGCCGCGGAGCACGGGTTCGAGCTCCTGGTCGTCGGCCGCAGGGGCCGCGGTGCCTCCAAGGCCATCTTGGGGAGCACCGCCTCGGCGCTCAGCGAGCGTTCGGACGTCCCGCTGCTGATCCCCTGACGGCCGCTACCTCTCGACGGCCGGCCCGTCCGGGCCGTCCCCGTCCGGGTCGTCCTCCTCGCGGTCGCTCAAGATCCGATCGAGCGCCGACCGGACGTCGTCGAAGACCTCCGCGGGCTCCCGGTCGGCGTGGATAACGATGAACCGTTCCGGGTGCTCCTCGGCGATCCTCAGGTACGCGTCCGACACCTTCGCGTGGAAGTCCTGACCCTCGAGTTCCATCCGATCGGGCGCCTCGGTCGATCGCAGCAACCCCAGCTCCGGCTCGACGTGCAGGAGGATCACCAGGTCGGGGAACAACCCCTGGGTCGCCCACACGTTCAGCGTCAGCACGTCCTGCTCGCCCAGGCCCCGAGCGCTCCCCTGGTACGCGATGGACGAGTCGACGTATCGATCGCAGATCACGATCCGGCCTTCCGCGAGCGCCGGCCGGATGATCGTGCTGACCGTCTGGGCCCGGCTCGCCGCGAACAGCAACGCCTCCGTGCGAGCGTCCAGCTTGCCGGTCGCGGGGTCCAGCAGCACCCCGCGGATCTTCTCGCCGAGCTCGGTGCCGCCCGGCTCCCGGGTCACGAGCACGTTCAGGCCCTGCGAGCGCAGGTACTCCTCGGCGAGGCGGATCTGGGTTCCCTTGCCAGCGCCCTCGACGCCCTCGAAGGCGATGAACAGCCCCGTCGCGGGCGGGCGCCTCAGCTTGGGCACGAGGGTGAGTGGGATCGGACGCGAAATCCGGTACCGGCGCAGCAGCCGTCGGGTGTTGAAGCCGGCGCCGGCGGCCAGCAGGCCGGCGGTCGCCAGCGCCAAGCGGGTCCCGTCGGGGTCGAACCCGATGTCGATGCCCTTCGTGCCATAGACCGTCGACAGGATAGGGAACAGCACCAGCGACAGGAACAGCCCCAGGCGCGACAGCGTCGTCAGCGACGCGAACGTGCGCCCGCGGAACTCGTCGGCGACGTTCTCCTGCAGCAGGGTGTACCCGTTCACCCACGCCGAGCCGCACGCGACGCCCAGGAACACCGTGACCGACGCCGCGAGCGGGAACGTCGGCATCGCCGCGAACACGAGCAGGGTGCCTCCCGCCGCCACGAGCGACCAGACGAACGCGACCTCGCGTTCCACCAGCTTCGCCACCTGGTTCGAGCCGGCCATGCCGATCGCCATCCCCAAGCCGAACGCGGTGACCATCACGCCCCACCCGGCCTCGTTCGCGTCCAGCGTGCTCTGGACGAAGACCGGCCCGATGGCGAGCACGGCGCCCACCGCCGCGAACGCGACCAGGATCCCCGCCGTCATCGCGGACGCGATCGAGTCCTCGCGGAGGAACCGGATCCCCTCGACGGTGTCGCGCCACACCCGCGTGAGGTCGAAGCGCTCGAGCGTCTTGGACGCGGGCGTGCGGATCGGGATCCGGCTGACCATGAGCGCCGAGAACGCGAAGGTGCCGGCGTCGAGCCACAGCGCGAGCGACTCGGTGTTCTCGGCGAAGTACGGGATCCGGGGACCCAGGACGCCGGCCGAGATGCCCGCCAGGATCGCGAAGATCGCCCCGCCGAGCGGCAGCGTCGCGTACGTGCTCACCAGCCCGATCGCGTTCGCGTTCGCGAGCTGGCGCCGCGGCACCAGGTTCGGCAGCGACGCGTCGCGGGCCGGCGTCCACAGGAGCGAGAGGCATTCGATCGCGAACGACAGCAGGTAGATCGCCCACAGCTCGCGCAGGAAGGGCATCGAGGCGTACAGCACGCCGCGCCCGATGTCCGCGCTGATCATCAGCTTCTTGCGATCGAAGCGGTCGACGAACGCGCCCGCGACCGGCCCGAACAGCAGGGCCGGCAGCGTCCTCGCCACCATCACGCCGGACACCGCCAGGGCCGCTCCACCCGTCCCGCCGAAGCTCGCGACCAGCGAGGTGACCGCGACGAACCCGACCCAGTCGCCGAGCGACGACACGGACATCGCCGCCAACAGGCGTGAGAACGCCGGGTGGGTGAGGAGATCTCGGAGCGTCGCCGACCGGGTCCCGCGGAGCGCGGCGACCTCGTCGGCGAAGCTCGACACGCGCGCTAGGCCTCCGCGGATCCCTCGCCAGCGGCCGGGACGGCCGCCGGCGCCGCGCGGTCGGACGCCGACGTGCGCCGCTTCGCGGCGCCCGTCCGCTTGGCGGCGGTCCGCCTGGCCGTGCCCTTGCGGGCGGCGCTCTTCTTGGCGCCGCTCTTCTTGGCCTTGGCCGCCGCCCGCGCGGCGCGCGCCGCCGACTTCGCCTCGCGGGCCTGGGCCTCGGCTTCCACGTCGCCGGGCTTGGTGACGTTCAGCTCATCGTCCATCTCGGCGCCGCACGTCCAGCAGCGGATCGACTTCGGCCGCCGCACCAGCAGGCCCCCGCACTCGGGGCACGGCCGGTCGCCGATCGGGGGGTGGTTCACGGCGAAGTCGCACTCGGGGTAGCGCTCGCACCCGTACATCAGCCCGAACCGCGTGCGCTTCTCGACGATCTCGCCCTGCCCGCACTGCGGGCACGTCACGCCGGTGCTCACCGGCGGCTCCTTCTTGATGTAGCGACAGTCCGGGTACCCCGAGCATCCGACGAAGGGCCCGTAACGGCCGACCCTGCGCTGGAGCTGGCGGCCGCAATCCGGGCAGGTCTCATCGAGCATCTCGGGCTCGGGCCGCTCGCTCCCGTCCATGTTGCGGATGTACCGGCACTCCGGGTAGTTCGTGCAGCCGATGAACTTGCCGTAGCGGCCGAGCTTCACCTCGAGGCGACCGGGCTCGCGGCCCTCGGTCGGACAGAGCGGGCACGTCTCGTCGAGCTCCTCGCTGTAGCGCTCGAACGAGTGCTCCGCCTTCTCGAGGGCGCGCTCGAACGGCCCGTTGAACTCGTGGAGCATCTGGACCTTGGGCAGGTCGCCCTCGGCGATGTCGTCGAGCTCCTTCTCCATGTAGGCGGTGAAGCTCGTGTCGACCACGTCGGGGAAGTGCTCGATCAGCTTGTCCGTGACCACCCCGGCGACGTCCTCGGGGAAGAACCGCTTGTCCTCGAGGCGGACGTAGCCGCGGTCCTGGATCGTCGAGATGATCGACGCGTACGTGGACGGCCGCCCGATCCCGAGCTCCTCGAGCGTCTTGACCAACGACGCCTCGGTGTAGCGGGGCGGCGGTTGGGTGAAGTGCTGCTCAGGCAGCACCTCGAGCATCCGGAGGAGCTGCTCGGAGGTGAGCGCGGGAAGCATCGATTCCGCGTCCTCGTCGGGCCCCTCGTCGCGACCCTCGAAGTAGACGCGCCGGAACCCGTCGAAGATCATCGTCTGCCCCGTGGCGCGGAGCCCGTAGACCGCGGGCGCATCCCCGTTGGAAGCCGGCGCGACCGCCTCGACGTCGACGCCGACCTGGTTGAACCGCGCGTCGGCCATCTGCGTGGCCATCGTGCGCTGCCAGATCATCGTGTACAGACGGAGCTGGTCGCGGTCCAGGGTCGCGGCCACGCGCTGCGGGGTGCGCAGGACCGAGGTGGGCCGCACGGCCTCGTGCGCCTCCTGGGCGTTGCGCGACCGGGTCTTGTACCGACGGAACTCCGCGAGCGCGTAGTCGGCCCCGTACTCGGTCTTCACCAGCTCCGAGATCTCGCGCAGCGCCGACTCGGCGATGTTCACGGAGTCGGTCCGCATGTACGTGATCAGGCCGACCGTGCCCTCGCCGGGGAGGTCGATCCCCTCGTACAGGCGCTGCGCGATCGACATCGTCCGGCGAGCCCCGAAGCCGAGCTTGCGCGCGGCCTCTTGCTGCAGGGTCGAGGTCGTGAACGGCGGCGCCGGGGAGCGCTTGCGCTCCTTCTGCTCGACCTTCGTGACCCGGTACGAGGCGGCCGGCAGCCGCCCGACGTGGGTCGCCGCGTCGGCCTCGGCGCTTAGCAGGATCCCCTTCTTGTCGGGGGCAGACGCGAGCTTCCCCTCCGGGACCTGCGTCAGTCGGGCCAGGAACGGCTGCTCCCGGTCGGTCGGGGTCAGCCGGACGTCCACGCTCCAGTACTCGACCGGGACGAACGCCGCGATCTCGCGTTCCCGCTCGACGATCAGGCGGACGGCGACCGACTGGACACGCCCGGCGGAGAGCCCCGGCCTCACGCGCTTCCACAGGATCGGGCTGATCCGGTACCCCACGAGCCGGTCCAGGATCCGGCGAGCCTCCTGGGCGTCGAACAGCCGCAGGTCCACGGTGCGGGGCTCGCGGAACGCCTCCAGGATCGCGTCCCGCGTGATCTCGGTGAACGTCACGCGCTTGGCCTGGGTGGGATCGACGCCCAACAGGGTCGCGACGTGGTACGCGATCGCCTCGCCCTCGCGGTCGTAGTCGGTCGCGAGCACCAGTTCCTCGGCGGCCCTCAGGGCCCTCTTCAGCTCGCTCAGGTGGCGCTTCGAGTCCTCCGGCACCTCGTACGTGACGGCGAAGTCGTGCTCGGGATCGACCCCGAGCTTGGACTTCGGCAGGTCCCGGATATGCCCGTACGAAGCCCGGACGGCGTAGTCGCCGCCCAGGTACTTCTCGATCGTCTTCGCCTTCGCGGGCGACTCGACGACGACGAGCGTCTTCGGCATGTGGTTCGACCTTCTCTCGCGGTTCCGGGGAGGTGGGCGCCGGCAGGCACCGCGGGGACGGTACCACCGCGTCCGGTCCCGACACGCATATCGGCTCGGCAGGGCCGCGCGCTGAGCTCGGCGGCTCCCGATCCCCCGGGACCCGGGCAACGTCGCCTTCCGCGAAGGATATTCCGGCCGCTGCTACGCTCCCTCGGCCCCCCGACCGCCCGGGAGCGCCGCGTGCTCGCCCTGTTCACCGACTTCGTAACCGAGGAGATCCTGCGCTACGGCTACGTGGCGATCTTCGTCCTGATGCTGCTCGAGTCCGCCGCCGTGCCGATCCCGTCCGAGGTCACGATGCTGTTCGGTGGCGCGCTGGCGAGCGCCGCCTTCGTGGAGGGCGGCGAGGAGCTCAGCCTGCTCTGGGTCGGCGTCGTCGGGACGCTCGGGAACCTCGTCGGGTCCTGGATCGCGTACGCCGCGGGAGCCTGGGGCGGGCGCCCACTCCTTGACCGGTTCGGCCGCTACCTGCTGATCAGGCCGCACGAGATCGATCGGGCGCATGCCTGGTTCGAACGCCACGGGGACGCAGCCGTCTTCTTCTCGCGGCTGCTACCCGTCGTGCGGACGTTCATCAGCATCCCGGCCGGCGTCGCCCGCATGAACTTCGCGAAGTTCACGCTCTACACGGTCCTCGGATGCCTGCCGTGGACGTTCGCGCTCGCGTGGATCGGCTACGTGCTGGGCGACAATTGGGCCGCCGCCGAGCGGGTCCTGCGCCCGATCGCCTGGGCCATCTCGATCGCGATCTTCGCGGGCGGGATCTGGTGGATCACGCGCCGGTGGCGCCAGGTGCGGGCGGAGTACGCGGCTCTCGACGCCGCCGCGGCGGACGAACGACCGAGCTCGCCTACAGGTTGACGACCATCGTCCAGGACCCGCCCTCGTCCTCGGACACGCGCTCGAAGCCGACCCGCTGGTACATCATCCGCGAGCGGTTGTGCACGGCGACCGAGAGCGAGAGCGACTGGAACCCCTCCTCGCGCGCCTGGACCATCAGGGCGCGCAGGAGCGTGCCGCCGATCCCCTTGCGGCGGTGCATCGGCTCGACCGCCAGCCCCAGCTCCGGGATCTTCTCGTCGACGAACCCGTAGCCCGGCTCCTCGCGGGTGAACAGGCGGTACCAGGCGGCGCCGACCGGCACACCTTCGAGCTCGGCGATCACGCCGGCGTCCCCGCGGCGGCCCCAACCGTCGTAGAAGCGGTGGAGCATCGGGTCCTCCAGGACCGACTCGATCGGCTCGGTCGGCCAGTCCGGGTTCCAGCGCGCCGCCTCGTACAGCATGCGCTTGAGGAACTCGACGTCGTCCTGCGTGGCCGGTCTGATGTTCACGTGCACCTCTCCGTGCGAAGCTGCGGCTCGACATGGCTACGGTAGCGCAGCGCTGGACCCGGCGAGGGCGTGACCTAGCGGAGACATGGATCGCGCGCTCGATCCAGCTCGTGAGCGTGGGTCTCGGCAAGCTGACCCCGCGCGTGCAGACCCGTGTGGTCCGCGCCACCCAGCTCGCGCTCGAGGTCCACCTCAAGAGCAGGCAAGACCAGGTGAGCGTGTACGCGGCGGCGCTCACCTACAACGCCCTGCTCTCGATCCTGCCGCTCGCGCTCGTCGGCTTGTCGATCGCGGGCTTCCTGGTCGACGAGCTGGGGGCTCCGGGCTGGCTCCAGCGGGTGATCGAGGAGGTCCCGGGCGCGAACGACCTGGTCCAGGATCGGATCGCGTCCCTGCAGGCGGCGCGTACGGGCCTGGGGTTGATCGGGCTGATCGGCGCCCTATGGGTCGGCTCCACCCTGACGAGCCGCGCCCAGAAGGCGCTCGACAGGATCTTCGGCGGCCGGGAGAACTTCATCGTGAACCGTGCGCCCTCGGGGTCTCCATCGTGCTCGGGGCGTTGCTCCTCACCACGATCGGGGCGACCGGTTACGTCTCGGGGCTCACCGCCGATGGGTTGATCGCGCTGCCGGTCGCCGTCGTGATCCGCCTCTCGATCGCGGTGATCATGTTCGGGTACTGGCTGCTCGCCTACAGGCTCCTCACGCCCACGCGCGGCGTGCCGATCCGCGACCATCTGACGGGCGCCCTGTGGATGACGATCGGGTTCGAGCTCCTGCGCCTGTTCGGGGGCTGGTACGTGGGCCGGTTCGTCGCGAAGGCGAGCGTGCTCTATGGCTCGATCGCGGCCCTCTTCGGTCTGATGATCTTCATCCGCCTGGCGATGTGGCTGTTCCTGTACGGCGCGGAGATCTCCTCGATCCTTCGCGAGGAGCTCAAGCCGTGGTCGCTGTGAACAGCTCCATGTCCGCCGCAACCGCCTGCACGCCGGCGATGCCGAGGGCCAGAAACTCGTCGAGCGGTAGCCCGATCGACGCCTCGACGTCCAGGATCTCCTGTCGGTTCACGCCCGGCGCGAACGCCCTCTCCTTGAGCTTCTTCTTGACCGAGGAGACCTTCATCCCCGCCGTCTTCTCCGGCCGGACGAGGGCCGAGGCGACCAGTAGGCCCGCGACCGCGTCGGCATGGACGATCGCGCGCGACATCAGATCCGTCCTGTAGGCGGGATCGGCGTGCGCCAGGACCCCGTTCACGATCGCCTCGTCCACGCCCGCTTCGCGGAGCCATCCGGCGGCCAGGTGCGCGTGGTTCGCCGCGTCGTCGCCCGTATGGTCCTGGTCCAGGTCGTGGAACAGGCCCGTGAGCGCCCACGCGTCCTCGTCCTGGTCCAGCCGGACGGCGAGCACTCGCATCACGCCCTCGACCGAGATCAGGTGCCGGACGGTCGTCTGCTTCAGGCACTTCTCGCGGCATAGGCGATCGCCGCGTCGCGGTCCATCATCGGGTCCCACCCGCAGCGACCACGTCTTCCGCCTCGTCCAGCACGTACGGCACGCTCGAGAGCACGACGTTCGGCTCGAACAGCATCAGGCGCTTGACGAAGAGCGCGCGTTCTGGTTGTGCAACAACAGATGTCGCCATCTGCTGACCAGAACCCTGGGGGATCACGACCGTCACGACGGTGTCGCCTCGATCCGTGAACCGCCGGACCCTTGTCCAGCATCGGGCTTGGTCAGGTCGCGGAACGGCGCCTCCACGACGTCGAGCGGGATCGGGAGCCGGCGATCGAACCAGTCGCGCTCGATCCCCACCGCCCCTCCGGATCCAGCTCGAACGTGACGGCCCGCGTCTCGGGCGCGCCGAGCGACACCGCGTAGTTCACGGCCCGGATCGTCGCGTCGTTCACGGCGGAGACGAACACGAGCGTCACGGAGCGCCTGGCAGGAACGGCTTCCGACCCTGGCGTCGCCGATGTCCTCCACCGCTACGACGGGCACGTCGGTCACGACGACGTTGGGTTCGCGCAGGAGGCCGGCCTTCAGGCGAACGAAGCCCGGCGATGCACGACGTAGGCGAACAGGGTGCCGCGCACGGTCTCGGGGACGATGACGGTGACGAAACGCCGGGTCCGCGCGGGATCGCGCTGACGACGCCCTCGCATCGTCCTCAGCAGTTTCCCCGCGGGCACCGCCTCGAGCGGACGTCACCCACCAGGCGGCCCCATCGCTCGCGCATCTCGCGCGGTATCGCGCCGCTCGCCGAGGGGTGGACGGCGCGCACGTCGGTGGGACGGATCGACTTGACGTACCCGATCGCCTCCACGGTGGCGGCGTCGAGCCGCTGGACCAGGACCACGACGTGGTTGGCCCCGGACCGCTCCCGGTTCGGCGGCCCCCGGCGCAGCGCCGCCTGGGTCACGACGTAGCGTGCCGGTGGATCGCCTTCAGCAGCGGCACGATCGCCGCCATCACCAGGATGGACAGCCACGCGCCGTGCAGGAACTTCGTCGCGGTGATCACGACCAGGACCGTCGCGGTCGTGACGGCGCCGACCGCGTTGATCGCGATCGCGCGCTGCCACCCCTTCTCGGCGTCCGCGCCCTTGTGCTTCTCGGCGAGCCAGTGCCGGACCATCCCGGTCTGGGAAAGCGTGAACGATGTGAACACCCCGAGCACGTACATCTGGATCAGGCGCGTCAGGTCCGCGTCGAAGACGTAGATCATGAGGCAGGCGGCGAGCCCCAGACCGATCACACCGTTCGAGAACACGAGCCGGTCCCCGCGGTTGCTGAACTGCCGCGGCATGTAGTGGTCGCGGGCGAGGATCGCCGACAGGCGCGGGAAATCCTGGAACGCCGTGTTCGCCGCTAGGATCAGGATCGCGGCCGTGAACGCCTGCACGATGTAGAAGCCGAACCCACCGCCGAACACCGTGTGCGCGACCTGCGCCACGACCGATCGGTGCTCGCTGACCGTGATCCCGTCGATGTGGGTCACGAGCCACGAGATCCCCAGGAACAACGTGATCGCGATCACGCCCATGAGCACGAGCGTCTCGGCCGCGTTGCGAGCCTGCGGGCGCCGGAACGCCGACACGCCGTTCGAGATCGCCTCCACGCCGGTGAGCGCCGTAGACCCGGACGAGAACGCCCGCAGGACGATCCAGAGCCCCACCGCGCCGCCGGTGGCGGCGAGGCCGGGGATCGGCTCCACCTCCGCCGCGACCGGGCAGCCGCCCATGCACTCCCACAGGCCCACCGCGACCATGACGACGACCGCGACGATGAACCCGTAGGTCGGGACGGCGAACAGCGTCCCCGACTCCTTGACGCCGCGCAGGTTGGCCAGCGTGATCAGCAGGACGAACCCGATCGACAGGATCACCTTGTGAGGTCCGAGCGACGGCACCGCCGAGGTGATCGCGACCACTCCGGCGACCGTCGAGACGACCACCGTCATCACGTAGTCGACCAGCAACGCCGAGGCCGCGATCAGTCCCGGATACTCGCCCAGGTTCGCGCGGCTCACGATGTACGCCCCGCCGCCGTTCGGGTACTCCCGCACCGTCTGCCGGTAGGAGGCGATCACGATCACCATCAGGGTGGAGATCGCGACCGCGATCGGGAACTCGAGGTACTTGGCGGTGGCGCTCGCGGTCAGCAGGACGATCAGGATCTCTTCGGCCGCGTAGGCGACCGACGACAGGGTGTCCGACGAGAACACCGGCAGCGCCAGGATCTTCGGGAGGAGCGTGTGCTCCAGCCGGGCGCTCTCGACGGCTCGCCCGACGAGGATGCGCTTAGCGACGCTCGTCGAGGGCGCGCTGGGTGCGCGGTCGCCGGCCGGCTCATCGGGCCCAGATGCTACGGCTCATGGCTCGGTCGGCGCCGGCGGGCGCCGCCATCGGGCGTCTCGGGCTCGCGCAGATGGAACGGCACGCTGGTCACGACCACGCCCGGCTCGAACAGCAGCATGCGTTTGATCGCGAACGCCGTCTGGTTGTGGAGCAGGTTCTCCCCATCAATGACGAGGCACCAGCTCCGGTAGGACGACCGTCACGACCGTGTCCCCGCGCTCCGTGTTCAACCGGATCTCGTCCAGCAGCGGCCGATCGATGTCCTGAACGGCGCCTCGGTGATCACGAGCGGTATGCCCAGCTCGCGCTCGTGCGTCGATCACCGGACCGACCTCCTCGGGATCGGTCACGAAGAACATCGCCTGGATCGCCGCGGGATGCAGCGAGCTCGCGTACGAGACGGCGCGCACGGTGGCGTCGTGGACCCCGGAGACCGGAACGAGCACGACGCTCCGCTCGGGCTCGAGGGCGCGACCTCCACGGACCTCCTCGAGCTCCGGCACGAACGGCACATCGGTGACGACGACCCCCGGCTCGAACAACAGGGAACCCTTCAGCAGGAGCGCCCGCCGGTGAGCGAGGAACTGAACCATCGCCGGCCGCGAAGGGTCTCGGGGATCACCACCGCGGTGTAGCTCTGACGGACGTCACGCCCGCGGATCAGCGTGTGCGGACCTCGCGCACCAGGTGCTTGTCGGCACCGTCCAGCCGCCGCAGCTCGCCGAGCCGCGGGGCGACGCCCGCCCACAACGTGACGGTGGCTCGGTAGGAGGCCGGGCGGGCCGACGAACCACGCCTCGAGCCGCTCCGGCCGGACCGCGCGCAGGTAGCCGAGCGCCTTCCAGGGTGGCGGGCCCGAGGTCCGGCACCAGCAGGATGAACGTGGTCTCGGCCCTGTCCGTGCCGGAGAGCCGCCGCGATCGCAGCAGGCCCTGCACGTATCCGTAGTGGTGATGGACCGACAGGAAGAGCATCACGATGATCGGGATGGCGACGATCACGATCCAGGCGCCGCCGTGGAACTTTCGTGATCGTGACGATCACCAGGACGACCCCGGTCGTGGTGGCCCCGATCCCGTTGATCGTCGCCCGGCCTCGCCAGCCCTCGGTCTTGAGCTGGAACCAGCGACGACCATCCCCGCCTGCGACAGCGTGAACGACGTGAACACCCCGAGCACGTACATCTGGATCAGGCGCGTGAGGTTGGCGTCGAACACCCAGATCAACAGGCAGGCGATCGCCGCAAGGACGATCACGCCGTTCGAGAACACCAGCCGGTCGCCCCGGTTGCTGAACTGCCGCGGCATGTAGTGGTCGCGGGCCAGGATCGCCGACAGGCGAGGGAAATCCTGGAACGCCGTGTTCGCCGCCAGGATCAGGATCGCGGCCGTGAAGGTCTGCAACAGGATGAAACCCAGGCCGCGTCCGTACACCGTCTCGCCGATCTGGGACAGGACCGATTGCGACGCCGCGATCTCCTCGTCGATCCGCACGTGGAACAGCTGTGCCAGCACGGTGATGCCCATGAACAGCGCGACCGCGGTCGCGGACATGAGGGCCAGGGTGGTCGCGGCGTTGCGCGCCTGAGGCCGCCGGAACGCCTGGACGCCGTCGGCGATCGCCTCGACGCCCGTCAGCGCCGACGCCCCGGACGAGAACGCCCGCAGGAGCAGGAAGAGCGAGAGCGTCGCGGTCGCTTCGACCTCCAGATGCGCGGTGGGCGCCTGCGGGCACGTGCCGTCCGCGCATCCCACGAGCCCGATGAGGATCGTGACCCCGACGATGGCCGCGAACCCGTAGGTCGGCACCGCGAAGAGCGTGCCGGCCTCCTTGACGCCGCGGAGGTTGGCGAGCGTGACCAGGAACACCAGCGAGACGGCCATCAACACCCGGTGCTCGCCGAGGCTGGGGAGCGCGGAGGTGATCGCGTTCGTCCCGGCCGTGATGCTGACCGCGACGGTCAGGGTGTAGTCGGACAGGATCGCCGCGGCCGCGACCAGCCCGGGGATCGTGCCCAGGTTCTCGCGGGCCACGATGTAGGAACCGCCACCGCGCGGATATGCGCGGACCGTCTGCCGGTACGAGGTGGTCACGATGATCAGGAGCAGCGCGATCCCGATCGCGATCGGCACCTTGTAGGCGAGCGCCGCCGCGCCGGCCGTGATGAGGACGAGCATCATCTCCTCGGTCGCGTAGGCGACCGAGGAGAGGGTGTCCGAGGAGAAGACCGGCAGGGCCAGGACCTTCGGGAGCAGCTGGTGCTCGGCCTTGTGGGACGCCAGGGCGCGTCCCACGAGCAGACGCTTGACGAACCCCCCGGCGCGCACCCCGGGTGCGGACGTGGTCACGGCGGCTATCGTAGCCAGGCGTCGTGGCCGCGGATGAGCGGAACGGCTACCCAGCCCCCGTGCGCGTGATCATCATGGGGTGCGGGCGGTCGGCGCGGAGCTGGTGGTGAAGCTCGCGACGACGGACACGACGTCGCGATCATCGACAAGCGTCCCGAGGCCTTCGACCGGATCCCCCCCGGCTTCTCGGCCAAGACGTTCGTCGGGCTGGGGTTCGACCGCGACATCCTCGAGGAGGCGGGCATCAAGGAGGCCGACGCCTTCGTCGCGGTCTCGAGCGGGGACAACTCGAACATCGTGTCGGCGCGGGTCGCCCTGGAGCACTACCACGTGCCCCGCGTGGTGGCCCGGATCTACGATCCGCGTCGAGCCGAGATCTACGAGCGGCTGAACATCCCCACCGTCGCGACCGTGAAGTGGGGCGTGAAGCAGATAGAGCTGATGCTGTTCCACGACCGCGAGGAGGTCCGCGAGAGCCTCGGCGGCGGCGACCTGGTTCGGCTACGGGTCCCGGTCCCCCCGCACCTGGTCGGCAGGCCGGTCTCGTCGCTCGACATCCCCGGCAAGCTCCTGGTCGCTGCCGTGTCGCGCGGCGGCGGCGGGTTCATCCCCGTCGCGGACAGCGTCATGCAGGCGGGCGACTTCCTGGGCGTGATCATGGCCAAGGACGGCATGGACCTGCTCGACGAGCAGCTCGCGCCGCCGAGCGGAGAGCAGGCCTGATGCGGGTCGTGGTGACCGGCGGCGGAGCGGTGGGTCGGCACCTCGCCTCCGACCTGGCCGACCGGGGTCACGCGGTGACGCTGGTCGAGCAGAGCCGCCAGGAGGTCGAGCGCCTCACCGCCTGGGCGCCGAAGGTCAACGTGATGCTCGGCGACGCCTGTGAGCCGTGGGTGCTCGAGGAGGCCGATCTCGCGTCGGCCGATGTCGTCGTCGCCGCCACCGGCGACGACGAGGACAACCTGGTGACCTCGCTCCTGGCCAAGACCGAGTTCGCCGTCCCCCGCGTCCTGGCCCGCGTGAACCACCCTAAGAACGAGTGGCTGTTCACCGAGCAATGGGGCATCGATGCGGCCGTGTCGCCCCCACACATCCTCACGGCGATGGTCGAGGAGGCCGTGACGGTGGGCGACCTTGTCCGCCTGATCAGGCTCGAGGGAGGGCGCGTCTCGATCGTCGAGATGACGCTCCCCGAGGGCTCGCCGTCGGTTGGCCGCCCGCTCTACGAGCTGCGTCTCCCGCCCGACTCGGCGATCGTCGCGATGCTCCGCGAGGGCCACGTCGTCATCCCCCAGCCCGAGTCGGTCTTCGCGGCGGGCGACGAGGTCGTCGCGCTCGCCTCGGCCGAATCCGAGCGCGCGCTCCGCGAGGCCGTCGTAGGCCCGGGGATGCCCGGCGGCACGTCTGGCGACGACCAGCTCGCCGCCGGCAGCATCTGATCTCCGACCGGAGCTACGGTCCGACCGTCGGCGGGTGAGGGAGCCACGCCGCACCCGCTCCCCGCTGCGCCTCAACCGCCGCCCGGATCACGCGGTCGCGCTCGAGCAACAGGGACAGCTGGTTCGAGAACGCGGCCAGGATCCGCCGCTCTGCCGGAGCCAGCGGTCCGCGTCCACCCCGCAGGACGATCACGCCAAGGCTCCGTCTCCCCACTGACAGCGGCAGACGCTCCACACCCTCGACGTCTCCCGCCAGCGGGATCGACCCCGGCTCGGCGTTCGCCGTCGCCACCTCCTCCAGGCCCGAGAGATCGCCGTACGGCTGGGCGAACAGGGCGCCGTCCGCGTACCCGAACCGCGTGACGACGGCCCGCAGGATCAGGCCGTAGCCCTCGGCGCCCGGCCGCGGCTCGACCAGGAGACGGCTGAGCTCCTGCTGGGTCCGCAGCTCGCGCTCGCGCGCCTCGGCTGCGTCCGCGCGGGCCCGGGCCCACGCGATCAGGACGGAGATCAGGATCGACAGCACCAGGAACGCGCACAGCACCAAGACGTCCTCGCCCTTGCCGATCCGGAACGTGCCGAACGGCGGGATGAAGAAGAAGTTGAACCCCAGGAACGCCGCGAACGACGCGACCAGCCCCGGGGCGAGCCCGCCGACCACGACGGTCGCGATCACCAGGAACAGGAAGAGGAACCCCTCGGAGAGCGCCGTCAGGTCGTCGCGAAGCGGCAGCAGCATCGCGATCAGCGCCGCGGTCCCGATGGTCGCCAGCAGGAAGGCCGCGATCGCCCGTCCACGCGTCGCGGTCAGGTACTCGCGTACGGACGGGTCCATCGCCGGCCCGGACCGAGGCTCCAAGACGCCTCGCCCTCAGCCGCTGAACTCGAGCTTCGGGTTCAGCATCTTCACGACGCCGCGCTGCTCGCCGAGCACGCCCTCGACCACCACGCGCGTGCCGAGGGTGAGGCCCCCGATCCCACGTCGTCCCATGAACGTGATCACGGCCTCGCCGGTGCCGTCCGAGATCAGCGCCTCGAGCGCCTCCTTGCCGGCCATCGGGAACACCGTCAGACGCCGGATCACGCCGGCGATCTTCACGGGCTTGCGCATCGGGGCGTCCACGATCCGGACCGCGCCGTCGATCGTCTCGGCCCAATCCCTCGTCTCCGCCGCCAGCCGCGACTCATCGCTCTCGGTGAGCCGGTCGAGCCAGCGGCGGAGCCAGCCCATCGTCGGGTCAGGCCGCGGTCGTGGGCGCGCCGTCCGCGCCGGACAGGTCCAGCTCGGACCTCCGCGACTTGGAGATGTAGATCGCGACGGCGAGGACCGCTACCGCGATCAGCCCGATCGTGAGCCGCAGTCCCGTGTCGGCCGCGTGCTCGACGACGACGGGCGCGATCAGCAGCGCCACCAGGTTCATCACCTTGATCAGCGGGTTCAGCGCGGGGCCGGCCGTGTCCTTGAACGGATCGCCGACCGTGTCGCCGATCACCGCGGCCTTGTGGCTCTCGCTGTTCTTGCCGCCGTAGTGGCCCTCCTCGATGTACTTCTTCGCGTTGTCCCACGCGCCGCCGGAGTTCGAGAGCATCACGGCGAGCAGCTGGCCGGTCACGATCGCGCCGGCCAAGAATGCGCCGAGGGACTCCTCCTTCAGCAGGAACCCGGCGATGATCGGCGAGAGCACGGCCAGCAGCCCCGGCGTGAGCAGCTCGCGCAGGGACGTCTTGGTGCAGATGTCGACGACCCGGCTGTAGTCGGGCTGTTCGGAGTAGTCCATGATCCCGGGGTGGTCGCGGAACTGGTTCCGTACCTCGACCACGACCTGCTGCGCCGCCCTTCCCACCGCGCGGATCGCGAGCGACGAGAACAGGAACGCCACGGTCCCGCCGATCAACAGCCCGACCAGGACCTCCGGATGGTTGATCCGTATGTCGAACACGGACGCTCCGGCCTCCTTCAAGGCCTCCTCGAACGAGCCGAACAGCGAGGTCGCCGCGATCACGGCGGTCGCGATCGCCATCCCCTTCGTGATCGCCTTCGTCGAGTTGCCGATCGCGTCGAGGCCGCCCAGGATCTCGGCCGGCCGGCCCTCGAACTCGCCGGACATCTCGGCGATGCCCTGCGCGTTGTCCGAGACCGGGCCGTACGTGTCCATCGACACGATCACGCCGACCGTCGTGAGCAGACCCATCCCGGTGAGCGAGATGAAGTACAGGCGCTCCGCGACGGAGTCGCCCAGTAGGAACGAGCAGATGATCGCCCCGGAGATCACGAGCGCCGACCAGACGGTCGACTCCATCCCGCTCGAGAGCCCGGACAGGATCGTCGTCGCCGGTCCGGTGACCGTCGACTCCGCGATCTCCTGCACCGGCTTGTACTTCGTGTCCGTGTAGTACTGCGTCAGCACCTGGATCACGCTCGCCAGCACCAGGCCGATCGACACCGCGATGGCCGGCGCCCAGCTGTCCATGTAGACCTTCGAGATCACGAACACCGCGGCCGCCGAGATCAGGGCCGAGATGAAGAACCCGCGGTTGATCGCGCGCATCCCGTGCTCCTCCTCGGAGCGCGGCGAGACCGCCAGGATCCCGACGATCGACGTGATCACGCCGACGGCGCGGACGAACAGGGGGAACATCACGCCGATGATCGCGCCCTGCGGGCTGTCGGCGAACGCGGCGGCGCCCAGGATCAGCGAGGCGACCAGCGTGACCTCGTACGACTCGAACAGATCGGCCGCCATGCCCGCGCAGTCGCCGACGTTGTCGCCGACGTTGTCGGCGATCGTCGCGGCGTTGCGCGGGTCGTCCTCGGGGATCCCCTGCTCCACCTTGCCGACCAGGTCGGCGCCCACGTCCGCGGCCTTGGTGAAGATCCCGCCGCCGACCCGCATGAACATCGCGAGCAGGGCACCGCCGAAGCCGAACCCGACCAGCACGCTCGTGGCGTCGCCCTGGTAGATCAGCAGGATCAGGGTGGCGCCGAACAGGCCGAGCCCGACCGTGAACATCCCCGCCACCCCGCCGGCCCGGAAGGCGATCCGCATCGCGCGGCGCAGCCCCGACTCGCGCGCGGCGTTCGCGGTGCGCACGTTCGCCCGGACCGCGAGCCACATCCCGACGTAGCCCGTCAGCGCCGAGAAGGCGGCGCCCAGGATGAACGCCGCCGAACGACCGAACCGCAGCGAGAACTCGCCGTGCTCGGCGTTCTCCGGGACCGGCAGCACGAAGAACAGGGCCACGGTGAGCAGCGCCAGGAAGATCCCGAGGGTGCGGAACTGGCGGCTCAGGTACGCCTTCGCGCCGACCTGGATGGCGCGGGCGATGTCCTTCATCTTCTCGGTCCCCTCGGGTGCGGCGAGCACCTCCCGGACCAGGTAGTACGCGAACACCAGTGCCAGCAGCGAGACGCCCAGGATCAACCAGAGCATCGTCTTCTCGAACGAGCCGAAGACGGCCTCGATCGGGCCGCCTTCCTGCGCCAGGACGCCGTGCATGCACCCTCCTCGAACGTGGAAGTGGGGGTTCCCTCAAGCGTTCCGGCGGACCGGAACCCGAGCAGTATAGGGAAGGCTCTACGCGCCTGACCTGCGTAGACTCATCGTGGCACCGAGCGACGGCCCCGCCGTCGCGGGCGATGGGGCTCGCCCGAACCGCCGGCTCGCGGCTGATGGCTCCTGCGACGCGGAGGAGGTTCGCGACGTGGGAACGATCGTCGGGGTGGCGGCAGCCGGGGCGCTCGGGGCGCTCGCGCGGTACGGGCTCGGCGGGCTGATCGCCCAGCGGTTCCCGACCCTGTTCCCGTGGGACACGCTCGTGATCAACGTGAGCGGGTCGTTCGTGCTCGGCCTCCTGTTCGTGGTCCTGACCGAACGGTGGAACGCCCCGCCGATGCTACGGACCGCGCTCACGATCGGGTTCCTGGGCGCGTACACGACGTTCTCGACGTTCTCGCTCGAGACGGTGCGCTTGCTGGAGGACGCGTCGTACGGGTTGGCGATGCTGAACGTCGGAGCGAGCCTGGCGCTCGGGCTCGGCGCCGCGTGGCTCGGCCTGACGCTGGGGAGGGCGATCTGACATGAAGGTGGAAGGCGAGGGCACCCTGCTGCGGATCTTCGTGGGCGAGTCCGACCGGTGGCAGGGCCGCCCGCTCTACGAGGCGATCGTCGAGCTCGTGCGCGAACGCGGCCTCGCCGGCGCAACGGTCCTGCGTGGGATCGAGGGGTTCGGCGCGACGTCGCGGATCCACACGACGCGGATCCTGCGCCTGTCTACCGACCTCCCCGTCGTGATCGAGCTCGTGGACGAGCCGGAGCGGATCGAGGAGATCCTGCCGGCGCTCGACGGGATGGTCGGCGACGGGCTGATCACTCTCGAGCGCGTGCGCGTGATCACGTACCGCGGACGTCAGCCCGGCGGGGACAGCGCGGCGGACTGATCCTCGCTCGGTCGCGCCGGCCCTGGCGAGAGCCGCAGCAGCACGTATCCGACTATCGCGGCGAGCGTAGATGCCACCAGGATCGCGACCTTCGCGACGTCCAGATCGCGGCCGCCCGGGAACGCGAGCTCCGCGATGAACAGCGCGACCGTGAACCCGATCCCAGCCGTCGCGCCCATGCCCGTGAGATCCCCCCATCCGACGTCCGGGTCCAGGACCCCCAGGCGCGTGCGCACCGCCAGGAACGAGCCCGAGAGGACGCCGATCGGCTTGCCGAGCACGAGACCTAGGAGTATCCCGAGCCCGAGCGGCGACGTGACCACGTTCGCGAGCGCGGACCGGGACAGCTCGACCCCGGCGTTCGCCAGGGCGAAGACCGGCAGGATCACGAAGCTCGACCAGGGAAGCAGGATGTGCTCCACGCGGGCGAGCGGCGACACCGACTCCTTCGATAGCCAGGACAGCCGCATCCACATGAGCGCATCCTCGTCGGGTGGCTCCGGGACGTCGCTGGTCGCGTCGGCCACCCTCCGGGCCTCGGCGCTCACGGCCGCGGGCCGTTGGAACGGGCGGGCCGGCGTGAGCAGGCCCAAGATCACCCCCGCGATCGTCGGGTGGACCCCCGACCGCAGGGTGGCGTACCAGAGTCCGACGCCCAGCACGAGGTAGGGCAGCGCCGCGCGCACGTGGATCCGCTGGAGGCCGACGATCGCCAGGACGATCGCGACGGCGAGCAGCAGCGGGATCGTCGCGATGCCGCCCGAGTAGAAGAGCGCGATCACGACGATCGCGCCGATGTCGTCCACGATCGCCAGCGTCAGGAGCAGTGGCTTGAGGGCGGCCGGGGCGTAGGCGGCGGCCAGCGTCAGCGCCCCCAGGGCGAACGCGATGTCGGTAGCCATCGGGATGCCCCACCCGCGCCCGGCCGGGGAACCAGCGTTGAGCGCGACGAAGATGAGCGCCGGTACCACCATCCCGCCGATCGCCGCGACGGCCGGCACGGCGGCGGCGCGCCAGGCTCGGAGCTCGCCCGTCGTCAGCTCGCGCTTGATCTCGAGCCCGACGACCAGGAAGAAGATCGTCATCAGCCCGTCGTCGATCCAGTGCGACAGGTCTCCGGACAGGGCCCAATCGCCGACGCGGATCGAGATCACCGTGGACCACAGACGCACGTAGCTCGCGCTCCAGGGCGAGTTCGCCCACACGAGCGCGACGACCACGGCGGCGAGCAGCAGCATCGCGCTCGCCGATGAGGTCCGCAGGAACTCCTGGAGCGGACGCACGACGCGCCGCGAGACCGCGGTGTCGCGATGGCTGAACGGACGACGCAGGGCGGGTTCGCCGGCTGCCGCGTCGGTTGGGTCCGGACGTCCCTCGGCCATGATCGCCTCCCTCCGAGCGATCCCTTCGCTCGGGCCGACCAGGCTTCCCGGCACGCCGAGGCGGAGCCTACCCCACGCGTCTTCGGATCGCCGTCGTCGCCGGATCGCAACACCCGGATGGTTGTTGGGCCCCGGGACCGCCCGTACCCTGAACGGCGGTTTGTCCGAAGGCCGCCACGCCAGCCGTCCATCCCGCAAGCCCGCCCTGATCGTCGGCGGGATCGTCGCCGTCCTCGTGATCGGGGTCGTGGTCGTGGTGCTGGCGAGCGACGGCAGCGGCAGGGGCGGGGGCCTGATCCCCGGGATCGGCGACGACGGGCCGGTCACACCCGAGTTCTCGTTCGAGACGACGAAGGTGCTCGCCGTGCCCACGCGCGTGAACGTGACGCCCGAGGAGTTGAAGCCGGCCGCCCAGCCCTCCGCCGACGAGATCGAGGGCCTGATGGACGCGCTGTACCTCGAGGCCTTCTTCGACGTGGACAACTGGACCGCCGGCTCGTACGACGAGGTCTGGCCGCTGTTCGACACGGACGCCGCGGCCGAGGCGCAGGCTCAGGCCGCGGTCCTTACCGCCGGGGAGGGCGCGGGCGACGCGTTCGACCAGATCGAGCCCGGCCTGGCTCAGCTCAAGACGAAGGTCCTGCTGAGCCACAAGGACGAGCCGGTCGCGGTCGTCGCGGTGGTGATCTTCCGGGCCACCGGACGCGGCAAGGACGGCGCGCCGGACGTGCTGATGCAGAGCAACGGCGAGTTCACGTTCCGGCAGATCGACGGCGAGTGGAAGATCGTGGCGTTCCACGTGCAGCGCGACGACGAGGAGCAGACGGCCGCCCCGAGCCCCACCCCGTCGGCGGAGGCGTCGTGACCCGTCGCGCCCGGATCGCCGGAGCCGCGTTCCTCGCATGGATCGTGGCCTGCGGGGTCGCCGCGGCGTCGATCGTCGGCTTCGCGCACACGGCCTCGGCCCAGACCGGGATCCTTATCGGCAAGGCGCACGCGGGCTTCGCGCCGTCGATGTCCGCCGACGACCCGATCGTGGTCCTGATGGTGGGCAGCGGCGCGCGCGAGGGCGAGGACGTGATGCACTCGCTCGCCGACTCGATCCACGTCGTATCGATCAGCACGCAGACGCACAGGGCGTCGGTCATCGGGATCCCGCGCGACTCGTGGGTCCCGATCCCCGGGTACGGCACGGCCAAGATCAACTCGTCGCTGGTCGCCGGCGGGCCCGACCTGCTCGTCGAGACGGTCGAGTCGCTCTCGGGCCTGACGATCGACTACTGGGCGATCACGACGTTCTGGGGGATCACCGACCTCGTCGACGAGCTGGGCGGGCTCACGATCACGATCCCGTTCTCGATGGAGGACTACAACTCCGGCGCCAGCTTCGAGCCGGGGACGCACACGCTGAACGGCAGGCAGACGCTGGCGTTCGCGCGCGACCGCCACAGCTTCGCGCAGGGCGATTTCGCGCGGTCCGAGAACGGCGGCCGGATCCTGCTCGCGTTCCTGGAGCAGTTCCGCAAGGCGTTCCAGAAGGACCAGTCGCAGCTGTTCCCGTGGATCGCGGCCGGGATGAAGTACGTCCACGCGTCGATGCCGATCGACGAGGCGATCGACCTCGCCTACACCGCGTCGCACGTGAACCCGAAGGGCGTCGCGAACGCCGTCCTGCCGGGGAGCGCCGGGATGCAGGGCGATATCTCCGTCGTGTTCCTGTCCTCGTCCGACGCCGCCGCGATCTTCGCCGACGTGGCCACGGACGCGGTCCTGTCCAAGGCGAACATGCCCCCGAGCCCCACGGCGGACGAGACCTGAGCCGCCCGCGTTAGAGGCGGGTGATCACGAACCCGACGTACCCGATGTAGAAGACGCCCTGCAGCAGGAGGAGCCGGGCGGTGAGCCGGCCGCGGAACCGCACCGTCAGCCACAGGACCGATCCCGCCACCAGCGCGATCACGGCCGCGACGAGCGCGGGACCCTCCAGGCGCCAGGGCGTCAGGAGCAGCCCGATCGTGACCGGGAAGGTCGACTGGAACACCATCGCCCCGGTCAGGTTGCCGAGGGCCAGCGTGTCCTTCCCCCTGGCGATCCACAGGACCGAGTTGAACTTCTCGGGGAGCTCCGTCGCGAGAGGCGCCACGAGCAGCGAGAACGCCAGCGGCGACAAGCCGAGACGGTCGCCCAACGCTCCCACGGAACCGATGAACAGTCGCGCCCCGCCCACGATCAACAGCAGCGCGATCGC
Organism: Actinomycetota bacterium; assembly: GCA_046330185.1. GTDB lineage: Bacteria > Actinomycetota > UBA4738 > UBA4738 > HRBIN12 > DATBLY01. The sequence goes on from JAXLTF010000011.1 coordinate 94,153, forward strand.
GGACTGGACGAACGGCGCCGGGACCGAGCGGTCGACGCTCCACGCCCCCGCCGACGGGCGGAGCCGCCGCACCCACCCCCACAGATACAGGGGCCCGATCTCCTCTGCCGCCTCGTGGCCGGCCTCGGCCTCGTCATCGACCTGGAAGTGTCGACGGACGTAGTAGCCGTACGCCACCACCAGGACGATCGCCAACGTGTAGTCGACCGCCTTGACGTGGAGCAGCGCGGCGCCGACCGCGAGCGCGTACAGCGTCAGGAACGTCCCCAGATCCTGCCGCGCGACGCGCCGGTCGAAGCGCAGCTCCGCGGGACGCCGCCCGGCCCGCCCGGTGACCAGCAGGGCCACGGCGAGCACGACCATCGCGAGGGTCGTGAGCATGAACGGCGCGCCGAGGATCGCGCCGATCCCGATCTCCTCGCCGGCCTCGTGGCCCGACAGGATGGCGACCAGTGGCAGCAGGGTCTCCGGGAGCGCGGTCCCGACCGCCGCGAGCACCGATCCGACCGCGCCCTCCGTCAGGCCGAAGCCCTCGCCGACCCACTCCACACCGTTCGTGAACAGCTCCGCGCCCGCCAGGATCACCGCGAAGGACAGGACGAGGCCGGCCCACTCCATCACCGGCATCTTCGCAGGCCCCGGGCTCGGAACGCTCTGCTACCCTGCCTCGCGACCCGGAGGGGAGTAGTCCGTACAGGGGGTAGCCGTCATCACGGTCGCATCGCGCGGCCCGGCGCCCTCCCGCCCGTGGCGGGGACCAGACCTCGGGCCTCGATCCGCCAGGAGGAGGCAGCCCCACCGGTGACGACGCTCCGCGACGATCTGGCCGACGTCCATCCCGCGCGCCAGCGCATCTCGATGGCGCTGGCCGTCGCGATCACGGTCCCGGCGATCGCGGTCCGGATCCTCGACCCCTCGCTCCCTCACGCCGTGGGCGCGCTGATCTTCGGCCTGGCGATCGTCGGTTCCGCGTTCATCCTGTCCTGGGCGGCGGAGGCGGCGCAGCTGGACATATCCGCCGGACTGGCGATCGCCGTGCTGGCCCTGATCGCGGTCCTTCCCGAGTACGCGGTGGACTTCGTGTTCGCCTGGCAGGGCGGCACATCGTTCGCCGAGCACGGCGCGTCGTGTCCGCCGCTCGACGGCAGCGGAGAGTCGCCCTGCTCGCTGGCGCTCGCGAACATGACGGGAGCGAACCGCCTGCTGATCGGCGTCGGCTGGACGATGGTGGTGTTCATCGCCTGGTACCGGATCCGCAGCCGGTCGGGGCGCGGGGCCGCGCGCACCTGGCCGGGCGTCCGGCTGGACCGCGAGCACTCGATCGAGCTCGCGTTCCTGGCGGCTTTGCCACGATCTACTCCCTGACGCTGCCGCTGAAGCACTCGATCACGCCGTTCGACGCGCTCGTGCTGGTCACGATCTTCGCCCTGTACACGATCCGGGTCTCGCGCGCACCGGCCGAGGAGCCGCACCTGGTCGGGCCGGCGCGCTACGTGGGCTCGTTCTCCACCGGAGCGCGACGCGCCGCGATCGTGGCGATGTTCGCGTTCGCGGCCGCCGTGATCCTGCTGTGCGCCGAGGCGTTCGCTCATCGCGCTGGTCGAGACCGGCGCGGAGCTCGGCATCAGCGAGTTCTTCCTGGTGCAGTGGCTGGCGCCGCTCGCGTCCGAGGCGCCGGAGCTGCTCGTCGCGGGCCTGTACGCGTGGCGCCTGAACACCAACGCCGGGCTGGGGACGCTCGTGTCCTCGAAGGTGAACCAGTGGACGCTGCTGGTCGGGACGCTGCCGATCGTGTTCTCGATCGCGGCCGGCGGCCTGCACGGCCTGCCGATCGAGACGGTGCAGCGCGAGGAGCTGTTCCTGACCGCGGCGCAGTCCTTCTTCGCGGTCGCGATCCTCGCGAACCTGTCGATGTCCGTGCGCGAGGCGTGGTTCCTGTTCGGGCTCTTCTGGGCGCAGTTCGTGCTGGGCGCGGTGGTCCCGGAGTCGATGCACGGGATCGAGCGGATCGCCGTGGGGATCGTCTACCTCGTCCTGGGGCTCTGGCTGCTCGTCGGCGATCGCGCGCGGATACCCCGGCTGCTGCGCGACGGCTTCCGCGCGCCCTACGCCGAGCTGAAGGCGGAGCCCGAGGCCGAGCCGGTCGGCGACCGCGGATAGCATCGCCCAGGTGGACCCGGCCGCGTTCCTGGACGAGCTGACCGCGGACCCCGAGGTCGCGGCCTCGCTCGTGCACGTGCGCGAGGTCCCGCGCCGCGCCGCGCGGAGCCACCCGTTCCCGGCATGGATACCGCCGCTCGCGGTCGACCGCCTGGCCCTCCGCGGGATCGAGGGCCTCTACGCGCACCAGCTCGAAGCGATCGAGGCGCTGCACGCCGGTCGCGATGTGATCGTCGCGACCGGCACGGCCAGCGGCAAGACGCTCGTGTATCAGCTCGCGTTCGCCGCGGCGGCGCTCGAGCGGCACACCGCCACCGCGCTAGCGCTCTTCCCGACCAAGGCCCTCGCGCGCGACCAGCTCCGGTCGATCCGAGACCTGCGCCTGTCCGAGGTGAAGGCGGCCGTGTACGACGGCGACACGCCGAAGCCCGAGCGCCCGCTCATACGGCGCAACGCGAACCTCGTGCTGACGAACCCCGACATGCTTCACCTGTCGATCCTGGCGGACCACGCGCGCTGGGCCGACTTCCTGTTCCGCCTCGAGCTCGTCGTGGTGGACGAGGCGCACGTGCCGGGGCGTGTTCGGCTCGCACGTGGCGATGGTGCTGCGGCGGCTGCGCCGGCCGATCGCCCACTACGGCGGGGATCCCGATGGGTGCTCGCGAGCGCGACCGTCGGCAACCCCGGCGAGCTGGGCGAGCGCCTGACCGGCCTGGACCTCGAGGCGGTCGTCGACGACGCCTCGCCGGCGGGCGAGAAGCGCTTCGCGCTGTGGAACCCGCCGATCGTCGACGAGGAGACCGGCCGGCGCCGCAGCGCGCTCTCGGAGGCGTCGTGGCTGCTATCCCACCTCGTCGACGCGGACGTGCGGACGATCGGGTTCGCGCGGTCACGTCGAGGCGCGGAGCTCCTGGCGGAGTTCGCCCGGCGGGCGGTCGCGGACCCCGCGAAGCGCGACCGGATCCGGGCGTACCGCGCCGGGTACCTGGCCGAGGAGCGCCGCCGCGTCGAGCGCGCCCTCGCGGACGGCGAGCTGCTGGCCGTCGCCTCGACGAACGCGCTCGAGCTGGGTATCGACGTCGGCACGCTCGACGCCGCGATCCTGACCGGCTACCCGGGCACGCGCGCCTCGATGTGGCAGCAGGCCGGGCGAGCGGGCCGGCGTGACGATGGGTCGCTCGCGGTGTTGGTCGCGCAGGACGACCCGCTCGACCAGTACCTCGCCCAGCACCCGGAGGCGCTGTTCGACGAGCCTCCCGAGGCCGCGGTGATCGACCCGACGAACCCGTACGTGCTTGAGCCGCACCTGCGCTGCGCGGCGCGGGAGCAGCCGCTTCGCTCCGACGAGGTCGCTCGCTACTTCGGCGATCCGGCCGCGGCCGCGATCGAGCGGATGGTGGAGGACGGCGAGTTGCTCCGCCGCGGCGACATGATCCACGACCGGGGCCGGACGTCGCCGCACGCGGCCGTGGACATCCGCGCGGGCGCCGGCTACGTGTTCTCGATCGTGAACGCCGACACCGGCGAGCTGATCGGCACGGTCGACGAGGGCCGCGCGTACGCACAGGTCCACCCCGGCGCCGTCTACCTTCACCAGGGCGAGCAGTACCTGGTCCGGGAGCTGGACCTGCCGAACCGGGTCGCCGTGGTGGACGAGGCCGATCCCGACTTCTACACGCAGTCGCGCGACGTCACGGACATCGGCGTGGTGGGCGTGCTGCGCGAGGGCCGGACCGGCGACGTGGACGCGTGGTTCGGCGACGTCCGCGTGTCGAACCAGGTCGTCGGGTTCGTCCGCAAGCTCGTCGCGAGCAACGAGATCGTCGACGAGGTCGCCCTGGCGCTGCCGCCGAACCACCTCGAGACGCGAGCCGTGTGGTGGACGATCCCGCAGGTGGTGATCGACCGGGCCGCGATCGCGCCGCGGGATCTGCCGGGCGCGGTCCACGCCGCGGAGCACGCGGCGATCGGCCTGTTGCCGCTCGTCGCGACGTGCGACCGGTGGGACATCGGCGGCGTCTCAACGCCGATGCACCCAGACACCGGCGCGTGCACCATCTTCATCTACGACGGCTACCCGGGCGGGGCGGGGATCGCCGAGCGGGGCTTCGTCGCGGCCGAGCGCTGGCTCGCGGCTACCCTCGAGGCGATCCGCGCGTGCCCGTGCTCGCGGGGCAGCCCGTCGTGCGTGCAGTCACCGAAATGCGGCAACGGGAACGAGCCGCTCGACAAGGCGGCTGCCGCCGCGCTCTTGGCTGCGATACTCGGCGCGTCATGGGGATGAACGGGGAGCCGGCCGGGCCGGGAGGGGCCGCCTACGTGGCCGTAGTGGGATCGTCGTCCGCGACGCCGGCGGAGACCGCCTGGGCCGAGGAGGTCGGGCGGCGGCTCGCCGAGGCCGGCGCCGTGCTGGTCTGCGGAGGGCTGGGCGGCGTGATGGAGGCGGCGGCGCGCGGATGCACGCAGGCCGGCGGCACCTCCGTCGGGATCCTGCCGGGCGAGCGCCGTCGCGACGCCAGCCGCTGGCTCACGACGGCGGTCACGACCGGGCTCGGCGAGGCCCGCAACGCGCTCGTCGTGCGCAGCGCCGACGTCGTGATCGCGGTCGGGGGCGAGTTCGGGACGCTCTCCGAGATCGCCTTCGCGCTGAAGATGGGCAAGACGGTGGTCGGCCTGGGGACCTGGGACCTGGCGCACGAGGGGCAGGAGGGCGACCCGCTGATCAGGGCCACGACGGCCGAGGGCGCGGTCGCCGAGGCCCTCGCCGCGATCTAGTCCGCTATGGACTAGAAGGCGCGCACGGCCGCCAGCGCGCGTTCGGCCTGGGCCAGGTGGAACCGGTCGTGGCCCGCGATCATCCGGAACGCCAGGTCGTAGCTCTCTGCACCGCGCTCCTGGTGCATGCCGACACGGCTCCGCAGCTCCTTGGGCGTGCGGGCCCAGAGGGTGACGTTCGCCAGACGGAGCGCGTCGAACAGGTCAAGGAGCTGCTCCAGGTCGTCGTCCTGGTGCAGGCGCTTCACCCACAGGTCCTGGTCGTAGCCGATCAGCGTGGGCTCGTCGTGCGCCAGCACCCATCGGTATCGGGCCGACATCACGATCTCGGCGTCGACGATGTGGCCGACGCACTCCAGCACCGACCACTCCCCCGGCTCCGGATGCACGGTCAGATCGACGCCGGCCTCCTCGACCAGGCGCCGGAGCGCGGGAGGGGTCGAGGCCTGGACCGAGGCGGGGTCGTCGTCACCGAGCAGGTCCAGCAGGTGCCGCTGGTAGCCCGCGGCGTCGCTGATCGGATCGGGCGAGGTCGGGTGTCCACGGCGCCGATGGCTGCGCCACAGCAGCGCTCGCCGAGCTCGTCCTGATCGGCACGCGATCGTCCCGCGGGGATCTCGGCTCAGCTCGGCCCGCGACGGTCACGGCCGGACGCCACCACGGAACCCGCGCCGTGCGTCCTCGTGCCGCGCGTGCTCGTTCTCGTTCGTGGTCGTACGACCAGCGCGTGCAGCCGGCGGTCCGGCCCGCGGCGACCGCCTCGCGAAGCCGCGGTCCCCACGCCCTCGCACGCGCGCAGCATCCAGCGTGCCAGCTCGCAGGCGTCGCCGTCGATGCGTAGGTCGCCAACCCGACTGGGCGCGGTCCAGCTCGCGACGAAGCCGCCGAGCTGGACCGCGGAACAGCACGCCTGGGCCGCGGCGGCGTCACACTCGAGCAGGAACGCTCGGCCCAGACGCGGTCCGCGTCCGTGAGCGGGCGGACGGCCGGCGCCCACCCACCACGATGCAGGACGCGCGCCAGGCCGCCCTTCTCGGCCGGCGTCAACCGAAGAGCAGGAAGGCGGCGTAGTACACGACCCGCCGACAGCCGGTCCCGAGCAGGTCGATCCCCAGCGGGGCCGCGAGCCAGCCGTGTACCAGCACCATCGCGACGGCGCCGATCACGGTCGGCACGACCAGGCGTAGTTCCGGTCGTACGGCCAAGATCCGCACGAACCGGCGGACCAGCAGCACGCGGAACACGTTCGAGAAGACCAGCGTGAGGGTCTGCGCGATCGCCGCGCCCTTCGGCCCGAGCGCGGGGACCAGCGCGAGCGCGATCGCCAGGTCCAGGACGAACGACGCCGCGTAGACCGTGAGGTCCCACCCGGTCCGGCCGGCCATGATCAGCACGAACCCCGCGGCGCCGACGCTCACGTTGACGATCTGGCCGATCAGCAGGATCCGCAGCCACGCAGCACCGGCGTCGTAGCTGGAGCCGAACACGTGCAGCACCTGCTCCGGCGCGATCGCGAACAGCAACAGCAGCGGGATCGTCGCCGCGAGCGTCCAACGCGTCACCGGCTTGTAGAGCTCGTCGAGGCGCCCGCGCTCTGCTCGTGCAGATCGGCGACGAACGGGCTGAACATGTACGAGACCGCGGTGAGGAACAGGACGAGCGCCTGCGCGACCCGAACCACCGCCGCTAGACCGACGAGCTCGGGATCGCCCGCCGGCAGGTACGCGGACAGGACCGCGAGGTCGGTAGAAGAGCGCCTGCGACAGCAGCGCTGCCGCGCCCGCGGAGCCCCGTACCGGATCAGGGCGCGCGTCTCCCCGGCTCGGCCGGTAGCCGTCTCGGCGAAGCGCCGGAGGCCGAGCGCCAGCTGACCACGCGACCGCGGTCGCGAGCACCCACGAGGCGAACGCGAGGCCGTCACCGGGACGGTCTTGTCGAGCGCCGCCCACAGGACCAGCGTCAGCACGATCCACGACACCGACTGGCCGACCCAGTACGCGTACAGCGTGTGCCGCATGATCTTCAGGCCGCGGCTGCCGCCCAGGTACACCTGCGCGACCGCGACGAAGATCAGCGCGACGGCCGCCGCGGTACGCGGGCTCCGGCGCGTTGAACAGCGCCGCGATGGGGCCCGCGAACAGGAACGCCAGCAGCCCGACCACGGCCGACACGACCAGGGCGATCCCGACGGCGAGCCGAACGACGCGCGCGACCGACCCCATGACCCTGGCCCACCTCGATCGCGACGCGGCGGGTGGCGGCCATGTCCATCCCGAACCGCGCGGCAGCTCCGGCGACGAACGCGAGCTGCGTGGCGTGACGATCTGGCCGAGGGCGGCCGAGCCCTTGCCGAACGCGCGGGCGATCAGGACGTTCATCCCGAAGCTCGCGACCACGAAGACGGCCAGGCCGACGACGTTCTGCGCCGTGCCCGACAGGATCGTCAGGTGATCGCGGCGCCGCTCATCGCCCGAGGTATCCACGGACCCTCGCATCCGCTCAGTATGGCGAGCCCACCATGGCGAGCTGCGCATCCGTCGGATCCGTCCCCGGGTCTGTGACGCAACCCTATCGTTGCATATCGTACCGCAACTGTTGGGTTGCCTATCACAGCCGACACGGGAGGATGCGATGCGGGTCCTCGACGAGATGCGCAAGACGCTGACGATCGGCGCGCCACGCGAGCGCGTCTGGCGGGCCCTCACGAGGCCGGCGAGCTGCTCCGGTGGTTCCCCGACGAGGTGGCCGAGGTCGACCTGTGCCCCGGCGGGTCCTTCCACCTCGAGTGGGCGAGCGGCGAGGGCGACACAGGCGTCTTCGACGAGATCGACCCTCCCGCCCGGCTGGTGTTCAGGTGGTGTCACGACGGCACCGAGCACCGCCTGCGTGTCGAGATCGCTCGAGGAGTCCCGGGGGACCCGGCTCGTGCTCGTCGAGCGCGGGTTCCGGGGTTCGCCGCAGGACCGGCGAGCGGAGATGCATGCCGGCAACGACGTTGTGGTCGAAGGGCTCGAGGAGCTACGCACGTACCTGGAGACCGCGGACCGATGCGCGCGACCCGGCCGGCGCGGTGTTCGCGGCGCTCGCCGATCCACGCGACGGCGGATCGTCCGCGAGCCTTCCGCCGACGGACCGCTCACCTCGACGCGGCTGGCCGCCCGGGCGGCGTCACGCGCCAGGCCGTCTCGAAGCACCTGGCCGCCCTGGAGCTGGCCGGCCTGGGCCGCAGCGAGCGGATCGACCGCGAGTCGGTGTTCGAGCTCGACACCGAGCCGTTCGCGGAGGCCGAGGCCTGGATGCGGGCGATCGGCGCCCTGCGGGACCGGCGCCTGGCCGACTTCAAGCGCTACGTCGAGTCGGAGGTTCCGCGTCGTGACGGGCGAGGACAACATGATCCGGACAGCACCCTCGAGGTCGCGGCGGTGGCCGGACGAGCGGCGGGCCGACGACGTCCGCGCCGCGCACGGCACGGGCCCGCTGCGCCGGCCGCGGCCGGCCGCCGACTGACTACGGGCCGAGCGGTCGCACCAGCACAGGCGGGTTCTCCGCGTTCCAGAGGTCGGGCATCTCCTGCAGCGGCAGGAACCCCATCGCGAGGTAGAACGCGCGCGTCCGGTCGTAGTGCTCGCTGTCCCCGTGCTCCGAGAGCGTCTTCACCAGGAGCAGCCGGGCGCCCTCCCGGGTCAAACGGCCGTCGACAGCGCGGCGATCAGCGCTCGTCCCAGCCCCTCGTCGGTGCGAGTCCGGAGCAACCGCCATCCACGTGATCTCGGCCGTCTCCGGGAAGTGCCGGAACCAGGTCAGGAACCCGGCGACCGACCCGTCGGTCGCCTCGGCCACCAGCCCGTCCTGCGACCGGACCGCGGCGGCGCAGTCGACGATCCCGACTCCAGCCCGAACCAGTCGGGCAGCGCCCGGACGATCGCGTCGCACGCCCCGGCATCGGCGAGCGTGAGCGGTCGGATCGTCGCGGGCGGGCCATCGCGAGCGACAGGCTAGCTGCCAGAGTGCCTCGAAGGCTCAGCCCGACACGACGGTGACCACCAGCTTGCCGGTGGCGTGCCCGCGCTCGAGCTCACGGACCGCCTCGGGGCATCGACCAGCGGGTAGGTCCGGCCGACGACCGGGGTGAGCGAGCCCTCCTCCAGCAGCCCCGCCAGCTCGCGGAGGTCCTCGAGCCCCTCCTTGGACACGACGGGCCGCAGTCGCTGCCGCGTGACGAGCGAGAGCAACGGGGCCCGCAGGATCTGGCGGAACAGCCCGCCGGTCCAACGTCCGCCGCCGTCGCCGCCGACGATCGCGAGCGTCCCGTTCGGCGCCAGGGCGCGGCGCAGCTCGCGGAGGGAACCGCCGGCCCGCGGTGTCGACGATCACGTCCCACCGCCGCGAGCCGTCCGCGAACCCCTCGCGCTCGTGGTCGATCACGTCCACGGCGCCGAGCGAGCGGACCAGGTCCGCCTTCGAGCCGCTGCACACGCCCGTGACCTCTCCTCCGAACGCCGTGGCGAGCTGGACCGCCAGCGTCCCCACGCCGCCGCCAGCACCGATCACCAGCACGCGGTCACCGGGGTTCACCGGCGCGACGTCGCGCACCGTCTGGAGCGCCGCAAGACCGGAGATCGGAGCAGCGGCCGCCTCCTCGAACGTGAGCCGCGACGGCTTGGGGACCAGGAGATCCGCGCGGGCGACGGCGAGCTCGGCGAACGAGCCCTCGGCGATCCCCATCACCGCGTCGCCGGGCGCGAGCCCCGTGACGCTCGGACCGACCGCCTCCACGACGCCCGCGACGTCCCGGCCGCGAGGGTGCCCCCAGATCTTGCGGAACCCGGGCATGAGCCGAGCGAAGTACGGCTGCCCCGTCATCAGGTGCCAGACGTCCGGTCCGCAGCCCGCCGCGTGCACCCGCACGAGCACCTCATCGGGTCCCGGCACGGGCACCTCGATGTCGCGCAGCTCCAACACGTCGGCCGGACCGTACCGGTCCTGGACGATCGCCTTCATCACTCGCTCCCCTTCCTCCGCATGCTCCCCACATGGTGTACGACGTACACCAATCTCGCCTAGCCTAGGTGTACGTCGTACACTTGTCAACCGGACGGCCGGGTCCGGCCACCAGGAAGCCGGGGTCCGGAAGCCGAGGAGGAACGACGGCGACGCAGATGTCAACCGGCGACGCCCGGCGCGCGAGCCGCTCAGCCGGGAGCGGGTCCTCCGCGCCGCCGTCAGGCTCGCCGACCGCGAGGGGATCGACGGCCTGACGATGCGCACGCTCGCCACCGAGCTCGGCGTCGTGCCGATGGCGCTGTACAAGCACGTGGCGAACAAGGACGAGATGCTCGCCGGCATGCTCGACGTCGTCGTCGACGGGATCGAGCTCCCCGCGCCCGACGCCGACTGGAAGACCGCCGTGCGCGACCGGATCCTGTCGGCGCGGCGGGCGCTGCTGCGGCACCCGTGGGCGTACCACGTGCTGGAGACCAGCGGCGCGCCGACGCCCGCGGTCGTCACGTACATGGACGGCATGATCGGGTTGTTCCGCGCCGGTGGGTTCTCGATGGACCTCACGCACCACGCGATGCACGCGCTCGGGAGCCGGCTGCTCGGCTACACGCAGGAGATGATGAACGACACGGCCGAGATGGACCCGGAGACGGAGGCGGCGATGTACGCGGCCATGGCTGAGACGCATCCGAACATCGCCGAGCTGATCAGGACGGTGACGCACGACGACGCGACCGTCGTTGGGCCGGGCTGCGACGACCAGTTCGAGTTCGAGTTCGCGCTGGACCTGCTGCTCGACGGCTCGAGCGCGTGCGGGGCGAGGCGTAGCTCCGAAGAGGCTAGACCGCCTTGCGGTACAGGCGCACCGCGATCGGCGCGAAGATCGCCATGATCAGGACGGACCACAGGATCGCCTTCAGCACCAGGCCCTGGGTCGGCCCGCCGACCGTCAGGGCGCGCACCGCGTCCGCCGTGATCGAGATCGGCTGGTTGCGCGCCCAGGGCTGCAGCCACCCCGGCATGAACTCCGGCTGCACGAACAGCGCGGAGGCGAACACCAGCGGGGCGAGCAGCGGGAACGCCGCCGCCTGCGCGGTCTCCGGGTCCTTCACCGCGAGCCCGACCGTGGCGAAGATCCACGACATCGCGTACCCGAACAGCAGGAGCAGGAGGATCCCGGCCACCAGGCCGAACACGCTCGTGTGGATCCGCCATCCGACCAGGAACCCGATCGCCATCATCAGGCCGACCACGAAGACGTTGCGGAACAGGTCGGCCAGGGTCCGGCCCACGAGCAGGGCCGGCGTCCACATCGGCATCGCGTGGAACCGCTCCATCAGGCCGGACTTCAGATCGGTGGCGAGGCCGATCGCGGTCGCGAGGGAGCCGAACACCACCGTCTGCAGGAAGATGCCGGGCATCAGGTAGTCGACGTAGTCGATCGGCCCGCGGAGCTGGATCGCTCCCCCGAAGACGAAGCGGAACATCAGGACGAACACGACCGGCTGGATCGTGGAGAAGACCAACAGCTGGGGCACCCGGACGTAGTGGGTGAGGTAGCGGCGCGTGATGATGCTCGTGTCCCGGACCCAGCCCATCGGGATCCGGCGATCGGCGAGATCGGCCGTGACCGCCGCGCTCGACGAGCTCATGCCGCACCTCCTCTACGCCCGCGGCGCCTCCCGGCCGGGACGGCGGCCGCCTCGGACGTCTCCTCCTCCTCAGCCCGGTGACCGGTCAGCGCCAGGAACACGTCGTCCAGGCTCGGCTCGCGCACCGCGAGCGTCTCGGGCTCGATCCCGTTCGTGTCCAGGGCGCGCAGCGCGTCGATCAGGATCCGCGCGCCGTCGTTCGACGTGATGCGCACGGCGCCGTCGTCGCGCTCGACCTTGCCGTTCACCGAGCCGGCCAGGAGCCCGGCGGCCTTCTCGATCCGCCGTCGTGTTCGAAGCGCATCTCGACAACGGTGGACCCAGCGACGACTTCAGGTTCCGCGGGGGTGTCGCTCGCGATCACCTTGCCGCCGTCGACCACCGCGATGCGTTCGGCGAGCCGGTCGGCCTCCTCGAGGTACTGCGTCGTGAGCAGGACCGTCGTGCCGTCGGCGACGAGCTGCCCGATCATCTCCCACAGGGCGTTGCGGCTGGTGAGATCGAGCCCGGTGACCGTGGGCTCGTCCAGGAACAGCACCGGAGGCCGAGTGACCAGCGACGCCGCGATGTCCAGGCGCCGCCGCATCCCGCCCGAGTACGTTCGCAGCGGACGGTCGGCCGCGTCGGTCAGGTCGAACCTCGCGAGCAGCTCGGTCGCGCGCGGGGCGATCTCGGCCGTGGGGAGCTGTCCCAGGACGCCCACCATGCGCAGGTTCTCACGGCCGGTCAGGTTGGGGTCGACCGCCGCGTACTGTCCGGCCAGCCCGATCCGGCGGCGCACCGCTGCCGCGTCGGCCACCACGTCGTGACCGAGGACCTCGGCTCGCCCGGCATCCGGATGCAGGATCGTCGCGAAGATCCGGACGGCCGTGGTCTTGCCCGCCCCGTTCGGACCGAGCAGCCCAAAAACCGCTCCCCGCGGGACATCGAGGTCGACGCCGCCAAGAGCTTCCAGCTCGCCGAAGCGTTTGACCAGGCCCTCGGCACGGATCGCATGTTCGCTCATGCCGCGCACCTTCCCACAGATACTTGTGAGATGTCAAGTATCGAGATATCTAGATATTCGTGAAACTTGAAGCATCTTGCCAGGCGAGCTAGGATGGGAGGGTGGCGACGAGACGAGCGGGGGGGCCACCCACGGATGAGCAGGACGCAGGCCTGCGGATCCTCGCAGGCGACGTCTGGCGGTCGATGGCCGAGTTCACGTGGAGCCGTGTGCAGGGCGGCCGCGCCTTCCACGCGCTCAAGCACCTGGGCCTCACGCCCGGTCACCTCAAGGTCCTCGGCGTGCTCCAGCCCGGCGAGGCGATCCCGATGGGGACGATCGCCGATCATCTGTCCATGGATCGGTCCATGGTCACATGGCTGATCGACCGCCTCGAGGAGCGCAAGCTCGTGGAGCGCGAGATGCTCGCAACCGATCGCCGGGTCAAGGTGGTCCGCCTGACACGGCGGGGTGAGCGCACGAAGACGAGGGTGTTCGCCGAGCTCTTCGAACCCCCGGCCGAGCTCGTCGCGCTGGGCGCCGACCGCCTCGAGGCGCTGCGCACCGCGCTCGCCGTCCTGCCGAAGAACGAGCGACCGTTCGTCCCCGCCGGGAGCCGCCCTGCGGGACGCGGCGGACGCGCGCAGCGACCGGGTCGCACCGCCGGGTCGCGCGGATAGCCTAGAGGCCCGAGGCCGCCGGGATCACCTCGCGGCCGATCAACGCGAGCATGTCCATGTCGTCGTGCAGCAGGTCCTGGAGCAGGACCTTCTGGATCCCCTCCGCGGCGAAGGCCTGGAGCCGCTCGAGGATCCGTGGCGGCGTCCCGATCAGGTCGGTGGGGTCGTCCGCCGCGACGTAGGCATCGGCGTCCCGCACCTCGTCCTGGCGCTCGAACACCCTCTCCACCGCGGCCACCACGGCGGCGCGATCGTCTCCGACCACCGTCGTGATCATCAGCGATCGCCGCAGGGTGGCGGGGTCTCGCCCGATCGCCTCGCAGGCCGCGTCCAGCCGGTCCCGGATCTCTCGGATCTGCTCGGGCGAGCGGCCGTGCACGTTGTACTCGTCGGCCCAGCGGGCGGCCAGCGCGACGCTCCGCTGACCGGCGTCCCCGCCCAGGATCAGCGGCGGGTGCGGGTCCTGCATCGGCCGCGGAAGGCACGTGACGTCGTCCAGCCGGAAGTGCTCGCCGTGGAACGTCACCGACGGCTCGTCGCGGTCCCACAGCCGGTGCACGATCTCGACCGACTCCTCGAGGATCGCGAAACGCTCGGCGGGGGGCGGGAACGGGAACCCGAACGCCTCGTGTTCGCGCTCGAACCAGCCGGCGCCCATGCCGAGATCGACGCGCCCACCCGAGGCGTGATCGACCGTGACGACGGACTTCGCCACGACGGAGGGATGCCGGAACGTCACGGGCGAGACCATCGTGCCCAGTCGGAGGCGTTCGGTGCGCATCGCGAGCGCCGCGAGCGTGGTCCACGCGTCGTGCGTGCCCCACTCGGTGGGCCGCGCGAAGGACTGGTAGTGGTCGGACTGACCAGCGTGTGGAACCCCTGTTCCTCGGCGGTCTCGGCCAGCGTGAGCCACTGGTCCCAGCTCACGCCCGCCCTCGATCATCAGGCAGATGTCCATCGACGCAGCCTACCGAGCGTTCGCCCGGGCATCAGATCGAGGGGACGATGACCGACGCCTCGTACGATCGGTCCGAGCGGCCTTCCCGATGTCGACCCGGAGGCGCTCCTGGGCGCGTGGAGGATCGACGCGATCGACGGCCGTCCGACGCTCGCCGGCGTCGAGGCCACGATCGAGTTCCACGACGGACGGGCGTCGCCGGGCACCGCCGGCGTGAATCGGTTCATGGGGACGTGGTCCATCACCGGGACGGTGCTCGCGTTCGGCCCGTTGGCGACCACGTTTGATGGCCGGGCCGCTGGATCGGATGGAGCAGGAGGGCGCCGTCCTGCGGATCCTGGGCGGCGGACCGCTCGTGGTGTGCGCTCGAGGGCGCCGCGCTCGTCCTCGTCGGCGAGGACGCTTGGAGTTCGTCGAGGAGCATCACGGCCACGACCTGACCCGGGCGCTATAGACGGTCTACCCGGTCCTCATACCCGGCGCGCCGAAGCCCCAAGAGCGGATCCTGAATGCCGTCCAGCCCGACCTGCGAGGATCACGAGCGCGGCGACGACGAAGGCGGCCGTCAGCACGATTCCTCGGGCGGGAGCGCCTGGACACCGGGGACGTCCGCCCGATCCTGGTACAGCGCGGCGGCCCTCAGGGTTCAGCTGGCAGACGGTGCCCATCACCGCCATCGCGGGACCGAGGACGTACCCCATCGGCCGCTCGCGCCACAGGAGCACGCCCGACACGACGAGGAGCGGGTGGGCTGAGCAGGAGGTCCAGCGCGAACACGAGATGCTGCCCGTTGACCGGGATGCCGTGCAGGAGCTCGCTGCGAGCGCGTTGCGCACGATCAAGAAGCCCCAGAGCGTTCCCCAGCCGCGCCCACGACGATGCGAGGAACTCCGCCGACCCAGCGAGCGCGCCTGCGCGACCGCAACGCCCCGGCGATCGCGGCCCGGTCGAGGTTCGGGACCACGCACGCCAGCGAACAGCGACGTCGACAGGATCGCGATGTGCGATAGGAACGCGTCGTTGAAGCGCGCACCGAACACCGCGTAGGCGTAGGTGTAGGCGGCGTACGCGAGCATCCTCTGACCCACGACCTGCAAGTGCCGAGCCCCGGATCGACAGCACGAGCGCCACGGCCAGGATCGGCACCGCGAGCAGGAACGTGATCGCGTCGCCGCCGCGGAACGCCTCGCGGCCCCAGGCGCCGCCGCGCTGGTAGTCGTCCACGATCAACCCCCAGGCCGAGGCGATCAGCACCAGGGCGGCCACGACCCAGGAGAGCACGAACGCCGCGCGTAGGGCTGGAGAGCGAACTGCGGGAACCGCGTGGCTGTTCACCTCGGCGAGCCCCGGAGCCCAGTCGAAGATCGGCAGCGAGCGGTGGAAGCTTCATCGTCTCCCCTTCCGTCTCGACACCTCGACGGTAGGGAGCCGACGGGTCGACCTGGCCACCATGCCCCTGGTGGACGGGCCGTCCGGCCAGACTACGCCTCGCGCAGGGCCATCACCACCGCACGCACGCGACGGTGATCATCCGGCGTTCGCAGAAGGCCGAGCTTCGAGAAGATCGAATGAGCCGGACATGGGTCTCGACGGTCTTGGGCGCCGAACAGGCGCTCGGCGATCGCCTGGTTCAGGCCTCGGCCATCTGCTCGAGGATCTGCGCTCGCGCCGTAGAGCGATGCGAGCGCCTCCTGCTCCCCGCCCCGCCCGAGCAGCTGCGACACGACCTCGGGGTCGATCGCCGAACCGCCGCGCGCGATGCGGCGTACGGAGTCCACGAAGTCCGTGATGTCGACGACCCGGTCCTTCAACAGGTAGCCGACCTGCCCGGGTGATCCTGCAGCAGCCGGACGGCATGTGTCGTCTCGACGTACTGCGACAGTACGAGCACGTCCACGTCGGGGTGCTCCGCGCGGACTGCTGCGCCGCGACGAGCTCTTCGTTCAGTTCGTCGGCGGCATCCGGATGTCGGTGATCACGACCTGCGGCTCGGCGGCCTCGACCATCGCGAGGAGTTCCTCGGCGTCCGCGGCCTGTCCTACCTCGAACCCGTGATCGACGAGCACACGGGCGATCTCCTCGCGGAACAGGAGGGAGTCGTCGGCCAGCAGCAGGGTCGCGGCCATGGTCACCGGACCGACGCGGCACGGAACCGGTCCGCCGGGTCGTCGCCGTCGGGTACGAGCCGGAACACCGCCACCGGACCGGGCATCGTTCTGAAGCGCGTGGGGCCGCGCTCGACCGAGATGCCCTCGACCGGGCCGGCGAGGTGCAGGACCTCCTCAGTCGCCAGGATCTCTCGCCCGCCGCCGCCACGCCGCACAGCCGGGCGGCCAGGGTCTGGGCTGCGCCGCGGTAGCCGTCCTCCACGGCGACGGCTTCCCCTACATCGATCCCGATCCCCACCGGGATCGCGCTCCCGTCGTCACCCCGCGTACGCGTCCTGCAGCGCTCGGGCCGCGAGGATCGCCGCGCGCGGCGAGTCGAACACGGCGAGCGCCTCGTCGCCCCGGTACTGGCAACACATGGCCGTCGCCCGCCGCGACGATCGGCTCCGTCGCGCGAGCGAACGTGCATCGGTCAGCGCCGCCGCCGCCTCGTCGCCGTGCTCGTCGTAGAACGCCGTAGAACCCGCGAACGTCCGCGATCAGGAACGTCTTCGGCGAGCTCGCGCGCTCAGCCATCGATGGGATTCCGCGGCGACGCGCGTCCCTTCACCGACGGCGCTCCGAACTCCGGGAGCGTCCTGCCGAGCGCCGCGACTCGGTCCCGTGCAGGCCGCCCAGGCCCGAGCCCGCCGCCGGGTCCGCGCCACCGACGCTGTCCGTGACCGCGACGAAGAGCGAGCCGTTCGCGCGCGCGAGCTCCACGATCGCGCCGGAGGCCTCCGCGTACTTCGCGACGTTCGCGAGCGATTCCGAGACGACGAAGTAAGCGGCGGCCTCGACGGGGCGGGCAGCTCGTCGAGCCCGCTCCGCACTTGGACCGGGACGGACGGCGCGGCCAGGGACTCCACGGCCGGGATCAGGCCCTCTTCCGTGAGGATCGCCGGGTGGATCCCCACGCGCCAGGTCGCGGAGCTCGGCGATCGCACGCTTCAGCTCGGCCGCGGTCTCCTCGAGCGCCGTGCACGTCGTCCAGGTCGGGACGGTCGCGCAGCACGCGAGCGCGAGCGACACCGTCACGAGCCGTTGCTGCGCGCCGTCGTGCAGGTCACGCTCGACCTGACGGCGTTCGCGGTCGCCGGCCTCGACGATCCGCGCCGGGACGCGCGCACCTTCCTTGTTGCACGGACCGGCGCGCAGGCGCTCGTTCGCGATCGCCATGCCAGGCGCGGCGGCGGCCGCGCGGATCGAGAAGGTCCGGCTCCAGGCCGGGATCGTAGATCAGCGCCGCGAGCGGCACGCCATCGCGCCGACCACGGTCACCGCGCGCGACCGGTCCTGCTCCCCCGGCTCGGGCAGCTCCACAGGATGGCCGTCCACGTCGGCCCACCGGTCCTCGCCCTCGATCGCAGCGACCGCGAGCGATACTCCGGATGGTGCGGGCGAGACGACGTGGAGCCCGTCGGGTCCGCTGCGCCTCGAGGTCGACCACCAGGTCGCCGACCGCGCTCCGCGCGAGCCGCGTCGAGAGCAGGCCCCATTGCGAAGATCAGCGGCACGGGTGATCAGCAGCAGCGACCGGATCTCCCAGAGCAGGTACGTGAACCCGTTGAACGGGTCAGTTCGATGCGAAGACGTCCAGCAAGACCGCCACGGCGAGCGCGCACGCCGCGATCCACAACGGCGATGAGGATCAAGTCGTCGACAAGCGAGGCCTGGTACCACCGGCGTGCGATCGCGAACAGAACAGGGCGGCCAACGCCACCGTCGTCACGCCGAGACCCGGCCGGCCGCGTTCGAGATCGACTCGCTCGAAGGAGCGGGCATCCAGGGACAATCCGCGCAAGCCGAAGGCGCGAGCGCTGTACGTCAACGTGTAGACGAGACCCGTCGCGATCGAGATCACGTAGATGTTCAGGAGCACGAACCGGTCGAACTGATCGCGGACGTGCCCAGTTTTCTCGGGTAGGCCAGGAAGATGCGCGATGAGCGCGCCGCCGATGGTCGAGCCCACTCGGCGAACGCGACCGCGGTCGGCCACGCCGTGTCGAGGTTCTGCCAGTTCCCTGCGAACCAACAGAACCTGCTGCCGACCAACAGGGGCCCGATCGCGTTCGGTCGTCGCTCGATCAGCACGATCCCGGCCACGAAGGAGCTCAATCGACCATCGCGTCGAGGAGATGGTTCTCCGCGCCGCGGCCGATGCTCACCGCCTCCGCCCAACGCCCACGCGAGCGCCGCCGCCCCGAGGACCAGCAGCCACCACCGACGCGCGGTCATCGACCTGTCCCGTCCAGCACGCGGCGAGGGCGTGGCCGGAGAGCTCGGCCTTCGAGATGAACCCCTCGGCGCCGCTGCGCTCGATCCCGGCGCCGTAGTCGGCCGCCTCGCGGCTCGAGATCAAGATGATCGCCGGCGGGTCGGCCTCCTCGTGCAGGCGGCGCGCGACCTCGAGGCCCGATAGATCGGGCAGCTGCACGTCGAGCAGGACGAGCTGCGGTGCGAGCGCCGCGACCAGCTCCAGCGCGGACGCGCCGTCCCCCGCCTCGCCGAGCACGTCGAAACCGGCGGCCGTCAGCATCGAGCGCGCCTGCGCCCGGAACCCGGCGTTGTCGTCCACGATCACCACGGTGATTCCCATCGACGCGCATCGTCGCACCGGAGGCCCCGGGCCGCATCAGGGCTAGCCCCCAGCTCCTTCGGGTGCCGGCCCCGATGTGCTCGGCCACCCGCCCTCCCTACCGTCGCCTCGACGACCGGCGGACGGCCGGACGAGGACCGAAGGAGGCGGAGATGCGCAACGATCGGAGGAGACGTGCGGCGATCGGGCTGATCGCGCTGCTGCTGGTGACGGCCGCGGCCTGCGGCGGTTCCGACCAGGACCCCGCCCCGAACCCCGCGACGATGGTCGGGGTGAAGGCCCCCGCGCTCTCGGGCCCGAACCTGGCGGGCGACGGCACGGTGGACCTCGCCGAGCTGACCGGCAAGCCAACGGTCGTGGCGTTCTGGCTGTACGCATGCCCTCACTGCAAGGCGTTCATCCCGGCGCTGCAGGACGCGTGGAACGAGGCATCGCCCGACGCGAACATCGTCACGGTCGGGATGGAATACGACGACCCGAGCAAGATCGAGCCCGACGAAGGCTACGAGTCGCCGGAGGCGTTCATCGCCTCGACCGGACTCACCTTGCCCACGGTGACGGGCACGTTCTCCGCCGAGGCCGGGACCTGGCACATCCAGAGCACGCCGACGGTGTTCGTGATCGGTCCTGACGGAACCATCACGGCGACGTTCGACGGCGAGCCCGACCCCCAGGAGATCCTGGACGCGGTCGCGGCCTGCGCCGCGTGCGGCACGGAGACGTGAGTGCGAAGCTTCGATGACGGCTCGGGCTGAACGTTCCGAGCCCCAGGAGCCTCTATCTCAGGGATGGCCGCGGAGTTCCAGCGGGTGGCCGGGCTCGACCCCGCCCGGGTCGAGCCCACCACCGACTTCGAGGGGTTCTTCGCGCGGGAGAGCACGACGCTCTTCCGCCGACTCTGGCTGGTCACGCGCGACCGCGAGGCGGCCGAGGACCTGGTGCAGGAGGCCTTCATCGTCCTCCTCGAGCGTTGGAATCGCGTCGGGGCGATGGACGATCCCACCGGTTACCTCTACCGCGTGGCGTTCAACGCCTGGCGCCGGCGTTCGGGACGGGCCGCACGGGCGGCGCGGAGGATCGCGGCCATCACCACCGAGCCGAGGGACGACTTCGGAGCGGCCGAGGCGCGCACGGTCCTGGGATCGGCGCTCGACGTGCTCACGCCGCGGCAGCGAGCGGCGCTCGTGCTCACGGAGCTGGTCGGGATGTCGTCGGACGACGCGGCCCGGCTGTTGAAGGTGCGCGCCGTCACCGTCCGGGTGCTCGCTTCCCAGGGGCGCGCCGCGCTCCGGGCACGGATCGGAGGGAACGATGCCTGACCTGCGCGATCGGCTCCAGGGCGAGGCGGATCGCATCGACCTCACGCCGGGGATGCTCGAACGGGTCCATGCCGGGCATCGCCGTCGCGAGGTCCGGCGTCGCGTCGCGGCCGTGGTCACGGTGGCCGCGGTGACCGTCGGCATCGTCGTCTGGCTGTCCGGCGCCTTCCTGGGTGCCGACGGCCGCGATCGGCCGGCCGCGGTCCCCGGCGGCGATCCCCTGGCGGGAACGTGGACGGCGGAGATCACGCCCGAGGCCGCCACCCGCGCCGGTCTCGATGCGGGCTTCGACGCGCGCGACGTCGACCGGCACGTCGAGCGGATGTTCGCCGGGGGGTCGCCGGTCCGGGTGACCCTCGCGTTCGACGCCGGCGGGCTGACGATCACGGAGCGCTTCGGGACCGCCGCGCCTCAGGTGGCGTGGGGCGGCCGGTACCAGGTCGTCGCGGCGGATCGCGTCGTCGCGGCCGACAACTGGGGGTTCCCGCTCGCCGGGTTCTACCTGGAGTACGCGTTCGTCGTGGACGGAGACGCGCTCACGGTGGACCTTCTCCGGGACGATTACCCGACCCCGTCGGCGACGGAGCTCGAGGGCGAACGGCTCACGCAGACGATCATCTTCGAGAGCGCGTCGTTCACGCGCGGCTCGTGAACCGGGGTCACGGGAGCCAGCGCCACCCCTCGTCCCACGTATCGCCGGACGTCACCTGAACCAGGTCCGAACCGTCGGCGGCCACGGTGTAGACGTCGGGTTCGCCCGGCTCGAGCGACATCGTGAACAGGATCCGCGAGCCGTCGGCGTTCCA
>JAXLTF010000012.1:0-98565 GCA_046330185.1 Actinomycetota bacterium
CGTTCGGCACGTCCTGTGCAGGCACGAGCAGGGGGCGGGGCACGCCGCGGAGGGCTACGCGTGGGCGACCGGCAAGGTCGGCGTCGCGATCGCGACGAGCGGGCCCGGAGGGTGCAACCTGGTCACGGCCCTCGCCGACGCGAAGATGGACTCGGTGCCCATGGTCGCGATCACGGGGCAGGTTCCCACCCCGGTCGTGGGGAACGACGCGTTCCAGGAGGCGGACATCACCGGGATCACGATGCCGGTGACGAAGCACAACATGCTGGTGAAGGACCCCGGCGACATCGCGATCGCGATCCGCGAGGCGTTCCACATCGCGCGCACCGGCCGGCCCGGCCCCGTCCTCGTGGACCTGCCGAAGGACGTGCTGGTGAGCGAGACCAAGTGGTCGTGGCCCGAGGCCGTCGATCTACCTGGGTACCGGCCCACGACGAAGGGCAACCAGCGGCAGGTCCATGCCGCGGTCAAGCTGATCCTCGCGGCCGAACGTCCGCTGCTGTACGTGGGGGGCGGGGTCATCAAGGCCGAGGCATCCGGGGAGCTGTTCGCGCTCGCGACGGAGGGCCGGCTGCCCGTCGTGACCACCCTGATGGCGCGCGGCGCGTTCCCGGATCCGCACGAGCTGGCGCTGGGCATGCCGGGGATGCACGGCGGCTACCCCGCCGTGACGGCGATGCAGAGGGCGGACCTCCTCATCGCGATCGGCTCCAGGTTCGACGATCGGGTCACCGGTCAGCTGGCGACCTTCGCTCCCGAGGCCCGGGTGATCCACGTCGACGTCGACCCAGCGGAGATCGGCAAGAACCGCGCGGCCGATGTGCCGATCGTCGGTGACTGCAAGGACGTGACCGCGAAGCTCCTGGCCGAGCTCCGCGCCCGCCAAGGCGATGCGGGCGCGCCCGATCGGTCGGCCTGGCTCGCGCAGCTGGCCGAGTGGAAGGCGCGCTACCCGTACCGGTACGACCAGCAGCCCGACGGTCCGATCAAGCCGCAGTTCGCGATCGAGCGGCTCTACGAGGCGGCCGGCTCGGAC
Source organism: Actinomycetota bacterium (assembly GCA_046330185.1). Classification (GTDB taxonomy): domain Bacteria; phylum Actinomycetota; class UBA4738; order UBA4738; family HRBIN12; genus DATBLY01. The sequence goes on from JAXLTF010000012.1 coordinate 1,037, forward strand.
TCGATCGTCGTGGCCGGCGTGGGCCAGCACCAGATGTGGGCCTCGCAGTTCTGGCGCTTCGAACGCCCGCGCACCTGGATCAACTCCGGCGGCCTGGGGACGATGGGCTTCGCCGTCCCCGCCGCGCTTGGAGCGGCGGCTGGGCAGCCCGACCGGCGCGTGATCGCCATCGACGGCGACGGGTGCTTCCAGATGACCAGTCAGGAGCTCGCGACGTCGACGACGGAGCGGATCCCGTTCGTCACCGCGATCATCAACAACGGCTACCTGGGCATGGTCCGGCAGTGGCAGGAGCTGTTCTACGACGAGCGCTACTCGCAGGTGTACCTGTCGCAGGACGTCCCGGACTACGTGAAGCTCGCGGAGGCCTACGGCGCGGTCGGGCTGCGGGCGGAGCACCCCGACGAGGTCGACCCCGTGGTCGAGAAGGCGCTGTCGGTCACGGACCGCAGCGTCGTGATCGACTTCCGCTGCGACGAGCGGGAGATGTGCTTCCCGATGGTGCCCGCCGGCTCCTCGAACGACGACATCATCCTGGGGCCGGAGGGTCTGCGGCCGGCCGTCGACCCGGCGGAGGCACCGATCGCATGAGCCTCCACACGCTCTCGGTCCTGGTCGAGGACAAGCCCGGCGTCCTGACGCGCGTCGCCGGACTGTTCGCCGCCCGGGGGTTCAACATCGACTCGCTTGCCGTCGGCCCGACCGAGGCGGACGGGATGTCGCGGATGACGATCGTCGTGAACGTCGAGTCGAAGCCGCTCGAGCAGGTCACGAAGCAGCTGAACAAGCTCGTCAACGTGATCAAGATCATCGAGCACGAACCGCGCGAGACGATCGAGCGCGAGCTGATGCTCGTCAAGGTCCGTGCCGAGGGCGAGGCCCGGGCGCGCGTGCTCGAGTTCTGCGACGTGTTCCGGGTGCGCGTCTCCGACGCGACGCACCACGCGTTGACGATCGAGGCGACGGGCTCGCCGGACAAGCTGAACGCCTTGCTGGAGCTCGTGTCGGACTTCGGGGTCGTCGAGCTCGCCCGGACCGGACGGATCGCGCTCACGCGCGGCGACCGGGGGATCCGGGAACGGGCGTTGAGGGCGGCGAGGGCCGCGGGGGCCGAAGGTCGGTCCGAGTGGACCGGCGGGAGCGTGTGAGCGGCTGGGTTGCCGCAGCTAGTCTGGGTCAGACTACCGAGAGAGGGAAACCGGGGACATGGCGACGATCTACTTCGAGCAGGACACGGACGCGGGCGCGCTGGAGGGGCAGCGGATCGCGGTCCTGGGGTTCGGCAGCCAAGGCCACGCGCACGCGCTGAACCTGCGCGACTCCGGGTTCGACGTGCGCGTCGGGCTGCGCGCGGGCTCGGGCTCGCGCCAGCAGGCCGAGGAGGCCGGGCTCCGGGTCCTGGACACGGCCGACGCCGTCCGGGACGCGGACGTCGTGATGGTGCTCCTGCCGGACACGACCCACGCCGCGGTGTACCGGGCCGACATCGCCCCGAACCTTCGGCCCGGCATGCTCCTGATGTTCGCGCACGGCTTCTCGATCCACTTCGGGACCGTGGTCCCGCCCTCGGACGTCGACGTCGCGATGATCGCCCCCAAGGGCCCGGGCCACCTGGTCCGCCGCACCTACGAGCAGGGGATCGGCACGCCCGCGCTGGTCGCCGTCCATCAGGACCCGACCGGGACCGCGCTCGCTAGGGCGCTCGCGTACGGGGCCGGGATCGGCGGCGCCAGGCCGGGGATCATCCGCACGACGTTCCAGGAGGAGACCGAGACCGACCTGTTCGGCGAGCAGGCCGTGCTCTGCGGCGGGCTGAGCGCGCTGATCACCGCCGGGTTCGACACCCTGGTCGAGGCCGGCTACCAGCCGGAGGCCGCGTACTTCGAGTGCCTGCATGAGGTGAAGCTGATCGTCGACCTGCTCTACGAGGGCGGGCTCTCGTGGATGCGGTACTCGATCTCGGACACCGCCGAGTACGGGGACTACACGCGCGGCAGGCGCGTGGTCGACGACGGGACCCGTGCCGAGATGCGCCGGATCCTGGGCGAGATCCAGGACGGCACCTTCGCGAAGGAGTGGATCGGGGAGGCCGACGCCGGCTTCCCCGAGTTCCTCCGCATGCGCCAACAGGCGCGCGCGTCCCAGCTCGAGAGCGTGGGGCGGGAGCTGCGCCGCATGATGCCCTGGCTGGAGAGCGAGCGGAAGGTGCCACCGACATGAGCGACGCGAACGGCAACGTAGGCGAGGTATCCACCGCGGGCGGCGACGTCGTCCGCATCTTCGACACCACCCTGCGCGACGGGGAGCAGGCTCCCGGGATCGCGCTCACCCGACCCGAGAAGGTCGAGATCGCCGAGCAGCTGGCGCGCCTGGGCGTGGACATCCTGGAGGCCGGGTTCCCGATCTCGTCGGACGGCGAGTTCGACGCGGTCGCGGAGATCGCGTCGAGCGTCAGGGGCCCCGTGATCGCGGCCCTCGCGCGGACCACGACCGGCGACATCGAGCGGGCGGCCCAGGCGCTGAAGGGCGCCGAACGCTGGCGGATCCACACGTTCATCTCGACGTCGCAGATCCACATGCAGGACATGCTCCGGATGTCGCACCGGCAGGTGCTCGACGCCATACGGGAGAACGTGACGCTCGCCGTGAGCTACACCGACGACGTCGAGTTCAGCGCGCAGGACGCCACGCGGACGGAGCTCGGGTTCCTGCTGGAGTGCTTCCGCGCCGCCGTCGAGTGCGGGGCGACCACGATCAACGTCCCCGACACGGTGGGCTACGCGACGCCGACCGAGTTCGGAGAGCTGGTCCGGACCGTGCGCGAGCAGACCCCGGCCGACGTCGTGATCTCCACCCACTGCCACAACGACCTGGGGCTCGCGGTGGCGAACTCGCTGGCGGGTATCGAGCACGGCGCCAGGCAGGTCGAGGTGGCGGTGAACGGGATCGGCGAGCGCGCCGGGAACTGCTCGCTCGAGGAGATCGCCATGATCGTCCGGACCCGCGGGCAGGCCCTCGGCGTGCAGCACGGCCTGAACATCAAGGAGATCACGCGGACGTCCCGGCTGGTGTCGATGACGACGGGCTACTCCGTCCAGCAGAACAAGGCCGTCGTGGGGGCCAGCGCGTTCGCCCATGAGAGCGGGATCCACCAGCACGGGGTCCTCTCGAACCGAGCGACGTACGAGATCATGGACCCGGTCGAGATCGGCCTGGAGGGGAACTCGCTCGTCCTGGGCAAGCACAGCGGGCGCCACGCGTTCGTCGACGCGCTGGACAAGCTGGGGCTCTCGGTCGACCCCGAGCACCTCGATCGAGCGTTCGCCCGGTTCAAGGAGCTGGCCGATCGCAAGATCCAGCTGAACGACCAGGACCTGGCCGCGATCGTGGGCGAGGAGCTCCGCGCCGGAGAGGAGGACGTTCTCGTCCTCGAGTCGCTCCAGGTCGGCGGTGGAACGCATCTCTCCCCGAGCGCGACGGTGCGGCTCCGCCGCGGCGACGAGGTGATCGAGGAGTCGGCGTTCGGCGACGGGATGATCGACGCTGCGTGCGGCGCGATCCAGCGCGCCGCGGGCGTGGAGGCGAAGCTGGTCAACTTCAACGTGTCCTCGGTGACCGGCGGCACGGACGCCCTGGGGGACGTGGTCGTCCAGCTCGACATCGACGGGCGGCGCGTCACCGGGCGCGGGGTCAGCGTCGACGTCGTCGAGGCGAGCGCCCGCGCGTACCCGCGGCCATCAACCGGGCGATGCAGGTCTCCGCGGCGCCCGGCGGCGAGGGCGCCGAGGTCCGCCCGTGACCCATCGGATCGGGGTGATCCCGGGCGACGGCACCGGGCCCGAGGTCGTGGGCGAGGCGCTGAAGGTCCTGGACGCCGTCGTCGACGGGTTCGACGTTGAGCTCACGACGTTCGACCTGGGCGGGGAGCGTTACCTGCGCACCGGCGAGACGCTCCCCGACGACGAGCTCGAACGGCTGCGCGGGCAGGACGCGATCCTGCTCGGGGCCGTGGGCCACCCGGACGTGAGGCCCGGGATCCTGGAGCGCGACCTGCTGCTGCGGGCGCGGTTCGAGCTCGACCAGTACGTGAACCTGCGACCGGTGGTCCGGTACCCGGGCGTGAGGACGCTCGTGCCGAGCCACGCCGAGGAGGACGTGAACCTAATCGTCGTGCGCGAGAACTCCGAGGGCCTCTACAGCGGCGCCGGCGGGTTCCACCGCAGGGGCACGCCGAACGAGGTGGCGGTCCAGGAGTCGATCAACACGCGCCACGGCGTGGAGCGGATCGTGCGTTACGCGTTCGAGCTGGCGATGGAGCCGTCGAGGCGGCGGAAGGTGACCCTGGTACACAAGACGAACGTGCTGACGTTCGCGGGGGACCTCTACCAGCGGGTCGTGGACCACGTGGCGGCGGAGTACCCCGACGTCGAGACGGACTACGTGCACGTGGACGCGTGCTGCATCTACATGCTGGACATGCCGTCCCGGTTCGACGTGATCGTCACCGACAACATGTTCGGAGACATCATCACGGACCTCGGGGCGATGATCCAGGGCGGGATGGGCATCGCCGCCGGAGGGAACATCAACCCCGAGGGCGTGTCGATGTTCGAGCCGATCGGAGGCACGGCGCCCGACCACGTCGGAAGGGGCACCATCAACCCGCTCGCGGCGATCGGCGCGCTGGAGATGCTGCTGCGGGAGCTCGGCGAGGAGCGCGCGGCGGCTCGCGTCGATGCCGGGATCCGCCTGGCCACCTCGAAGATGGCCTCGATGCGGGCCGGCGAGATGGGCTACTCGAGGTCGGAGGTCGGGGACCTGGTCGTCGAGGGGGCGTCGGGCGCGTGAGCGCGCAGGGCGCCCCGCGGCGTGTCGAGCTCTACGACACGACGCTGCGCGACGGCGCCCAACAGACGGGACTCTCGTACTCGATCGAGGACCGGCTGCGGATCCTGCACAAGATCGATCAGCTGGGCGTCCCGTACATCGAGGGTGGCTGGCCCGGCGCGAACCCCCGCGACACCGAGTTCTTCAGGCTCGCGACGAAGGAGACGCTGCAGCACGCGGCCCTGACCTCGTTCGGGATGACGCGCAGGGCCGGAGAGCGGGCAGAGGAGAGCGCCGTGCTCCGGGAGCTGCTGGACACCGGCACCGAGGTCGTCTGCATCGTGGGGAAGTCCTGGGACGTGCACGTGACGGACGTGCTCCGGACGGACCTCGATGAGGGCGTTGCGATGGTGCGGGACTCGGTGGCGTTCCTGCGCGCCCAGGACCGCAGGGTGTTCTTCGACGCCGAGCACTTCTTCGACGGGTACCGCAGCGATCCGGTGTTCGCGGTGCGCGTCCTCGAGGCCGCCCAGGAGGCTGGCGCCGAACGGCTCGTGCTCTGCGACACGAACGGCGGGATGCTGCCGGCCGACGTCGCGGGGATCGTGGACGAGGTCGCGGGCCGCGCCGAGGCGCCGCTCGGGGTCCACGTCCACAACGACGCCGGCTGCGCGGTCGCGAACTCGCTGATCGCGGTCGAGCACGGGGCGTTCCAGGTCCAGGGCGTCGTGAACGGCTACGGCGAGCGGACCGGCAACGCCGATCTGATCCCGATCGCCGCGAACCTGGTCCTGAAGATGGGCGCGGACTGCCTGCCGGCCGGCGCCGAGGAGCGGCTCACCGAGACGGCGCACTTCGTGGCCGAGGTGGCGAACCTGGCCCCCGATGCGCGGCAGCCCTACGCCGGCAGGTACGCGTTCACCCACAAGGCCGGCCTGCACGCGAGCGGGGTCGCGCGGCTGGAGGAGGCCTACGAGCACGTTCGACCCGGCGCGGTGGGGAACCGGCGCGGGGTGGTCGCGAGCGACCTGGGCGGCGCGGCCACGCTGCGGATGAAGGCGGCGGAGTTCGGGATCGACCTGCCCGAGGACGCGGTCGCGCGGCTCGTAACCGAGCTGAAGGATCTGGAGGCCCGCGGGTACACGTTCGAGGTGGCGGACGCCTCCCTCGAGCTGCTGATGCGCCGGGCCAGCGGCTGGCAGCAGTCGTTCTTCCGGGTGGAGAGCTACCGCGTCCACGTCGAGGAGCGCGTGGACGACGGGGAGCCCCCGCTCGCCGAGGCGACCGTGAAGGTCCGCACGAACGGCACGAAGCACATCGAGTCCGCGGAGGGCCACGGCCCCGTCGGCGCGCTGGACGACGCGCTGCGCAAGGCGCTCGGCAACGAGTACCCGGCGCTCGGCGAGATGGTCCTCGAGGACTTCCGGGTGCGGGTGCTGGACGAGACCCACGGGACCGGCGCCGTCGTGCGCGTCCTGATCGACATGTCGAACGGCGAGCGCGAGTGGACCACGGTCGGGGTCTCGGAGAACATCATCGAGGCGAGCTGGGACGCGCTCGGCGACGGCTACCTGGAGGGCCTCCTGCACCCGCGCGAGGACCGCGAGGGCTGAGCATGTCGTCCGCGACCATCCGCGACGCGACGGTCGCGGACGCTCGAGCGATCGCCGAGGTCCACGTGGCCGCGTGGCGGTGGGCCTACGACGGGTTGCTCCCCGACGCGGCCCTGGAGGGGCTGTCGGTCGAGGAGATCGAAGGCCGATGGCATGGGGTCGAGGATCCCAGGCCCGGCTGGGGCTGCGCGGTGGCCGCCGAGCGAGGACGGATCGTCGGGTTCGTGAGCTACGGGCCACCTGGAGGAACCCCCCGAGGCCCCGGAGGGTCGGTGCGGTGTACGCGCTCTACCTCGGCCGGTCGGTCCTCGGGCGGGGGATCGGGCGAGCCCTCCTCGAGCGCGCGACCGAGGGACTCCGCGACGCCGGATGGAAGCGCGCCGTCCTCTGGGTGCTCGAGACGAACGAGCGCGCCCGCCGGTTCTACGAGCGCGCGGGCTGGAGCTGGGACGGCACGACGAGCGCGCACCGGTTCGACCGCGCGGAGCTGCCGATCGTGCGCTACGCCGCCGACCTCTGAGCCGCGGGCGGGATCGCTTCGCGCATCGCGATCCGGGCGATCGCGTCCTCGATGTCGATCGCGGTCGACTTGTACAGGCCGAACGAGACGATCGAGAACTCGATCCAGTCGCCGATCGCCCGGTTCCAGACCCAACCGGACAGGGCCGAGATCTCGTTCAGCGTGCCGGTCTTCGCGCGCACGCGGACGTGGAAGAGCCTGCCCTCGAGCGTGCCCTGGCCCGTCGTCGGCAGGGCGAACCGTAGCTTGGAGGCCCAGTCGCGCGCGTCGGCCGCCCACAGGAGCCTCACGATCCCCTGGGTCGTGACGCGATTCGCGTAGGACAGTCCCGACCCGTCATGGTGCTCGAACGACGGCGCCCCGTTCGCGGCGGTGAACGCGTCGATCGCCGACGCGCCGCTCTCGATCGACCCGACCCCGTTGGTCCGGGCGCCCAGGAACTTGCCCAGGACCTCCGCGTCGAAGTTCAACGAATCCTCGTTCATCCGCCCGAGGATCCGGATCAGGGGATCGGACCGCGTCGTGGCCAGCTTCTCCAGGCCTTCGGGCGCCGCATCCATGGCCGGCCTGCCGGCGACCTGTATCCCCAGCCGGCGGAGCTCCTTCGTGAACCACGCCGCCGCGCGCCGCTCCGGGTCGTCGATGTGCCCGCCGCCGGGCCCGACGTTGCCGTCGAACGTGAGCGCGGTGGGGAACGGCACCTCGTCGGCCTGGAAGTAGTCCTTCCATCCCACGGCCCACCAGTCCCGCTCGAACGGGCCCGTGTCGGCCAGCACCGAGCCGTCGATCCGGACGAGGCCGGTGGCGGCCACGGTCTCGGCGAGCGTGGTCAGCCGCGCCCGGTCGATCTCCGGGTCCCCGTTGCCGACGAGCCAGAGGTCGCCGGCCAGCACGCCGTCGACCGGCGGCGTGAGGGTCATCGCCCGGGTGGCGATCCGGTGCCCGGGCGCGACCCGGTCCAGCAGCGCCATCGAGAGCAGGAGCTTCTCGTTCGAGGCCGGGATCCGGGGCACGGTCGCGAGGTGCCGGTACCAGAACCGCCCGTCGTTGCCGATCGCGACGGACATGCCTCGCCCGCCGACCAGCGCGTCGATCCGCGAGCGCCAGTCCGGCACGCGTCGTCCGGCTCCGTCGTGGCGGGTGTCGGTGGCGCCGCGGGGACCGATCGTCACCGCCCCCGCGGGAGAGGCGGCCGCGAGCGCGGCGACGATCAGCAGGCAGGCGAACGACGGGCGGAGGCGCATGAGCCACCGATGGTAGACAGCTTCCATGCCACCGTCCCGTCTCGACCCCGGTCTCAGGGCCCGAGAGGGATCAGCCGAGCGCCCGGGCCGATCCGGCGTTGGCCTCGCGGAACGCACCCATGAAGCGCGCCAGCGCGCGGGCGCCCTCCATGGGCATCGCGTTGTAGAGCGACGCCCGGATGCCCCCGACGCTCCGGTGCCCGCGCAGCTCGATCAACCCCGCCGCGGCGGCCTCCGTCACGAACCGGGCGTCGAGATCCTCGTCGGGGAGCCGGAACGTGACGTTCATCAGCGAGCGCGAGCCGGGCTCCGCGTGTCCCCGGTAGAAGCCGTCGCTCGCGTCGATCTCGTCGTAGACGAGCCGGGCCTTCTCGCGGTTCGCCTCGAGCTGGGCGTCGAGGCCGCCCACGGCATCGCGGAGCCAGCGCGTCACGAGCATCAGGACCCAGATCGCGAACACGGGAGGCGTGTTGTGCAGGGACCCGGCCTCGACGTAGGTCCGGTAATCGAGCATCGTCGGCAGGCCGCCGGGGATCAGCCCCAGCATGTCGTCGCGCACGATCGCCACCGTGACCCCCGCTGGCCCGGCGTTCTTCTGCGCGCCGGCGTAGAGCACGCCGTAACGCGCCAGGTCGAGCGTGCGGCTGAGGAAGTCCGACGATCCGTCGCACACCAGGACGGCGTCCGAGGCAACGTCCGGGTCGTCGGGCCACTCCACGCCCTGGATCGTCTCGTTCGACGTGAAGTGGACGTACCGCGCTCCGGCGGATGGTGCGTACTCGTCCGGACCCGGCACGCGGCGGTACCCGTCCTCGCGCCCGTCCCAGGCGACTCGGACCTCCCCCTCCTTGCGGGCCTCCGTCACCGCCTTGCCTCCCCACGACCCCGTGACGATGTAGTCGGCCGGCACGTCGCCTCCACGGAGCAGGTTCATGGCGACCATGGAGAACTGCATCGTCGCCCCTCCCGGGCAGAACACGACGTGGTGCGTGTCGGGAACCGGAAGCAGCGCACGGAGGTTCGCCTCGGCCTCGGCGATCACCTCCCTGAACCATCTGCCGCGGTGGGAGACCTCGAGCGGTGAGGCGCCGATCCCCGGCAGGGAGAGCAGGTCCTCGCGCACCTGCTCCAGGACCGGCAGCGGCAGCGTGCCGGGACCGGCGGCGAAGTTGTACGCACGGTCGACCATGACCACGCCAGGTTATCGTTGCGGACCCATGGGAAGCGCCGGATGACCTACAAACGGATCCTCCTCGGCACCGACGGCTCGGCGAGCGCCCAGGACGCCGGCCGCGTGGCGGTCAAGCTCGCCGTCGCCGGGAAGGCCGAGCTGATCGTCGCCCACGTCTTCGAGCGCACTGGCGTGAGCCCCGAGACGGTCGTCGCCCAGGCCGCCGAGGCGGCCTCGGAAGCCGGTGTCCGCAAGGTGTCGTCCGAGACGCGTGCGGGGCAGCCCGCCGAGGGGCTGATGGCGATCGCGGATGAGCGCGACGTCGGCGTGATCGTCACGAGCGCGGGACGGGGCAAGCGATTCGGCCTGGGCCAGGTCGCGCATCGCCTCGCGCATCGGGCCCCCAGGGACGTCATGCTGATCGCCACCCCTCCCGGGGACGGCGAGGCCCCTCCGTTCCGCCGGATCCTGATCGCGACCGACGGCTCGGCCACTGCCGACCGGGCGGCGCGTCGCGGCTTCGACCTGGCGGACACCCTGCAGGCGTCGGTGACGATCGTGTTCGTCGGACACCCCAAGACGGGCGAGCTGATCACGCAGGACACGGTCGCGACGTTCGCCGGCGAAGTGCCGACGTCCGTCGATCTGCGTGAGGGCGATCCCGCGGAGCAGATCCTGGCCGGGGCCAAGGACGCGGACGCCGACCTCGTGATCGTCGGCAACAAGGGCATGACCGGCGCGAAGGGGTTCCTGCTGGGTTCGGTGCCCGCCGACGTAGCCGAGGGCTCCACCCGCGACCTCCTGATCGTCCGGACCGTGACCCAGACCGTCACGGAGCTCGCGCCGGGCGAGGGAGGCATCATCGAGCGCTCCGGCGAGAAGCTCGCGGCATTCGTGGCAGAGGACGGATCGCTCCGCCTGATGAGCGCGAAGTGCACGCACATGGGCTGCACCGTGGCCTGGAACCCCGGGGAGCGGACGTTCGACTGCCCGTGCCACGGCTCGCGCTTCGGCCCGACCGGCGAGGTGGTCAACGGGCCCGCGGCCCGGCCGCTGCCGCCCGCGTAGGGCGCGGGGAGGGCCTCGGGCGTCAGACCCCGGGCTTGAACACCATCAGGTACAGGATGATCAGCAGGCCGACCCCGCCGATCGCGGAGATCGCGCCCGTCGCGGGACCGTTCAGGATCTGTCGCAGCTCCTCGTCCGAGACCCGCGGGACGCCGGAGGGCCGCACCTCGCACGCGGCCTTCAGCCGCTCGAAGTAGGGCTTCGCGACCGCGTACATCCCGGCCGTGGTCAGCACCAGGACGACCAGGGAGAGCCAGATCCACCAGAACGAGAACCACTGACCCGAGACGCCCGCGGCGATCCCCCCGACGAGCAGCAGCAGGAGCGATACGTACATGGGCATCGTGGTCGCTCCCGAGAGCGTCACCAGCCCCAGGATCTTCCCGCGGTCCAGGTTCACCGCGCGGACCTGGAACAGGACGTACATGGAAACGCCGTGCGCCAAGAGGAACCCGGCGACCCCGATGATGTGGAGGAACACCCACCAGCGATACATCGCGGGGAAGATACCGTACGGCGCCGGGACCCCCGACCGCGCGCGGATACCGGCCTATGCGTCCTCGTCGATGGCGGGGCGACCGGCGGGGATCAGCAGCGGCGCGGGCTCGCGGTCGACGATCAGCAGTTCGTCGAGCGTCGTCCGCGGCAGCCCAGGCCCGGCGAGCACCCTCGCCAACCCGTCGGGTCCGGCCAGGCCGTGCGTCGGCCCCCCTCGTCGATCGGCGGTGGCCGCCGGAAGCGTGAGCACCGCGGCCGAGGGCTCATCGTCGAGGAACCCGAAGGGTCCGCTCGACCGCCCGTCCCAGCCCGCAGGACCTCCGCCGGGTCCGCGGGCGTCCCCGATGGGGATCACGTCGGAGGGCCAGACCAGGATCACCTTCGCCTGCGGATGCATCTCGCGGGCGACAACGACGTAACGGTCGTACCGATCCCGTCGTCGAGGACCACGACGTCCGGGCGATGGACGGCGAGCACCTGGACCAGCTGCACCGTGGTGGTCGCCTCGCCCACCACGTCGAACCCCTCCTCGAGCACGAACCGCAGCCCGCCGGGCGGGTCCCCCTCGCTGCACCACGACGGCGGGACGGCGCTCGTCCTGACCCCCTCCATGCGCCGAGCGTATATCGGCCCCGAGGGAGCGGGCGACGGACCGAAGTCGGGAGAACCGGCGAAGGACCTAGGACGTTCGCGCCTCGGCGCCCGGTCCGGATCGCCTGGATCCCGGTCCGGTCGGGCCGGTCGGCGATGGATGAGGCGATCCCTCGCCGAGGATCCGGAGGGTCCGTCGGCGGTGCCCGAGATCGGCCGTCCCGTACGGCCCTGAGGGCTGCCCATCGATCTCCAGCCGGACCGTGCCGGGGCCCACGATCGAACGGACCGATGGTCGTTCACGTCGCGAACGACGCCCTCGCGAGACGAGGCGTCCCCCCGGGCGACATCCGCGAGGTCCGTCGGGCCTCGGCACCAGATCCCCAGGGCCCCGGACCCTGAGCGATCCCTGCGCCCGGACATCGACGACGCCCGCGTAGGTGCCCGGCTCGGTGAACGTGCCCTCCGGCTGCGTCGGGAACCGGAAGGTCCCCGGCGTCGCCGTCCAGGCCCTGGATCCGCACCAGGGCCCGGCGAGCCGCGATGACCAGGGAACACCGAGACCGCGAGGGCGCCCGCGATCGCGATCGCCGCGGCCAGGACCGCCGTCCGGAGCGCGTGGCGCGGGGCAGCCGGGCGGGATGCCGAGTAGGTCCACCTCGGGGCCTGCGTGTCACGGGTCGCGGGGGGGAACACGGTCCCCGCGATCGTCCCAGCGCCGGCCTGCTCCGCTCGCACGACCGGCGCGAAGGCCGTTCGCGTCCCCGGTCGCGGCCGGCCGGCCTCCGGCTGCCGCGACCGGGCCCTCTCCGGCGCTGGCTCGAGGCGACGATCACATCCGGGACCGGAACGCGCGGCCGTTCCGGGAACCGTGAGCACCGCGCCCGCCCCGGCACCGACCAGGCCACGGTCGAGCCCAGCGCGTGCATCACCTCCGAGGGCTCCAGGCGCGCGTCCGCCCCCACCGCCGCCACGCCCCGCGGCCACACCAGGACCAGCTTGGCGCCGGGCTGGACCTCCCGGAGCATCGCCACCGCCGAGGCGTCGATCCCGTCGTCCAGGACGACCACGTCCGGCCGATGGACCGCGAGCTGCTGGGCGAGCTCCATCGTGGAGGCGGCCTCACCGACCACCTCGAAGCCCTCGTTCTCAAGCACGAACCGGAACAGCCCTCGCCGAGCCGGCTGCCGCTGGCGACGAGCACGCGCACCGCGGTTCCCTCATCCGCCGGGAGCGTAGCTCCGGGTCGCCCGTCGCCTCGACGGGCGAACGGCCACGGCCCTCCGCCGAAGGATGGGGGTCCACGGTCTTCCGACCTAGGGAGCACGCGGCGCGGCATGTCCCGCTCCGTCGCCGGCCGGGAACCGGCGGCCGGGAACTGGCAGAATGGACGGCGGTGTCGGACACGGCGCAGGAGACCTCGAGCGGCACGGACCCCGAGGGGATCGGGACCTCGGCGACGACCCCGGCCGCGGCGCAGCGATCCGACGGCCGGGCGGCGCTCGAGCCGCTGCTCGGTCTGATCGCGGGCGCGTGCCGCCGAGCGCCGCGATGCGGTCGGCGCGTTCGCGAGGGCGTACATGCGCAGGCTCATCGACGAGGAGCTGGCGTCCACGCCGATCGAGGAGCTCTTCGCGCTGGTCCGTTCCACGTTCGACTTCGCCGACGGCCGGGGCACGCACCCGACCGCCGTCCGCGCGTTCACGCCGGATCTCACCGCGGACGGCTACATGGCGGTCGGATCGGTCCTGGAGACGAACACGGACGACTCCCCGTTCCTGGTCGACTCCGTGACCGAGGAGCTCTCAGCGCGCGGGCTGACGATCCGCCGCGTGCTCCACCCCGTGATGGGCACGGTGCGCGACGAGGAGGGGCGGATCGAGCGCGTGCTCTCGGCGCGGGACGCCTCGCACCGCGAATCGGTCATGCACTTCGAGCTGGACCGGCGGCTGACCGTGGAGGAGCTGGCGGATCTCGAGCGGCGGACCCGGGACATCCTGCTGGACGTTCGGCTGGTCGTGCGTGACTTCGAGCCGATGCAGGACCGCGTTCGGCACATGATCGAGCTGGCCCGGCTCGCCGCCGTCCGCTACTCCCCGCAGGAGGTCGGCGAGGTCGTGAACTTCCTGGAGTGGCTGCTCGAGCTGAACTTCGTGTTCCTCGGCTACCGCGAGTACCGGCTCGACGACGGCCTGGACGGGCGGACGATCCAGACGGTGACGGGGTCGGGGCTCGGGATCCTGTCCGACGTGAAGCGCTCGACGTTCGCCGAGCCGACGCCGCTCGACTCGCTCGAACCGCAGGTCCGCCGCCGGATCGAGGACGGCGACCTGCTCGTGTTCTCGAAGACGAACGGGTACTCGACCGTGCATCGCCGGGCGCGGATGGATTACATCGGCGTGCGGATCGTGAACCCCGCGGGCGAGATCGTCGGCGAGACGCGGTTGATCGGCCTGTTCACCAGCAAGGCCTACATGGAGCCGGCCACGAAGACCCCGCTGCTGCACCACAAGTTCGAGCAGATCGTGCAGGCCGAGGACCTGATCCCCGGGGGTCACGATCACAAGGCCGCCATCACGCTGTTCGAGTCGTTCCCGAAGGACGAGCTGTTCCAGGCCTCGACGAGCGAGCTCCGCAGGCTGCTCGTCGGGCTGCTGCAGCTCGAACGCCACGGAGGGATCAGCGTCCTGATCCGCCGAGACCTGTACGGACGCAGCGTCTCGGTCATCGTGGCGCTGCCCCGCGACCGGTTCAACACCACGCTCCGCAAGCGGCTGCAGCAGCTCTTCGTCGAACGGTTCCGGGGGGAGACGGTCGACTACCACCTCTCCCTCGGCGAGACGCTGTCGGCGAGGATCTTCTTCACCGTTCACCTGCCGGCCGGCGTTCAGATCCCCGAGGTGCCGTTCGAGGAGCTCGAGGCCGAGGTCGAGCGCCTGGCGCGGACCTGGGAGGACGACCTGCGGGACGCGCTCGTCGACCGGGTCGGTATGGACCGGGGCCAGCAGCTCGCGGACCGGTACTCGGGCCGGTTCCCCGACTACTACAAGTCCACCTACGAGGACGAGTGGCCCCTGGTCGTCGACGACGTCTTGAAGCTCGAGGAGCTGGAGCGGGCCCGGGAAGGGTTCGTGGTGGGGATCGGGAACCAGGAGATCGGCGAGCGCCTGACGCGCGTGAAGCTCTACAAGACCGGGGGCAAGGTCGACCTGTCGGCGTTCATGCCGAACCTGGAGGCGCTGGGCCTGCGCGTCGTGGAGGAGCTGCCGACGGCCCTGCTGGGCGAGGGCAGGATCTACATCCACGACTTCGGCGTCCTGGATTCCCGCGGTGCCGTGCTGGACCTGGAGGAGAGCGCCGCCCGCGTCCAGGCCTGCCTCGGGGCCGTCTGGCAGGGCCACGCCGAGTCGGACTCGCTGAACCGCCTGGTCGTCGTCGGCGGTCTCAGCTGGGAGCAGGTCGGGATCCTGCGCGCGATCCGGAAGTACCGCCAGCGCATCTCGACGCGATACACGGAGGCGTACCGCAACGACGCGCTCGCGGAGAACCCCTCGATCTCGCGGATGCTCGTCGAGCTGTTCGAGGCGCGGTTCGACCCGGTCCGCCTCGCGACGCAGGAGGAGATGGAGGCGATCGGCGCGAGGATCGTGGACGCGCTGGCGAGCGTCACGTCGCTCGATCAGGATCAGATCCTGCGGCACATGCTGGGGACGATCCGCGCGATCGTTCGGACGAACGCGTACGTGCCCGGTCGGAGCTACCTGGCGTTCAAGCTGCGCTCGGCCGACGTTCCGGAGATGGTCAAGCCGTTCCCGCTGTTCGAGATCTTCGTGTACTCGGCGGAGCTGGAGGCGATCCACCTCCGCGGCGGGATGGTCTCGCGGGGCGGGATCCGATGGTCGGACCGGCTGGAGGACTACCGGACCGAGGTGCTCGGCCTGATGAAGGCCCAGAAGGTGAAGAACGCCGTGATCGTGCCGGACGGGTCCAAAGGAGGGTTCATCCTCAAGCGAGCCACCGCGACCCGGGACGAGCTGAAGGCGGAGGTGACGCGGCAGTACCGGGCCTTCATGCGCGGTCTGCTGGATCTCACGGACACGTACGTCGATGGGGCGGTGATCCACCCGGAGGGCGTGCGCATCCTCGACGGCGACGATCCGTACCTGGTGGTCGCGGCGGACAAGGGGACCGCCACCTTCTCCGACACCGCCAACGCGATCGCCGAGGAGTACGGGTTCTGGCTCGGGGACGCCTTCGCCTCGGGCGGCAGCGCAGGGTACGACCACAAGGAGCTGGGGATCACCGCCCGAGGCGCATGGGAATCGGTGAAGCGGCACTTCCGCGAGCTGGGGGTCGACGTGATGACCACGCCCTTCACCGCGGTCGGCATCGGCGACATGTCGGGCGACGTCTTCGGCAACGGGATGCTGCTGTCGCCCGTGATGCGCTTGATCGCGGCGTTCGACCACCGGAACGTCTTCGTGGACCCGGACCCGGATCCGGCGGTCTCGTTCGAGGAGCGACGCCCGGCTGTTCGAGGCTCCCGGGCTCGTCGTGGAACGCTACGACCGGGCCAAGCTCTCGGCGGGCGGGGAGGTGTTCGACCGGTCCGCCAAGAGCGTGACGCCCTCCCCGGCGGCGCGCCAGGCGCTCGGGATCGGCCCCGACGCGCCGGCCGAGATGATGCCGAACGAGCTGATCCGGGCGATCCTGCAGGCGCCCGTGGACCTGCTGTGGAACGGGGGGATCGGGACCTACGTCAGGGCCGCTCGCGAGTCGGACGTCGAGGTGGGGGACCGGGCCAACGACGGCGTGCGCATCGCGGGAAAGGCCATCCGGGCCCGCGTCGTCGGGGAGGGCGGGAACCTCGGGTTCACGCAGCGAGGCCGCATCGAGTACGCGCGCTCGGGCGGTCGGATCAACACGGACTTCATCGACAACTCGGCCGGGGTCGACACCTCCGACCACGAGGTCAACCTGAAGATCCTGCTGGGCCTCGCCGTCGGCCGCGGGCAGCTCACCATGTCCGAGCGCAACGAGCTCTTGCAGGCGTGCGTCGATGACGTGGTCGCACACGTCCTGTACGACAACTACCTCCAGGCCCAGATCCTCTCGCAGGAGGTCGAGCGCTCCTCCGAGCGGCTCGATGCCTACGAGGACCTGATGGAGCTGCTGGAGGCGGACGGGGAGCTGGAGCGCGACGTCGAGTTCCTCCCGACCGCCGAGGAGATGCTGGAGCGGCGGACGCAGGGCGAGGGCATGACCCGTCCGGAGCTGGCGGTCCTGCTCGCCTACGCCAAGCGCTCCATCTACGCGGAGCTGCTGACGTCGGACATCCCCGACTCCGAGTACCTGCTGACGGACCTGCGCGGGTACTTCCCCCCGGCGATGCGGGAGCGCTTCCGGGACCTGATCCTGGAGCACCCGCTCCGCCGGGAGCTGGTCGCGACGATCGTCGCCAACGATGTCGTGAACTCCCAGGGCGTCACCTTCGTGTCGCGGATGATGACGGAGACGGGCTCCCCCCTGGCGACGGTCGTCAGGGCGTACAGGATCGCCCGGGACGTGACCGGGGCGGTCGACCGCTGGGCGTCGATCGAGGGGCTCGACGGGGCGATCGATCCGGGCGTCCAGGCCGAGCTGATGGATGGGGTCGACTGGCTCGTCGAGACCGCCTCCCGTTGGTACCTCGCGCACGCGGGAACGCAGCGGCTCTCCGAGGCGGTCGGCGACCAGCGCGCCGCGTTCGCCGAGCTCTCCTCCGTGATCGAGCGGATCGGGACCGACGCCTGGCGCGAGGAGCACGAACAGCGGGCGAAGCACCTCGTCGCGGCCGGCGTTCCCGAGGAGGTCGCGCGGCGGCACGCGTTCCAGGGCGAGCTGGTCCACGGGCCGGACATCATCACGGTCGCGCACGCCACGGGACGATCCGTGCTGGAGGCGGCGCGAGCGTTCTTCGTGATCGGCGAGCGCGTCGGCCTGGATTGGCTGGAGACGCAGCTCGAATCGCTCCCCGTGGGGACGCAGTGGCAGAGGTGGGCCGCCAGGGCGCTCGAGGACGACCTCTACCTGGTGCGTCGACACCTGGTCGAGAAGGTGATCGTCGACTCCGGCGGCGGGGACGTCGACGCGGCCGTGGACGGCTTCCTCGACCGCCGGGCCGATGCCGTCGCGCGCCTGGAGGCGTTCACGCGGAGCCTGGCCCTGGACGGCGTCAGCGACCTGGCGCAGTTCACGGTCGCGCTGAGGCAGATCCGGACGCTGCTGTCCTGACGGGGCCGGGCCCCGCGCCCGGTCCGGCTCAGGCCTCGGCTCGGACGCGATCCTCGCCGCCGTCTCCGAGCCCGGCGTACCAGGCGACCGGCCGGGGGCCTGGGACCGAAGGGGGCGTGGGCCACCCGCCGTGGCGGGGTCGAACGGGCTCGGCCATCCCGATGAGATCCTCGGGACGTATCGGGACGCGGTTCAGCTCGCGACCGGTCGCGGCGCGGAGCGCGGCCGCGATCGCCGGTGTGCTGACCAACGTCGAGGTCTCGCCGACCCCCTTGGCGCCGAACGGCGCGACGGGATCGGGGTCCTCGACCAGGTGCGAGACGACGGGCGGCATGTCGAGGATCGTGGGGATCAGGTAGTCGGTGAACGAGGCGTTCGCGATCCTCCCGTCCCGCAGCTGCAGCTCCTCGAGCAGGGCGAGGCCGAGCCCCTGCGCGGTCCCCCCCTCGACCTGGCCCTGCACGCTCTGCGGGTTCAGCGCGTGGCCCACGTCCTGCGAAGCGGCGATCTCGACCACGCGAACGAGCCCGAGGTCCTCGTCGACCTCGACGACGGCGCGTTCGGCCGCGAAGACGAACATGGCGTGCGCGTCTCCCTGCCCGCGCTCGTCCAGAGGCTGCGTCGGCTCGTGCCGGTACCGGACCGAGGCCTCCACCGGATCCTCGAGCAGCTCGACGAACGCGTCGGCCGGCACCGACCGGGCGGACGCCCTGGCGGCGAGCTCCTCGCGAACCGCTCGGCAGGCGGACTGCACCGCGCCGCCGGTCATCAGCGTCTGCCGGGAGGCGCTCGTCGATCCGGCCGACCCCATCGTCGTGTCTGCCCCGAGGATGACGACCCGGTCGATCCCGAGCTCCTCGCGGACGATCTGGGTGAGGAGCGTGGTCAGTCCCTGGCCCACCTCGACGGCGGCGCTGTGGACCTCGGCGACCGGCTCTCCATCGAGGGCCAGGCTCAGCGTGACCGCCGCGTCCGCGTAGTCGTCGAACCCCTCGCTGTACGCGATGTTCTTGTGTCCGAGCGCGACCCCGACGCCGCGCTTGAGGGCCTCGCCGTGCGTGACGTTGTTAGCCCCCCCGGGGAGGAGGATCGCGTCGCGTTCCCGCTCGGGTGGGTCCGCGGCGGGGATCGCGGCGAGCCCGTCCAGGACCTCGCGCACGGGGGCGCTCCCGCCGACGACCTGCCCCGTGGGCATCACCGAGCCGAGGCCGAGCAGGTTCCGCCGACGCAGGTCGACCGGGTCCATGCCAAGCTCCGCCGCGAGCCGGTCCATCTGCGCCTCGTACGCGAAGCAGACCTGGACGGCTCCGAAGCCACGCATGGCCCCGCATGGCGGGTTGTTCGTGTACACGCCCGTGCCGTGGATCTCGGCGTTCGGAACCTCGTACGGCCCGGTGGCGAACGTGGCGGCGTTGCCTATGACGTTGGACGAGGACGACGTGTACGCGCCGCCGTCCACCAGCACGTACGCCTTCACGCTCACGAGGCGGCCGTCGCGCCGCGCCGCGTGCCTCATCCAGATCCTGGAGGGGTGACGGTGGACGTGCCCGAAGAAGGACTCCTCGCGTCCGTACGACATCTTGACCGGGCGGTTCGTGTGGAGGGCGAGGAGGCTCGCGTGTATCTGCATGTGGAGGTCCTCGCGGGCGCCGAACGCGCCGCCCACGCCGGCCAGATGGATCCGGACCCGCTCCTCCGCGAGCGCGAGGCACGGCGCCATCTGCTGGCGGTCCACGTGGAGCCATTGGGTCGACACGTACAGGTCGATCCCGCCGTCCTCCGCGGGGACCGCCAGCCCGGCCTCGGGTCCGAGGGGAGCCTGATCCTGCATCCCCGTCTCGTAGTAGCCCTCTACCACGACCAGGTCGCCGGCCGCGCCCGCGTCGGCCTCCGCCTGCGCGGGGTCGCCGTGGAGGATCGTGACGTGCCTGACCACGTTGCCGAAGTCGTGCAGCCTGGCGGCGTCCTCGGCCATCGCGAGCTCGGGGTCCAGCACGGGCGCGAGCTCCTCGTACGTCACATCCACCTTGGCGGCCGCACGCCGGGCGAGCTCCGGCGTCTCGGCGGCGACGATCGCCACGGGCTCGCCCACGTAGCGGACCCTGTCCATCGCGAGCACCGGCTGGTCGGCGAACTCGACCCCGTAGGTCTTCTTGCCCGGGACGTCGTCGGCGGTCAGCACGGCGTGGACCCCCGGGCTCGCCAGCGCTTCCCCCAGCCCGATCGAGACCACGCGCGCATGCGGGTGGGGGCTGCGCAGCGTCGCCCCCCAGAGCATCCGGTCGTCCTCCAGGTCGCTCCCGTACCTGAACGCGCCCTGGGTCTTGGGGATCCCGTCGATGCGGCGGACGCTCTCGCCCACCCCGCGAGCGATCCGGTCGATCACATCGACCACGGGCTCACCCCCCCAGGATCCGCCGGGCCATCGCCCGGCCCTCGGCCGCGACCTGGTCCTCGTCGACGTTCACGAGACGCCCGTCGGCAACGACGGCACGCCCCTCCACGAACAGGTGCCGGACGCGGTCCACGCCGCACAGCAGTACGGCGGACACCAGGTCGTCCTGAGCCCCCGCGTAGGCCAGGCCGTCGACGGGGACCAGGGCGATGTCGGCGCGCCTGCCCGCCTCGATAGAGCCGAGCTCGTCGCCGCGGCCGAGGACGTCCGCGCTGCCCCGAGTCGCGATGCGGAGGGCCTCGCGAGCCGAGAGCCGCGCGGGATCTCCTTCCGGGCCGCCCTGTGGCGCCCGGGCCGAAAGCAGCCCGTGGCGAGCGGTGTCCAGCAGATGCCCGCGATCGTTCGAGGCCGAGCCGTCCACGCCGATCCCCACGGGGACGCCCGCGTCGAGCAGGGCGCGGACCGGCGCCAGCCCGGCTCCCGTGCGAAGGTTCGAGGTCGGGCACCACGACACCCCCGTGCTCGTCGCCGCGAGCGACCCGATGTCGCGATCGGACGGGTGCACGCAGTGCGCGAGCCAGACGTCGGCGCCGAGCCATCCGAGGTCGTCGAGCAGCTCGATCGGTCGCCGGCCGAACCGGGCCAGGCAGTGCTCCTCCTCGTCGAGGGTCTCGGCGATGTGCGTGTGCAGGCGCACGGACCTGCGACGCGCCAGCTCCGCCGACTCCTTCATCAGCCGCTCGGTCACCGAGAACGGGGAGCACGGAGCGACCGCGATGCGCAGCATCGACCCGGCCGACGGATCGTGGAAGCGGTCGACGGCATCGTCCGTCTCGGCGAGGACGGTGTCGGTGTCCTGGACCACGGCGTCGGGGGGGAGCCCGCCGTCCTTCTCGGAGAGGTCCATCGAGCCGCGACACGGATGGAAGCGGAGGCCGATCTCGCGCGCGGCCTCGATCTCCGCCTCGAGGATGCCGGGACGGCCCGGCGGGAAGACGTAGTGATGGTCCGTGGTGAGCGAGCAGCCGGACAGGGCGAGCTCGGCGAGCGCGACGCGCGACGCCGCCAGCTCCCACTCGGCGTCGAGGCCGGCCCAGATCGGGTACAGACGCGTGAGCCAGCCGAACAGGCCCTGGTCCTGCGCGAGGACGCGCGTCATCGCCTGGTAGATGTGGTGATGGGTGTTCCCCAGGCCCGGCAGCGCGACGGTGTCCCGGCCCTGCACGACCTCGATCGGGCCCCCGGCCGCGTCGCCCGCGACGTCCGCCGGCGGGTCTCCGACCCCCACCCAGCGGATCACGCCGTCCACCGCGTAGATCGAGCCGCCCGAGATCTCCGAGCCCTCGCGGTCCATCGTCGCCACGACCTCGCATCCGCGGATCAGCAGGCGGTCGGTCATCGCTCAGCTCACCCCCCCGCGGACCGGCGCTCCTCGAGCGCCCAGCCGAGGGCCCGGCGGGCGAGCACGCGGACCGCATGGCGCCGGTACTCGGCCGTGCCTCGGACGTCGTCGATGGGTGTCGCGGCGCGAGCCACGATCTCTCCGAACTCTCCGAAGGCCGCCTCGGACGGGCGGACGTCGGGTCGCAGCCACGAGCCCGCGTCCTCCATCGCGTCCTCGATGAAGCGCTCGGCCTCGGACGCGCGGACGATCGTGGGTGCCACCGAGCCGAGGGCCACCCGCACGCCGCGGCCCTCCTCGTCGATCTGCATGCACAGCCCAGCGACCGAGATCACCATCGCGTTGCGCGTGCCGATCTTCGAGTACGAGGCGGGTCCGCGCGCCGGGGACCAGGAGACCTCGAGGATCAGCTCGTCGGGCCCCAGGGCGTTGCGCTTGACGCCCAGATGGAAGTCGTGCCACGGCAGGAGCCTGCGACCGGCGGGGCCGACGCAGGTGACGTCCGCGTCGTAGGCCGCGAGCACGGGCAGCGCGTCGCCGGCGGGCGACGCCGTCCCCAGGTTGCCCCCGACGGTCCCACGGTTGCGGATCTGGGGCGAGCCGACGGTCCGTGACGCCTGCACCAGGGCGGTCGCCGAGGGCACCTCTCGCATGATCCGGGCGTACGTCACTCCGGCGCCCAGGACGTACCGACCGTCGTCGGCGCCGTGCTCGCGGAGCTCCGGAACGCGCGTCAGATCGATGATCGTGTCGGGCCGATGCCGGTCGAAGTTGAGCTCGACCATGACGTCGGTCCCTCCGCAGATCGGCAGCGCCTCGGGATGCGCGGCCTTCATCTCCAGAGCCTCGTCGAGGCGCCCCGGGAGCAGGACCTCCATGACGGCTACCCCTCCTCGACGCCGAAGGCGTCGATCATCGCGTGCACGTCGTCGCCCAGCGGATACAGGATCGGGCACGTGGCGCCCTCATCGATGTACTCGCGGACCTTCGCGCGGCACTCATCCGGTGTCCCGCTCGCCGTGATCAGCTGGACGACGTCGTCGGGGACCAGGGCCATCGCCCGCTCGATCTCCTCGGGCTGCGCGGGCCACGTCATCACGGCCGCGATGTCGTCGAGCAGGGACTGATCCACGCCCGATGCCTTCATGATGTGGGGTTGCTGGCCCAGGTACTGCGTCACGAGCTCCCGCGCCCGGTCGAGGGCGACGCTCCGGTCCCGGTCGAGCGAGCAGACGACCAGCTGGGGCCGGTCGAGCTCCTCAACGCCACGGCCGGCGCGGGCGGCGCCCGCCGCCAGGGCTTCCATGGCGCTGACGTTGTAAGCGGGCGAGACCAGGTAGTTGAGGACGACGCCGTCGGCGATCTCGCCGGCCAGCTCCATCATCTTCATCCCGGTGGCTCCGATGTAGATCGGGACGTGCTTGGGAGAGCGATCTCCGTGGACGATGTCGAGCTCGATGTCCTCGACGTCGACGAAGTCGCCATGGTACGTGACCCGCTCCATCGCGAGGAGGCGACGCACCACCTCCACGTACTCACGCATCGCGCCGAGCGGCCTGCGTCGGTCGATGCCCACCTTCGAGGCGAGCGGGTCCCACCACGCGCCGATCCCCAGGATCACCCTCCCGGGTGCCAGGTCGTCGAGCGTCGAGAAGGTGGCGGCCATGAGGCCGACGTTGCGGGTCCAGTTGTTGACGACCCCCGAGCCCACCTTGATGCGGTCCGTCACCGCGGCGAAGGCGGCCATCGGGACCGTGGCCTCGCGTACCAGGCGGCTCTCCGCCTGCCACACGGCTTCGAACCCCCGGGACTCCGCGTAGCGGACGTGCTCCATGCCCTCCCGGATGGGGTGCTTGTCCTGGAGGTACAGGGCGACGCGGCTGCCTCCGGCCGTGCTCATCGGGCCCATCCGCCCGCCGGATCGAACGGATGCTCGTCGATCCCGTCCATCCGTTCCCACAGGCGACGCGCGTTGGTGGCGCCCGACGAGGCGATCTCCCGCGCGTCCATCCGGGCCAGCCTTCCGTCCTCGACGACGCGTTCGCCGGCGACGTAGACATCGCGGATCATCCGGGACGACAACCCGAAGACCCAGTGGGCGGCCAGGTTCCCGTCGTTCAGCGGCGTGGGAGGCGCGTGGTCCATGACGAGCAGGTCGGCGGGGGCTCCCGGCTCCAGCGTTCCGAGGGCGGGCTCGCCGAGGGCGAGACCGGCGGCGTTCGCGGAACCCGCGATCCGGTCGAGGACCCACCCGGGCCCGACCGACGGATCCGCCTCGCGGGCCCGCCAGAACGCGGCGCGCGACTCGGCGAACATGTCTCCGCCGATGCCGTCGGTCCCGAGCGCGACCCGGCCGAGGCCTGGGGTGCGCAGATGGCCGACGCGGTTGTTCATGTTCGAGCGCGGGTTGTGCACGATCCACGCGCCGGACCCCTCGACCAGCTCGCGCTCGTCCTCGTCGAGATGGATCGCATGAGCCAGGACGTCGCGGTCCGCAAGGCCTCCCGCGGCGTCGAGCCGGTGGGCGACCCGCACACCGAAACGGTGCTCGCAGTCGGTCTCGTCCACGGCGTCCTCCGCCGCGTGGATGTGCAGCCCGCTCCCGACGTCTCGTGCCACGCCGATGCACTCGGCCAGGGTGTCCGGGGACAGCGTGAACGACGCATGTGCGCCGACCATGCCCGCGCTCATCGGCCGCCGCTCCTTCGCGAACCGGCGGTTCTCCTCGACCCCGGCCCGCGCACGCTCGGGTCCGTCGCGGTCCGTGACCTCGTAGGCCAGGACCGATCGCAGCCCCAGGGCCTCGAGCGCGTCGGCGATCCGCGAGAGCGACCCGTCGATCGCCTCGGGCGAGGCGTGATGGTCGACGATGGTCGTGGTGCCGGCGAGGAGCGCGTCCGCGCCGCCGACGAGGGCGCTCGCGGCGACCGACCCGTCGTCGAGGGCGCGGTCGAGCCGCCACCAGATGCGCCGGAGCACCTGGAGGAAGGTCTCCGGCGGAGCCAGGCGGTACGGCATCCCGCGAGCCAGCGCGGAGTAGAGGTGGTGGTGCGCGCACACGTTCCCCGGGAGGATCAGGGAGCCGGATGCATCCACCCGGACCGCTCCGCCGTTCACCTCATCGACGTCCGCGACCCGTCCCTCGGCGATCGCGAGATCTCGCTCCGCTACCCGGGGCGGGCACAGCGACGTGACGACCGTCCCGCCGGCGAGGATCGTGGCCGGCACGGCTATGCGCGACCCGCCTGGACCGTGGCCGAGGCGAGTCGCGGGATCATCGCGCGCGCCGCGGGGGAATCGGTCATCGGCAGTCGGGTCCGGCGGATCCCGTCGAACGCGGCCAGGGCGCCGGCGACGGCTCCGGCCGTGGGCACCAGCGCGATCTCGCCCACGCCCTTCGCCCCGTAGGGCCCCTCCGGCTGGGGCACCTCGACGAAGATGCACTCGATGGGAGGCATGCCCGCCGGGGGGATGATGTTCAGCGACTTGAGGGTGGTCGTCGCCACGTGGCCGTCCTCGAGCAGGTACGCCTCCGTGAGGGAGTGCCCGAGTCCCATGTGGAGGCCGCCCTCGATCTGTCCTTCCAACAGGGTGGGGTTGATGACGCGGCCGACGTCGTGCGCCGCCACGACCCGTTCGATGCGCCCGTCGTCGTCGAGGATCACGACCTGGGTCGCCCACCCGTACGCGAAGTGCGTCGGGCCCCCGTCCTCCGGCCTGGTCGTGAAGTCGATCGTGATCTCGCCGTAGAACTCCTGGCCCGCGAGGTCGTCGAGTCGCCCGCCGTTCAGCGCCGACCGGAGCTTGGAGGCCGCCTCCTGGACCGCTCGCCCGCCGAGCACGGTGGCGCGCGAGGCGGTCGTCTGGCCCGTCTGCAGCTCTCGCTCGGTGTCGACCACGACCCGGATCCGGTCCCATGGGAGGTCGAGCTCGGTGCAGGCGATCTGAGCCAGCACCGTGTTGGCGCCCTGGCCCATCTCCGTCCACGAGTGGTACAGCGTCACCGTGCCGTCCGCCTCCGGCCTCAGGATCGCCTTGCCGTGCTCGATGAGCCCGTTGCCGACGCCGGTGTTCTTGACCGCGCCGGCGATACCGACGGACCTGCCCGCCGCCCGAGCCTCGTAGTACCGCTCCTTCACCGCCTCGAGGCACGGCCGGATCCCGACGCCCGGGCCGAGGACCTGCCCGGTCCCGAAGGTGTCTCCGACATCGAGGGCGTTGCGCCAGCGGAACTCCCAGCCGTCAAGGCCCACGCGCTCGGCGAGGAGGTCCATGATCCCCTCGACCGCGAAGTTGGCCTGGTTCGCCCCGAACCCTCGCATCGCCCCCGAGGGCGGATCGTTCGTGTACACGGCCCGCGCCTCGATGTCCACGTTCGGCACGCGGTACGGACCGCATCCGTGACCCGCGGCGCGCTCGAGGACCGCCTGGCCCACGCTCGCGTACGCGCCCGAGTTGCCCACCATCCGCGCGCGGATCGCGACCAGGTTCCCCTGCGCGTCACAGGCCCCCGTGTACTCCATGTGGATCGGGTGGCGCTTGGCATGGAAGCGCAGGCTCTCCTCGCGGGAGAACGCGATGCGGACCGGTCGGCCCGTCAGCACGGCCATCAACGCGGCGTGCGTCTGGCAGTTGAGGTCCTCCTTCGCGCCGAACGCGCCGCCGTTGGACACCTGCGTGACCCGGACGCGGTCCTCGCTCCAGCCGAGGAAGGATGCGATCTGCATCCGGTCGTCCCACACGCCCTGACCCTGCGAGTAGACGCGCACGGTCATCGTCCCGGGGTCCTCGCCTTCGGGCACCGCGAGCGCCGCCTCGGGCTCGAGGAAGGCGTGCTCGATGTGCTGGGTGGAGTAGCTCTCGGTGACGACGTGCGCGGCGGACGCGATCGCGGCATCCACGTCGCCGCGCTTGACCTGGGATAGCGACAGCAGGTTGCCGCCCGGCCCGATCTCGGGCGCGCCGTCCGAGAGCGCCTGGAAGGGGTCCGTCACGGGCTCGAGCACCTCGTAGTCGACGTCGATCAGCGAGGCCGCCTCCCGGGCGGTCCGACGGTCCTCGGCCACGACGATGGCGAGGACGTCGCCAACGTAGGCCGTGATCTCACCCTCCGCGACCAGCTGGCGCCAGTCCTTCCTGATCAGGCCCTGCATGCGATCGCCGGGGACGTCGTGAGCGGTGGCGACGCGGACCACGCCGGGCAGCGCCCCCGCCTCGGTCGCGTCGATGCGGACGATCCGCGCCCGCGGGTGATCGCTGAACCGGAGCGCTCCGTGGAGCATCCCATCCATGGTCATATCGTTGATGTACGGCTTGTCGCCGAGGGCGAGCTCGAAGCCTTGGTATCGGGCGGTCCGGCTGCCCACCTTGCCGCTCGTGTCGATCGGCGGGAGGTCCTCGCCCCGCTTCGCGGCGGCCGCCAGATCCACGGCGTCGATGATCTTGACGTATCCGGTGCAGCGGCACAGGTTGCCGGCCAGGCCCCGCTCGATCTCTCCCCGTGTCGGGGCTGCGTTCTTCATCAGCAGCGACTCGGCCTTCATCACGATGCCCGGCGAGCAGAACCCGCATTGCGACGCTCCGGCCGCGACGAACGCGTGCGCCCAGCGCTCGCGGTCGGCTTCGGCCAGGCCCTCCTGGGTGGTGACCGACCGCCCCTCGAAACGGGAGGCGGGCTGGGCGCACGAGACCACCGCCTTCCCCTCGACGATCACCGTGCAGGCGCCGCACGATCCCTCTGGGGCGCAGCCGTCCTTCACCGACGTGACGCCGCAGCCCTCACGGAGCACCTCGAGGAGGCTCGCGCCCTCGCGTGCGGTGACCGATACGGGTCGGCCGTTGAGCGTGAACTCCATGGTCCCTTGACTCCTTAGGCCGAGCGGTCGCCCGTCGCCGGGGGGCATCGTACCCCCCACGCGCTCGCCTCCGGCGTGCGCGTTCGACGGGGCCGCGACTCTTCGGTTATCCTCGGGGACGCTTCAATGAAATGTCAATCCTTCGCGGCGACGGTCGAGCGGCGGACCGTCCCGTCGGACGACTGGAGGGCGGATGGGACAGCTGGGGATCGAAGCGGATCTCGTTGACGGAGAGGCCTACGGGCACGCCCTCGATCGGTTCCGAGAGCGCGGCATCCTGCTGCCCACGTTCGCCGAGCTCGCGGACCCGACGACGATCCCCGAGGGGGCCCGGGCCGCCCTGACCGCCGTAGGTCCCGACGACGCGCACCCCGCGAACCTCTTCCGGGTGCACTGGTACAACGCGGCTGACCGGCGCTCTCGGGCCGACGTGCCCGAGCACCTCGTGCTCCCGAGCGAGCTCACCGGCGTCGAGGCGCGCATCGTGGTCGCCCTGGGGGACCGGTTCCCGATGATCGGCGCCCACAAGGTCCTGGCGGCGTACGGCTGCCTGGCGCCGCGCGTGGTCACCGGCCGCTTCGACCCGACGTCCTCGCGCGCGATCTGGCCCTCCACTGGCAACTACTGCCGGGGCGGGGTGGCGATCTCGCGATTGATGGATTGTCATGGTGTGGCCGTGCTTCCCGAGGGGATGAGCCGCGAGCGCTTCGAGTGGCTGGAGCGCTGGGTGATCGACCCGTCGGACATCATCCGCACGCCCGGCGTCGAGTCCAACGTGAAGGAGATCTACGACGAGTGCGCCCGGCTGGCCGAGGACCCGCGCAACGTGATCCTCAACCAGTTCGCGGAGTTCGGGAACTACCTGGTCCACTACCTCTGCACCGGCGCCGCCCTGGAGCGGATCTTCGTCTCGATGGCGGACCGCGACCCCGACCTCCGCCTGCGGGCGTTCGTCTCGGCGACCGGCTCGGCGGGCACGATCGCGGCGGGCGATCACCTCAAGGAGAGGTTCGGCTCGCTCATCACCGCGCTGGAGGCGCTCGAGTGCCCGACGATGCTCGCGAACGGGTTCGGCGAGCACAACATCCAGGGCATCGGGGACAAGCACATCCCGCTCATCCACAACGTGATGAACACGGACATCGCGCTCGCCGTGAGCGACCGGGCGACCGATCGGCTGGGCATCCTGTTCGGCTCGGACGTCGGTCGCCGGTACCTCGCCGAGCGGCGCGGGGTCTCCGCCGACGTCATCGCCGGCCTCGACTCGCTGGGGCTCTCGTCGATCGCGAACGTGCTCGGCGCGATCAAGGTCGCGAAGCGCCTGCGCCTCGGACCTCAGGACGTGATCATCACGGTGGCCACGGACGGGGCGTCGATGTACGGGACGGAACGAGACAAGGCGGTCGCCCGGTACCACGGTGGAGCCTTCGACGAGCTGGCCGCCGCGGAGGTCTTCGGCGAGCACCTGCTCGGAACGACGGACGACCATCTGTCGGAGCTCACCAGCCTCGACCGCGAGCGCATCTTCAACCTCGGGTACTTCACGTGGGTGGAGCAGCAGGGCATCTCGGTGCAGGACTTCGTCCGCCGACGTGACCAGGGCTTCTGGACCGGGCTGCGCGACCTGCTCCCCGAGTGGGACGCGCTGATCGCCGAGTTCAACGGCAAGACCGGGATCAGCGGGACCGCGGGAGCCGCGTGACCGTTCCCGCCGTCCACATCGTCTGCGGCGGGTGCGGGCACGAGGCGGATCCCGACGACCTGCTGCCGTTCGCGTGTCCGAACGCCGGCGACGGCGGGGACCACGTGCTGGCGCGGGTGCTGGATCGCGACGCGCTCGCCTGGCCGGCCGGCGGCGAGGACGAGCCGTTCGTTCGCTACCGGAGCCTGCTCTTCGCTTACCACCAGGCGATGCGGCACGGGTGGGGCGACGACGCCTTCGTGGAGCTGGTCCGCGGGATGGACGGCGACGTGGCCGCCGTCGAGGGACATGGGTTCCGAGTGACCCCCTTCGCCCACGCGCCCGGACTCGACAGGCACGCGGGTGTCGGCGAGGTGTGGGTGAAGGACGAGACGGGCAACGTATCCGGGTCGCACAAGGGCCGTCACCTGATGGGCCTGCTGATCCTGTTCGAGGTCGCGGCTCGTGCCGGCGTCGTGCGTGCCGGGGAGGCGCCGCTCGCGATCGCGAGCTGCGGCAACGCCGCGCTCGCCGCGGCGGTCGTCGCCCGGAGCGCGGAACGCCCCCTCGACGTCTTCGTCCCCGACTGGGCCGACCCGGCGGTGCTGGATCGCCTCGCCGCGTTCGGCGCGAGGATCAACGTGGCCCCGCGCCCGGAGGGCGTGCCGGGCGACCCGACCTACCGCGCGCTCCATGACGCGGTCCGCGACGGCGCGCTCCCGTTCACCTGTCAGGGGCCGGACAACGGGCTCACGGTGGAGGGAGGAGAGCTGCTCGCGTACGAGATGGTCGATCAGGCACGCGACGCGGGCGTCGCGATGGACCGGGTCATGGTTCAGGTGGGCGGCGGAGCCCTGGCGAGCGCGGTCGTCGGCGGGCTCCGCGACGCCGTCGCCCTGGGCGCGCTCGCCCAGATGCCGCGGGTCCACGCGGTGCAGTCCGAGGGGGCCCACCCGCTGGCGCGGGCGTACGAGCGGGTCGCCGCCCGGATCCTCGAGGCGCTCGGCGAGGAGCCCGCCCTCGCAGGAACCGCCGAGGGCGCGGACCGCATCCGCGAGGGTGCCGGGCGGCCAGAGGTCCGCGAGGTCCTGCGCGCCGCGGCCGCCGATCGTGCCAGCTACATGTGGCCCTGGGAGACGCCCCCCACGAGCATCGCCACCGGGATCCTCGACGACGAGACGTACGACTGGCTGGCCGTCGTTCGCGGCATGGTGGAGACGGGCGGTTACCCCGTCGTGGTGCCGGAGACGACCCTGGAGAGGGCGAACGCGCTGGCGCACGCGGAGACCGGGATCGAGGTCGATCACACGGGCACGGCCGGCCTGGCCGGCCTCCTGGAGCTGGGCGAGAGGGGAGCGCTGGGGACGGACGAGCGGGTCGCGGTCCTGTTCACCGGGGCCGTTCGCGACGCCGCCCCCGGCGGGACCGACCCGACGGATGGACACGCGCACGCAGGGAGGACGTGAGGATGCAGACGCACCTGAGGGGACGAGACACGATCACGCTGCAGGAGTTCACGAAGGACGAGCTGGACACGATCCTGGACGTCGCGTTCGACCTGAAGCGGCAGCGCGCGCTGGGCGCCTCCCACCCCATCCTGCGGGACAAGGTGCTCGCGATGCTCTTCTTCTTCTCGAGCACCCGGACACGCGCCTCGTTCGAGGCCGGGATGGCGCAGCTCGGCGGCCACGCGCAGTTCATCGAGAGCCGCACCACGCAGATCTCCCACGGCGACACGGCGAAGGAGATCGGCGAGATCCTCGGCCGCTACAACGACGGGATCGCGATCCGCAACGTGGATTGGGGGTTGGGCAACGGCTACATGCGTGAGGTGGCCGAGGCGAGCCGGGTGCCGGTGCTCAACATGCAGTGCGACATCTACCACCCCTTCCAGGCGCTGGCCGACCTGATGACGATCATCGAGCGGTTCGGCGATCCCCGCGGCAAGACGATCGACGTCTCGTGGGCCTACGCCGCGAGCTACCAGAAGCCGATCAGCGTCCCGCAGTCGCTGATCCTGCTGATGCCCCGCTTCGGGATGAACGTCCGGCTCGTCCACCCGCCCGAGTTCGAGCTGATGCCCGACATCGTGGACCAGGCGCGGGAGAACGCGAAGGCCGCCAGGGTGTCGTTCGAGATCTCGCACGACTTCGACGACGGGTTCCGCGGCTCCGACGTGATCTACGCGAAGTCGTGGGGGGCGCTGCACACGACGACGGACGAGGAGCAGGGCAAGGAGATCATCGACAGGTACCAGGACTGGTGCACCGACGAGCGACGGATGGGGCTGGCGAACGACGACGCGGTCTTCATGCATCCGCTGCCCGCCGACCGCAACGTCGAGGTCACCGACGGCGTGATGGACGGCCCGCGGGCCGTCGTCTACGACGAGGCGGAGAACCGCCTGCACGGCCAGAAGGCCGTGATGGCGCTCACGATGTCTTAGCGGGAGCCGGCTCAGCCGCTCCCGTGTCCGGCGGCGGCGAGGTACAGCTCCGGGAAGGCCGCGTACCAGGCGACGGCCGGCGCGAGGTGCTCGATCGGCACCTGGTCCTGCGGCGAATGGGCGAACTCCTCGTTCGCCGGTCCGAACCCGATCGTCGGGATGTCGAGCTTCCCCGCGCTCGCCACCCCGTTCGTCGAGAAGATCCACCGGCTGATCGGCAGCTCGCGCCCTAGCGCTTTGGCGCCCGACTCCACCGCGGCCTGGACCCCGGGATGCTCCTCAGGCGTGACCCAGGTCGGGAAGTACTTGTCCGTCGTGAGCTCCATGCCCGTGTACGCCTGGCCCGTGTAGGTGAGCAGCTCCACCCGAGCCTCGCCGCTCTGGACGCTGGGCAGCGACTCCAGCTCCTGACGGGCGGACTCCACGCTCTCGCCGATCGTGAGCCGTCGGTCCAGGTAGATCGTGCACCCGTCCGGCACGGCGTTCAGCGACGGGGTCCTCGCGTCGATCTTGCTGACGACGACCGTGCCCTTGCCCAGGAACGGATCGACGGCGAGGCGCTCGTTCAACGCCTCGATCTGCTCGAGTATCGGGGCCATCTTATAGATCGCGTTGACGCCTCTCTCGGGCGCCGACGCGTGCGACGCGAGCCCCTGGGTGTGCACGGCGAACTCGGCGCGGCCCCGGTGGCCCCGGTACACCTGGAGGTTCGTGGCCTCTCCCAGCACCACGATGTCGGGACGCGGGATCACCTGCGTGAGGATGTGCTCGAGCGCCAGGCCGTCGCAGTCCTCCTCCTGCACCGTCCCGATCACGTACAGCGTGAAGCGCGTCGTGTCGATGCCGAGGCGCTTGATCAGGGCCGCTCCCGGCACCATCGTCGCGATGGCGGCCTTGTTGTCCGACGCGCCCCGGCCGTGCATCACGCCCGCGCGGACCTCGGCGGCGAATGGCGGCGACTCCCACTGGTCGAGGTCGCCGACGTCCACGACGTCGATATGGGAGTCGTAGACGATCGTCACCGGCCCGTCGCCGATGCGTCCGATGACGCTCCCGAAGCCGTCGACGATCACCTCGTCGAAGTCGAGCTCGGTCATCTCCTGGCCGATCCGCTGGACGACGTCGTGCTCGTCCCTCGACAGGCTGGGCCGCTCGATCACGTCGGCGAGGAAGGTCACGGTCCGCTCCTCGAGCTCGCCGGCGCCTCCGAGGAACCGCTCGTCCTGGTTCACGTCCTCCTCCTTCCGGCCCGGGCACGCCCGAGCCAGCGTCTCATCACACCACCACGTCGATCGTTCGCCGTGTCTTCACATCGAGCAGCCCGAGCTCGGTGATCGCGAGCTCGGGCAGGCTCGAGGCCGACAACAGCGCGAGCCGCAGGAACGGGGCCGGGATGCCGCAGCCGAGCTCGCGGAGCGTGTCGCCCGCCGAACGAAGCCGTCCGGCGAGCGTTAGGGACGCGTCGGACGAGCCGTCCGCCGCGTCGGACGGCGGCACGGTCGCCACCGGGCGCGCGCCGACGGTGACCACGTAGCCTCCCCCCTGCTCCCCCAGGGCGTTCACGGCCACCGCGCATTCCCGGTCGGAGGTGCCGACCACGACCGCGCGCCCGGCGTCGCGGTCCACGGCCGCGGCCATCGCCCCCGCCTGGAGCCCGAAGCCGCGCACGAAGGCGGCGCCGACGGCGCCCCCTCGGTCGATCACCGCGACCTTCGCGATGTCCCTCGTCGGATCGGGCGCGAGGCTGCCCCAGGTGCCCGGGCTCAGCATCTCCTCCACCGCCCTCGTCCGTCCGACGCCGGTCAGCTCCATGACCCGGACCCTGGTCGGCTCCCGCGCGGGCGGGACGATCGCCAGGTCCTGCGGGGCGAGGACCGCGCGCCCTCGCTCGAGATCCCCGCGCAGCGGCGTCCGGTCATCAGCGGGGCTCATCGGGCAATGCTACAGCCAACACATCGTTGAACGGAGGGAGCGGCTCGTCCCCCGAGCGGCCGCGCCGGCCGCGGCGGCGTGGCTGACGGTCCGTTGAAGGGAGGCCGGGCCTACGGCTCCGCGTCATCCCAGGTGCGCATCAGCTGGCGGTCCTGCTGCGCCAGGTGCATGATCCGGATGCCCTCGAGGCGCTCCACGTAGCGGACGAACCGGTACTTGTCCTCGATCCCGTCCGTCTGTCGCGGCGCCACCCTGGCGGGGCCCGGTTCGGTCCGGACGTTGATGAACCGGCAGCCCGCGCCATCGGCGAACGCCGCCTCGATCTCGGCGTCCAGCTCCTCCCACGACTGCACGTTCACGGCGTGGGGTACCCCTGCGCCCCTGGCGATCGCGGCCAGGTCGGTGGTGCGGGCCGTGGCGGTGGGGCGCGGCCCCTTCTCGCCGGAGCCGATCGATTCGTACGCTGCGTTGTCCACGACGAACACGACCAGGTTGTCGGGCGCCTCCTGGCCCATCACGACCAGCTGACCGAGCTCCATCATCACCGAGCCGTCCCCGTCGAGGCAGACGACCTTCCGGTCGGGCAGCGCGATCGCGAGGCCGACCGCGAGCCCGATCACGTCGCCCATCTGTCCGAGGTGCGCCGACCGGGGATGCTCGTCGGTCAGGTGCCCCCATTCGAACGAGACCGCGCCGATGTAGGTGGCCATCACCAGCGCGTCATCGGGCACACGCGAGGCGAGCCGTCCCAGCCACTCGAACCTGTCGAGCGCCATCATTCCTCCCACACGTTGTCGCCGGAGACGAGCACCGCGGCCGGGTGGAGCTGGGCCTCGCCGATCCGGAACGCCCGGACGATCGACGAGCGCAGCTCGTCCCGGCGGCGCGCGATCAGGTACGGGATCCGCAGGGCCCGCAGGAGCGGCTCCACGACGATCCCGTGCGGGATGCCCCAGTGCTCGGTCTCCCCGACGTCACCCCGGTACGAGAGCATCAGGGTGACCGGCACCCCCGTCCCTAGCGAGATGCGCGCGATGTACTCCGACGCCACGCGCAGGCCCGAGTTCTCCATGATCAGGACCGGCTTGCGTCCACCCAGCCACGCGCCCGCGCACACCGAGAAGCCGACGCCCTCGTTGCAGACCGGCACGTAACGGAAGTCCGGATCCGCCTCCACCAGCTCGTGGAGGTTGCGCTGCCACCCGTCCGGGAGTCCCGAGACGAAGTCGATCCCCGCGTCCTTGAGGCCGGCGATCGCCTCCCTCGCTGCTCCCTCCAACATCAGGACCTCCCGGACAGACGACTAGAAGACGGTGGAGACGAGCTTCGTCTCCATGAACTCATCGAGCCCCTCGCTCCCTCCCTCGCGGCCGAGGCCGGATCCCTTGAACCCGCCGAATGGAGCCACGGGAGACGCCGGGCGTGGGTCGTTGATGCCCACCAGACCGTACTCGAGCGCCTCGCTCACCCGGGTCGCGCGCCCCAGGTCGCGCGTGTAGAGGTACGCGGCGAGCCCGTACCGCGAATCGTTGGCGCGGGCCGTCACCTCGTGCTCGTCGTCGAAGGCGAAGACGGGAACGACGGGACCGAACGTCTCCTCGCGCGCGATCAGCATGTCGTCGGCGCAGTCGGCGAGCACGGTCGGCTCGAAGAAGTAGCCGTCCTCGAAGGGCCCTCCGGACACGCGACCGCCGCCGCAGGTGATCCGGGCGCCTCGCCGCACCGCGTCCTCGACGTGCAGCCGGACCTTCTCGTACGCACGCTCGTCGATCAACGGGCCCAGATCCGTTCCCTCCTCATCTCCTCGCCCCACCCGCATCGACCCCATCGCATCCCTCAGCCGCTCGGCGAAGGCGTCCAGGACCGGCCGCTGGACGTAGATCCGGTTGGGGCACAGGCACGACTGGGCGTTCACCTGGAACTTGGAGGCGAGCAGCCCGGACACGGCCTCGTCCAGGTCCGCATCGTCGAAGACCATGAAGGGAGCGTGCCCGCCGAGCTCCAGCGATACGCGGGTGAGGTTCGCGGCCGAGGCGCGGACGAGGATCTTGCCGACCTCCGTGGAGCCCGTGAACGTGATCTTGCGGACGCGCGGATCCTCGAGCAGGGCGGGCGCGATCGCCTCCGGGTCGGCCGATGTGATCAGGTTCGCCACGCCGGGGGGGAGTCCGGCGGCGTCGACGGCCTCGAACAGCTTGACGGCGGACAGCGGCGTCTGCTCGGCGGGCTTTACCACCATCGTGCAGCCCGCCGCCAGCGCCGGCGCGAGCTTGCGCGCGATCATCGCGACGGGGAAGTTCCATGGCGTGATCGCAACCGCGGGCCCGACCGGTTGACGCAGCACCGTGAGCCGCTTCCCGGTCGTCGTCGCCGGGATGACGCGCCCGTACGCACGGCGTCCCTCCTCGGCGAACCAATCGAGCCACTCCGTTGCATACCGCACCTCCCACGCGGCCTGTCCGCGCGGCTTGCCCTGCTCGGCGACGATCACGTCCGCGATCTCGTCGGCCGCCTCGAGCAGCGAGCCCGACAGCCGCCGGATCGCGGCGGCTCGCTCGCCGGCCGTGAGCGCCGCCCAGTCGGGGAACGCGGTGGCCGCGGCCTCGACCGCCGCCGTGGTCTCGGCCGGACCGGCGTCGGCCGCCGTTCCCACCTCCCGACCGGTCGCCGGGTCGCTCACCGGGAACGACACCGACGTCTCCTGCCACGAGCCTTTGACGTAGAGCCGTCCGTGGATCGGTCGCATGGGGCCTCCGAGATGCAGCCTGGGTCGCGGCCACCGAGCATCCGATCCGGCGCCACAACTTGTCAACTCTGACGCATGTCTGATAGGACGGGCCGGCTCCATCGCGGTCGAGGTCGAGATCGCCCACGGGCCGCGGCTCAGTGAAGCGTTACAGCCGTGCGAGCGGAAGGGTCGGTCCTCGCAGATGACGCCCGTGCTCCAGATGGTGGGGATCACCAAGGCGTTCCCCGGCGTCGTCGCGAACCGCGACATCAGCCTCTCGGTGGAGCGGGGCGAGATCCTCGGGCTGCTGGGCGAGAACGGCGCCGGGAAGACCACGCTCATGAACATCCTCTACGGCCTCCTGCAGCCGGACGAGGGCCGGATCGAGGTCGACGGCGAGGCGGTCGAGATCCGGAGCCCCCGCGACGCGCTCCGGCTGGGCGTCGGGATGGTCCATCAGCACTTCATGCTGGTGCCCGACATGACGGTCGCGGAGAACGTCGCCCTCGGCGGCAGGTCCGGCCGGAGCCCGCTCGCCGATCTGAAGGCCGTCTCCGCCCGGATCTCCGAGCTCTCCTCGCGCTACGGGCTGGCCGTGCGCCCGGACGACGTGATCGAGGACCTCTCGGTGGGCATGCAGCAGCGGGTGGAGATCGTCAAGTTGCTTTACCACGGGGCTCAGCTGCTCGTGCTCGACGAACCCACCTCCGTCCTCACGCCGCCGGAGTGGCTCGAGCTCGCCGGGGTCCTGCGCTCGCTCGCGGCCGAGGACCGCGCGGTGATCTTCATCACCCACAAGCTCGATGAGCTCCTGTCGGTCGCCGATCGCTGCACCGTCCTGCGGGACGGCTCGGTCGTGGGGACGGTGGACGTGCGAGGAGCCGACAAGCCGACGCTTGCCCGACTGATGGTCGGGCGTGAGGTCGTGCTGCGGGTCGAGCGGCCGATCCTCGAGCCGGGCGAGGTCGTCCTCGAGGTCGAAGGGCTGAGCCTCGAACGCGCCGGCCGCCGCGTCCTGTCGGACATCGCGTTCACGATCCGCGAGCGGGAGGTCCTCGCCATCGCCGGCGTGGACGGCAACGGGCAGCAGGAGCTCGTCGAGGTCCTGATCGGGCTCGTGCATCCATCCTCCGGCTCGATCCGGATCGGCGGGGAGGATGCGACGAGTATCGGACCGAGGGGGTTCGCGTCGCGGATGCGGGGGGGCGTGATCCCCGCCGATCGTCATCGGCAGGGCGTCGCGCTCGACCTGCCGTTGCTGGACAACGTGATGATGCGCGACTACGAGCGTCCTCCCTACTCGCGTCACGGGTGGCTCGCCTGGTCGGCGGCGAGGGAGCACGTGGGCCGGCTCGTGGAGGAGTTCGACATCCGCACGCCCGATCCGGGCGTCTGGATGCGGCAGCTCTCGGGTGGGAACCAGCAGAAGGCCGTCCTCGCGCGCGAGCTGCACCGGGCTCCGCGACTGCTGATCGCGGCGCAGCCGACGCGAGGCCTGGACGTCGGGGCGATGGAGTTCGTCTATCGCCGCCTGTTGGCCCACAAGCGGGAGGGAGGCGCCACCTTGGTCATCTCGACCGAGCTGGACGAGGTCCTCTCGCTCGCCGACCGGATCGCGGTCATCGTCGACGGGCGGTTCCTGGAGATCCTCGATGCGGCCGACGCCGACGCCGAGCGGCTGGGCCTGCTGATGGGCGGGGAGCGGGCCTCGCGAGGCGCGGGGGGGGCGGCGTAGTGAGGGCGCGCGGGGCCGGCCGGGTCGCGCTGTCCGTGGCGCTGTCCGTCGGAGCCGCGGTGGTCGCGATCCTGCTCTCGATGGCGGTGATCGCACTGACCGGCGCGGACGCCGGGGAGGCGCTGCGCGCGCTGATCGACGGCGCGTTCGGCGGCCGGGCCCAGATCGCCGGGACCCTGTCGAAGATGATCCCGCTGATCCTGGTCGCGCTGGGATGGATCGTGGCGTTCAGGGCGAAGCGGATCAACGTCGGGTTCGAGGGCCAGATCCTCGCCGGAGGCATCGCGGCGACGACCGTTGGGCTCGCCGTGGAGCTGCCGGCCCCGCTGCACCTCGGGCTCGCGGTCCTCGCGGGCGTCG
Source organism: Actinomycetota bacterium (assembly GCA_046330185.1). GTDB lineage: Bacteria > Actinomycetota > UBA4738 > UBA4738 > HRBIN12 > DATBLY01. The sequence continues at coordinate 39,376 of JAXLTF010000012.1, forward strand.
CCGGCGGCGCCCTCTACGCGGGGATCGCAGCCTGGCTCTGGGCCCGGCGGGGGTGAACGAGATCATCTCGACGCTGATGCTGAACTTCGTCGCGATCCAGATCGTGAGCTGGCTGGTGCGAGGGCCGCTCCAGGAGCCCACGAACACGTTCCCCAGGTCGCGAACGATCCCTCCGGAGCGCCCTGTGGCCGAAGCTGATCGAGCACACGTCCCTGGGGCTCGACCTGTTCCTCGCCATCGCGATGATCCCCGTGATCTGGCTGCTGCTGTCGAACACCACGCTCGGCTTCCGGCTCCGCCTGACCGGCGCCAACGAGGCCGCGGCGTCGTTCGCCGGCATCCGCACGGTCCGGGTCACCGTGCTCGCCCTGCTCATCTCCGGGGGCTCGCGGGCCTGGCGGGGTCGTCGCTGATCCTCGGCGGAGAGACGGCGAGCATGTCGGACAACTTCTCCGCCGCCTACGGCTTCACCGGATCGTGGTGGCGCTGCTCGCACGGAACTCGCCGTGGGGCGTGCTCCCGGCGGCCCTGCTGTTCGCGGCGCTCCGCCAGGGCGGCGGGCTCATGGAGGCCCGGGTCGGGATCTCGTCCGCGTTGGTCCTCATCACCCAGGCGCTCGTGATCCTGCTGGTCGCCGCCGCCGGCTATCTCCTCGATCGCCGACGGGCCGCCAGGGTCGACGCCGACGACGACGGGACGACCGGCCGTCGGAAGGCGACGGCCTCGTGTCCGTCGGCGGCGATCACGCCGCGGACGGAGGGGTGGTGTAGATGGGTCCGTTCGACGTCGCCTGGCTCGCTGCGTCCGTCCGCCTCTCCACCCCGCTGCTGTTCGCCGCCACGGGCGAGCTGGTCGCCGAGCGGTCGGGCATCCTCAACATCGGGCTCGAGGGGATGATGCTGTCGGGGGCGTTCTTCGCCTACCTCGTCGGCTACCTGACGGACAGCCTGTTGCTCGGGCTCCTCGCGGGGTCGGGGCCGGCGCCCTGATCGCCATCCCCATGGCCCTGCTGTCGATCAACGCCCGCGCCGACCAGATCGTGATCGGCGTCGGTCTGAACCTGCTGGCGCTCGGCGTCACGACGTTCATCTTCCGCGAGGTCTTCGCCGGCCAGCCCGAGGCCCACCTGGCCCGCCCGGAGCCGATCGCGCTGCCGATCCTGTCGAGGATCCCGGTGATCGGGAGCGCGCTGTTCGACCAGACCCTCCTCGTGTACCTCGCGTTCGCGGGGGTGGCCGTCGTCTGGTTCGTCCTGCAGCGGACGCATGCCGGGCTCGCGATCAGGGCGGCCGGCGAGGTTCCCGCGGCCGCCGACACGGCGGGGGTGCGGGTCGAGGGCGTCCGCTGGGCCGGCACCCTGATCGCCGGCTCCATGGCCGGGCTGGCTGGCGCGTTCCTCTCGGTCGGCCAGCTCGGGTTCTTCATCGAGGGTATGAGCGCGGGCCGCGGCTTCCTGGCCCTGGCGGCCGTCATCTTCGGCGGCTGGCGGGCGCTCGGCGTGCTCGGCGCCTGCCTCGTCTTCGGGGCGGCCGACGCGCTGCAGCTGCGGCTCCAGGCGGAGGAGACCGTCCCTCCCGAGGTGTGGCTCGCCCTGGCGATCGTGACCGTCGCGTACCTGCTGCTGACCGCCAGACGCCGCCGGGGACAGGGCCGCCGCGGACCGCTCGGGCTGGTGCTCGGCCTGGCGATCGCCGCGCTGGGCGTGGCGCTGTTCGCGCTGGCCCCCGCATGGCACTTCCCGTCCCAGCTCTGGCTGTCGCAGCCGTACGTGCTGGCGCTGATCGCTCTGGCCGGCTTCGAGGGCCGCGCCCGCATGCCATCCGCCATCGCGGTCCCGTATCGGCGCGGCGGCGGGGACTGACCGGCCCGAGGGGACGTTCCGTTCCCCGGCACCCTTCCCTCCCGCCGGTCTGGCTGTGGCCGAAGCTCCGCCGGTACGTGCTCTCCGCGCCGGCGGTCGGTGCGAATGCGGGGATGCGCCCACCACGCGAGGCGCTGCGAGGTGACCGCGGGCCCCGGGGGCCTCACCCTGGTCCGTGATGCGTCCGGGATCCACGCGGTGTGCGCGAGGTGCCTCGAAGGTCCCGGAGGCCCGACCGCCGGAGCGTGGCGAAGGACCGTGAGGCGTGCTCCGGTCCGGACCCGGGATCCGGCGCAGGGCCACTGCTTGACGAACCATTGAATGTCGGGCTAACTACGTCCGGCGCTCCCAGCCCGGAGGGGCGCCGAGAGTTCCGGCGCCGTGCGATCGGCCGGGCTGAGCGACCCACCACGAGGGTGGCGTCGAGGGAGGGGGGTCCATGCGACGTTGGCGCAGCATCACCGCAGGTCTGCTGCTCCTAACGCTAGTGGCCGCGGCGTGCGGCAGCGACGACGGAGGAGGGGGAGGAGAGACCGGCGGCGGCGAGACCGGCGGGAGCGGCGAGACGGTCCGCGTCGGCATGGCGCTGCCGGGGCCGAAGAACGACAAGGGGTTCAACCAGGCGCACTACCAGGGCATGCTCGACGCCCAGGAGCAGCTCGGCGTCGAGATCACGGTGGTGGAGAACGTCGTCGACCCCCAGGCCCGGATCGACGCCCTGAAGAACCTCGCAGCCGACAACGACCTGGTGATCGCCGTCGGCGGCGAGTACGCGGAGGCCGGCAGCACGGTCGCCCCGCAGTTCCCCGACGTCCAGTTCGCGGGGATCAACGGCGAGCAGACCGACGCGGAGAACCTGCACATCTACTTCGTGCGCCAGGGCCTGCCGGCCTATGTCGCGGGAGTGCTTGCGGCGCAGCTCACGACGTCCGGGAAGGTCGGGTACGTCGGAGGGGAGCTGATTCCGCCGACCACCCAGTCGGACGACGCGATGAAGGCAGCGGTCGAGGCGACCGACCCCGACGTGGAGTACGCCACGACGATCGTCGGGAACTTCAACGACGCGGAGAAGGCGAAGGAGGCGGCCGCAGCGCAGATCGCCGCCGGGGCCGACGTGATCTACGGGCTCCTGGACGCCGGGTTCCCGGGGGTCCAGCAGGCGGTGGAGGAGTCAGGCAAGGACGTGTTGACGATGAGCGCGATCTTCTCTCGCTGCGAGGAGGGGGCGAACATCGTCGGCACCACGTACCTCAACTCGGCCGCGATGGTCGTCGCGATCATCCAGGAGTACATGGACGGAACCATGCCCGCCGGCGAGCCTCAGTTCTTCGGCCTGGAGGATCCGGAGATCCAAGCAGCGTTCGCCGTGGTCTGGGCTACGAGGACCTGCAGGGGACCGTCGACGACGTGACCGAGCAGACGTAACGCGGGCGACATCGAGATGCCGAGGGCGTCCGATCCGGAGACCGCAGGGTCCGGGACGCATCGAGCCGGTGACGTCGGCGGCCCGATCCTCGACTTCATCCGTTGCGTTGATGTAGATTGAGTAAGGTCTCCTCAGACAGGGACGGTTCCGTCGGCAGGGAGGTGCGATGGGCTCGGAGCGGCCGGGTTCGCTGGTCGGGAAGGACCTGTTGGGGGCGCGCTCCGGCACGGCCCCTGGGGGACGGCCGGGTCAGGTCCGTTTTCGCATCATCTGCCTGAACCGATGCGGAATCTGGCCCACGTCGGCGACGACGGGGTGGTCGACAAGATCCTCGGCGATCCCGACAACCCCCACAACCACGGGAAGACGTGCGCGAAGGGCGATTCCGGCATGGAGGGCCTCGACGTCCCCGACCGGATCGTCACGCCGCTGCGACGCCGGAACCCGGAGAAGGGATCGGCATCGATCCCGGGTGGGAGCCGACCACCCGGGGGACGGCGTTCGGACGACATCGCCGGTCGACGTGGACGATCCGGGAGAACGATCCACTCCGGCTGATGCTCTGCCGTTCGATGCGTTTCCAGCTGCGGGGTCCGCATCTCGGTTCGTGGGCGAACGCCTCGGCGCACCCGGATACCAGACGTGGTCGGCCCGTGATCTTCTGCGGCAACAACGTCCACGGGACCAAGGCACCTGCAACAACGCGTTCGAGGTCGTTCCGGACGCCGCACGGCAAGTACATCCTGTTGATCGGGTCCCAGTTCGGCTCCGTCGTCCATTACGACACGATGCACGCGGCCCGGCGAGCGAAGGGCAAGCGTCCTGGACGGCATCCGGGTGGTCTCGATCGATCCGGTGCGCGGCCCCGCGGCCTCGCGCGCGGACGAGTGGGTCCCGATCAGGCCGGGCACGACGCGGCGGCTGGACATCCTCGGCAGCGGCGGCGCCAGCCTGTCAACCACCCGACCCGTACGACGCCCCCTTCCTCAAGCGGTTCACGAACGGCCCGTACCTGGTCGGCCCTGACGGGCTGTACGTACGCGATCCGGCGTCGGACAACCGCCTGTTTGGGACGAGGTCGAGCAGGGCCCTGTCCGTTCGACGCGGTCGACCCCCGACCGCGCGGCGCCTGTCGGGAGCTTCGAGGTCGAGGGCGTCGCGGCGCGCACGGGGTTCCAGGCGCCTCGGGCGAGCACGTGACGAAGTACACGCCGTCCTACGTCGAGGACGTCACCACCATCCCCGCGGACACCAACGTGCGCCTGGCGCGCGAGTTCGGGGAAGTGGCCTGCATCGGGTCGACGATCGAGATCGACGGGGTGGAGCTGCCGCATCGTCCGGCGTCCGCGATCTGGTACCGGGCCTGTCGGCGCACAAGCACGCGATGCTCGCCGGGATGGCGACGATCCTGCTGCCCACGCTGGTGGGAGCGCTCGACGTGCCGGGGAGGCCCGCGAGCCGTACGGATCCTCGAAGGCGCCGGGCCGCGTCTATTCGTGCGAGGAGAGCCTGACGGTACGATCCAGCGGGGTTCATCGGCGGCGGGCGGGTCGGCGGCATGTATCCGCCGCGGAAGGTCCGCTCAAGGCCTGAGCCCTCGAGATGTTCGAGCCTGCTGCCCGTGGGCCTGCATGGGCGGCCCTACCTGCCTACGTCGGAGAAGCCGAGGACGTGTACAAGCCCCCGCCGTTCCCGCAGATGCCGATCCAGTACCACTCGAACATGGTGAAGACCTCCGGGCCGCCGGATATCCTCGAGCGCTTCATGAAGTGATCCTGTTCGTGGTCTCGATCACCTGCCGGTTCGAGGAAACGACCGAGTTCGCGGACATCATCCCGCCTGACCTGCACCACCTCGAGCGTCTGACGCCCTTCACCTACCAGCATTACGGGTCGGGCGACGACCACGGCCTACGGGGCGAAGCCCGTGGTGAGCGTCCTGTTCCGCGGTCCCGTCGAAGATGAGCCCTACGTCGACGTGATGCAGGTGCTGCTGGAGCCTCGCTACGTCCGTTCGCTGGCGACTACTACGAGACCTCAACATCATCGCGGTCTCAAGGCCGACAATCGGCTCGATCCCGAGGGCGACTACCCCACCTCGACATCGTCGACCGGCAGCTCCGAACGAGTTCGGCGACGACCACGGGCTCGACTGGTTCCTGGCCGTGGACGGGCTGTGGACGGACGAGAAGACCGTTCAGGAGAAGTACCCCCGGCCGTTCGTCTCGGCCAGGGCCCACGTCTACTTCGAGTCTGGCGAAGCGCCAGCCGGGGACGACCTCGAACAGCATCAGCGAGCCCGCGCATCCCCTGGGAGACGGACGACTACCCGACCCTCCCGAGTGGAAGCCGTGCCCGTTCCTTCAAGAACCCGGCCCCGTACGACCTCTACGTGACGAACCTCAAGATGCCGAACCAGGCGCTGTCGCACACGCATCGGAACCTGTTGCTGTCGGCCCCTCTCGGCGCGCCATAACGACCTGCGCCGGTCTGGATCAACTCGGCGACCGCGCGGACCGCGGGAATCGAGGACGGGGACCGGGTCAAGGTCGAGACCTTCGAGGGCCAAGCCCAGTACGCGGTGGCCAGGGTCACCAACCTCGTGCACCCCGAGGTCATCGCGACCCAGGGGGGCGGGGGAGGCTGGGGCGCCGGGTCGAGCCACGAGGAGGTCAACTTCAACGCCCTGCTCCCGATCGACGAGGACCACATCGACTTCGTCTCCGGGGCGCTCGACAGCTGCATCTCCGTCCGCGTCGACAAGGTCTCCGCCGAGGAGATCGAGCGATCGCGGTACTGGAAGCGAGGGCAACGGCGTGGGACGGAGGCGGTGGCCGCGCGGCCGAGGCGGCCGCGCGCGCCGGGATCGGAGGGAACGCCCCATGACCCGCTGGGCGATGGTCATCGACATCGACCGCTGCATCGGCTGCCAGGCGTGCACGATCGCCTGCAAGACCGAGAACGAGACGCCGGCCGACGTCTGGTACGCGCCGTGGTCGAGTACGAGAGTGGGGGTGTTCCCGGACGGATGACGCCCTGATGCTCTGCAACCACTGCGAGGACGCGCCGTGCGCGTGCAGGCCTGTCCGACGAACGCCCTGGAGCGGCGGCCTGGATGGTCGTCGACTACCACCAGGACGACTGCCGCTGCGGACGCGGGCATGCATGAACGCGTGCCCTACGGCGCGGCCCACATCACGGGGCGGGCCGCGGGCGAGTCGTTGTACGACGGCGAGCGGAGCGAGCGGACCGTGCCGGGACGGCGGCGGCCCGCCATTTCAGCCCGGGGCTATCCAGGAAACGCACGTTCTGCGCACGGCATCGACCACGGTCGGAGCAGGGCCCGGTGCCCGGCGTGCATCCGACGGCGACGCCGGCGTGCGTGGTGACGTGCCCTGCCAGGAATGGCGACTACGATCTCGACGAGCCGCAGAGCATCCACGGTGAGCCGGTACCTCGTCGAGCGAGGCCCCGGAGAGAACTCCGCCCCGACGCGCAGACGTGGCGCACGTCTTCTTACGTGGGGGTGCGGTGATGGCCGAGGAGGCCCGCCCCCAGAACGTGTTCGGCGGACCGGCTCGCGCTCGAGCCCAAGACCCAGCGTGTCTGGAGGATCCCGCACGCCACGTGGTTCACCCTGATGGCGCTGGGCGGCGGCGCGTTCATCCTGGGGCGTCTGCTCGGGGCGACCGATGCTCAGGGAACCATCCTCGGGGTTCCGACTTCCTCGACGCGATTTCGTTCCTGACGATCGCGGTCGGGGGTCTCGATCCTCGATCGGCGACCTCGGCCGGCCGCTGCGCTTCTGGCGCGCGTTCCGCAACGTCCGGACCTCGCATCGCATGGGGCGCCTGGTCGGACCCGATCTTCCTCACGGCGGACGCCCTGGTGCTGCCCAGCGTCCGGACCGGCGACCCGGCAGCCGCCCTCCGGTCTGCCGGGACGCCTCCGCCGACACGGCCTCCGGGCGGGTCCTCGAGGTCGTGGCGGCCTCGCGGCCGTGGTCGTGATGTTCTACGCGTGGGGGCGGTGCTCGCGCGTCCGCGAGCGATCCCCTACTGGCACTCGCCCGCGATCCCGCTCCAGTTCCTGGCGTCCGGTTCACGATGGCCGCGGGCACGGTGCTCCTGCTCGACGCGGTGTACGACGCGCCGATCGACGGCCCGAGCCTGTGGTCGCTCGTCATCTCCGCGGCCGCCGTGCTCCTGCTGGTCGGCGTCCACCTGTCCACGCGACGAGGGGCGCCCGGGAAGCTCCAGAGCGTCGACCTGCTGCTGCGCGGGGAGCAACGGGGCCCGTTCGTGGCCGGAGCGCTGCTCGCGGGACACGCGGTGCCGTTGCTGGCGGCGGCGATCGCCCTGTTCGCCACCGGCGCCCGCGATGTCGCGGCGGTCGTGTCGGTGCTGACCATCCCGGGCGGCTTCCTCCTGCGGCTGTGCACGCTCCGCGCCGGGATCTTCCCGCCGGTCCGGCAGGTGCCCGGCGTTGGCTCGCCGGTGCTCGTGCCCGGACGCGCGTCGAGCCGATGACCCTCCTCCCGTCGTGACCGACGTGGGTCCGGACACGATGGTCACGGTGAGGGTCCGCTACCTGGGACCGCTCCGGCGCCGGATGGGGCTCCGCGAGGAGACGCTCGAGCTGACGAGCCCCGTCACGGTGCGCGAGATCCTCGAGAACCTCGTCGAGCGTCACGGGGCAGACCTGCGCGACGTCTTCTTCAACCAGTACGGCTGGATGGACCCGCGGCTGTGGGTCCTGGTCGACGGTGTGAGCGCCGGGGCGCGCGACGGGCTGGACACCCCGGTCGCCGGGACCGAGGACATCCAGATCGTCCTGGGGCAGCCGATCACGGGTGGTTGAGCCCGGCATGGACGACGCGACGCGGACGAGCGGTCCGGATGCCCGGGTCCGGGCCGAGTTCTCCATCTACCCGTTCGTCGAGGGCCTCGCGTACCCCTCCCACGTCCAGGTCGCGGTGGACGTCATCGACGCCTCGGGGCTCGACGCGGAGTTCGGTGCGCTGAGTCAGACGATCACCGGCCCGGTGGGGTCGGTCCTCGACGCCTCGCGCCGGGCCACCGAGGCCGCGCTTCGCGAGGGGGCGCGACGGATCGTGGTCAACATCGAGGTCCTGGAGGTCTGAGCGGAGGATCGGTCGCGCGGGCCCGCGCCGAGCACCCTGGCGGCGACGGCCGGACGGCTACCCGTGGAGCAGGCGCCAGAGCCGGTCCGGGGTGAGCGGGATCTCGGTCACGCGGTCGGCGATCCGTGGCAGCGCCGCCGCGACCGCGTTCGCGACGGCGGCGGGCGCCCCGATCGTCCCCCCCTCGCCCATCCCCTTCATGCCCCCCGGGATGTGCGGGGCGGGCGTCTGCGTGTGCTCGATCTCGATGTCGGGGATCGTGTCGGTGGTCGGCACCAGGTAGTCCATGAGCGATCCGGTGAGCGGCTGCCCGTCCTGGTCGTAGGCCACCTCCTCCAGAAGGGCAGCGCCGATGCCCTGCGCCACCCCGCCATGGATCTGACCCCGCACGATCATCGGGTTCACGATCGTGCCGCAGTCGTGCACCACGACGAACCGCTCGACGTCGACGACGCCGGTCTCGACGTCGATCGCCACCTGGCAGGCGTGCGTCGCATAGAGAACGAGGTTCTCGGGATCGAGGACCGAGGACGCTTCCAGCCCCGGCGTCATCCCCGGGCAACGGCCATCCAGCGCCGCCGTCGCGAGCTCCGCGATCGCGACCGAGCGGTCGGTGCCCGCCACGTGTGCCCGCTCGGCTTCAAGCACGACGTCTCCCGCGGATGCCTCCAGGAACTCCCCGGCGACGGCCTTGAGCTTCTCCGCGAGCTCTCCGGCCGCCCGGACCACCGCCCCTCCGCCGAGGGCGATCGAGCGCGACGCCGCGGTCCCGTACGGCGAGTACGGGGTCGCCGCGGTGTCGGAGTGGATCAACGTGACCCGCTCCGGATGGATCCCCAGCTGATCGGCCGCCAGCTGCGCGAACGTCGTCTCATGCCCCTGGCCGTGTGGACTCGTGCCCACCCTGACCAGCACGGACCCGTCGTTGGCCATGCTCACGGTCGCGGACTCGTAGCTGGCGATCTGCACCCCCACGATGCGGGCGCCCGCGGTCGGACCGACCGCCGTCGCCTCGACGTAGGAGGAGAACCCGATCCCGCGCGGGCGACCGTCGGCCGGAGGGTCGGGAGCCGATCGGATCACCTCGGCGGCCCGCAGGAGCGCCGCCCGGTAGTCCCCGCTCTCGTAGGTGAGCGAGGTGCGGGTGGTGTAGGGGAGCTCGTCGGGCGCGATCATGTTCGCCGCGCGGACCTCGACCGGATCCATATCCAGCGCCCCGGCGACGAGCTCGACGGCCCGCTCCCGGACGTAGACCGCCTGGGGCTGGCCGAAGCCCCTGTAGGCGCCCGTCGGCGCGCGGTTCGTGACCACGACGCTCCCGGTCATGCGGACCGCCTCCCACCGGTAGGGGCCCGGCAGCGCGGACGCCGCGGTCGCGAGCGGTCCGCCCCCGAAGATCGACATGTAGGCGCCGGCGTTCCTCACCCCGTGCACCCGGAGCCCGCGGAGGCGGCCGTCCCGTTCGTACGCGATCTCGACGTCCCACTCTTCGTCGCGGGCCTGGGCGGTGGCCTGGAGCGATCCGCGCCGGTCCTCGATCCAGCGGACCGGGCGTCCCAGCTCGAGCGCGGCCAGGCAGACCAGGAGCTCGTCCTCGTACATGTGGTCCTTCACGCCGAAGCCGCCGCCGACGTCGGGACCGATGACCCGGATCAGGTGCTGCGGGAGCCTGAGGACCCGGCTCACCTGGTCCCTCACCATGTGCGGGGCCTGGGTCGACGTGTAGATCGTGAGCCGGCGGGTGCCCGGGTCGGGGTCCGCGATGACCCCCCGGCACTCCATCGGCACGCCGGCCAGCCGGCCGATGCGCATCCGGGTGCTCATCACGCCGGCGGAGGCCGCGAAGACCTCCTGCGTGAACACCGCCTCGTCGCCCCCTTCCAGGTCGATGGCGACGTTCGATCCCCAATCCGGATACAGGAGCGGGGCGCCGGGAGCCGTCGCGGCCTCGAGGGTGGCGACCGGCGGGAGCTCTTCGACGTCGACGAACACGCCGTCCGCCCCGTCCTCGGCGAGGTACGGCGACGCGGCCACGACGACGCCGACCGGCTCCCCCACGAACCGCACCCGCTCGTCGATCAGCGGCCGTTCCAGCTGGCGCTGCGTGGGCAGGTGCCAGGCGACGGGCACGGGATCCGTGCGGTCACGTACCTCGTCGGGACCGAGGACCAGGTCGACCGCGCCGACGCCCGAGCGGTCGATCCCTCGGAGGATGCCGTGGGCGGCCGGGCTCCGCACGATGGCCGCGTGCAGCATCCCGGGGAGCTCGAGATCGTCGACGAACCTGCCCGTCCCGGAGAGGAACTTCTCGTCGTTCAGGCGGGGGAGCGAGGCTCCGACGTACCGGGTCACGGGGGCGGCTCCGCGGCCCAGGCTTCCCCGATGGCCTCGCGGATGTTCACGTACCCCGTGCATCGGCAGAGGTGTCCGCCGAGGATCTGCTCGACTGCCTCGTCCTCATCGAGCCCGTCCCGCAGGGCCCATGTGAGCGACACGACGATCCCGGCGGTGCAGAAGCCGCATTGCACCCCGTGCCGTTCGTGCATGGCCCGGCGGACGAGGTCGGACTCGCCGCCGCTCAGGCCCTCGATCGTCTCCACGGTCGCGCCGTCGGCCTGGGGTGCGAGGACCAGGCACGCCCGGACGGGGGCGCCGTCCAGGAGCACGGTGCAGGCTCCGCAGGAGCCCTGTTCGCAGCCCACATGGGTCCCCGTGAGCCCGAAGGTGTGGCGCAGCAGGTCCGACAGCAGGGTCCTGGGTTCGATCTCGGCCGTCCGAGTCTCGCCGTTGACCACGAGCGTGACCCGGCGTGTCTCCGTCACGTCGTGGACCCCACGATGCCCTCCAGCGCCCGGCGCACCAGCACGCCGGCGACGGCCCGACGATATCCGGCGCTCGCGTGCAGATCCGACGGGGGATCGACGCTATCGGCCACAGCGTCGGCGACCTCGGCCAACCGGGAGGGCGACGGCTCGCCGGCCTGAGCGAGCGCCTCGGCCTCGCCGAGACGGCGCGGCCGATCGCCCGCCCCACAGGTGGAGATCCGGACGTCGCGCAGGGCCGGGCCCTCCACTACGGCTCCGACGCACGCGCCGACCAGAGCGAAGTCGCCGGGGCGCCGCGCCACCTCCACGAACGCCGTGCGGCCGGGGTACGTGGGCAGGACGGCTTCCACCAGGACCTCGTCCGGCCTGCGGGCGGTGGCGAGGACCCCTTCGAAGAAGCCCTCGGCGGCAACCTCTCTGGTCCCCCCGTCGCGGCTGCGGAGGCCGACGCGTCCGTCCAGCGCGACCATGACGGCCGGCAGCTCGGACGCGGGATCCGCGTGAGCGAGGTTGCCGCCGATCGTGGTCCGGTTGCGGATCTGAGGATGGCCGATCGCGCGGATCGCCTGTCGCAGGCACGACGGCGCCGCCTTCGACGCGGCCGCGTGGCGCTCGAGCGCGGTCATCCTGACCATCGCCCCCATCCGGATCCCCTCGGGACCTTCGTCGAGGACGTCCAGGCCCGGCACCCTCCGCAGGTCGATCAGCGCCGAGGGACGCGCCAGGCGCATGTTGAGCAGGGGGATGAGGCTCTGGCCACCCGCTAGCAGCGAAGCGTCCCACGAGAGCTCGGAGAGCAGGTCGAGGGCGTCGTCCAACGTCTGCGGATCGTGGTACGCGAACGGGGGAGGCTTCACGGGGCCGCGTCCGGCGGGGCGTCCGTGGGTGGAGACGCCAACCGCTGCCGGAGGCACTCGGCGAACTCGCGTGTGAGCTTGGCCGAGATGTCCTGGATCAAACCCCCACGCCCCATCTGCGCCATCGGCCCCTGCAGCCGGTACTCGGCGACGAGCTCCACCTTGGTCCCGAGCTCGGTCCCATGCAGCCGGTAGGAGATCGACGCCGAGGCGCGGTTGCCCCCACGCCGGTCGGCGCCCGACGCGTCGACCCTGGCCCGGAGCTCGTGGTCGTCGCGTTCGACCACGGTGGCCGTGCCCTCGAACTCGGCGGCGATCGCGCCCAGCTTCAGCCGGAGCCTGCCGCGGTAGGAGTCGGGACCCGCCTCGAGGAGCTCGGCGCCCGGCATGCATGGAACGACGGAGGGCACGTCCTGCAGGAACGCCCACACCTCGGCGGGCGGCACGTCCACGTCGAACGACTGTCGGATCTCCATGCAGCTCGTCTTCCCGGCGGCCCGGCGGGCCACGTCCCGCTCCGGCCGCGAGGATAGCAACGAACCGTAGAACGCGAGCGAGGCGAACGTGCCGGATCGTCGCCTCCATCTAACGATTTGACAGGGACTCGGGCGATGACCACGATGTGTCGGATCTCGGGCGAGGAGGGGGAGGCGACCGGTGCTCTACGGCGAGTTCCTGCGGAAGCTGCCGAAGGTCGAGCTGCACTGCCACCTGGAGGGGTCGGTCCGCCCGGACACCGCCATCGAGCTCGCGAAGGCCCATGACGTCGAGCTTCCGAGCGATGAACCGGAGCGTCTGTACGACTACGACAACCTCCCGGACTTCTTGGTGGTCTACGTCGCGATCTCCCGCTCGATCGTCAGCCGGGACGAGTTCGCGCGGGTGACGTTCGAGTCCCTGGAGGACGGGGTCACGCTCGGCAACCTGAAGTACCGCGAGATGTTCTACAACCCGACCAACCACTACGCGTACGGGGTGGACTACCGCACGTCCCTCGACGGCGTGATCGACGGGATCCGGCAGGCCGAGGAGCGGTACGGGGTCAGGTGCCGGCTGATCGTCGGCATCAACAAGTACGATGGACCGGAGGCCGCGACCGAGCTCGTGCGAGAGGTCCTCGAGCATCCGCGGGACGAGGTGATCGGGATCGGATCGGACCACCTGGCCCCCGACAACCACGAGCGTCCGGAGATGTTCGCCGATGCTTACCGGCTGGCGCGCGAGGGCGGGCTGCGCGTGACGGCCCACGCCGGGGAGATCGACTCATCCTCCGCCCAGGACGTCCTGGCCGCCATGGACGAGCTCGGCTGCATGCGGATCGAGCACGGCTACCACGTGATCGACGATCCGGAGGCCGTCGATCGTTGCCGGCGGGAGCGGGTGGCGTTCACGTGCTGCCCCCACTCGAGCGAGAAGCTCTCCGGATGGACGGACTACCCGACGCACCCGATCAAACGCATGCTCGACGAGGGTCTGCTGGTCTGCTTCAACACCGACGACCCGCCCATGTTCCACACGGACATCGGGTGGGAGTACGAGGACACGTGCCAGCGGATGGGGCTCGGACCGGATGAGGCGACCCGGATCGTGATGAACGGGCTCGAGGCCACCTGGCTCCCCGATGACGAGAAGGCGGAGACGCGGGCCGCCTTCGAGGCGGAGATCGCCTCGCTGCGCGACGAGCTCGTGCGGTCGTGAGGCTCTGGAGCGACCGGCAGGGGCGTGGGAGCGCTCGTCCGCAGGATCGTCGGGTGTTGCCCGCCGTCCGCGTCGCCGCCATGGAGGCCGAGGGATTCCCTTGACAGGTCGTAGAAGGCCGTGATGAAGTCAGCGCCGCGTGGCCGGGCCGGGCCCGGCACGGGTCGCTCGGATGGGAGGGGGAGCACATGAAGGCGCGCCGAGATGATCGCAACGTGGTGACGGCCTCGATGTGGAAGCGCGAGATCAGCCGCCGCCGGTTGCTGCGCAACACGGGGCTGGGTGCCGGGCTCCTTGCCGCCGGCCCGCTGCTCGCCGCGTGCGGCGGTGACGACGACGACGGCGGCGGCGCCACGGCCGCCACGGGCGGGGCCACGGGCGCCACCGCGACCGGCCCCGCGCTCGACGTCGTCCACGTGGGTTTCGCCTACATCGGCCCGACCACCGACAACGGATGGACCTACACGCACGACCTCGCACGGCTGGCCGTCGAGGAGGAGTTCGGGGACCGGGTCGTTACGACCTACGTGGAGAACGTGCCGATCTCCGCGGAGGCGAGCCAGACCTTCGAGCAGCTCGCGTCGGAGAACCAGCTCGTGATCGTGAACACCGAGTACGCGAACTTCCTCTCCGACGTGGCGGCGCGCCACCCCGACGTGGCGTTCATCGAGGCCGACGGGCACACGTACACGGACAACCTCTACCCCTACTACGTGGAGCACGCCCGGCCGAACTACTTCCTGGGCGTGGCCGGAGGCCTCCTGTCCGAGACCGGCAAGCTGGGCTACGTGGGCGCGTTCCCAACCGCCTCGGCCTGGAACGACACGAACCCCCTGCTCATGGGGGCGCGGACCGTGAACCCGGACGCCAGCGTGCAGGCGATCATGATCAGCTCGTTCTTCGATCCGCAGAAGGCCACCCAGGCCACCAACGCGTTGATCGACGGCGGCGTGGACTTCGTCTTCTCCGTGATGGACGAGCCGGCCTTCCTGCAGGTGTGCGAGGAGCGAGGGGTCTGGGGCGCGAGCTGGAACACCGACATCCGGGAGTTCGGCCCGACGGCCTACGTGAACACCTACCAGCTCGATTGGAGGGACTACTACATCGAGCAGGTGCAGGCCGTGATGGACGGGACGTGGACCTCGCAGGACGAGGTCAGGCTGCTCCCGCTCTCGCTCGGGGACTGGGGCGACGAGGTGCCGCAGGACGTGGTCGACGCGGTCGTCGCCGCCGAGCCGGACGTCCCGGAGGGGACGACTCCGTACGTCGGGCCGCTCTCCGACGCCCAGGGGACCGAGAAGGTGCCCGCCGGGACCACCCTCACCCCGGTGGAGGCGTACACGATCGATTGGGGCCTCGAGGGCGTCTCGGGTGTCGTCTAGCCCCACCAGCGGCACCGGACCAGACGAGACGACGACCGAGCCGCGGGACGGCTCGGTCGTCGTCGAGGCGCGCGGCATCAGCAAGAGCTTCGACGACACCCTGGCCCTCGACGCCGTGGATCTCGAGCTGCGGCGCGGCGAGGTGCACGCGCTGCTCGGCGAGAACGGCGCGGGGAAGACGACCCTCAGCAACGTGATCGCGGGCATCTACCGGTCAGACGCCGGCAGCATCCTCATCGACGGTGTCGAGCACCAGTTCCGGTCGCCTTCGCAGGCGATCGCCGCGGGCATCGGCATGGTCCACCAGCACTTCCGGCTGATCCACCCGATGACGGTCGCCGAGAACGTCCACCTGGGGTGGCGGGACACGCCCTCGTTGATCTCCAAGCGGATCCTCGCCGAACGGACCAAGCGGTTGATGGAGGAGCTCCGGCTGGACGTCGACCAGGATGCGCAGATCTGGCAGCTCTCGGTGGGTGAGCAGCAGCGGGTCGAGATCCTGCGCACCCTCGCCCGGGGGGCCAGGGTCCTGATCCTGGACGAGCCGACGGCGGTCCTGACGGCCGAGCAGACCCGGGAGCTGTTCGCCGTGATCCGCTCGCTCGTGGACGGCGGACGCACCGTCGTGTTCATCAGCCACAAGCTCAACGAGGTCCTGGAGGTCTCGGACCGGATCACGGTGCTCCGGGGGGGGCGGCGGGTGACCACGATGCCCACCTCGGGGGCCACGCCCCGGGAGCTCGCGGTGCTGATGACGGGCGACGCGCGGGAGCTCAACGTGTCGCACGGCGGCGAGCGGGGCGAGGAGCCCCTGCTGGAGCTCGTCGGCGTGACCGCCAAGGGCTCGCGCGGGCTCGAGGCGCTGTCCGACGTCACGCTGGCGGTCCACGGCGGTGAGATCGTCGGTGTCGCCGGCGTGTCGGGCAACGGCCAGACGGAGCTCGCCGAGGTGGCGACCGGACTGCGCAAGGTCGTGAGCGGCCGGGTCCGGATCGATGGCCGGGACCTCACGAACCAGCCGCCGCGACGGTTCATCGAGGCCCAGGTCGGTCACATCCCGGAGGACCGGATCGGCACTGGGCTCGTCCGCTCGGCCGTCGTGCGGGACAACGCGGTGCTGCGCCAGTACCGACGCAGCGAGTACTCCAGCTGGTTCGGGATGCGGCACGGGGCGATCGCGGAGTTCGCCCAGCGGCTGGTGGAGGCGGCGAGGGTACAGACCCCCGGCATCGACGTGCCCGTCGGCTTCCTCTCCGGCGGGAACCAGCAGCGCCTCGTCGCGGGGCGAGAGGCCGGCATGGCGGGGCGGGTGTTCGTCGCCTCGCAGCCAACGCGGGGCCTCGACGTCCAGGCGACCGCCGACGTCCGACGCTCCCTGGTGGATCGGCGGACGGCCGGGTGCGCCGTGCTGCTCGTCTCCGACGATCTCGACGAGGTGATGCTGATGAGCGACCGCATCGTGGTGATGTACGAGGGGAGGATCGTCGGGTCGTTCGAGGCGAGGAACGCCGATCGCGGGCGGATCGGGCTGCTGATGGGCGGCCACCTGGACGAGGAGCGCTCGAGCGCGTGAGCGCGCCGGCGGTTGCGGGCCGTGGGCGCGACCGGGTGCA
Source organism: Actinomycetota bacterium (assembly GCA_046330185.1). GTDB lineage: Bacteria > Actinomycetota > UBA4738 > UBA4738 > HRBIN12 > DATBLY01. Next base: position 56,180 of record JAXLTF010000012.1, read on the forward strand.
CCTAGAGCGCCGTCTGCACGTCGCACCCCGCAGGGCCGCCGGGATGCGGATCCTCGGGGCCGCCGCGGCCCTCGTCCTGGCCGCCGGCATCCTCCAGCTGACCGGGAGGTCGGCGGTGTCCCTGACCGGCGAGGCGCTCCGGTCGACGTTCGGGAGCCGGTTCGGGCTCGAAGAGACCGCGTTGATAGCGACGCCGATCCTTTTGGCCGCGATCGCCGTCGCGATCCCGCTACGGATGCGGCTGTGGAACATCGGCGTCGAGGGACAGTTCTACATGGGGGCCTGGGCCGCGGCGGGCGTCGGCATCTACGTCGACGTGCCCGGTCCGCTACTCCTGATCCTCATGGCGCTCGCCGGGGCCGCCGCCGGGGCTATATGGATCGCTCTCCCCGCGATCGCGCGGGCGTGGTGGGGCGTGAACGAGATCATCACGACGCTGCTGCTGAACTTCGTGGCGATCCTGTGGGTGGGATGGTTCTCGATCGAGATCTGGCGAGACCGGGCGGCGGCGGTCATCCAGGCGACGCCGCTGGTGCGCGCGACGATCCCCAGGCTCCCGGGCGCGACGATCCTGCACGCCGGGGTCGTCGTCCCGATCGCGCTGGCCGTCGTGTTCTGGTACGTGTTCCGCAACACCCGGTGGGGTTTCGAGGTGGACATCGCGGGGGGGAACCCTCGGGCCGCCGAGTTCGCCGGGGTAGACGTCAGGCGCCGCATCATCACGGTGATGCTGATGTCCGGCGCCATCGGCGGGCTCTCGGGGATGATCCATCTGGCGGGCGCCACCTTCCGCCTGCAGCAGACGATCTCGAACTCCTACGGGTTGTCGGGGTTCATCGTCGCGGCGCTCGCGGGCGCGTCGTTCGTGGGCGTGCTGGTGGGCGGGGCATTCATCGCGACGCTGCTGCACGCCGGGATCGCCCTGCAGGGCACGGGCCTGTCCGTCTACATCGTGGTCGCCGTCTACGGCCTGGTCCTCGTGGGGATCGCCGTGGGCGAGCAGGCCGCCCGTTACCGGCTCGTCCTCGGTCGCGACGGCGGGAGGACGCCGCGGGCCGGCCCGCCCGAGCGGGCCTCCCCCGATCCCGCGGCCACGGGTCCGCCCGAGGAGGGTTCCGCCGCGTGATCTGGTTCGCCGCGCTCCGGACCGCGATCGACGCCGGCACCGTGGTCGTGCTTGCCGGCATGGGCGAGCTGCTGACCGAGCGCGTCGGCGTCCTGAACCTGGGCCAGGAGGGGCTGATCGGCATCGGGGCCGTCTCGGCCGTGATCGCCGCCGACATGGGAGCCCCGCCCTGGCTCGCGTTCCTGGTCGGCATGATCGCGGCCGGGCTGCTCGGGTTCCTGTTCGCCACGTCGGTCGTCGTGGTGCGCACGAACCAGGTACTCACCGGCCTCGCGGTGGTGCTGATCGGCGTGGGGCTCTCGAACCAGCTCGGGAACGACTACCAGGGATCGCCCGTGCAGCACACGTTCGGTCCGCTGCGGATCCCGATCCTCGCGGACATCCCCCAGCTGGGTCCGGCGCTGTTCGACCACGCGATCGTCGTGTACCTCGCCTACCTCGTGCTCCCGTTCCTGGTGTGGTTCCTGCTGTTCCGGACCCGGCACGGGCTCAACCTGCGAGCCGTGGGGGAGGATCCGGCGTCCGCCGACGCCGCCGGGATCAACGTGACGGGGATGCGCCTGGCCTACACGACGCTGGGGGCCTCGCTCTCGGGGGCGGGCGGCGCGTTCCTGATGCTCGGGTTCACCCCGGTCTGGGCCGTCGACGTCGCCAGGGGGCGCGGCTGGGTGGCCCTCGCGGTGGTCATCTTCGCTGCGTGGCGACCGTTCCGGCTGGTGGGCGGGGCGCTGCTGTTCGGCGCGATGATCTCGCTCGGGTTCATCGCTCAGCAGCAGAACTGGGGAGTCTCCGGCTTCCTGCTGGCGATGCTGCCCTACCTGGTGACCCTGATCCTGATCGTGGTGCCCGCCGCGCTCGTGCGCTTCGGTGTTCGGGCGCGCTCGGTCTCCTCCCCGGCGGCGCTGGCCCAGCCGTACTCCGCGAGGATCGCTGGAGGCGACGTCCCGGCGTCCCCGGGTCAGTTGTGCAGGTAGACCGTGACCCAGTAGCGGCCGGCCGCGAACCGCACCCCGATCGCCGCGTGTCGCATCCTTGGGTCGAGCAGGTGCCGGCGCGTGTCGTCGTTGTTCAGCCAAGCCCGGAGGTTCGCCTTGAGGGTGCGGCCCCGCGCCAGCTCCTCGGCCCACAGGGTCGCCCCGTACGGTTCGACGAGGGCGTCGACGCCCGCCGTCTGGAACACCCGTCGCTCGGCGATCATCCTGCGGGTGTGCGCCATCGCCGCGCCGGATAGCCCCCGGTTGATGCGGAACATCGGCAGGCGCGCCTCGGCCCGCGCCTCGTTCATCATCGAGAGGAGCTCCCGGCGCCACGTGAGCGGCCCGCCGTCGGTCGCGCGCCCGGCGGGTCGTGCCGCGACCAGACCCGCGCTCAGACACACGACCAGGCCGACGCCGACCCCCGCGATGGCGATCCGGGTTGCCGCTCTACGCGTCCGCATCCCGAGAGCGTAACGGCCGCCGGCCCCCCGGTCCACCGGACGGCTACATCGTTCGGGCCGGATCGCGAGCGGTGGACCTAGGGCCGCCGCCGAGGGATCAGTTGTGCAGATCGAGCGTCACCCAGAGCCAGCCGTGCATCCTGACCACGCCGATGCCGATCCAGCTCAGGCGGGGATCCACCAGGTGTCGTCGGTGAGGCGGGCTGTTCATCATCAGCGACACGATGCGCCGTAGCGTCTGAGCCACCCCCACGTTCTCGCCCCAGACCGTCGCCCCGAACGGCTCGATGATGCTGGCGAGGTCGGGCGTGTGGAACAGCTCGACCCGCCTGGCCATCGCGCGCGAATGCTCCCAGGACTCGGGGGAGAGGCGGTGGTTCACCCGCAGCGCCGGCAGCCGCCTGGATGCCCGCATCTCGTTGAGCAACTCGAGCATCCGCATGCGGTAATGGTCGGCCCTCGTCCGCGTGGGCGGACCGGCCTCCGCGGCGAGCGCCGCCGGCGCCAGCGTCGACACGATCACGGCCAGCAGGACGATCGCGACGAACGCCCGTGCAGGGGTCCCCCCAGACCTCAGCATGGACACGGACCCTACCCAGGAAGGCGACCCTCAGGCAAGCTGGACGGCCCGTTGGTCAGACAAACACGGCTCACAGGGTGCCACGGTCGCACGACGTCGGCGCGGTCGACGCCATCGCGGCGAGCCAGTGCGTCAGGAAGGGGGCGATCAGCTTCGCCATCTCGTCCTCGTGCGACGGCTGGACGTGGACCCCGTCGGCGTTCAGCACGTCCTCGTCGACGGCCCGATCCCAGTCGGCGATCGTGGCGTTGGGGCTCGCGGCGACCGCGGCACCGATCGCGTCGTTGTTCCCCGGCGGGATCGTCTCCTCGGGCCCGCGCGTGTTCTGCCAGACCACGAGCGGCACGTCGCGCAGCGCGTCGAGGATCGCGGCCGCGGTCGCCCCCAGCTCCTCGGTGGACGCGTCGTTCGTGCCGAGCTCGACCACCACCACGTCCGGCAGCGCCTGCGCGGCGACCGGTGCGATCGCCAGGCCGCCTGCCGAGCCGCGCCCGATCTCGGCGTCGAAGGTCGTCGCCCATCCCGGGAGCGCCTCCTCGATCCACGGCTGTCCCCCGAGCGTGATCGAGTCGCCGATGAACCACGCCGACGGCGGCGAAGCCACCGGTTCGCGCGGCAGCGCGAGCCAACGCTGGAGCCGGTCGCCCGTCCGGACGTAGAGCGCGGAGGGATCGCCGGGGGCGGCGAGCACCTGGAGCTCGCCCGCCGAGCCGATCGGACGCACGCCTCCCGGCTGCGACTGCATCTGCACCGCGTACCGGCCTCCGACGAACCGCCGGCCGCCCTGTTCCGCGGCGCCGCCTCGCACGATCATCGGCGGGATCGCCGACGTGTCGCAGGCGTAGGCGAGGAGCTCGTCGGCGGGGATGCACGTGCCGTTCGGGGCCCGGAACGTGACGATCACCGTGCCGCTGCCGGCCTCGCGGCATCCGGTCCCGCCCGCGACGGGGTCGCCGCCCCCGGGAACCTCGACGGTCCGGCCCCCGCAGGCGGCGACCGCGAGGAGCAGGAACGCCGCGGCGACGGCACGCGTGCCGGATCCGACGGACCGGCGCGGCGGGATCGGCCTCGGACGAACCATGGGCGTCAGATCCGCTCGATCTCGCGGATCGTCATCCGGGGTCCGAAGCGGGGCGCGGCGATCCCGGAGGCCTCCAGCAGCCGCTGGACCCGCCCCCGATGCCCGCGGTACGGCTCGAGGAGCTGGAGCATCCGTGCGTCGTCGCCCCGCGCCTCGCCGGCGAGCGCCCAGGCGACGAGGTTCGGCAGGTGGTAGTCGCCGACGGAGACCGCGTCTCGGTCACCGAGCGCCAGGCGGGCGACCTCCGCGCCGGTCCATGGCCCGATGCCGGAGATCGCCTCCAGCCCGGCCCGCGCCTCGCTCGGCTCCCGCGACGCGAGGGCGTCCAAGCGGACGGCGTCGGCGCAGATGCGCCGGACCAGCTCGGCCCGGCGCCGCTCGACGCCGAACGGGTGGAAGGCGAACGTGCCGAGCTCGGCCACCCGCGGCGGGTCGGGCGGGAGCAGGAGGTCGGAGAACGGTCCCGGCGCCGGCTCGGACGTCGCGCGCGTGAGGCGCGCGTAGGCCCGGCGCGCCTCCGGCCCGGTCACCTTCTGTTCCAAGATCGCCGGGATCAGCGCCTGCACGACATCACCGCTGCGCGTGAGGCGGACCCCGCGGTGCCGTCGCCACGCGTCCGCGACGACCGGATGCGCCGGGGCGAAGCCCGCGTCGTCGTCGAGCGCGCCGACGAGGGCGGGCGCGGCCTCGAGCGCCATCGAGGCGCCGCCGCCCCACGCCTCGGCCTCGACCGACGACCGATCCGTCGAGACCAGGTGTAGGACCGCAGGCCCCTCCGGGGTCCGCACGGCCCGTACCACCTCACGTGCGCGGATCCGGGTAGTGGGGTCGCCGTGCCCCCTCCGGAGAGGGAAGAGCGTGGGGGCGAGGTCGATCGGGTGGGGAGCTACGATCCGCCGCCTCACGGGGGCGGGAGCTCGATCGGGCCGACGAGGATCGGGTCGCCTGGCATCGACGCGCAGGCTAGCAGCGTAGGATGTGGGACATGCCGGACAGCTTCGGGAAGCGTCAGCGACGTGAGAGCAAGGAACGCAAGGCGGCCGCGCGCGCCGAGCGCAAGCAGGCGCGCCGGGCGAACCCCGAGGCCTACCGAGGGTGGGAGGACGTCGAGGGCCCGGTCGCGTCCACGCCCGCCGAGGACGAACGAGCGGCCGTGGAGGCCGACCGGGACGATGGGGCGGCCTCACCCGCCTGACGATCTCCCGGCCGGGCCCCGATCGTCCTGATCGCGCGTCGATGGTGGAGGTGCCGGTCCCGTGATGGGCGAGGTCGAGGCCGTCGTGGTCCAGGCGTCGTCGTTCGACCTGCACGGGGTGCGCTACGCAGACGTCACGGTCAGCTATCCCGACGCGCCGCCCGAGCAGGCCCGTCTCGGTCCGGAGGGCGCTCCGGGGGACCTCGCGGCGGGGGAGCGGGTGCTGGTCACGCGCGTCGCGAACATGATCGTCTCGATCCGCCGGCCGTAGCCCGGGTTGTCGAGTCGGCCCGCGCGCGGTTCGAATGGTCTTCGGAGGTGGTAGCGATGCGTCGGGACGATCCCTGGAACGAGCGCAACGGCGGAGACGACGGGGCCGCGGGCGAGGAGCTCGAGGCGGAGATCTTGCGTGCGGAGAGGCCCTTCGAGGAACGCCTGCCGGGCGCGGACCCGCGGGCGGAGGTGTCCGTGCTGGCCGAGGGCCCGCGGGATGTGGAGGGCGAGCTGATCGGGGAGGCCGTGGACGAGCCGGACCCGTTCGCGTCCCCCGAGGAGGCGGCGATGTCGATCCGGGACCGGGCTCCCGGCGCGACCGACCACGCCGACCCGCACGGCGTGGATGCCGGCGACGAGGGGGATCAGGCTCGATAGGGAGGGAGGGCCGGGTGCCGACCTACAAGGACAGCGACGCGTTCATCGAGCTGCTGGCCACGATCCCGTACGACGGCGGAGCGGTCGAGATCACGAACACGACCGAGGAGATCACGTTCCTGGGCGTGCCCGGGCAGCCGGACTTCGCGCGCCTGGAGATGACGATCTATCCGGCGGGCCGCGTCCCCGAGCTCAAGTCGCTGAAGGAGTACTTCTTCGCGTGGCGCGACGTCGTCGTGTCGTACGAGCGGTTCATCGACGTGGTCTTCGAGCACATGATGCGCCGCTTCGAGCCCGCGCGGCTGCGCCTGGTCCTGACCACGAAGCTCCGCGGTGGGATCAGCTCGAGGCTGGTCGTCGACAGCGACTGGAGCGTGCGGGGCGGCGAAGAGTCGTTCCGCGACGAGGGCTGGGCGAGCGTCCAGCGATCGTGAGGCCGAGCGCCGATCGATGACGGCGCTCCGCGAACGCGGCGGCTCGCCCCGGGTCAGTCCTCCGCCGAGCTGCGGGCGACCCGAGCGCCGGTCTCGTCGAGCAGCTCCGCGGCGACGATCGCGCACCGGTACGAGCCGCCGGGGGCGTCGACCCGGACCTCCTCGCCGACGCGGTGCCCCAGGACGGCCCTGGCGAGGGGCGAGTCGGCCGAGATGCGGACGTCATCTAGCGCGGCCTCGATCGGGTTCACGATCAGGTGGGTCCCGGTCGTCCCGTCCTCGAACCGGACCGTCACCCGATCCCCGATCTCGATCACCTGCGGGTCGCCGGGCACGTCCTCGGCGACCGTGGCGTGCCGGAGCAGGTACTCGGCGTCGTTCAGCTCGTCCGTCGCTCGCGCGTACTCCGCCTCGATCTGCGCGTCACGATCGCTCTCCCCGAGCCTGGCGGCGATCTGAGGGATCACCTCGTCGCGCAGACGCGCGGCCCGCTGTTCGAGCAGCCGCTTGCCCTCCTTCGTCAGGAGGTTCCGTCGGTCGGGTGTCGATCTGCGTGGGTCGTCCATGATGGCCTCCTTCGAGCCTCGACGGACGCGGGCGCGAGCGGCCACGCGCGCGGGGACGCCCGGCGGACGCCTCACGGTCGCCGACCGGATCCCCAGCGCGCTTCGCGTTCCGGTCCAATCTAGCCGACCGAGGTCCCTCCGCGGGCGCCGCCATAGATCCGATATCGTTAGGAGGAATGGTCGACCGCGACCCAGCGTCCACACGATCGGAGGACCGGATGGAACCAGCGCCCGACGACCCCATCCTCGACGTTCGGAGCGAGCCACCGCCCAGGCGCCACGCGCTGATCTTCGAGACCTGGGACGAGCTCCCGTCCGGGTCGGGCTTCGTGCTCGTTAACGACCACGACCCCAAGCCCCTCTACTACCAGTTCGCCGCCGAACACGCCGGCGCGTTCACCTGGGACTACCTGGAGGCCGGGCCGGAGACCTGGCGGGTGCGGATCGGGCGGACCTCGTCCGACGCCGCTGGGTGAGTCGGCGACTCATCCAGCGACCCCGGCGGCGTGCGCATCCGCGGGCTTCCGTGTCGAGACGTAGCCGCCCACAGGGCTCCGCATGCCGACCGCGAAGCGGTTCCATCCGTTGATCGCCACGATGGCGAGGGTCAGCGCCACGATCTCCTCGGGCGAGAAGACCCGCTCGACCTCCGCGAAGGTCCCGTCGGGCGCTCCGGTCTCCGGCAGCAGCGTGAGCGACTCGCACCAGGCGAGCGCGGCCCGCTCCCGCTCGGAGTAGACGGGCGCCTCCCGCCAGACGGCCACGAGGTGCAGGCGCTGCTCGACCTCGCCGATCGCGCGGGCGTCCTTGCTGTGCATGTCCACGCAGAAGCCGCACCCGTTGATCTGCGACGCGCGCAGCTTGACGAGCTCCAGCAGTTCCGGCTCGAGCGAGCTCGCGTGGACCGCATCCTCCAGCCCCAGCATGGCCTCCATGGCCCGAGGGAAGATCCTTCGATAGTCGACGCGCATGCGATGAGACCTCCTTCGCTCCGAGCCGCCTCGCGAGCGGCCGCTCCCTCATATATAGACTAATGATGCCGTTTCTATCAGCACACCGACCGACCCGTGCGCTAGTCTCGACCCGCGATGGGAACGCGGACGAAGGGTCTCCCCGACACCGAGACCAGCATCCACAAGGCGCTCGGAGGGGTCAGCCGCGTTCGCATCCTGGAGATGCTGCGCGCGTCCCCGGAGGGCCTGGACGCCCGCGAGGTGGCGGACCGGGTCGGGCTGCACGTGAACACGGTGCGGGTGCACCTCGATCATCTGACCCGCGCCGGCCTCGTCACCGGCGAGGCGGAGCCGCGCTCCGAGCCCGGCCGGCCGCGGATCCTGTACAGGGCAACCGCGGAGGCGTCCGAGGGATCCTCCGGCTACCGTCTGCTCGCCGAGGTGCTCGCCGGCCACCTGGCCGGATCATCCGCGGATCCGGCGGCCGAGGCCGAGGGGGTGGGGAGGGCCTGGGGCGCCTACCTGACCCGACCGCCGGCCCCATTCGAGCAGCTCACCGTCGACGAGGTGCTCTCACGGGTGGCGCGCATGCTGGCCGACCTGGGGTTCCGCCCCGAGACGGCCGAGGGAGACGTCGGCTGGGAGATCCTGCTCCGCCGATGCCCGTTCCGGGAGGTCGCCGAGCGCCATCCCGACGTGGTCTGCGCGGTGCACCTGGGTCTGATGCGCGGCGCGCTGCCGAGCTCGGGGCCCCATGGAGGCAATGGCGCTCGACCCGTTCGTGGAGCCCTCGCTCTGCGTCGCGCATCTGGCGAGCGCCGACGGCGGGTCCCGGCCACGCGCCTCGTCGCCGCGGCCCCGCAGGTAGGAGAGGGTCCTCGCCCCGACCTGCACGCCCGAAGGCTTCCGCGAGGGATCGACGCTACCTCGCACTCTGGTACCGCGCGGGCGCGCAGGCCTAGCGAGCGAAGGCAGCAGCCTCGATGTCTCGGCGACGACCCGCTCGAGCTCTCCGGCCATGCGGCTGGGGTAGCTACGGGCGTCGACGAGGGAGCGGTAGTACCAGAGCTGCTCTTCGCGACCCGCGGTGAAGCGCACGAACATGACGGGCCCGAGCTCGCGCACATCGGCGAGGATCGACCGGGCGTTGTGGAGCTTGTCGGCGAGCGAGACGAGCACGAACGGCTCCCCGCGAAGGATCGCCTGATCCAGGTGCTCGATGTACGCCTCCTTCCGAGGTCGCCAGGGAGGCTTCGGATCCTCGAACGTGTCGGTGCACCCCTCGACGACCGAGGCGACCGCATCGCCGAACCGAGCCCCGATGTCTTCAAGGCGGGGCCGTCCCCCACGGTCCTCCGCGGCATCGTGCAAGAGAGCCCCGATGACGAGGTCTTCGTCGGCTGCCCCATGCTCGATGACCAGGGCGGCCACCGAGAGCAGGTGGGCGAGATAGGCGATCCGCGTGCCCTTGCGGACCTGGTCTGCGTGGATCGCGCGCGCGTAGGCCACGGCGGCATCGAACCGCGTCGAGAACACGACCGCGCCATCCACCTGACCCCTCCTTCCGACGTGGGCTTTCCTCCGCTGACGTGCTCACCCGCCGCGCTCGGCATGATCTCGCCGGATCGCCGACACCCCAGGCAGCCCGTGACACGGTGCCCCCGGGAGGAATCGGACCTCCGCACACGGTTTAGGAAACCGTTGCTCTATCCACTGAGCTACGGGGGCGGGGGATGCAGGAAACGTGGCAGGAAACCTGACCGCGACCCCTGCGCCCGTCGCCGTGGAGTGTAGCGAGGTGCTCGGAGGATCCTTCTAAGCTGACGCCGGGCCTTGAAGTGGCAACCAGCCAGGACTGAGCCCCTGGGAGTGGAAGAAGACGAGAGGGGCCTACGCCGCGACCGGCAACGGCTCGCGGGCTCGGTGCCTCGCTCGGGTCCGGGCGTTCACGAGGAGGGCGAAGCCCAGGAGGTCGGTCAGCTGGGCGGCCTGCCCCACGCTGTGCGCTCGGCGAAGGTAGAGCGTGTCGTCGAGCGCTCGGTTGATCGACTCGGTGTCGTTCCGTCGCGGGAACAGGCGCTTGAAGTCAGCATCCGAGGGCGGGATCGCGCGCAGGTTCTCGGCCCGGTTCAGGCCGGCCTTCCGGTCGGCGTCGTTGCCGAGGAGCCGCAGCGTGATCGTTCCGCCTCCGAGCTCGGACGGGAGCGCGTAGTCGTTGTACCAGCGGTACCCGCCACCCTTGTTCGGGTTGCGGTGGGTGCGGATCCGCTCGAGCGCGACGAACGCGAGCTCGCTGGTTTCCGTGAGGTGTCCGATGCCGGCCGCGCCGGCCACCGCGTAGATCGGAACGGCCTGACCCTTGCCGTCGGGGCCGACGACGGTCTTCACGTCGATGCGGCGGTCCTTCGGCACGTACTTCCCGATCCGCTTCCCTCGCTTCGTCGTCCCACTCGCCTTCGCCGTCACCTTCGCGAGGGCGAGCCATCCGAGCTCCCGCATGATGACGTCGATGTGGGTCCCGCGGAGCGCCATGTCGTAGACAACCCCCTGCACCCCCAGTGCGCACGGCGCGATCCGCCGGAATGACTCCAGCGCCACGGCTGCCTCGCCGCCAGCAGTTCCGTGCGGGGCGGCTGCCACATCCAGGATCACGCGGTCGTGCTCTGAGCGCGTCGACGTGATCACGAACTTGTTCCCCCACACGTTGTTGCCGTCACCGGTCACGTGAAGCGATGCATCCGGATCGTGCCTACGTGGGAGGATTTCGCCGGTCTCTTTGTCGACGCGAGTCTCGTCGGGCTTGGCGGTGAAGAGGGGCGTGATGACCTTGCCGTCGGCCTGGATCACCCGGCTCTCGTGCGGGTGGCTGAACGACCCTGGCCCGTCAGGATCGAGGAGCCCGATGTCCCTCGCGAGCTGCGCCGCCTCTTCCCGGTTCACGCGGAGGAGCTCTGCCTGGACCGCCGGGTCATCGAGGTACCGGCGCCCGTACTCGTAGTGGTGGCGGCGGATCGGCTCTTCCGGCAACCACATGTCCGGATCGTCCGGGAACACCGACCTCACGATGTCGCGGACGAACTCCCAGACCACCGGGTGCGAGAGTTCGGCCTCGACCTGCCGCGCGCTCTTCCACACGCTGATCAGCGCGTCGTACACCAGCCACATGTACTCGGGGTAGGTGCGAGGCCGACCGGCGCGTCCCTTCTCCGGGATGCACTCCCCGAGCGCGTAGGTCGTCGGGTCGCGCAGGATCGCTTCGACGTCGTCGAGTGAAGCCGGCGGCGTGGACCGGGGACTCATCCCTCGTCTCCGGTGCCGGGTCGCCAGTGGAACCCGATCAAGGCAGCGGTCTGGTCGAGGCTCCGCATGCCGAGCATCCGACCGACCTCATCGATCGTCGCCCCGTCGCGGAGCGCCCTTGCTCCTGCCCACGCCGTGACCGAGCGAGGTCGAACGTCCGGCTCGTCGTGGAGACCCGCCGCCTTCAGCGTCCGTATCACCGCCATGCTGGCGGATGTCTGGGGCGCCCTCGCCCCCTGTCTGAATGGGACGAGCAGGTCATCAGGGCTCGAACGCCGCCGCTGCACGTCGATCGCGCGATGCACCTGGGCGAGTCCCCAGTCCGTGAGCGAGACCCATCGCGGGAGGGCTCGGGGGTCGCCGTTGAGGTGGATCCTCTCGCCCTCCAGGTCGACGTCGCGCACGCGTACGCGCGCCAACTCAGATGGGCGAGCCGACGCCTCAGACAGCGCCCAGCAGAGCGCGCCGCGGAGGTCCGCCAGCGACTCTCGCGCGCAAGCTCGGCACAGCTCGATCTCATCGTCCGTCAGGGGGCGGGTCGCCATCGAGGAACGAGGCGGCAGTTCGAGGTCCAACGCCGGATCGATGTCGACGAGGCCGAGACGGCGGCCCTCTTTGAACAGGAGGCGGACCGCGCCCCTCCTGACGTGCATCCACGCGGGAGCGGCGGGCGTTCCGTCACTCCGGGACGCGAGGACGAAGGCTCGTGCGTGCTCCGCGTCGATCTGGCGGGCGTCGGCGACCGACAGGCCACGCTCGCAGAACGCGGCGAAGAGCTGCATCTTCCGAGGGCTCGGAAAGGGTCGAGGGCGCAAGCTGCTGTTGGTCGCGAAGGGAATCAGTGACGAGCTGGACGAGCGCGCTGGGCGAGCACGTCGCCCTGGATGGCACGTCGTTGCCGTACGCTGACCACGTCGGGCCTCCAAGTAAGGTCCGGCCGGACCCCGGGGCGTTCCAGCGCCGCCGGGGTCGCGATCGCGTGTCTATAACCTTAGACTCCGATACTATGGTGTTGAGAGTGGCTGTCGGCATCCTTGAACTTCGCCTGTGGGGAAGAAGGTCAACGTCGAAGACCTCATCGACGCCCGAGCGGTGGCGCTGATTCTTGGTCTCAAGCACGCCAACAGCGTCTCGACGTACGCGAAGCGGTACGCGGACTTCCCATCACCGGTCGTGAACCTCGGTCGTGGTCGGACGCTGTTGTGGCTGCGGGGTGACGTTGTTACCTGGTCTGCACGGCGAGGGCGGGAGAAGCACTGATGACTGCACGTGAGTCGATCGTGCAGATCGTCTCGGAGCGACTGGGTCACGCCTCGATCGGGAGAACGCTGGACACCTACTCGCACGTGCTCCCGTCGATGCGGGCCGAGGCAGCCGAGGCGTTCGACGTGCTGTTCGCGGAGCCTCCCGCGGGCTAGCGCTTCGCGGTGACCTTGCGAGCCGCCGTCTTCTTGCGGCCGGTGGTCCTCTTCCGGGCTGCTGGCTTCTTCTCCGTCCAGTGCAGGCTCCAAGCCGGACACGAGGGACCGCACGATGGGATGGATCGCGTCAGCAGGAGCGCCTTCGGCCCAGGACGGAAACTCCGTTCACCGAGCGCTTCGATGTGCTCTTCGCGGGGTCCCCGGAGGGCTAGCGACTCCAGATACAGCTCCGCCCCGGAGCGGCTCGACGGCGTCCCCGCATGGGCGGCGGCCGGAGTGCCAAGGACGACCGCCTCGATCGAACGGATCTCCTTCGAAGCTGTCACGGCGATGCGCACGGCAGAAGCGTCGGCGCGCGCTGTGGCAGGGAAGCCGCGCGTTCGGGATGAGATGCGCCGACTCGGGCATTCGGAGTTGGTGTGGGTCGAGGTCCTGCCCGACTCGGGCCGTTCGGCCGTGCGAGCTCCGGTGACGTGGTCCATACCCTGCCGGGGTTGGACGTCCATGAGGAGGCGAGCGGGATGGACACCGCGATCAAGACGGAGGGCCTCTCGAAACGCTTCCGGGACGCTGAAGCGCTCGCGCCTCTCGACCTCGAAGTGGCACAAGGCGAAGTGCTCGGGTACCTAGGCCCAAACGGAGCGGGGAAGACGACGACGATCCGGCTCCTGCTCGGACTGCTGCGTCCGACGTCCGGCAGGGCAGAGATCCTCGGCCTCGACGTCCAGCACGAGATGGTCGCCGCGCACCGCCGGCTCGCCTACGTGGCGGGTGAGACGAGCCTGTGGCCTTCGCTCACGGGCGCCGAGACGCTGCATCTGCTGGGGCAGGTCCAAGGCCGGATCGATCCGGGGTACCGCGACGGGCTGATCGAACGATTCGCCTTCGACCCATCCAAGAAGGTGCGGAGCTACTCCAAGGGAAACCGCCAGAAGCTCGGACTGATCGCCGGGCTGATGGGCCGGGCGGACGTCCTGCTGCTGGACGAGCCGACGAGTGGTTTGGACCCGCTGATGGAGCGCGAGTTCCGTCGGTGCGTGTTCGAGGCAAAGGACGCGGGCCAGACGGTGTTCCTGTCCTCCCACATCCTTTCGGAGGTCGAAGCGCTGGCGGACCGGGTCGCGATCCTGCGGGCGGGCCGCCTCGTCGAGGTCGGCACGCTGGCTGAGATGCGACACCTGTCAGCGCTCTCAGTGCAGGCGACGTTCACCTCCGTCCCGCCGGATCTCTCCGCGGTGCCAGGGGTGAGCGACGTCGAGGTCGACGGCGACCGCGTCCGCTTGCAGGTGCGCGGGTCGGTGGAGCCGCTGCTCGAGCGCCTGACGGCCGTCGGTGTCAGCCACATCCTGAGCCGGGAGCCCTCGCTGGAGGAGCTGTTCCTCGCCCAGTACGGGGCCGAGCCAGCCGCCAAGGCACCGGAGGTGATCTCCCATGGCCGTTGAGACGATCGACATCACCAGGTTGCGTGAGGTCGTTCCGGTCACGCGCCACCCGGGCTTGATCCCCGCACGCGTGGTCGCCCGCCGCGTGCTGAGGGGCGCCCTGATCTGGGGGGCGGTGTTCGGGTTCGTGACCTGGGTGGAGGTCTCTTCCTTCGCCAAGGAGTACCCGACCCTGGCAGACCGGGCGCGCGCGGCCGTTACCTACGGATCGAACATCGGGTTGCAGGCGATCTTCGGTCCAGTGCACCACATCGGCACGGTCGCCGGGTACACGGCATTTCACGACCGCTGCGGCCCATCGAAGCGGTGGGCCTGCTCGCCGGCACGCGTCTGGTTCGCGGCGAGGAGGAGGCTGGACGATGGAGTTGCCTGCCAACAGGACGACGCGGCGTCGCGCGGCCGCCGGGGCACTGGCCGGCCTCGCATCGGGCTACTCACGCTCTGGACGGTGGCCGCGGCGGTCACCGTCAGTTGCCGGCGAGGGGCCCGACGCCGGTTTCACGACGAGCGCAGGCCTGTTCGCCGCCCTGGCGATGGCTGCGGGGGCGGCGATGTTCCCAACCGTCGGGCCTTGTGCAGTCAGCTTTCGGCCACCCGCGCGCCGGTAGGCCGCCGCACTCGCCGCCGCGACGTTCGCGCCGCAACCTGATCCGTTCGTGGCCTACAGCAGCACGTCGCTCCGGTGGCCCATTGGGTGAGCCCGCTCGGCTGGGTCGACGGTTCTCCGTCCCCTTACCGCGAGCAATCCTCTTCCGCTCCTCCTCGATCGTGGAACGATCGCTGTCCTCGTGGTGCTCACGATCGTCCCGCTGGGAGGCGGGATGTCGGCGCGGGCATCCTTCCCGCGGAAGGTACTACTGCTCCACGGACCGGCCCTGAACGGGCCCTCGGCCTGACCTGGGATCGTCTCGACCGGCGAACGGTGGTCGGTCGGACGCCGGACCGCGGTCGGCGGCTTCGTCGTCGGCTTCGATCGCCGACAGCGACTGCACAAGAACCAGAACGGCGGAAACCTCCAGCGCCTCGGAGGTGCGAGCGGCGGAGCCGTCTACCCGGACCGCCTTCTGGTCATCGTGCTCTTGGCGGCGGGTCGCCGCCGGACAGGCCAGGGCGACCCGCGAAGAGGAGGCCGAGGGCTACCTCGACCACCTCCTGGCGCGGACCACTGCACGGCAAGCGTCACCGGGAGCGTGCGCGACACCATCCCTGGCGCTCATCCACGTCGCCCGCGGGACTATCGACCTGGCTGGGAGCCACAGCGACACGCGCGCCGACTTGAGCATGCAGACCTGCTCGCCGCCGGTCTCAATGTCGTACCGGTCGCCATCGTGGTCCTTGGGGTGGGCACGCTCGTCCACGGGTTCGCCCTCGGCCTGTGGGCCCGCCGCGGCGTGCTCGGCCGCCTGGTCGCCTGTCGAGGGCTCGGCGCCAGGCCAGCTTCGGCCACTGGTTGCTCGATACGTCGCTCCTTCACCACGTCGCCCTCGCGCCCCGGCGGCCGACGCGGTGGGACAAGCTACATCCTCGTCGCGTGCTGGGGATCGCCGCGGCCGCGGTGGGCATCTGGCGCTTCGCCGTCGAGACCTCGCCGGAACTGAACCGGCGCGGCCGCCTGGTCAACCGCACTGAGCGGCGTCGGGGTCAACTTCATGGGGACACCACGTGGACCTCGCCCTTCACACGAGCCTCCTAGCGTCCGTCCTGCCCTGCAGCGGAGGGCCACAGAACCACGAAGGTAGGCGTGAACGGGTACGGGGTCATCGGCAAGTCGCCGACGCCGTGACCATCCAGCCCGACATGGAGCTCGTAGGCGTGGCCGACACGGCCGCCGACTACCGCGGGTCGCAACCGAGCGAGCTGGTCCGCTGGGTCGGCAGCACGGCGGCGGCGGTCGAGGTGCTCGAGGATGCCGGGTCTAGGCCAGCCGGCGGGTTGGCGATTCGTTCGAGCGCGTGGACGTCGGTGGACGCCACGCCCAAGCAAGTCGGCGCCACGAACGCCCCTACGCATGATGCGCGGCGGGCGTGAAGGCGATCTTCCAGGGGGCGAGAAGCACGACCACCGCAAGGTCCTTCGTCGCGCAGGCGAACTACGCGGAGGCTTTGGGCAGGACTCGTCCGCGTGGTCTCCTGCAACACGACCGGGTCGTCCGCGCGGACTTCTCTCCGCTGCGCGACAGGGCCCTTCGGCTTCCGGCACGTGGCGTCCTCGATCCGCCGGGACTGACCCGTGGACTCCACGCCGGCGGTCCGATCAACACGTTGGTGCCAGAAGCGACGATCCCCGCATCAAGGGCCCGACGCCAAGACCGCGATCCCCGACCTCGATGCGACGACCGCCGCAGCGGACCGTTCAACCTGCCCCACGTCCACTTCCTGGTCGTCGAGGCCTCGCGCGAGCTGGACCGCGATCGGCGTGCTGGAAGCGTTGGGAGGGGTGCCGCGGATCGCGTTCGTCCGGGCATCTTCGACGGCGTGGCGGCTCCGAACTCGGCGATCGAGATCGCATCCGAGACCCTGGTCGCCCTCGGGCCGACCTGTGGAGGTCGCCCTCGAGGACACCTCTCCGTGGCGGGACGTGAGGTGTTCCTCACCAGGTGCACAACGAGGCCATCAACCCGGAGAACATCGACGCGACCCGGGCCGTCACGGCCACGGAGCCTGACGCCGAGAAGTCGACCGCCGCGACGGACGGCAGCCTGGATTCCGGGGACGACTCCCGTGAGCGACGCCGCCGGGGCCGGCCGTATTGGCCCCGGCTGCCGATCAGAACCGACACGAAAGGGACGTCGATGGCTGGCTCAGACGCAACCGGGTACGGCTCTGGTTCCTCGTCACGGCGAACTCGGCTGGCGATCGTGTTCGCGCTGAGCTTCTTCCATCCGCAGACCCGCAAGGACTGGAAGGCGATGGGGCGTTCTCAGCCTTCATCGTGGCCCTGTTCACCGAGATGCCGTTCCCGCTGACCCTATACCTGCTCTCCGGTGGCTGGGCGACCGCTTCGCCCTCCGCCTTTTACCTACGACGGCGGCCACCGCGACGTATCCGTTCGTCGGAAGGGGTGACCCGCACCTGAGCGCATTCCACTGGCGAGCTACGCGCTCATCGTCGCCGGCTTCTGGCCGACCGCCTCGGCGTGGAAGGTGCTGTACAGCACGACCGGCCTGGCCTGCTGGCCACGACGGGTCCGTACGCCTGCGTCCCCACACCCGCACGCGGGCTTCCTGCTGGTCATGGTGGGGTTCCTGGTGGCCGACCTTCGCAACCCTCCTGATGTTCCCCATCCTCGTGCGCGTGTACAGACGGTTGGCGATCGCGGAGGAGCGATCGATGGTAGCGGCGTTCCATCGACGAAGCGGGAGCCTACGCGCTGGAGGACACTTCGCTTCGTGCCGCATCTTCGCGGCGTGAGGACGCGGCATACGTGACCTGGTTCTCCCCGGCCGGTTCGAGGCCATTCCGGCCCTGGTCCGCACCGGGACGCTCGGCACCTGGCGACCGGTTCGCCGGCGGCAGAATGCCCCAACGGGGGTACGGCAACGATGACAGAAGAGATCGTCGAGACCATGGGCAGCACGTACGAGGACATCGCCAGCGGCCGCGGCGATCGAAGGCCAGGTCATGGGATACGGAAGATGCAGGAGGACGGCCGGTACTGCATCGACGTGCTCGACCAGCATCTCCGCGGCCCGGGCCGGGCTCGAGGCGACGGCACCACCGCATCCTCGAGGACCACGTCAACGGTTGCGCCTCCGCGAGGTGATCGATGAGGGCAAGCGCGAGCAAAGGCGGCGGAGCTGCTCGAGGTGGTCGGCCGGTTCGCAAGGAGCGTCTTCGAGGACGAGCGAAAGCCCACCGGCGCCGGCTCACCGCCTGCTCGCCGGCTGGCGCGTTCAGCTGGCGCTCGGCGCGATGCCCAACCGCATGGGCCCACGAGGGCGAAGACGTGGGGGCGATCGACAACGTGCAGGAGGCGATCGCGCCGACCTGTTCCTCGCCTGCTCACGGTCTACATCGAGGACAGGACCGGAGACGCCATCATCGGAGACGCCGATGGAGTCGACATCGCGAAGGTGGAGGAACACGTTCGAGGACGGCATCCAGACGGAGCGTTCCCTTGAGCAGGCGATTGGTGCCTGCCCGGGTCAGCCGGTCGTCGCATCCCCAAGGCATACGCATGCCCGAACCGATCACCTCGCCCTGCCCTGCCCCTGCACACCTGACGGCCATCGACCGCGTCCCGGTCGCGGGACGGACCGATTCGTCCTGGTCGCCTTCGCAGCGCTCGCGATCGTGGCCGGCTTGTTCCTGGTGAGGCGGACCACGCGCTGGACTGAGCGCACGGGCGCTGGACGTGGTCGCCTGCACGTGGCCTGCTCGCCGCGCGCTCGACGCGCTCGACGCGCTCGACGAGCGTCGTCGCCGCCTGTACCTCGTCCCCGAGCACGCGAACAAACTCGCCTACTCGCTGGGTGGGCTGATCGCCGATCACGTTCATCTCAGCGACGCCAGCGGATTTTCCTCACCCAGTACTACAACCCTGCGCCCGTGGAGGCCTACGCGAGCGGCAACATCATCACCTGCTGCTCAGCGACTTCGTCCGCGGTTTCCACTACTGGGGCGCGATGGCGACGATCGTGTCGACGGCCTGCACCTGCTCCGGGTGTTCGTCTCCGCGTCGTACAAGCGGCCCCGGGAGGCGAACTGGGTCCTAGGCGTCGTCCTCGTCGGGATCACGGCCGCGCTGTTCTTCACTGGGACCGTCCTGAAGTGGGATCAGGAGTCGATAGAAGCGCTCGGCCACAACATCGAGATCGGGAAGCTGCTTGGGCGGTTCGGGTTCTGGTTCTCGCCGACGTTCGGCGGGATCCCACTGCTCACCCGTCTGTACGTGGTCCACATCGCGGTGCTGCCGTTCTTGCTGACCCTGGTGCTCGCGGTGCACCTGCTGCTCGTGAAACGCCACGGGATGGCACCGTCGCCGTTCCGCAAGGGCCCAGAGCCGGAGCCCACGAGGCCGTTCTCGAGCCACCTCGCCGAACTCGGGTCGCTAGCGCTTGTGCTGATCGGGGTCCTCACGATCCTGGCGGTGTTCTTGCCACCGGCCCACGGGCCGGCGCCAGTACAAGGCATCGAGGTGACGAAGCCGCCATGGCCGATGCTCTGGATCTACCCGATTGAGGATTGGCTCGGCGTGTCGGGGATCCTGTGGGCGACGCTCGCGATCTTCGCGGCGCTGCTGATCGTTCCGTTCGTCGACCGTTCTTCCGAGCGTTCACCGAGGCGCCGCCTGCCGAGCATCATCGTCGGCGTCGCCGTCGTGATCACGCTTATCGCGCTGATCGTCTACGCGGGCGGCCAGCCTGTCGCCTCACACCTGGGGTAGTCATGCGCAGCAAGACGTTCGTGTACTTCTGGGGGTCGACGACGGCCTCGGTGCTGTTCATGGGCTCGAGCTGGAGTCTTGTCGGACGGATCGGGGACGTGGGCTCCGTCCCGGTCGACGTGACGCTGCTGATGGTCGCGAGTATCGGCTTCTGCGTAACGATTTTCGTGGCCGCCCGCATCGCGTTCGTCGTGGGCCGCACCAAGAAGGCCCACCGGACCCGCGGGCTCACCAGGAGCTGACCGATGGGCACCTCGACGATCCTAGTCGTGGACGACGAGCGGAAGATTCGCGACCTCGTCCGGTCCTACCTCGAGCTGGAGGGCTACGCCGTGCTCGTCGCGGAGAGCGGCGAGCGGGCACTCGAAGCGGCACAGCGATCAGCCCCGGATCTCGTGGTGTTGGATCTCGGGCTGCCGGATCTCCCGGGTGAGGAGGTCGCGCGGACGCTCCGCACGGCCTCCAACGTCCCCATCATCATGCTCACGGCCAAGGCGGGGGAGGACGACCGGATAGCTGGCCTGCGTCTGGGCGCCGACGACTACATGGTGAAGCCCTTCAGCCCCCGGGAGCTGATCGCCCGTGTCGAGGCGGTGCTCCGTCGGGCGAATGGCTCGAGAGAGCACCGGCTGTCGTTCGACGGCGGGCGTCTCACGATCGATCGCGACGCAAGGGAGGTCACCCTCGAGGATAGCCTCGTCGACCTGACCAAGAGTGAGTTCGACCTGCTGCTTGCGATCGCATCGCACGCTGGCCGGGTGTTCTCGCGGTTCGAGCTGATCAACCGGGTGCAGGGCTACGACTACGACGGCTACGAGCGGACGATCGATCAGCACATAAAGAACCTCCGTCGCAAGCTTGGGGAGGAGCCCAAGCATCCGCGCTACCTACTGACGGCGATCGGCGTCGGTTACAAGTTCGGGATGAGAGCCGATGCGTAGGTCGTATGCGCTCCGACTCGGCGCGGCGTTCGCTGGGGTCGGGATCGCCGCGGCGGCCCTCACGGCGATCCTCGTAAACGCGGCGTTCGGGAGCCGGTTCGCCGGCTATCTCGACGCGCAGCAGCAGACTCGGGAACGTCAGCTGGTCGCGATCCTGGCCGATTCGTACGTCCGCTCGAACGGATGGGACGCGGAGGACCTTCGGTCGCTAACGCCGCTGGCGTTCATGGATGGCGGGACGCTCCGCCTGCTCGACGCGTCGGGCGAGACGGTGTGGGCGCCGAGCCCCGATCAGCTGCTGGGCCAGATGGCTCAGATGCATCGCGAGATGATGGGTGATGGCGCCCTCGGCCCCGAGCATCGCTTGCCGATCGCGGTCGGCGATGAGGTGTTCGGAACTGCGGTGGTGCGTCTCCCCACTACCGGCCTACTGCCGCAGGACGTGTCGTTCCGCTCGTCGATCAACCGACTGCTGCTGTTCGGAGGTCTCGTCGCCGGGCTCCTGGCGATGCTGCTCGGGATCGTGTTGGCGCAGCGCGCGACGGCCCCGGCGCGTGAGCTCGCCCGGGCCGCGCGAGACTTCGCATCGGGAGATCGCGCACGGCGCGTTCGAAACGACACGCCCGACGAGTTCGGTGAGATGGCGCGTGCGTTCAACGCGATGGGCGACGCCGTCGAGGAGGAGGACCAGCTCCGCCGGGACTTCGCCGCCGAGGTCGCCCACGAGGTTCGCACCCCGCTCGCGATCATCCGTTCGCAGATCGAGGCGATCCAAGACGGCGTGGTCGAGCCCGACCCTCCGACCGTTGCCTCGCTCCACGAGGAGACGCTTCGCCTCACTCGGCTGATGGGCGATCTCGAAACGCTCGCCTCGGCGGAGGCGGCCGGCTTCTCGCTCACAGCGAAGCACATCTCCCTCCGTCCGCTGCTCGAGGAGTGCGTCCGCGGGTTCGCTGGATCCTTCGAGGCCGAGGGCGTCGGGGTGCGTCTCGAGCTCGACGACGTCGATGCGGACGTCGATCCCAACAGGATGAGGCAGGTGGCCTCCAACCTCCTATCGAACGCCATCAAGTTCACGCCCTCCGGGGGGTCGGTTGAGCTGGAGCTGCGGTCAGACGGTGGGCGGGGGGTGATCACCGTCACCGATACGGGGCCCGGCATCGCTCCGGAGGACCTTCCGTATGTGTTCGACCGCTTCTTCCGCGGCCATGGCGTCCGGGCAGGCGGCTCGGGGATCGGCCTCACTGTGGTCCGAGAGCTCGTCGAGGCGCACGGCGGCTCGGTAGAGGTCTCCAGCCGGCCGGGGGCCGGTGCCTCGTTCACCGTGCGGCTCCCGATGGCCTCATCCGAACCGTTCGGGGAGTTCACGGAGCCTTCACACGCCGCCTCTACGGTGGCGGCGAAGGAGGAGATGAACGATGACCAAGCGATGGATCGTCGCGGGGGTCGTGGTCGTGGCGCTGCTCGGCGCGACGGCTGGGATCGCGTACGCCGCCGGGAGCGGAAAGCCCGGTCCGAACACGCCGGGTGAGAACGGGCTGATGACGGCGTGCGCCGCCATGCACGACTCGCCCGCTATGGAAGCCATGCACGAGCGCATGCCGGCAGCGCTTCAGGCTCAGTGCGATGCGATGCACGAGCAGATGGCCGGTCTGATGGATGGCTCGGGCATGATGGATGGCTCGGGCATGATGGATGGCTCGGGCATGATGGATGGCTCGGGCATGATGGATAGCCCACCGATGCTGGTAGCAGCGACGGGACCATGACTGATCACCACGCCGACTCGGAGGGCTGAGGACGGATGATGAGCGGAAGCGGCTGTGGACGTCCGACCGCCCCGACATTCGGCCATCCTCAAGGAGCGCTGTCGCCCGCGGCGAGATCCGAGGACGAGTTCGAGCAGCGAAGGAGAGTGCCGGCGCAGCCAGCCGTTGAGAACCACTGAACCAATTCGGAAGGCCGCCCCACCCGGGGCGGCCTTTGCCGTTGGCGCTGGTCGGCGGATCCGGTCCATCGCTCATCACGAATCGCTCGAGACCTCACCGGGCTCTCACACCGGACGCCTAGGGTGCATTCGAACGCAGAGAGGAGGCCGATCGTGACTCTGCTTCGAGGCACGCGACCCCGATTCTGGACAGTGGTCTTGGCGCTCACCGGAGTGGTCGTCGTCGCGATCACGCTCTTCCGTCTTCCGCTGGCGACGATCTTCACACTCGGGCTACTGCTCGTCTGCCCATTGCTGATGATGGGCATGCATGGCGGCGGTCACGGCGAGCATGGGTCTGACCGCACGCAACAGGAACCGAAGAGACCTTTAGGTGAGCCACTTCGAGGAATCGACGCGCCGGAGACGTCGCGTCGAGGTTTCGATTCCGGTCCGAGCGCGAACCAGCAGCGTCAGGAGGTGCAGCGATGAGATGGATCATGCGGCTCTTGGTTCTGTACGCCGTAGCCCTCGCGGTCGTCGGTCTTGTCGCCATCGTCGGTATGACGTCGACACCGGGCACTGGACAGTCTGCTCATTCCCAGGTGAACCCGGTGTCGCACAGCGATTACGAGCTCCACCGTTCGATCGGCCACGTCCCCTGATGCTCGCGAACATCTCGACGCCGGTCGTTACGTGGTTCCACCTTGGCTCGTTGTTGATCCGGCCGCACGGCGTGCTGACCGCGATCGAACCGCGGCGATCCGGGCACCTCGAGGTCTTCGGTCGGCCCGGACGGATAGGATCGCTTTGCCCTGGTTGTTCGGGCAGCCTTTGCCTCCGAACTCGGACGTCCCCCTAGCTCGCGGGAGGGCACGGGGTTCGCTAGGTTCCCACTCGTGTCGTACCTGACGCGCTTGAGCTACGCGGTAGGTGGGTTGGCGATCGCGCTCCTGATCGCTGCCTTCGGGGTCGATGCGAGGGGAAGCGGAGCCGTCGTGAAGGCGTCGTCCGGAATGACCCGATCGATCGCCTCAGCCGATCGGCCCGAGGGTCGCATCGATCCCGACATCGGCATCGGCAACATCGACCACGTGATCATTGTGGTCCAGGAGAACCGGTCCTTCGATCACTACTTCGGAACCTTCCCTGGCGCCGAAGGGTTCCCCCGCGACGCCAACGGTCGGATCGATGTGTGTGTGCCGGACCCAGCGGCGGGTCGTTGTTGGCGTCCATACCACGACGCGACAGCGTTCGACGCGGGCGGTCCGCACGGCGAGTACGCCTCGGAGATGGCGGTCTCCTCCGGACGGATGAGCGGGTTCGTCCGCGCGCTGCGCCGGTTCGGGAACCGATGCACGGCGAGGGGGTCCTCCAAGCGGTACGAGTGCCGGCAAGCCTCGTCACCGGAACGCGGGCGACCGGATGTCATGGGGTACCACGACGAGCGGGAGATCCCGAACTACTGGGCGTACGCGCGAAACTTCACCCTGCAGGACCACATGTTCGCCCCGGCCGACTCGTGGACCCTCCCTTCGCACCTGTTCCTCGTATCAGGATGGTCGGCTACGTGCCCCGACCCCGCTGACACGATGTCGTGTCGCTCCGATCTGCGGCAGGTAGGCGGATCGTGGCAACCTCGGGATGGCGGGCCTCGACCGTATCTGTGGGCGGACATCACGTGGCTCCTCGAGCAGGAGGGCGTGAGCTGGGGCTACTACGTCGGCGAGGACACCTGCGTCCTTCCTCCGTGCGGGCCCACGACGCCGCGGACGACCGTGCCGGTCCAGAACCCGCTTCCCGGTTTCAAGACGGTCGAGGTCACCGATTCGTTCGACTACATCCGTCCACACGGGAGCTACTTCGAGGCCGCTCGGAATGGGACGTTGCCCTCGGTCTCGTGGGTCATGCCGACGATTGGGAGGGGCGAGCATCCCCCCGACTCGATCGCGCCGGGGCAAGCGTGGGTGACGCGCGTCGTCAACGCGGCCATGCAGGGGCCGGGTTGGCTGCGCACCGCGATCTTCCTGACCTGGGACGACTGGGGCGGCTTCTACGATCATGTCCCTCCGGTGGCGGTGGATCAGAATGGGTACGGGATCCGGGTCCCAGGCATCCTGATCAGCCCGTGGGCGCGTCGCGGATACGTCGACCACCAAACCTTGTCGTTCGATGCGTACTTGAAGCTGATCGAGGATCGCTTCCTCGGGGGCCGTCGCCTCGACCCCGCGACCGACGGGTGGCCGGATCCCCGACCCACGGTTAGGGAGGAGGCACCCGCGCTGGGCGACCTCATGATGGAGTTCGACTTCACGCAGGAGCCGATCCCGCCGCTGGTCCTTGATCCGTGGCCGGATGGTTGATCCGAGAGGCGCCAGATTGCACGACTACGGCGTGTAGTAACGTCCGGAGCCGTGTCGACCAAGCCTATGACCAGGCGACCTCAGGGCCGGCGACGTTGGGTGATCGTGTCCGTGGGGGTCGCGATACTCGGTATCGCGCTCATCGCGATCACCTGGCTTGGCTCCGGAGCGGAGCCGAACCAGGCCGCGTACGTCGGCGGTGTGCTCCATTCCCTCGCGGTGATGACCGACGGGGGCGGGCGGATCTTCGCTGGAGGTCACGACGCGGTCACAGCTTCGAACGACGGGGGCCGGAGCTGGGTCTCGGTGCCGAGCCTCGACGATGCCGACGCGATGGGGTGGGCCTTCCTGGACGGCGCGATCTGGGTCGGTGGGCACCCCGGTGTGCAGGTGTCGACCGACGGTGGCACGACCTTCGAGCCTCGGAACGAGGGCCTGCCCGCGACCGACATCCACGCGCTCGGCGGGATCGGCTCCACGTTGTATGCGGCGTCGCCGGACGCCGGGTTCCTGGTGTCCACGGACGAGGGAGCCTCCTGGCAGGTCCGGAACCCCGTGGTGGGGCACGGCTTCATGGGCGTCATCCTGGTGGACCCCGACGACGTCGGACACGTCGTGGCGACCGACATGGCGGCGGGTATCGCCGAGACCGTCGATGGTGGCCGGTCATGGCGACCGCTGGGTGGGGTATCGGGCGCGAGGTGGGTGTCGTGGGATCCAAGGGATCGGGATGTCCTGTTGGTCGCCGGGGCGGGTGAGGCCGTCCTCAGCGACGATGGTGGCAGGACGTGGACCACGGTGGATGTCCCGGCAGGATCGGGGATCGTAACGATCGATCCGGTCAACCCCGACCGTTGGTACGCGGGGGCCCTCACCTGGGAAGGCACGCTCGACGTCAGCATCAGCCGCGACGCCGGAGCCTCGTGGAGCGTGGCGTAATCGCTGCCAGCTCAGCCCTGGGCTGTCTACGACCGCACGTAGTACATTGCGCGGATGAGCGTCCGGCCGGCAGCCGACGCATGGCAGGATTCGTCGACCGAGGCGCCCGCCGATGCCCCCCGTCCGCATCGGCGACCGCGATCGTGGTGGCCCAGGATCGTCGCGCTCCTCGTGGGCGTGACCATCGTCGTGCTCGCCGTATCGGAGCTGCGGAGCCGATCGACGTCGGCGGTCGGATCGTTCAGCATCGCGGATCGCCGCGCCGAGGCGGAGGTGGAGCGCATGCCGGCGCCCGACTTCGAGCTGCCCCTCCTCGACGACAGCGGATCGCTCCGCCTCTCCTCGCTGCGAGGCTCCATCGTCGTGCTGAACTTCTGGGCGAGCTGGTGTGGCCCCTGTCGCGAGGAGGCCCCCGATCTGCAGGCCACGTGGGCGGCGTACCGCGACCGAGGGGTCCGGTTCGTGGGGGTCGACGAGCGCGACGACCAGGCGGCCGCGCTGGCCTTCGTGGGGGAATTCGGGATCACGTATCCGAGCGTGTTCGACCGGTCGGGTTCGCTCGCTGACGACTACGCGTTCATCGGGCTCCCGTCGACGTACGTGATCGATGCGGACGGGAGCATCGTGTATCGGTTCACCGGATACCTCGACGGCCCGACGCTCCGATCGACGCTGGATGCGGTCCTGCACGGGACCGCGGGTTCGGGCTGAGCCGTCGATGGGAGCCTACGCGTTGGCCCTGGTCGCCGGGTTCCTCTCCTTCTCGTCACCATGCTGCCTGCCGCTGATGCCCGGCTACGTCTCGTACGTGAGCGGCGTGGCGGGTGGTGCCGGGGGGGTCGCGGTGCGCCGTCGGGCGCTCGGGTCCGGCGTCCTGTTCGTGATCGGGTTCGCATCGATCTTCACGCTGCTCGGCGTGAGCGCCTCCGCCCTCGGGACCGTGCTGCTCCAGCATCGAGCCTCGCTCATCCGCGTGGCGGGCGTCGTCGTCATCGTTCTCGGGCTCGTTTCGGTCGGCGCGATCCGGATCCCTATCCTCGACCGCGAGCGCCGGGTGGATCTGCGACGAGTCCGGCCGGGGCCAGGTGGCGCCCTCCCGCTCGGGATGGCGTTCGCTCTTGGATGGACGCCATGCATCGGACCGGTGCTCGCGGGCATCCTGGCCGTCGCCGCATCGGCCGCGAGCGTTGCGCGGGGCGCGACCCTCATGCTGGCGTACTCGCTGGGGCTCGAGACCGTTCCTCGCGCTCGCGTACGGCATCGGTCATGGTGGTCGGGTCACGGCATGGTTGCGGCGGCACGGACGCGGCATCGAGGTGGCCGGGGGCTTCCTGCTCGTCTCGATGGGCGTGCTCATGATCACGGGCGCCTGGCTCCAGCTCTTCACGCCGATCCTGAGGCTCTTCTCGGGAAGCGGCTGGCCTCCTGTATGAACCACACCCTGACGGAGCCTATCTCAACCGCGAGTTCGGCTCGCACGCGGTTGCGGCTCACGGTCTTCGCATGCGCTGCCGGCCTCCTGAGCCTTGCGTTCATCGTGCATCGGTCCGGGACGTCGGGAACGTCGTGGTTCAGGACCTTCGTGCTGATCTCCGGATCGCTGGTTGTCTCGGCGATCCCCTTCGTCGCGATCGGAGCGGTGATCGCTGCCGCGATCGCCACCTTCGTCCCACTGTCCTTCCTGGAGAAGATCGGTCGGTTGCCGAGAGCTGTCCAGCCTGCAGCGGCGGTGCTCGCCGGGGTCGCGTTGCCCATCTGTGAGTGCGGATCGGTACCGATCGCGCGTCGCCTGATGTTGCGCGGTGTCGCCCCATCGACGGCGATCATCTTCATGCTCGCGGCGCCCATCGTGAACCCGGTCGTGATGGTCTCCACGTACGTGGCGTATCGGGGCAAGGGTCCGGCGCTCGCGATGGTCGTCGGGAGGTTCACGCTTGGGGCGATCGCCGCGGTCGCGGTCGGATGGGCCATGGGTAGGACCTCCGCGCATGAGGTCCTGAGGACGCAGCCAGGTGGGCCCGAGGCGATCGAGCTCGGCGCGCCTCCCTCGCGCTGGCAACGGTTCGTCGTTACCGCCGGCACCGACATGATCTTCATGGGTCGGTACCTGCTCCTCGGGGCCGCCATCGCCGGACTCGTGCAGACCTTCCTCCCGCAGCGTGCGATCCAGGGCATCTCGGCGGTTCCCCTCCTCGACACGCTGCTGATGATGGGTCTCGCCGGATTGCTCTCACTCTGTTCCGAGTCCGACGCGTTCATCGCCACGTCGTTCGGGGCGCTTGGCTTCGGGGCGTCGTCGCAACTCGCGTTCCTCGTCTTCGGACCGATGGTCGACCTCAAGCTGGGGGCGATGTACGGGGGCACCTTCCGTTCGTGGGTCGTTCGGACGATCGTGATCGTGGCCGCCACCGTGGCCCTCGTAGGCAGCTCGTGGATCCGGGTTGGGTGGGGATGAAGGTCGCGGATCGGACGGCGCGCCAGGCGAGGCCGGCGTTGGGGCCGAGGCGGGGATGGAGCCACGAGCGGCTGCTCACCGCTGGCGTCCTCTTCGGCTGGTCGGTCCTCCTGTGGTGGTTGATCCTCCTCGACCGCGTCCCGCTTTACCTGGGATCGCGCACGTCCTGGATCGTGCCCGTCGGCGCGGTCGTGGTCACGGTCGTCGCCATCGGCATGATCGGCTCCGCCCGCGGCCGGAGGTCCGCGCCGCTCCGGTCCCGCCAGGTGATCGTGGCGGCGGCGCTCACGGTGCCCGTGATCCTCGTGACGATGTCGCCTCCCACGACGCTCGGGTCCTTCTCGGTCGACCGGAAGGCGGCTTTCTCCGGCAGGGGACTCACCACCTTCTGGGGGACGTTCGACGAACGCAGCGGGATCACCCTTCAGTTCGCGGCGGCCGCCCAGTTCTGGCCCAGCGCCCGGAAGCTCCTCGCAGGACGGGCGGGGGAGATCGTCACCTTCGATGGGTTCGTGTCCCGGGAGTCGGACACGCCGCCGGACGAGTTCCTGCTGACGCGGTTCGTGATCACCTGCTGCGTCGCGGACGCGACGATCGTCCAGGTACGCGTCGTCGACGTCCCGCCGGGGCGGTTCGAGACCGACGCGTGGGTCGAGGTTCGGGGCGCGATCTTCCCGATGGGTGCCCAGATCATCGTGACCGCCGACAGCGTCGAGCCCATCGCGACCCCGCGGTCGCCGTACCTCGCTGCATGATCCATCGCGGGGGCCGACGGCGCGCCGGCCTCCCGAAGTACGAGGCAGCGTAGTAGCATCCGAGCGGTCCTCGAGGAAGGTGTCGGAATGCCGACGTCGAAGAAGCGGAACGTGTCCAGGAGCCGACAGGCTCGCGAGACGCAGGCGGCGCAGCGGAAGGCGGAGGAGCGGAAGAAGCTGACGCTCGGTCAGTATCGGTTCCGACGCGGTCTGGGTTGGACGTTGGTCGCCCTTGCCATAGCGGTGGGCATCTCACATTGGCTGGCCCACATCGGGGTGTGGCGGTTCGCGTCCCCGGCCATGATGGATCTCACGGCCGGGTACCCACTGGCCGCCGCGCTCGCGATCGGTGGCTCGATCGTCCTGTCGAAGGCTTAGTCAGTGGCTCACGCCGGGCACGGCTCCAGCCACGACGGACACGAGGCCCAGCACGACGGACACGAAGCCCAGCACGACGGACACGAAACCCAGCACGACGGACACGAAGCCCAGCACGACGGACACGAAGCCCAGCACGACGGACACGAGGCCCCGCCGAGTACAACAGGAGTGACCGTCGTTCTGCATACGGGCGGGCTGAACTGGGCCAGCGAGCAGGCGGTGGTGGAGAAGGTGCTGGGGCACCGACCCGGCGTCCTCTCGGTTGACGCGAACCCTGTCGCCCAGACGGCGACCGTCGAGTACGACCCGGCTGTCACCTCGGTCGTGGAGCTCCGCCGATGGGTGCAGGAGTGCGGCCTGCACTGCGCGGGACAGTCGGTGCCGTCGCACATCTGCGACCCACTCACCGAGCCGAGCGGGGAGCACGTTCTCGCTCAGGCGGCGGAGGAGCATGGCGCACACGTCACGGAGGCAGGGCCTGAGGGCCACGCCGCTGCCCCACCCCACCAAGCTCACGGAGCCACACCAGCGCCGGCCCCCTCTCCGCACGAGGCCATGGGACACGGCGGGCACGCGGGCATGTCGATGGACGCGATGGTCCGAGACATGCGCCACCGCTTCGTCGTCGCGGCCGTCCTCTCCGTGCCCATCCTGCTCTGGTCACCGATCGGCCGCGACGTGTTGGGCTTCGACGCCCCTGCTCCCTTCGGACTACGGGATGACGTCTTCAGCCTCCTCCTCAGCCTCCCGGTCGTCTTCTACGCCGCGTGGATCTTCTTCGACGGGGCGTTCAGGGCCCTCAGGGCTCGGACGCTGGACATGATGGTTCTGGTCGCGGTCGCGATCGGCTCCGGGTGGCTCTACTCGTTCGCCGTCACGGTGACCGGCGGGGGCGAGGTCTTCTACGAGGCCGTGACCGTCCTGGCCGCATTCGTCCTGCTGGGCCACTGGATGGAGATGCGTGCACGCGGAGGTGCGAACGACGCGATCCGTCGACTCCTCGACCTGGCACCCCCGATGGCCGAGGTCGAGCGGGAGGGCGGCATCGTCGAGATCCCCACGGCCGAGGTACTCGTTGGGGACCTCCTCGTCGTCCGCCCAGGCGCCCGCGTCGCGGTCGACGGCATCGTGGAACAGGGGGAGAGCGACGTCGACGAATCGATGGTCACCGGCGAGAGCCTGCCCGTGCACAAGGCACCTGGATCCGAGGTCGTCGGGGCCACGATCAACACGGATGGCTCCCTGCGGATCCGTGCCACGAGGGTGGGTGCCGACACCGCGCTCGCGCAGATCGTGAAGCTCGTGCAGGAGGCGCAGAACTCGAAGGCTCCGGGTCAGCGGCTCGCCGATCGAGCAGCGTTCTGGCTCGTGCTCGTGGCCCTGATCGGCGGGGCGGCGACGTTCGCCGTGTGGCTGGCAGTGGGAGCCACAACATCCGAGGCCCTCCTGTTCGCGATCACAGTCGTCGTGATCACGTGTCCGGACGCACTGGGGCTCGCCACGCCCACGGCGATCATGGTCGGCACGGGGTTGGGTGCCCGTAGGGGGATCCTGTTCAAGAACGCCGCAACGCTCGAGGCCTCCGCCCAGATCGATGCGGTCGTGATGGACAAGACGGGCACCCTGACGCTGGGCAAGCCCGAGGTGACGGAGATCGTTACCGATGGGCTCGCCGCCGACGAGATGCTTCGCCTCACCGCGGCGGTCGAGCGCGAGTCCGAGCACCCCCTCGCTCAGGCGGTCGTCAGGCGTGCGGGCGGGTCCGGCGCCGTCGCGGAGCTCTTCTCGAACGTGCCGGGACATGGCGCGATCGCGAAGGTTGAGGGACACGTCGTCGCCGTCGGCAACGCGAGGTTGATGGAGCGCGAAGGCGTCGACCTCGGTGCGATGCCAGCGGAGCAGGAGCGGCTCGCGTCGGAGGGGAAGACCGCGGTCCTCGTGGGCGTGGATGGCCAAGCCGTTGGCGTGATTGGGATCGCCGACGCGCCTCGTCCGACGGCCATCGCTGCGGTCACGTCGCTCCGAGAGCTGGGGATCGAGGTCGTGATGCTCACGGGCGACAACCGAACGACGGCCGAGCGGATCGCGCAGCAGCTCGGCATCGAGACCGTCATGGCCGAGGTCCTGCCAGGGGCGAAGGCCACGAAGGTGAAGCAGCTCCAGTCGACCGGGCGGCGCGTGGCGATGGTGGGCGACGGGGTGAACGACGCTCCGGCCCTGGCCCAGGCGGATGTCGGGATCGCGATCGGGGCGGGCACCGACGTCGCGATCGAGACTGCCGACGTGGTGCTCATGCGGTCGGATCCGCTCGACGTACCTACTGCGATCCGCATCGGCCGCGGGACCCTCCGGAAGATGCGCCAGAACCTCGGTTGGGCCGTCGGCTACAACGCGGTCGCGCTTCCGATCGCCGCGGGATTGTTCGAGCCCAGCCTCGGCCTGGTGCTGCGACCCGAGATCGCCGCCCTGTCGATGTCCGGTTCCAGCTTCATCGTTGCCATGAACGCGTTGCTGCTCAAGCGCCTGCACCTTCGGAACATCCGCCAGAGGCCCAGGACACCACGCCGGTGCCGATCGATGGGGCGGTAGGTCCCGGCTGGCACGGGACGGACGGACCCTCTAGCTCCTACGGGTCGTAGTTCCATGAGCTGCATGGGAGGTGGTGAGGATGATGTGGAACGGTGGTGCCGGCTGGGGGTGGGGGTGCTGATGATGTTCGTCTGGGTCGCGGTGATCCTCGCGATCGTGCTGCTGGTCATCCGATCGTCAAGTCGCGATGCGCGTAGCGACCGGAAGGAACAGCCGGACCCGGACCAGA
Source organism: Actinomycetota bacterium (assembly GCA_046330185.1). Lineage (GTDB taxonomy): Bacteria > Actinomycetota > UBA4738 > UBA4738 > HRBIN12 > DATBLY01. The sequence continues at coordinate 88,331 of JAXLTF010000012.1, forward strand.
TCCTGGCGGAGCGGTTCGCCCGCGGCGAGATCGACGCCGAGGAGTACCAACGACGCCGCGAGGTCCTCCAGCGGCGCGGCTGACCGTTCAGCCTCGAGGCTCGGTTAGCATCTTGGGAAGCGACCGGCGCTGACGCTGAAGAGGTGGCATGGGACGGATCAAAGGGGAGCTCGGCCCGCTCGAGCGGTGGGTCATGGAGCTGTTCTGGGCCGATGACGGCACGGAGCTAACCGTGCGGGACGTCCTCTCCGCCCGGACCGACGGCGATCTGGCGTATACCACCCTGATGACGGTGGTCGAGCGTCTCTATCGGAAGGGGTTCCTCGCGCGAAGGCGCGCTGGACGTGCCTACGTGTACGGCGTGCGGGTCAGGCGCGACGATTACCTCGGTGGACTCGTCGCCGACATCCTGGAGGGCACGGACGATCGCCGGGGTGTACTCCTGGGCTTCGTCCGCCAGGCCGACACGGACGACCTCGCCGGCCTGCGTGCGGCGATCCGCGCCGTGGAACGGGAGCGTCGATCGGGACGATGATTCCGTGGCTGGCTGCCGGCCTGTTCGGCATCGCCTTGGTTCTGCCCGCGCTGGCCGGGCCACGCCTGGAGCGAGCGGCCAGCCCGGCCCAGATGCTGACGTTCTCGCTGGCGGCGCTCTCGCGCTCGCGCTCGGCCTGATCGTGAGCCTCACCGCGGTGGTCGATGCTGCCTCGGTCCCGGCGATCAGGTGCCGGGCCTCGTCGGTCGGTGCGTGGAGGCAGCGGCACGCCTGTTCGCGCACCCGCTCGGGCATTGGCCCCAGATCGCGGCGGCCTTGATCCTCCTCTTCGTGGTCGGCAGGCTTGCGTTCGCCCTGGTGATCGGCATCCGGAACGCGAGGCAGGAGGTGCGGGCGACCGTTCGCCTGGTCGGAACCGAAGCATGGAGCGACCCCCGCCGGATCGTCGTGGTCCCCGGCGAGCATCCGCTCGCGCTCACCCGCAGGGTTCGTTCACCCCGGATGCATCGTTTCCGACGGGTTGCTCCGATCGCTGGACGCAGCGCAACGGCGTGCCGTCATCGCCCACGAGCGGCGACATGCGAGGGGGCATGACGTCTGGATGCTACTCGTGGCCCGCGTGGTGGCCAGAGCGCTCTCCTTCGTGCCGTCGATACGAACGGCGACGGACCAGCTCATCCTGGGACTGGAGCTGCGAGCAGACGAAGCAGCCGCGCGCCGGTGTCGGTGATCCGCTGATCGTGGCTCAGGCTCTCGTTCGCATCGCCCACGGAGCAGCAACCGATCTCGGTGCGACGACGCTCGGGGCTGCCCGGACCAAGCTCGGCGTGCGCGTCGACCGGCTGCTCGCTGGTGACGCGACGCGCGGACGTCGTGGCCGGCGGATCGGTCGTTCGCTCCCAGCTGCTGCAGCGCTCGGGCTCGTGCTGGCGTTCGTGTTGCTCCTCGTACCCAGCGGGGGCGCGTGGGCCTTGGGGTCACCTGAGCCTTCCCATGCGGTCTGCCACCTTCCCCACGCCGGGGCCGGCACGGACCGAGACCTCCGGTCCGCGACCTACGACGCGCGGTAGTATCACAGTCAACTTGGCTCGAGGAGGGGAACTGGTGCGTCGTTTGATCCTGACCATGGCGTTGATCGTGGGACTGGTCTCCGCTGCCTGCTCATCCAACGACCCGTCAGCCACCGCGACCGGGGGTTCCTCCGATGGGATGGGTGGCTCGATGAGCGGCCCGACCGGTGCGGATGACACCTCGGCGTTCGGGATGCCAGGGAACGAAGGCGACGTCGAACGGACGATCGAGGTCGCACAGTTCGACACCTACCGATTCGAGCCGGCCTCCATCTCGGTCTCGGAGGGGGAGACCATCATGTTCGACGTCTCGAACCAGGGATCGGCCGTCCACGAGTTCGTGATCGGCGATGACTCGTTCCAGGACGAGCATGAGGCCGAGATGGCCGACATGGGTGGGATGGCGATGGTCGACGAACCGAACGCCATCACGATCCAGCCGGGCGAGTCCAAGACCCTGGTCTGGACGTTCTCGCAAGCCGGATCGTTCCTGTACGGCTGCCACGTCGCCGGGCATTACGCAGCAGGGATGAGGGGGTCCATCGACGTGGGCAACTAGCGCCGGCGACGGTCATCGGGGCGGGCGTAATCCCGAGATGGTAACCGCGACGAGCCGCCGAACGGCCGCCTTCGACCGGATCACCGTGATCGTTCAGAGGCCGTGCAGGGTTCGGAACCGAGACCGTCACGGGCCGTGCTAGCAAGCAGGAAGCTGGGATCCCCGCGTGCTACTCGCTGTTTCGACGCACGAGTGTCGGCCATGAACCGATCAGCGACGACGAGCGGATCCGTTTGCGCAACGGCGATCATGTGTTCGCGCGGCCGGCCCAGGCAGCTTCCCGATGAAGATCGGCGCGGGGTACCTTCTCCCGTGAGGACCCTCGAGGGGTTCGTCCTGTCCTGCGCGACGGCTCTGGCCGCGATCGGGACCGGAGGGCTCATCTTCCACGAGCTAAGGCTGGCGCGAGCGAGTGGCCAGTGGTTCAGTGGAAGCCTCGGCTGGACGCTCTTGTGGGCGACGGGCCTGACGGCGATGTTCGCCGATGCGTGGTCATCGGGATCCGGGTAGCCCCGAGCCCACGAGCTCAGCAGACGGCGACGAGCAGCGGATACGGGTTGAGCGCATCACCGACGACCGAGTAGCCATACGGGCTGTTGGGCCAGTCCGCGGGGATAGCGTGCGGATGCCACTCGAAGTGGTTGTGAGGGGTGCTCGTGTCTCCGGTCGCACCGACGTAGCCGATAACGTCCCCAGGCTGCACTGGGCCGAGCTGCCCGATCCTGACCATGTGGGCGTTATACGTCCACCCGGACGCCCCCTCGACGCGGACGGCCAGCCCTCCGAGCCCGTTGCTCGCGTCGTAGGCCGTCCCAGCGAACGTCGCGTAAATCGGTACCCCTTCGGGTGCCATGATGTCGTTCCCTGCGTGGAGGTGATAGCCGCCGCCGTACCGGGGAGCCCCGAAGCTATCCGTGAGCGCATGAGGGGTCCCGACCGGGCACACCTGGAACGGGTTCGCTCCGCCGACAGCGCTGCCCGAACCCCCCGTCTGGGGCGGCGGGATCATCGCGGCGAGCTCGTCGCGATAGCGCGCGGCTAGGTTGTCGACGAGTCGCTGGGCCTCCCCGCGAAGCTGGATGATCCGAGCGTAGGAGGCTCGCGCCTCGGCGAACCGATCTCGCAGCATGGACATCCTCTCGCGGAGCTGCCCATAAGCCGCCCGCCGCTCCTCGGCGATCCGGGCCTCGTTCGCCTGCTGGAATCCCAGCTGAGCCTTCAGGTTCGCCATTTCGTTGGCGAGTTCCGCGTCGTCCTGGGTTATGGCGGCCGAGAATTCGATGCGGTCCATGAAGTCCGACACGGAGGTCGCGCCGAGGATGAACTCGAGCCCTGTTCCGGAACCGGTGATGAACATCTGAACGGCGCGTTCCTCGAATCGGTTGCGCACCGCAGCGAACCGCTCGCCCGCCCTTCGGAGTTCGTCCCGAATCGATGCGAGCCGGGCCTCGCTCTCCTCGAGACGTGCTTCCGCTGCGTTCACCGCCTCTGCCAAGGTGTTCGTCTGCGCCTGCAGTTGATCGATGCGGTCCTGCTGCTCATGCACCTGCGCGGCGATCGTCGCCAAGCGCTCGCGAGCGGCCTGCAGCTCCGATCGCGTGTCGGCTCGAGCGGAGGGCAGGGCGATGACCAAGAGGACCACGGCGATCATCGCGAACGCCGTGGTCCTCCAGGGCCGCGCGGAGGGGAGGGCGCGGCACGGGCATCCCCGGTGGGTTGACAAGCTGGCGAGATACTACAGGAAGTCGTAGGTTAAGTCCGCGTGGAAGCCCAGACTCGAGTGGTGCGTAGAACGGCCACACCGTCCATCCCGCCGCTCAGATCCTTGTTCGTTGCCGGTCGTTCGAGCGCAGGGAAGGGGAACCATGTCGGCGAGCCATTCGATGAAGCCGGCTCGACGAGCTTCGGGCCGGACGGGTGTCGTCCTCCTTGCGCTCGTCGTAGCGGCCATAGCCGGCTACGTCGTTCGGGGGCTCGCGGTGACGCCCAACCCCTCCGACACCTCGCCTGAAGCAGGCTTCGCGCGGGACATGATCATTCGCCACGCGCAGGCGGTCGAGATGGCCGAGATCGTCCGTTCAAGGACCAAGGACCGTCTGATCCGATCGCTCGCGACCGACATCGTCCTGACCCATCAATCGCAGATCGGCAGGCTCGCTGGCTGGTTGGACATCTGGGGTCTCCCGGCGACGTGGATCGAGGAGCCCATCACCTGGATGGGTCATCCAATCACGGGTCGGATGCCGGGGATGGCCACCGAGGCACAGGTCCGCGCCCTCGGTACGCTTCCCGTCGATCGGATGGACGTACGGTTCCTCCAGTGGATGATCCCGCACCATCAGGCAGCGGTCCTGATGGCGGACGACATCGCGACGCGGACGACCCGGCCTGAGATCGCCAACCTGGCCGCGGGGATGTCGAACTCGCAGCTCGCCGAGGTCGACTACATGCGGGCGCTGCTCCTCCAACGGGGCGCCCCCGAGACGGAACCGCCCGTGAGCATGCCGGGATCAGCGACATGACCGCCACGCTCATCCATCAGTCGACCCCTGCTTGGAACCTTCGGGTTCGCCTGATCTGCGCTGGGCTCTGGGTCGGATGGGCGGCGTGGGCCGGATCCGTGACACCGGGTTCAAGCGGATCCCAGCGTCGATCTCGAGCCGGGGACGCGGACGTGGACGTGGACGTCCATCGGTTACGAGGACCCAGACGACAGCTCAAGAGCCGCTCTTTCGAATCGGAGGTTCCGTGAAAGCCGGGAAACGTCGCGTCGGCGACAACCTGGATCCGGCAGACCCCCGGCACTCGCGGAACGTCGTGCGCTCGTTCCGCTGGTTCCTGCTCGCAATCTGTGCCTTCGTGGTCTTCGAGATTGTCCGGAGCCTCGTGGTCGCTTCCCCTTGAAGGTCGCCAGACCGGGTCGAACGTAATGGCTGAATCTGGCCGAGCCGCGGCGTGGAGGCTGGTACGCGACGACGTGATCCAGTGTTGCTCGACGCGGCTCACAGGGCCGAAGCCGATCTTGCAGCTGTGAGCTCGCCTTGCACGAGGGGGAGTCAGCGCAGCGACCGCCCGCTTCGGGCAGTCGCTGCGCCGCTCACCTTCACGGATCTTAGTCCAAGGCGGTCTCCGCCAAGGGACTACTCCGCCGACTCTGTCGCGCGCTCAACGTAGTGCGGCTCCCGCTCACGCAGGAAGGACTCGAGCTGCTGCGACGCGTAGAGAACGATGGATGCCATTGGCGAGACGAACGTCTTCGAGACCGCGAGGCGGCGTTATCGACAGTCGGATGGCAGCCTTCTTGTCGAATCGGCCAAGTACGCCTCGGCGCGTACCGGGGACTATCCTCAGCTGCGCCGCTCCTTCACGATTCCGATTGCCTCCTCGAGTCGCCGCAACGCGTCGTCGCTCAGGTTCGCGAGGAGGTCCGCGGCGAGCTTCGCTCGGGCATCGCGAGCACGAGCACTCCTTCGTCCGAGCAGATACATCACGCTCACGCCGTAGAGATCCGCGAGCGTCGCGAGCTCATGTCCCTGGCACCGCCGGCGTGCCGTTTCCATCTCCCAGATCGCTGGCCGCCGCACGCCCAAAGCTCGGGCGGCTGCGACGGTGCTGACGTGAGCCCTGAGACGAGCACTGCGTAGCCGCCCGCCAACGCCCGCCATCTCGGCGCCCGATGCGATCTCTCGGTCTCCCAGTCTCCCGTACGCCACCGTACGATAATCGTACATCCGATCTCCCGCTCTGCCCGCTCAGCTGCGGAAACACGTCCGCGGGAACACACCGCTCTCTTGGCCGATATCTCAACTATGCGAGTGAACGGAGGTGTCGAGGATGAGCGATCGTTCAATCCAGGCAGGGAAGGGTTCTGATGCAGCGCCGTCCCCTGCGTCACCCCCCACCGGTAAGCAGCGCGGTCGGCCGCCCCGAAGCACGATCGAGCCGCGCCAACTGCTCATGCTGGCGCACCTGCTCTCCGGGAGGACGCAGCGTGAGGCGGCGGAGCTCGTCGGCGTCGACGAGAAGACCGTCTCCCGGTGGATGCAGGAGCCGGTGGTACGGCAGGAGTTCGCCACGCAGCTGGCGGCGATTTCGACCGAGCTGTGGGGGCGAGTGGCGGCGGAGGTCGCCGACGCGTGGGAGGTCTTTCGTGCCCTCCTGAGGAGCGAGGATGAACGGATCAGCCTCCGAGCCTGCACGTTCTTCCTGGGTCGCGTCCTGGCGGTCCTTCCTGTCGAGCGGCTTCTCGAGGAAGGTCGGCTCGCCGCGACCCCGATGCCATCTGAAGTCGCGAGGTTCTTCGAGGAGCCAGGGGAGGCAGGAGGTGGTACCGCGTGAGCGATGGCACGCAGATCGAGTCCTTGCTGGCCTTGGCCGCCGGGCTCATTGAATGGTCTGAGACCGCCGGTATCCGCGGCGACCACTCACGGCTGTGGCGCCGCCACGGCGTCCTGCTTGAGCGCCTCGTCCGGAGCTTCGCGACGGCGGAGGACCTTCGCGCGCATGTGCTGCGCCTCGAGGTAACGACCTGGATCGCGACGCTCCAGGGTGCGCTCTTGCCACACCTGTTGCAGGCGCTCTCCGAGCGGCTCGCGCCGGGTCAGAGCGGGACCTGGTCAGCGTTGCAGCCGGAGCGGCGACGGCTCATGGACCACGCGCGGATCGTCAGATCGCACTCTTCGATGCGGACGTTCGCCTCGTCGGTTCGCGCGTTCCGCACCTCACCCTCAACAGCACACCTACACAGCGCCCTCGGGGGACTCGAGCAGCTGATCGACGTCGAGCGGCCACGGACACGGGCGGCACCCGCTGGCGTTTCGGCGCTCTCGCTCGGCCGCCTCGTAGACGGCCTACGGTGGTCGCTTCCACCCGTCGCCCTCGAGTTCATCGCCAGGATGGCCGAGGGGCGGTTCCTCGCGTCGATCGACCCGGCGTCCCTCACGGAGATCCGGAACGCGAGGACGCGCTCGCTCGAGAGGCGGTGGAGGCCGACCTGGGAGGGACTCGAGGCGGGACACGCTCGGGTCGAGGATTCGTCTCAGTCGTGGTTTGTTCCCGAGGTTCAGCTTCGCTACGAGGAGCTCCGCTTGGTCAGAGAGGTCGATCACGCACACGCTGATGCGCTGGTCGAGGATCGCCACCGCTCCCGGGAGATCGCCGACCTGGACGAGCGTCACGCTGAAGCCGGCCGTCTCGCTCGTGAGGAAGCTGATCGTGTCAGGGCCGAGGAGCGGCGCAAGAAGGAGCGGACGCGCCTTGCTCAGCTCGCGAAGGAGCTGGCGAAGCGCAACGTAACAAGCCGGCTGCTCGACCAGCACCTCACGCTCAAGCACCTCCCCGAACCGGATCGGATTCGCCTGCTGAGGGGAGAAGAGGCGCGGTTGTTGCGGAAGTGGGGATGAAATCCGTTTGGGCAGGAATGGACACGAATGGACAAGATCGCGTTCCGAGAATCGTCGGATCCGTTCCCGAATGGGTCACGAGGAAGTCGGCTACCAGCGCGGACGGGGTTCTCTACCAGCCCCACGGGGGCGGGGGATGCAGGAAACGTGGCGGAACTCCCCGCCACCCTCAGCCACCACCGTTCCCGAGTCTAGGCGGGATCGCGGAGAGGTTGGGCAAAGGGGCAGGGATGCCATATAGGTATCATCGATGATACGTATCCGCTATCATCGCCGCGATGAGCACATCTTCTGAGCTCGTTCGGATGGCTCGCCGCCGGGCCGGCCTCTCCCAGCGGGAGCTGGCTCGCCGGTCGGGCATCTCGCAGCCGACCATCTCGCGGATCGAGCGCGGCCGGATCTCGCCGACGATGGAGTCACTCGAGCCGCTGATCAGAGCCTGCGGGATGCGTCTGGTCATCGAGGACGACCCGACCCGGGGCGTCGACCGCACCATGCTGCGCGAGATGCTCCGCCGCTCCCCGCGAGATCGGATCTCGTTCCACGCGTACGGGGCATCGATCCGTCGCAGGCTTGCCGGCGCCGAAGCGACAGGGGAGGACACGTGAGCGGTCGCCCGTTCGATCCCTTCGCCATCCTACGTAGCCTCGAACGCCACGGTGTGCGGTTCGTGCTGATCGGGGGGTTGGCGGCCGGTGCACGAGGATCCGTCTCGCTGACCGTCGACCTGGACATCTGTTACGACCGGCGCTCCGACAACCTCGAGCGTTTGGCGCTCGTCCTCGATGAGCTGAACGCCTCGCTCCGTGTCGGTGCCGGCGACACCGACGCCGTCGTGTTCCGGTTCGACGCCGCCGCGCTCGCGCTCGGCGACTCGTTCGCGACGTGGACCGATCTCGGGCCGCTGGACGTCCTGGCCACCCCGGCGGGGACCAACGGGTTCGACGACCTGCGCGCCGGCGCCGATGAGCTGGACATGGGCGATGGGCTCGTCGTGCCGGTCGCCTCGGTGGCAGACCTCATCCGCATGGAACGCGCTGCGGGGCGGCCGAAGGATCTGGCGCACATCGCCGAGCTCGTCGCGCTGGACGAAGAGATCGACGCGATGCGTGCCCGCGGCGAGGATCCGCAGCAGGGGTGACGGTCAGCGTCGCGCCCGTCGCGCCGCAAGAGAGGTTCGAGCCCGGGAGACCTTCAAGCCTCGCCACGCGCCCAGGCTCGGACGAACCCGACCGGCCGGTAGTTGAGGATCCGCTCTCGAGGGATCCCCGCGAGCACGGCGGTCGCCATCCCGAACGGCAGGAACCCCAGCTCCTCCGCGCCGTGCGCGTCGCTGCCGATCGAGAACCACTCGACGCCCTCCTCGCGCGCGATCGTCGCGAGCTCGACGCTCAGGTCTTGGCGCCACACCGTGGCGTCGAGCTCGAGCGCCTTGCCCAGGCGCGCCGCCTCGGCGAACACGCGGCGCCAGTCGGCCGTGAGGCCGGCGCGCCGCCCGTACATCCGCGCCTTCGGGTGCGCCAGGACGTGGAGCCGCGGCTGGCGGAGCGCGGCGAGGTAGCGCTCGGTCTCGTCCTGCTTCGACCGGAGCTTCGAGTGGAACGCGCCGAGCACCAGGTCGAGGGACGCGAGTGCGGCGTCGTCCATGTCGATCGCCCCGTCCGGGAACAGGTCGACCTCCATCGAGCGCAGGATCCGGAACGGCTCGCCCTGCGCCTCGAACCCCGCGTTCAGTTCGCCGATCAGCCGGCCTTGCTCAGCGAGCCGCTCCGCCGACATCCCGTGCGCGATCTCGAGCGCCTGCGAGTGGTCGGTGATCGCGACGAACGGACGGCCGAGCGCTCTGGCCGCGGCGACCATCTCCTCCAGAGCCAGGCCGCCGTCGCTCCACGTCGTGTGCATCTGGAGGTCCGCGCAGGGCTCCGCCTCCCACGCCGGATCGGCGTCGAGCGTCCGGCGCACGTCGGCGAACGTGAGGAACCCGCGGCGCGTCTCGTCGGGCTCCGGGATCGCCGGCGGATCGTCGAGCCACGCCTGGATCCGCTCGGCGATCCACGGCCCCACCGACGGGAGCTCGGTCAGCGAGCGCCCGGCGGACACCAGCTCGGCGGCCTCCACCGGCCAGAAGCGGGCGGCGCGCGAGGCTCGCTGGAGCGCTCGCCGTCGGTGGTCGGTCTCGTCCAGGGCAGCGCCCTCGAGCAGCTCCCCGAGGTCGGCGTTCGTCAGCATGGCCTCACCCTTCCACGCTCGCGACCGTTCGTGCCACCGCCGCCCCGTGAGAGCATCGAGGATGGTCCGGATCCTGGTGGGCACCAGGGAAGGGCTCCGTTCCTTCGACGAGCGCGGGAACGAGGGTCCCGTGCAGCTCGAGGGTCGCTCGATCGGCGCGGTCGTCCGCGACGACACCGAGCTCTGGGCGTCGTCGATGGGACCGAGATCTGGCACGCCCCCGACGGTGGGTGGCGGCACGTCACGTCGCTGGACGGTCTCGTCGCCACCTGCATCGCGATGACCGATGCGATCCACGTCGGTACCTCCGGGGCCCGCCTGCTCCGTCTGGTGGGGAACGCGCTCGAGCCGGTCGAGGGGTTCGCCGCCGTGGCCGGACGTGAGGGGTGGTTCACCCCGTGGGGCGGCCCGCCCGACACGCGTTCGATCTCGGAGTGGGATCACGACGTCTACGTCAACGTGCACGTCGGGGGCATCCT
>JAXLTF010000013.1:0-80901 GCA_046330185.1 Actinomycetota bacterium
GAACGGGATGCGCGAGCGCGGCGTCCTGATCGGCACGACCGGCCCCGACGGAAACGTCCTGAAGATCCGCCCGCCGCTCGTCCTCGCGCCGCAGGAGGCCGACCTGATCGTCGAGACGCTCGACGCGGTCTGGGAAATCGCAGACCGCTGATTGAGGTCACCGATCGCGGAGGTGAGACATTCGAGTGCGTCCGTCAAAATGATGTCCCTGGGCAGTTCAACTAGAGTGCGTCCTTACCGCGGGCCTGAAGCATGCGTGCCGCGGCAAGATAAGGTCCGAGACGCCTCTTCGCGGCCTCCTCATCGAGCTCTCGAACCATGACGCCCTTCCCCGACCCGCGTGACGTTAATTCGGCAACAGACCCGTCCGAGCGCATGACGATGCACATAGCCCACTCCGTTGTCTCGCCGAACGACTCAGCGCTGGCCACGAGTACCAGCTCATCGATGGGGTAGCTCGCGATGGTGCGTAACTCCGGGTGAGATCGCGTCAGCCGATCCTCTCCCCTTCGAAACAGTGCTGTCCGCCGCGAGATGTCTCGTATCAGATGGACGGCCGGGTCCGCATCACCACCGAGATCCCTCAGCACCTGAGCTGCCACAGCGAGGGATTCGCTGCTCAACTCCCGTGCCGGCGGGTCCGCAAGGACCGAGACCTCTTCGACGAGGAAGCGCCTCGGCTCGTCTGCTTCCCTTGGTTGCTCCGCGATTAGGATCTCGACCATATGCTCATCGAGGCAATACGTGGTCACAAGTAGCCTGCGACCCGCCATCGGGGTTGGAGCCTCGGCCACAGCCGCTCTTGACGCGTCACAACTCACTGAGTCGAGCGCCGCCCGGAGATCCGGCCATGGAGGAGAATCAGAGGACCGAAGCTTCAGGGTCTGCTCGAACGCCTCATCCCGCGCGCCTTCCCACGATCGGCCAAGAGCCAGGATCTCCTTGCTCAGATCGGGCCCACCTCTCCTACACCTGGATACATCGTGAAGAGAGAGCCATCCAGACGCGTGATAACCGTAAAGAGGTCCGTCGAACCTAGGCCGCCGACCTTGTCAACACCGATGTCGTTGCCCTCCCCCATCGCCACAACTCTCAGACAGAGTGAGCCGCTCGCGACCGGCGATTCACGACGAGAGATGGCAATGAGGGCTGACAGATTGACCCAGCGATAGAAGTAGCTCCTCCACGAGAACTGCGGCAGTTGACTACCTTCGAGATGTCGTGGAATGACGTGGCTCTCCAATCTCCCAGTGTCGTAGGCGGCTTGAGCGCATTTGCTTGAGGGAGCTGGCTCCGAGGGAATACTCTTGACAGCTGTCATGAGCTGCGCCGCCGTCCAAAGAGCCGCGATTAGGCCAAGTCCGAACGACCCCAGTTGCTTGATCTGATTCCAATCATCGAGCAAGTCCCTCAAGCAGCCAGGAACGGAGGAGCATTGGAAGATGACGCCAATGAGCGCCATGGCAGCCATGCCGATGGCAACGATCACGACCGCCGTGCAGATGGCGGCGACAACTCCACCGGCGAAACACAGGCCCCGCAGCCCCACAAGCACCGACACGAGGATGGCCCCGATGCTCGGCAGCATCGACACCGAGTCCGCCGTGCCCGACACCTGATGCCCTGAGGGGTCCACCCACGTCGCCGGGTCGTTCTCTGCGTACGCATAGAGGTTGTATGCAAGGGAGCCTGGCCCACTAGGCCGGACGGTGTCCGCTTGGAGGAACCGGCCGAGGCTGGGATCGAGCGTCCGAGCCCGGAGGTAGACACTGCCCGTCGCGTCGGACGGCTCGCCCGTGTGGCCGAAGCCTAGGGCCGCGCCGGTCTGCGACCGGGTCGCGCCGAACGCCTCGTAGGACCGAGTTCCGACGACGGATCCCCCAGCATCAGTCACCGCCCTGACCGACCCGAGCGCATCCGTCAGCGGGAAGACGTCTCCTCCGCCGGTGGCCTCGATCAGCCCGTCCGCGTGTAGGTACGCACGACTCTCATCGTCCACGATCGTCGGTAGGCCACCCTCGCGGTCGACGAGGTAGTCGACCGGTGTCGAATCGATCTCGGAGGCCACCCGCACCCCGTCACCGTCGTAGGTGTAGGTCGCGTCATGGCCGTTCGCGGTCGCGGAGACCAACCGGTTCCCGTAGTCGTAGCTGTACTCGTCCGTGCCGAGCTCGGTGAGGTTGCCGGCATCATCGTTCGTCGCAGAGGCGGCCCCGACGCTCGCGAGTCCACCCGCATCGTCGTAGGTGTAAGCCGTTGGGACCGAGTCGCGCGTCTCGGTGAGGCGGTTGCCGGCGTCATCGTAGGTATAGGTGACCTCTTCGGAGTCCGCGTAGGTCACGGAGATCAGCTGCCCGAGCTCGTCGTGGACGTAGGTCTCGGTGCCGGCCTGACTCGTCATCGAGGTTCGCAGACCTCGGTCATCGTAGGTGTAGTCGAAGGACAGGAGCGTGGAGGCGTCCTTCGCGTGATCGATCCAGGCGATCCTGCCCGCGTCGTCGTAGGTGTAGGTGGAGATGACGCCGTTCGGGCGATCGATCTCGATCCGACGACCGTCCTCGTCATAGTCGAACGTCGTCTCGTCGTTCGAGGGGTCCGTGAGCGAGTCGAGCTGGCCGGCGAGGTCGTAGCCGTAGCCGATCTCGCGACCACCCGGAAGCGTCATCGAGGACCGGCGCCCCGCGTCGTCCCAGTCATAGGCGATCGTTCCGGCGGGGGCGGCGACGGATGACACCTGGCCCGCGTCGTCGTAGGCCCAGGTCGTGGTGCCTGTGTCGTCGACCATCGAGGTTCGCCGGCCGGCGTCGTCGTAGGCGTAGGTGACGTCGGAGCCAGGGAACTCGATCGTGGTCGGCAGGCCCCGCTCGTCGTAGGTCCAGGTGGTCTCGACCCCTCGGCCGTCGGTGCGCTCGACGAGCTGGCCGCGGTCGTCGTAGACGAACGAGGTGACGTTCGAGAGCGGATCGGTGACGTTCGCCCGGTTGCCCAGGGCGTCGTACGAGTAGGTCCAGGTCTCCTCGTTCGGATCCGTGAGGCTCGTGAGCTGCCCGGCGTGGTCGTAGCCGAACGCGACCTCACCGCCGAGCGCGTCGGTGAGCAAGGTCATGCGGTCGGCCGCGTCGTAGGCGTAGGTCGTCTCGTTCTCGAGCGGATCGATCTCGGAGACGAGCCGGCCGGCGTCGTCGTAGGCGTAGCTGGTCGTGTTCAGCAGCGGGTCCGTGACGCTCAGGCGGTTCCCGAGGTCGTCGTAGGTATAGGTGGTCTCCGCACCGGAGGGCAGCAGCACCGAGGTCAACCGGCCCGCGAGGTCGTACCCGTAGGTCGTCTCGTGCTCGAGGCCGTCGGTCGTCGCGACGAGCTGGCCGGCATCGTCGAACTCGGAGCCGGTGGTCCGTCCGGTCGCGTCCGTGGTTTCGATCGTCCTCCCGAGGGCGTCCAGCGTGTAGGTGGTGGTGTTGTCCAGCGGATCGGTGACGCCGGTGAGCCGACCGGCGTCGTCGTAGATGTAGGTGGTGGTGTTGGAGAGCGGGTCGGTCTCGGTGAGCCGTCGTCCGGCGTCGTCGTAGGTGTAGGAGGTGATGTTCAGGAGCGGGTCTGTCACCGAGGTGAGCTGGTTCGCATCGTCGTAGGTGTTCGCGGTGACGTTGGACAGGGCATCGGTCGTGGTCGTCAGGTTCCCTGCGTCGTCGTAGCCGTAGGCGATCGTGGCGGTGTTCGGCAGCGTGGTCGAGACGAGCCGTCCGGCGTCGTCGTAGGCGTAGCTAGTCGCTCGCGCGAGCGGGTCCACCTCGGAGACGAGCCGCCCGGCCTCGTCGTAGTCCCAGGTGGTGGTGTTCGACAGCGGGTCGGTCTCGGAGATCAGCTGGCCCGCGTCGTCGTACGCCCAGGTCGTCGTGTGGGAGAGCGGATCGGTCATCGAGACCATCCGCCCGTTGTCGTCGTAGGCGTAGGTCCAGGTTTCGCCGTTCGCGTCGATCTTGGCCTCGACGAGGCCGCGCTCGTCGTAGTCCCAGAGCGTCTCCGCGCCGGTCGGGTCGGTGACGCGGAGCAGGTGGCCCACCGCGTCGTACAGGAACTCCGTCTCCCGGTCCAGCGGGTCCTGGATCAGGATCAACCGCCCGAGCAGGTCGTAGTAGTACGTCGTCGTTGCGTCCAGCGGGTCCGTCTCGGTCTTCAGACGCCCCGCGCCGTCGTAGGTGTAGGTCCAGGTGTTGTCCAGCGGGTCGGTCTCGGTGAGCTTGTGACCACCGGCGTCGTAGGTGTAGGTCCAGGTCTGCTCCAGCGGATCGGTCTTCGTGAGCATGTTGCCGTCGGCGTCGTAGGTGAAGGTCGTCTCCCGGTCCAGCGGATCGGTCGAGGAGATCAGGTTCCCGTCACCGTCGTAGGCGAGGGTCGTCGTGTGCCCGTTGCCGTCGGTGACCGTCGTCGGCAGGTGCTTCGCGTTGTAGGTGAACGACACCGGGTTCGCGAGCGGGTCGAGCAGCTCGTTCAGATCGCCGTCGGCGTCGAAGTCGAACTCCCACGCGTTGAAGGCCGGGTCGATCACCTGCTCGAGGTTCCCGTTCGCGTCGAACAGGTACGTGATGCGGTTGCCGACCGGATCGACCGCGTCCGTCGTGCGGTGCGCGGCGTCGAAGTAGAAGGTGGCGACACCTTCTTCGGGGTCGGTGACCTCGGTGGCGCCCTTGCCCGGCGTGTCGTAGGCGAGGTCGATGGTGGCATCCGTGGCGTCGGTCTGGGAGATGACCCGGCCCACCTCGTCGTAGGTGTAGGCGACCACCTGTTGGGCCTCCTGGTCGGTGACCGTCGACAGCCGGTGCCGGTCGTAGGTGTAGGAACGCACCCCGTCCTCGGGGTCGGTCACCGAGACGAGGTCGCCCGAGGCGTCGTAGCCGTAGGCGTAGACGGCGTCAAGGGGATCGGTGACGCTCACGAGCCGACCCGAGCTGTAGGTGAGGCTGAGGGTGCGATCCCCCGGCGCCTCGATGGTCGTGAGCAGCCCACTGCCGTCGTAAGAGAGCGTGATCGCGTTGCCGTTCAGGTCCGTGATCGAGCTCAGCCGCCCGGCGAAGGTGAAGGCGTAGGCCTGGTTGTCCTTCGTCGTGAGCGTGAAGCTCCCGTCGCCCTCCTCGACGAGCGTCGAGTGGACCCGTGGGTCGACGGGGGTGTAGTCACCGACGAACTCGTCGAAGTACTCCTCGCGCCCGGAGCCGTAGACGACCGCGACATCCGAGCCGACGAACTCCAGATGCGTGTCGTACGTGTGAGACCACCGGTAGCCGAGGGTGCCCAGACGGTCGGAGTGGGCGTTGTAGTAGCGGGTGAACGTGAGCGGCATGGTGCCCGGGAGCGAGACGTCCTGCTCCGCGAACGCCACCGTCCCGGTCGTCGTGTCGATACCAACCCCGACCCGGCTCGAGAACGGCTCGGACATCCGCTGCCTCGCGATGTTGTCGCCGAGCGAGTAGAGGCGTCCGCCGTTGACCATCTCCACCGTGAAGTAGCCGCGGGAGCCCATGAAGTCATGGATGTGGATCCGCGATGTTCGGTAGACGCCGCGCGGGGTGCTCGTCGACAGCACGTTCCAGCTGCTGGAGGACTGGTTCGTCCATCCGACCTGGTAGATGCACGTCCCGCAGGTGCCGACCCAGAAGCTGATCGTGTAGGTGCGACTGTCGCCGAGCACGCCGGTGTTGATCCACGACGAACGGAGCACGGCGCCGCCGCCATCGGACGCGTAGACGTAGGTGCCGTTCGCATCCTCTCCCACCGACAGCGCGTCGCCGCTGGTGTTCGTCCAGCCCGGCAGGACCTGCTCGAAGGCGTTCACGTCGTCGACGTCCGCGGTCCCCGAACCGGTCTGGATCTTGAGCTTCACGGTCTGGCCGGCGAACGCGCCGACCCCGTACCGGTACGTGGCCCAGCTGTTCGTGGTGGCGTTCGAGTCCGTCGTCGCCGACTGCGCGTAGCCGGTTCCGTACAGGACGATCACCGACACCGGGACGTTCTGGAAGGGGCCGGAGTTCGGGTCCGTCCTCGCGGCGAGCACCAGATCGTGGGCGGTGGCCGGGATCTCGATCGGGCCGGTCGTGATCGTGCCGTTGATCTTCGCGTAGTGGTTCCCGGCCCCGTCGTCGACGAGGGAGACCCCGCTCGAGATCGCCCATCTCGGGATCTCGTCGATCTGGGTGACCACGTCGTCGGCGAAGATCGTCCCGTTGACCTTCTGGAGGCGGACCTTGACGTCGTCGCCGATGTAGGGGGTGAGGTCGAACCGGACCTCGGTCCACGAGGTCGGGGCGGAGCCGATCGCCACCTGGGTGTAGGTGGAGAAGCTCGGGCCCACGGCCACCTTGATGCTGTACTGGGGACCCGTTCCCGAGCCCTTGATCCGTACCGTCCCCCGCTGCGCCTCGGCGTCGACCTCGAACGCTTCGGTCGTGATGGAAGACCCGAGCCGCACGTAGTCGTTCCCGGCGTCGGTCTCCCGGCGGAAGTCGCCGGCCAGCGTGTGACTCGGGAAGGTCTCCTCGATCACGACATCGTCGATCCCGACCTCGCCGAGGTACCTCGAGAACTTCAGCTTGACGCTCTGCCCCGCGTAGGCGCTCACGTCGATCCAGCTGTGCGACCAGTAACCGCACTCGTCGCAGTAGTCGTCGAGCAGCAGGGTCGAGGTCGAGTACGTTGCGCCGGTCAGGATGTAGACCTTGACCCAGCTGTAGTTGTTCGCCGTGACGTAGTTCACGTCGTAGGAGATCGACTGGGCGTCCGAGGGGACGGTGATCGCCGTGCTCGTGATCGTGTCGCTCGACCCGAGCTTGGCCCAGTCGTCGCCCGACGTCGTCTGGATCGAGGGGTCGCTGGTCACGGTCCACCCCGTGAAGTCCCCGGTCTCGAAGTCGTTGTTGGACGGCGTCGCGAGGCTCGCCGCCGCGGCCTCGAGGTCGAGGTTCGTCGGCTGATCCCCGACCTGCTCGGACGGATCCTCGAAGTCCGGGTTCTCGGGAGGAGTACCGACCTCCTCGACGGCGCCGTCGATCGTGTGGTTCAGGGGGTAGGCGGGCTCGGCACCCGAGAGCGTGGGCGGGTCAGCCTTCGCCTCGGGCACGAGGCCGGGCAGCACCTCCGGATCGGGGACCACCTGGAGCACGACAGCGGTGAGGATTACCGCCAGGGGGACCACGACTCGGCGCCAGCGGAACGACCTCCGGAGGGCGACCCGTCGAGCCTCAGACCTCGACCTCACGACGTTCCCACCCTTTCGCTCTGCAGAACCGAGTGGGCCCCGGTCGAAGCTAGCCCCGGGTCGCGTCAGGGCGCAAATCGCCACGTCAGGGGCGCGGCTCCCCCTTCAGGACCTCGCCGCCCTTCATCACGAAGCACCGCTCGCGCTCTGCGCCTGGGTCGTCTCCTCGTTCTTGCGGAGGGGTCAGGCCCGAGCGAGCGGGATCGTCTTCGAACGCCGAAGGGGCCGATTCCTGGTCAGCAGGGGCACGTCGTGCACGATGCTGGTAGCTCCGATCAGCTCGTCCGCGGGGTCGCCCCGGACATCCAGGCGCGTGCTCGCCTTCGCGATGTCGGTCGTGATCGGCCACAGGTGGACCCTCGCCAGGGTCTTCACCACCTGCCGGTCGTTCAGGTCGATCTCGATCCGCCCGAGCTGGGCGAGCTTGGCGATCTCCCACAGCACGATCGCCGAGATCGACCAGGGATGGTTCCGCAACAGCTCGTCCTCCGCGGGCGTCAGGTCTCCGGTCACCGCGTACAGCAGGACGTGGGTGTCAAGGTTCAGCATGCCAGCGGACGCCGGTCGCGAGGATGTCGCCCTTGATCCGGATCTTGCCTTCGAGCGCACCGATCAGCTCGGCCGATTCGGACCTGATGGGGATCAGCTTGGCGACGGGCTTCCCGCGCTTGGTGATGACGATCCCTTCCTCGTCCACCTCGTCGAGGATCGCCAGGCACTGTTCCTTGAACTTCGCGGCCGCCATCTGCTTCATGGACACACCATAGGCCGGTCGTCTCAGATGACCAGGAGCTGCTAGCCCTTCAGGACCTCGCCGGCCTTCATCACGAAGCCGATGTCCTCGAGGACCGTGATGTCCTCGAGCGGGTCGCGGTCGACGGCGACCAGGTCCGCGAGCTTGCCCACCGCGAGCGACCCGACCCGATCGGACCACCCCATCAGCTCGGCGGCGACGCGGGTCGCGCTCTGGATCGCGGCCATCTCGGTGAGACCGTGCTTCACCATCTTCGCGAACTGGCGCCCCACGAACCGGTGCGGGTACACGCCGCTGTCGGTGCCGTAGGCGATCTTCACGCCGGCCTTCACGCACTTCTCGAAGCCGTCGCGCTGGGCCTGCGTCGTCTCCTCGTTCTTGCGGAGCACCTCGGCGGACCAGCCGGCGCGCGCGCCCTCCTCGGCGATCCAGTCGCCGTCGTAGATGTCGGCGACGAGGTACGTGCCGTGCGAGGCCATCAGCTCGATCGCCTCGTCGTCCATCAGCGAGCCGTGCTCGATCGAACGCACGCCGGCGCGAACCGCTCGTTTGATGCCCTCGGCGCCGTGTGCGTGAGCGGCGACGTGCGTCCCGTACAGGGCAGCCTCCTCGACGGCGGCGCGGATCTCGTCCTCGCCGAACTCCGGCGCTCCGGGCGTCGTGCCCTCGGTCAGCACGGCGCCGGTAGCGATCACCTTGATGAAGTCGGCGCCGCCGTGAAGGATCCGCCTCACCGCGTCGCGGACCTCGACCACGGAGTTCGCCACGCCGAAGCGCAGGTCGCGCGGGACGGCCGCGTCGACGTCGGGCGCCAGGCCCGTGACGTCACCGCCGCCTCCGGACGACGTGACGAACGCCCCGGCGCACATCATGCGCGGGCCGATCGCGATGCCGGCTTCGATCGCGTCGCGGAGCGCGCAGTCGACGAACGCGCGGAACGTGCCCACGTCGCGAACCGTCGTCACGCCCGCCAGCACCGTGTCGCGCGCGTTGCGGACCCCCGTCATCGCCTCCTGCGCCGCCGTGCGCATCACGAGCGACGCGTAGCCGTGGCCGTCCTCGAGCTCGCCGATCATGTGGGCGTGCACGTCCAGGAGGCCGGGCAGCACGGTCCGCCCGGTGAGGTCGTGGACCGTCGCGCCGTCGGGCACCGGGCCCTCGTCGGGCTCGACCGCAGCGACGAGCCCGTCCCGGATCGTCAGGCGGACACCGGTCCGCACCTCGCCCGCGTCCACGTCGATCAGGCGCCCCGCCCGCACCACGACGTCGGTCATAGACGGCGAGCATAGCCTCGGGCATAGGACCAACGGACGACCCGAACCTGACCTTCGGTGGGTGCGCCGAGACCCCCCGACCGGCCGATACCTCGGGTGGCTCCCCGTTGCCGAACGCAGGCTCCAAGCCCTTCTCCATCGCGTCGGGCCCCGACGGGAAGCCCCCGCCCGTGAGCGATCGCGGACGGGACGGCCGCGTGGTCCCGGCGGGCGTGTGCGGTCTCTGCGGTGCCGACGGCCGCGGAGCCCCGCTCGCCGGGACGCGGCCACCTGCGCGCCTCGGCTGACCTAGCGCCCTCTAGTCTGAAACGGACTAGCTCGACTCCGCCTCGAGCCGGGCCAGCTCCTGGTCGATCATCGCCAGCGCACCCGCGGCGTCCAGCGGCTCCCCGTGGCCCGGGAGGACGCGGCGTGGGCGAGCTCGCGCATCCGCGCGAGCGAGGACCGCGCCGCGTCCGGATCGTCGAACCCAAGGTGGTCGTCGAGGTAAAGCATGTCGCCGGTGAGCAGCAGGCCGGTCGCCTCCTCCCACAGCGCGACGCTCCCCGGCGTGTGCCCGGGCACGTGCACCACGACGAACGACCGGTCCCCCAGGTCGACGAGGTCGCCGTCGGCGACGAAGGACGTCGGCTCGGCCCCCGGGCACACCCACCCCTCGATGTCGAACCCGGCGTCGGCAGCGCGTCGACGATCAGCTCTGGGACCGGCAGCCCGTACGACGCGTACATCTCCTCGGCGTCCGGCGGGAAGTCGGCGCGCCGCACGCGCATCGGGTACGGGGAGCGGACGTCGCCCGCGTCACCGGCGTGGCACCGGCGATCGTCGAACCCCGCCATCCCGCCCACGTGGTCGAAGTGGCCGTGCGTGGCCACGACCACGACCGGGAGCTCGCCGGCCAGCGCGCCCACGGCCGCAACCAGGTCGCCGAAGCCGTTACCCGTGTCGACCAGGAGCGCCGCGTCCCGCCCCCGCACCAACCACACGTTCGACAGCAGCAGCTCGTCCATGTGCGGCTCGTCGAGACAGGTCACGCCGTCGCCCATGTCCCGCACCCGGAACCACGGGTCGGCGACGGGCAACGCGGTCACGCGCCCTCCGCGATCCGGTCGGGGAAGAACACCGAGCCGGCGGGCTCGCGCAGGCAGTGCTCGGAGGCCATCGACGCGTTGTAGCTGCCGAGGTTCAGCAGCGCAAGCACGTCTCCCTCCTCGACCTCGGGGAACGGCACGTCCTCGCCGAACAGGTCGTCGCCCTCGTTGATGTTGCCCGCGAACGTCACGACGCCGGCCGGCGGTGCCCCGGCCGCGCGGCAGAGCACCACGTCGACCGGCGAGCCGTACACGAAGTGCTCGCCGGCCGCGTTCCACCCGACGTCGAGGCCGACGAACCGCACGCCGTCGCGGTCCTCCACCGTCACGACCTCGGCGAGCAGCGTGGCGCACTCCTTCACCAGGAAGTCCCCCGGCTCGGTCCCGACGGCCACGCCGAGCGGGCCCAGGTGCCGCGAGAGGATCTTGGCCCACGCGGCTAGGTCCAGCGGCTCGTCGCCGGCGCGCTGCGGCACCCCTAGCCCGCCGCCGGTGTTCACCTCGCGGATCGGGCAGCCGCGCTCGAGCAGGGTGCGCGTCATCTCGGCCACGCGGCCGATCACGGTGTCGAACACGGGCAGACCCGCGTTCAGGTAGCCGTCGCCGACGTGGCAGTGGACCGTGTCGATCGTCAGGTCGTGCCGGGCGGCCACCACGAGCGCCTCCTCGAGCTGCTCGGGGAAGATCCCGAACTTCGTGGGGCGCGGCCCCGAGTAGAGCGTGTGCTCGCCGCCCTCGAACCCGGCGCCGCCGCGCGGGTTCACGCGGATCCCGATCGTGCGGCCCGGCGCCGCTCGCCCCACCCGCTCGATCTGAGACAGCAGGTCGACGTTCAGGTGGACGCCGGCGTGCTGACCGACGGCGCGCACGTCGCGATCCGACATGTTCGTGCCCGTGTAGCTGATCTCAGCTGGGCTCCCACCCATGCGCCAGCGCCCACTCGACCTCGCGCGGCGAGCAGACGTCCAACCCCACGCCCGTCGGGGAGCCGGGCTCGCCGAGGGACCGGAGCGCGGCCAGGACCTCGGGCGCGCGCTGGGCCTTCAGCGCCAGGCGGACGCGCCCGTCCAGACCGGCGCCCGCGAACGCGGCATGCAGCGCGCGGGCCTGCTCGCGCACGCGCGTCAGGTCGTGCGCGAAGACCGGGGTGCCGTGCTCGCGGGCGACCGCCTCGGCGTCACGCCCGGCGATCGAAAGGCGCCCGCCCCGGACGTCGAGCCCGGGACGGGCCCACCAGACCCGATCGTGCAACCCGCCGACGGCCCGCCCCATGCCGGGGCGTAGCCTACCGGCCGCTCTCGCTCAGCCGGCCTCGACGACGGCGTCGGCCGGGACCGCGACGGCGTCCTCGGCCGTGTCGGCCGCCGGCTGCCGGATCGCCATGAACGACGCGACGAACGCCAGCACGCCCCCGACGAACGACACCGCCAGCCCGGCCGAGATCGACCCCGTGAACGCGACGTCGCCCAGGGCGCCGCGGGCCACGACGTCGGGCACCACGTCGTCGACGCGGATCGCACCCCAGAGCGTCATCACGAGCAGGACGGCCGACGAGGCCGCCATCGCGGCCCCGCTGACCTTCCGGAGCGTGGGCTCCGAGAGCAGGATGTACGCGCCGCCGAACAGCAGCGCGGAGAAGCCCGCGACGACCGCGAGGCGGCCGCTCCAATCCTCCGTGCCGGCGATCCCGACCGTGAGCTGTCCGCCCGCGACGGTCGCCGTGTAGCTGAACCAGTCGGCGAACACGCCCAGCGCACCGAACAGCCCGCCGACCGCCACGCCGATACCCGGGTACGTGAACCGATCCGACCTCATGGTTCCTCCTTGAACGGGAAGGCCGAAGGGAACATCGGCACGGAGGCCTCCGGACCTGAAGCCCGGTGCGTCGGGCCAGGCTAGGCCCGATGGCTCAGTGGTACACGATCACGGGGGTGCCGTAGTCGGCCTGCCCGTAGATCCAGATCGCGATCCAGTACGGCACGCGGACGCAGCCGTGGCTCGCTGGATAGGTCGGCACCTCGGTCCAGCCGTGGATCGCCCGCTCGCCGTCGAAGAAGCTCGGGTAGTACAGGCGCTTGGGGCTGAAGCCGGCGAGCTTGCTGAAGACGTGGAACGTCCCGTCGCGGGTGGGCGTCGACGCCTTGCCGGTCGAGACGTGGAAGATCGCCGCCACCCGGCCGTCGCGCACGGTCGCCAGCACCTGCCGCGTCTGATCGACCTCGATGTGGAACCCGTCGCCACGGTCCCGCGGCACGAACGTCCTCGGGCGAGCGAGCGCGCGCCACACCGCGGCGGTCACGGTCTGCAGGCGCGGCATGCGCTGGACCTTCCGGAACGCCATCACCGCGTCCGCGGTCCGGAAGTCGAACGCCCCGTCGACGCCGCGCAGGTGGTAGTCCAGCTCCACTAGCCGGCGCTCCAGCACCTCGACGGCGGGGCCGCGCGAGCCGATCGCCAGCTCGGGGAGCCGCCGCACGATCACGACCGATCCGACATCCGCCGGCTGCAGGTCGTCGGCGTCGAGGAACGCGTTCACCCGGTGGGTGCCCGGCTCAGACAGCCGGACCGAGGTGGCGAAGCGGCCACCGTCGCCCATCGACGCCTTCTTCGTGGCGACGACCTCGCCCGCGCGGAGCAGCTGGATCCGCACGTCCTGACCCGGGCGCGCCGGCTGGAACCGCCCTCTGATCTGGAGGTCGCCGTACAGCAGGGGCGTGCCGGTCTCTAGCACGAGGATCGGATCGACCAGGACCGTCACCGGGGCGCTGTCGAGGCCGTCCGACGACGCGTGAAGGATGAGGTCCGCCCTGGGCACCAGCCGCGCCCTGAAGCGTCCGGCCGGACCGGTCACGCCGTCCGCGACCGTGCGGCCGTTCGCGTCGACTATCGCGACGGCCTGGCCCTCGACGGCCGGATCGACGGCCGCGGTCAGGACGACCTTCGTCCCGAACGCGACCTCGCCGGCGGAGGCGGTGAGCGTCACGCCGGTCGTCCGCGCGTCCGCCGGGAGCGCGCCGGACCCGAGGACGCCGACGACCAGGATCAGGCAGACGACGAGCGCGGCAACGGTTCTGCGGCGAGCGGACATCGGCACATCGTACCGGCGAGGCCTAGAACACGGTGGATACCGCCGCGATCACGCGATCCTCGTCGTCGAGGACCGGCAGCACACGCCACTTGTCGAACGCGGTGCACGGGTGCGAGATGCCGCAGGCGACGACGTCGCCGGGCTCGAGCGCGAAACCCTCGGCTACCTCGACGTACGCGTGCTGGTCGTTCAGTTCCAGGACGCGCATCGCCCCGTCCGTCGGCCTGATGGCGCCGTCCGAGGCACGCACGTGCGTCGGGATCGGCAGCTCCAGGTCGTGCGGCGCATCCCGCTTGCCGAACCCAAGGAACGCCAGGCCCGGCTCGGGCCTGGACAGCACCGCGCTCCAGAGCTCGAGCGCGGGATGGAACCCCGCTCGCCCAGGGTCGCGGGGAACGGCGACGCATGCTCGTACGTCCCGTGGTCGTGGGTCAGGTAGCAGCCGGAGCGCAGCACGATCCGGACGTCGTCGCGGCGCAACGGTGCCAGCTCCGCGACGACCACGTCGAAGAACATGCTGCCGCCGGCCGACACCACGAACGGCTCGCCGGTCTCGGCCGGGCCGTCCGCGAGCACCGCCTCCGCGAGCTGGCGCAGCCTCCCGATGAACACGCGCACCGTCTCGAGGCACCCCGGCGACCGATCGTGGCAGAGCACGCCCTCGTACCCGGAGATGCCGGCGAGGACCAGACGCGCCGACGCGCGGACCCGGGCCGCCAGGGCGACGGCGCCCCTGTCCGACCGGCACCCCGTTCGTCCTCCGTCGGACCCGAGCTCGACCAGCACGCCGATCGGATGCTCGGGCGAGGCCCGGTCCTCGAGCAGCTCGATCCCGCGGAGCGAGTCGACGTAGCAGATCACGGCGGAGGGATCGGCCGCCGAAGCCGCCATCCACGCGGCTCCCGCCGGATCGACCACCTGGTTCGCGATCAGCACCCGCGGGACGCCCGCGTCGCGCATCGCACGCGCCTGGACCGCGTTCGCCGCGGTGATGGCCCAGGCCCCGGCGTCCAGCTGGCGCCTCCACAGCGCCGGCGCCATCGTTGTCTTGCCGTGCGGCGCCAGCCGGACGCCGTGCTCGTCGCAGAACCGGGCCATCAGCGAGAGGTTGTGCGCGAGCGCTCGTTCGCGCAGGACCATCACGGGGAGATGGAGGTCCCCGAGCGACCAACCGCGCGCCGCGACCGCATCCAGGGGCAGCGGCGCATCGACGGCCGAGAACCCCTTCGTGCCTGCGTCGATCCGGGTGGGCTCGATGGCGGGAGGGTAGCAGCGCTGCAAGCCCTTCCCGCTAGGCTGCCACGGTGGATCCGATGCGCGACGCGCTGCTGTGGGCGGGAGGTAACCCGGTCCTGCGGGAGCACCTGCCGAGCTTCGGCTTCGTGCGCGCGACCGTCCGCCGGTTCATGCCCGGCGAGTCGATGGACGACGCGCTCGGCGCGGCCGGGCCGCTGGCGGACGACGGGATCCCCACCACGTTCACCTACCTCGGCGAGAACGTGACGAGCCTGGCCGAGGCGGACGCCGTCGCCGACCACTACGTCCAGCTGCTCGACGGGATCGCCGAGAGCGGCCGCGACAGCGAGATCTCAGTCAAGCTCACGCACCTCGGGCTCGAGCTCGCGCCCGAGCAC
The DNA here is from genome assembly GCA_046330185.1 of Actinomycetota bacterium. Taxonomy (GTDB): domain Bacteria; phylum Actinomycetota; class UBA4738; order UBA4738; family HRBIN12; genus DATBLY01. The sequence continues at coordinate 15,088 of JAXLTF010000013.1, forward strand.
GCGTACCGCAACCTCGAACGCCTCGCCGAGCACGCCGCCGTCAAGGGCAACCGGGTATGGATCGACATGGAGTCGACCGCGTTCGTCGACGCGACCGTCGAGCAGTACGCGCGCCTGGCGGCCGACCACGGGAACACGGGCATCTGCCTGCAGGCATACCTGAAGCGGACGTGGGACGACGTGAAGCGCCTGCTCCCGCTCGACCCGTCGATCCGCCTGGTCAAGGGCGCGTACCGCGAGCCGCCGAGCCTCGCGTTCCAGCGGCGCGACGTGATCGACGAGGCGTTCCTTCGCCTGGCGGCGGCGATCGCCTCACGGGGCGGCCACGGCCGCCTCGCGCTGGCGACCCACGACACCGGGCTGCTCGAGCGGATCGAAGCGGCCGGCGTGCCCAGGGACGCGTACGAGATCCAGATGCTCTATGGGATCCGGGTCGACCAGCAGTACCGCCTGCACGACGCGGGCTACCGCGTGCGCGTGCTGATCTCCTACGGCGACTTCTGGTATCCGTGGTTCATGCGCCGGATGGCCGAGAAGCCCTCGAACGTGTTCCTGGCGTTGCGCAACATGCTCAGCCGACGCCCCTCGAAGGTGTGACGAGGTCGTTGCCGGAGCGCGCGGACCCGACCCAGCCGAAGCAGCGTCGCCTCACGCGGGAAGACGTGGCCGCGCTGGCCGGGCTCGACGCCGGATTCGTCGACGAGCTGCTCGACATGGGCATCTTGACGCGAGACGCGGACGGCGGGTTCACGCCCGGGGCCGCGCGCGCCACGCGCGTCGTCCGATATCTCGAGCGCGCCGGGCTCCCGGTCGCGAGCATCGGAGAGGCCGTCCGTGCGGACGAGCTCGACTTCAGCTTCTTCGACCAGCAGAACTTCGACCGGTTCGCACCGCTCACCGATCAGACCTTCCGTCAGGTCTCTGAACGGACGGGCATCCCGCTCGAGCTGTTGCTGCACGTGCGCCAGGCGATCGGGTTCGCGATCGCCGACGCCGACGACCTGATGCGCGCCGACGAGGCACGGGTCGTCCCGATGATCAGCACCCAGCTCGAGGGCGGGTTCCCTCCCGAGGCGATCGAGCGACTCCTGCGCGTGTTCGGCGAGAGCCTGCATCGGATGGTCCAGGCCGCGTCGGAGATCTGGATGACCCACGTGGTGGGGCCCATGCTCGCAGCGGGCGTGCCGATCCAGCAGGCGCTCGAACGAGCCTCGGCGTTCAGCGAGGCGACCCTGCCGCCATTGGACGAGGCGATCATCGCGATCCACCACGGACACCAGGCCCACGTCTGGATGGCGGGCGTGTACGGATGGGCGGAGGGGGCGCTCGAGCGGGCGGGTCTGTGGCAGCGCGTGGCTCGAACACCCGCCGTGAGCTTCGTCGACCTGTCCGGCTACACGCGGCTCACGGAGGAACGGGGCGACCGCGTCGCGGCCGAGCTCGCGGCCGCGTTCTCGAGGATCGTGCAGCGATGCGTGCACGAGCGGCGCGGTACGGTCGTGAAATGGCTGGGCGACGGCGTGATGCTGTTCTTCGAGCGCCCGGACGACGGGGTGTCCGGCGCGCTCGAGCTGGTCGAACGCCTGCCCGCGGCGGGGTTGCCCCCGGCGCACGTGGGGATCGACGCAGGCCCGGTGATCGTCCAGGACGGCGACTACTTCGGGAGCACCGTGAACGTCTCGGCACGGATCGCCGCCCGCGCCGGATCCGGCGAGGTCCTGCTCAGCGCGCGAGCGTTCGACGCGCTCGAGACCCTGCCCGGAGACGTCCGCGCCGAGGCGCTCGGAGCCGTCGAGCTGAAGGGGGTCCCACAGCCGGTCCACCTCCATCGGCTCGAACGCGTCCGGATGACGACCTGACGAGGCCTGCCGCGGGCCGATCCACGCTCGATCCGCCGCCCGATCGTTCCGTAGCCGTTGGCCTAAGATTCCGCGACCGAGAACCTGAGCGATCGGAGGAAGCGGGATGAAGCGGATCATGGCGATCGGCGTGTTCTTCGAGCTTGCCCTGTTGATCATCGGGCTCGCGTGGATCGTGCCGATCACCCGCTCGAAGGCGACGTCCACGACGGCGGACGGCACCACTGCGGCGCCCTCCTACAAGGCCGATGGGCCGAACGGCACCGTGGTCGAGGTGAACCTGACGGCGCACGAGACGACCCAGGAGATCGCGCCCGACGTGAAGTACCACGTGTGGACGTTCAACGACACGACGCCCGGCCCGGTGATCCGCGTGGGCCTCGGCGACACGATCCGCTTCACCCTGACGAACGACAGCGAGATCGGGATGCAGCACTCGATCGACTTCCACGCGGCGATGACGCCCTGGGCGAACCTCCCGACCGACGGGTCCTCCACCCTCACCGGCAACTACCAGCCGGTCAACCCGGGCGAGACGCTCACGTTCGACTGGGTCGCGATGTACCCCGGCGTCTTCATGTACCACTGCGGCGTGAACCCGGTCCTTCAGCACATCGCGAACGGCATGTACGGCGCGATCATCGTCTCGCCCCCGGACCTGCCGGCCGAGCGCGAGTTCGTGCTCGTCTCGAGCGAGTTCTACCCCGGCGCGAAGCCGATCCAGGGTCTGTTCGAGGGCGATCTGGAGCGGATGCACGCAGTCGACCCCGAGTACGTCGTCTTCAACGGCGGCGCCAACCGCTACGTGACCACCCCGCTCGAGGTGCGGCCGAACGAGCGGTTCCGGATCTGGGTGATGAACGCGGGACCGACCCTCTTGAATCCCTTCCACGTGATCGGGACGTTGTTCGACGTGACCTACGTCGACGGGAACCCCGCCAACCCGCTATACGGGCTGCAGACGTACGGCATCCCGCCCAGCGGCGGAGCGATGTTCGAGCTGCAGATCCCGGACGCGGGGCTGTATCCGTTCGTCACCCACGCGTTCGCTTACACGGATCGGGGGGCCGTCGGCCTGATCAGGGTCGACCCGAACGCCCCGCCGGCGCCCGAGTCGTACCCGTTGATGGGCGACCCGTTCACCGCCGGGGCGACCGCGGCGGCGGGCTCAGGGGGCGGCGGAGCGCCTTCCCCGACCGGCCCGACCGGCCCGACCGGCACGACCGGCACGACCGGCACGACCGGCACGACGGGCGCGACGGGCTCCACGGCGAGCTGCACCCCCTCCGGATCGAAGCTCACGATCTCGGCGACGAACTCCGTCTTCGACACGGACTGCCTGGCCGTCCCGGCCGGCACACCGTTCACGATCGCGTTCGACAACATGGATCCCGGCATACCCCACAACGTGTCGATATACACCGACAGCTCCGCGGCCACCTCGCTGTTCACCGGCGAGATGATCACGGGGCCGGACAAGATCACGTACCAGGTCGACGCGCTGGAGGCCGGCACCAACTTCTTCCGGTGCGACGTGCACCCGACGACGATGACCGGGACGTTCGTGGTGGCGTGAGAGGAGCGTCCTGGTGGAGGTGAGGGGATTCGAACCCCTGTCTCCGGGCGACCGTTCGGGGCTTCTCCGGGCGCAGCCAGGCGGTCGGGGTTCGCCTCGAGGCTCCCGCCGGCGGAGACCCTGTCGGCTAGTGCGGGTGAGGTGTCCGGCGCCGGCCCCCGCACGGAGCCGCCGCCGTGAGCCTGCTCACGACGCCCATCCCCCGGTCGCAGGCGGCCCGAGGGGGGCGGCTACTTAGTTAAGCAGCGAGCGCGTAGTCATCGGCGCTTGTGTTGGTTCCGGCGTTTAACGAGACTCCGGAGATCTCGGCCCGCTTCTCCCGGACGGCATCCGTCCAGATCGAAGCCAGAGCACCGCGTGCAGGTCCTCGAGCGAACAGGACCCGCTCCGCCCGCGAGACCTCGCGCGTGCGCAGCAGGTCGAGGATGTGGCGGCGACCTCTCCGATCGCCTCGGCGATCCCGTTCAGGTACGGCGCATCGCCGACGGCGAGGTCCTCCGGCGTCGGGATCGGCGCGTCCGTGACGAGCGCGAGCGTCACGTTCGCCTCCGCGTACTCCTTCTCCGCGTCGGCGACGTACCCGGCCCATCGCACCACCGGCTGGCGCGCGCTGGCCTCGAGGCCGTCGTCGATCGCGGCGCGCGAGTCCGCGATCAGCTGCCGAGCGCGGTCGATCTCGCCGCGATGGATCGCCCTGATCGCGTTCGCGCTGGCGCGGATGGAGCGGCGGGACGCCGGCAGCACACGCTCGCGGGCGGCGTTGGTCGCGTCGAGGCGCTCGTGGAGTCCGCGGGCGAGCTCGTCCAGTTCCACCCGTCGAGCCTACGCGGCTGGGACCCGGCCGCGTAGGGCTGGTTCAGGCGCGGGCCGGCGCCTCCTCAGCGGGCATCACCACGACGTGCACGCGGTCTCCCTCTCCGACCGACCCGAGCCCGTTGAAGGTCGGGCGCGGCCAGGTGCTACGGCCCTCCGCCACGTAGCGCGGGGCCGCCGTGGCCGCGGGACGCGCCCTGGGCTCCGGGGCGGGCCGGCGTGCGGCGCGTGCGACCTCATGGGGGTGCGGCGTGCGGTGCTTGATCGTCAGCAGGAGCCACACGTACAGGACCAGCAGCACGCCCAAGATCGCGGTCGCGGCCCACGCGACCCGACGCAGCGGCGGCACGAGCCCGATCAGGAACGTGAGCCCGATCGCCTCGAGCAGGAAGGCCAGCACCTGACGGCGCCGTTCACGGGCCCTCGCCCGGCGGCGCTCGGTGGGGCCGACGAACCGGACCCCTTGCGCGGGGTCATGATCCACCGACCGGGCTCGCCGTGCGTCTGTGCCTGCGCCAAGAGCTCCATCCTGCGTTCGAAATCCTCGACGCTCGCCGAGGCCCTCGCCTCCCGCCGGTTGGCCGACGGGAACAGGAACGCGGCCCACATGATGCCTAACGCGGCGACGAGTAGCCACTGCACGCGCCAGCCTCCTGTCCGCTCGAACCCCGGTTCAGCACAACATTCAGGCTGGGGGTCGCAGCGTAGCGCCCATATGTGGGGCGGGAAAGCACATCCGTGTGATCCGCCGGGAACCGGCCACCGCGGGCCGCCCAGCGGCCGGGGTCGGGGCCGTTTCCCGCGATAGGGACGGAGGACCTACGTGACTCGGGGAAGGGGACGATAACGTTGAAGGACATGCGCATAGCCTTCGTCTCCACGTACCCGCCCCGTCGCTGCGGGATCGCCACCTTCACGGCCGACCTGATCGGGGCGATCCGCGAGGCCGACGACCGTACGAAGGCCCGCGTGGCCGCGATCGACGAGCGCAACGTCGTGCGCGCCTACCGGAACGAGGTCCGCTGGCGCATCCGCCAGGGCAAGCCCGAGAGCTACGTCGCCACGGCCCACGCGATCAACGGCTCGAACGCCGACGTCGTGTGCATCCAGCACGAGTTCGGCCTCTACGGGATCTGGCGCGACGAGGGCTGGGACGGCGATGCCTGGATCGAGGGCAACTACGTCGACCACCTGGTGCCGATGCTGGAGTCGCTCCGCAAGCCCGTCCTGGTCACGCTCCACACGGTCCTGCCCGAGCCCAGCCCCGCCATCCGCGAGGCGGTGCGCGAGATCGCCGGCGCCGCCGACGGGCTGGTCGTGATGGCCGAGACCGCGGTGCGGATCCTCGATGAGGTCTACGGCGTCACCGGCACCCCGACGACCGTGATCCCGCACGGCATGCCGCACATCGAGCCGAAGGGCCGCCGGAAGCTGAAGGACAAGATGGGCCTCGAGGGACGGCAGATCATCTCGACGTTCGGTCTGGTCGGACCGGGGAAGGGCCTCGAGTACGTGATCGAGGCCATGCCCTACATCGTCAAGGACCACCCGAACGCCCTGTACCTGATCGCCGGACAGACGCACCCCGAGCTGCTCAAGCACCAGGGCGAGTCCTACCGGAACAAGCTGGTCGCGATGGTCGAGGGCCTGGGGATGGCCGACCACGTCGCGTTCGTGAACCAGTACCTCGCGCAGAAGGACGTGATCGACTACCTCCTGGCGAGCGACGTCTACGTGACCCCGTACCTGGATCCGAACCAGATCACGAGCGGCACGCTGTCCTACGCGCTCGGCGCCGGGAAGGCGGTCGTGTCGACGCCGTACCTGCACGCCGTCGAGGCGCTCGCCGACGAACGGGGCCTGCTGGTCGAGTTCCGCTCGCCCGAGTCGATCGCCGAGGCCGTGAACGCGATCCTGTCGGATCCGGAGCTGAAGCGGAAGCTCGAGCGCAACGCGTACGTGTACGCGAACGAGGCCACGTGGCCCAAGACCGGCGCGAGGTTCCTCGAGACGATGCAGGGGCTGATCGATGCCTCCCCGGAGCGTGTGCGTCGCAAGGAGGGACCGCCCCGCGAACCGGTCCCGATCGCCGCGCGTCTTCCCCGCAACCCGCTGATCCGACCGCGCGACGTTCCGCCGTCGCAGGAGGGGTTCGAGGTCATCTCGACCATCAACCCCGGCGTCGCGAAGGTGGGCGACGAGACGATCCTGCTGGTCCGGGTGGCCGAACGCCCGCGGCCGGCGACCGACCTGCCCGAGGACGCTCAGATGGTCGACCTGACCGATGCCGAACCGAAGCTCGTTCCGCTGCCGGCCGAGATCAGCCGTGAGCGGCTGATCGGCATGGCCTTCTTCGACACGGAGCACGACCCGCCGCACGTCCGGATCGGCTACGTCCCGCGTGATCTGCCGGGGTTGGACCTCTCAGACCCGCGCACCATCCGCTACCGCAACGCGGCGGGTGCGTTCGCCCCGGGCAACGAGGAGTTCACCGACTACCTCACGCACACGTCGCACCTGCGCGTCGCGCGCAGCGAGGACGGCGTGCTGTTCGCGGTCGACCCCGATCCGACCATCGTGCCGTCGTCTCGACTGGAGGAGTACGGCATCGAGGATCCGCGGGTCACCCTCATCGACGGCGTCTACCACATCACGTACGTGTCCGTGAGCCGGCTGGGGATCACCACGAGCCGCCTGACGACCACCGACTTCCGCAGCTTCAAGCGCGAGGGCGTGATGTTCCATCCGGACCAGAAGGACGTCGTGATCTTCCCCGAGAGGATCGGCGGCCGCTACGTCGCGCTCACGCGCCCGATGCCCGGCTCCTTCGGGCGCGTCCTGGGGATCTGGATGGCGAGCTCCGACGACCTCGACAGCTGGGGCGACCACCAGCCGGTTGCGCTGCCCCGTTCCGGCATGTGGGACGAGATGCGGATCGGCGCGAGCTGCGTCCCGTTCCGCGTCGACGGCGGCTGGCTGGAGATCTACCACGGATCCGACCGCGCCAACCGCTACGGGATGGGCGCGATGCTCCTGGACGCCGGCGACCCGTCCAAGGTGCTCGCACGGACGCCCCGTCCGATCCTCGCGCCCGAGATCGACTACGAGCACGACGGCTTCCTCCGTGACGTGGTCTTCCCCACCGGGTGCGTGCCGCTGGACGGGGCGGGATCTCGGGTCCGCGTCTACTACGGCGCCGCGGACGAGTCGCTCTGCGCCGCCGACTTCGACGTGGCCCAGATCCTGGCGAACCTGGAATCCCTGTAGTCCTGGCCTGGATCTCGATCGTCTGCGACCCTCTCCGGCGATGCTGCGACAGCTGGCCCGCCTGACCCGCCCGATGCGCGCCGCGGGCCCGGACGCCCTCGCGGTCGCCGTCTACGGCGACGCGCTCGATCGCCACGTGGACGCGAAGGAGTCCGGGTACGAGGGCGTCGCGTGCGTCGACGACGCCGCCCGCCTGCTGGACGTCCTGTGCGACGTCTGGCTGCGGACGAGGCTCCCCGCCATCGAGCGGTGGGCGCGGGGGCTGCTCGACTTCGTGCTGTGGATGCAGACCGACGACGGCCGCTGGGTGAACTTCGTCTACGGCTGGGACGGCGAGCAGAACCACGAGGGCCTCACCTCGGTCCGCGGCGAGAACTTCTGGCACGCCCGCGCGCTGCTCGGCCTCTCGAACGCCTGGATCGTGCTGAAGGACGAGCGCGCCGAGCGAGCGCTGTCGGCGGGGTTCGCGCACGCCGCGGCGAAGCCGGCGCCCGCCGACGTGCGAGCGGTCCACATGGAGGTTGCGCGCCGGCTGATCCGGACCGGCTCGACGAAGCTCGTCCCCGTGCTGGACGGATGGGCGCAGGAGCTGGTCGCCTGTCGTACCGACGACGTGCTGATGAACTCGCTCGAGGAGACGGGCGTGCCGCACCTGTGGGCGCACATCCAGGAGGGCGTGCTGGCGGACGCGGGCATCCTGCTCGGCGATCCGAGGCTCGTGGACGTGGCGGCGGAGAGCGCCCGGGCCGTGCTGGTCCCCGCCGTCGAGGGCGGGTTCGATCGGCCCAGCGTGTCCCCGTACGACGTGTCCAGCACGATCTTCTCGATGGACCGGCTGGCGCGGGCCCGTGACGACGGCGGCTGGTCATCGCTGGCCGAGGACGCGCGGGACTGGTTCTCGGGCCGCAACACGGCCGGCGCGCCCGTCTACGACGAGGGGCGGGGACGGGTCGCCGACGGCGTCGACGAGGGCCGCCTGAACCGGAACTCCGGCGCGGAGTCGAACATCGTGGCCGCCGAGGTGTTGATGGAGGCGGCGATGCGCTCGGCCGCCGAGGTGGAGCTGCCGGGCGCCTGACCTTGACGCGACCCGATCCCGCACCTTGACGCGACCACGGGCTCGAGCCCTCGGGTCGCTCGCGGACCGTCGCCTCGATCCCCCGTTCGCCTCCGCCCGGTCCCGAATCCTTCCGAGGACTTCACCCATCGAGTGAGCCAGGTCACAGCGGGAGGAGACCGGCACGTAGCATCGAACGCATGTTCGAGTACGTGGAGAGCACCGCTCCGGCATCGGTCGTGTCGGCGATCACGCCGAGGCCCTGCTCGCCGAGGCCGATGCCGCCCACGCAGAGGTAGGGCCGCCGAGCTCCGGCTCCTTCGTGCCATCCGTGGGCTGGACGAGGCCGGGGCATGGCTCTGCGAAGGCGCCCGCGACACCTCCCACCTGGTCTCCATGCGCTACGGCATCTCGTGCTGGAAGGCACGGCGCTGGATCAGGGCCGCGCACGCCCTGGTGGCGCTGCCCCGGATCGCCCGCGCCCTGGAGCGTGGGGAGCTCTCGCTCGACGAGGTATGCGAGCTCGCCCGGTTCGCTACGCCCGCGGACGAGGCGGGCCTGATCGCGTGGGCCGCGCGCGTCTCGGTAGCCACGATCCGGCACCGCGGCGACCTGGAGGTGCGCCGCACCGCCGAGCAGGTCCTGGAGCCCGAGCGCTGCCGGTACCTCGACACCTGGTACACCGAGGACGGCCGCTTCGGCATGCAGGCGGAGCTCCCCGCGGCGCAGGGCCGGGTGGTGGAGCTCGCGATCGAACGCCTTACCGAGCGCATCCCCCCGATGCCGGACGAGGCGGGTGAGGAGGGTAGTCGGGCACGGCGCGCCGACGCCCTGGTGGCGCTCTGCTCGGCGGGCCTCGGGGCCGATCCAGATCCTGACCGGGCAACGGTCGTCGTTCACGCGACGGTCGAAGCCCTCGGGGGCCGGGCGAACGCCGAGGTGGAGTCGGGTCCGGTGATCAAGGACACCAACGCTCGAGCGCCTCGCGTGCTCGGCCCGGCTGCAGATCGTGACCGAGGACGAGGCGGGCACGGTGGTGGAGCACACCCCCGCCCGGCGGGTCCCACCTGCCTGGATGGTGCGCCAGGTGCGCTACCGCGACCGCGGCTGCACGTTCCCCGGGTGCGGGACCCGCGCGTTCGCCCGGGCTCATCACATCCGGTTCTGGTCCCGCGGCGGGCGGACCGAGCTCTCCAACCTCGCGCTGATCTGCTCGTTCCACCACCGGTTGGTCCACGAGTGGGGCTGGGGGCTCGCGAGGGAGCCGGACGGGGACCTCCGGTGGTCCAGGCCCGACGGCCGTCGTTACCTGGGTGGTCCGTCGCGGGGAGATCCGGCGCTCGCGGATACGGGCTGACGGGGCGTCAGCCGGCTACGTAGTCGCCGGACTTGCCGCCGGACTTCGCGAGGAGCCTGAGCCCCTCGATCCTGGCCGCGCGGTCGAACTCCTTCGTGGTGTCGTAGAGGCTGAGCGCCGCCACGGCGGCGGCCGTCAGCGCCTCCATCTCGACGCCGGTGCGGTCGTTCGCACGCGGTCGTGCGCACCGTCACGGTGCCGGCGGATTCGTCCGGCTCGACCACCACTTCGGCGCCCGTGATCGCGATGGGGTGACAGAACGGCAGCAGGTCCGGCGTCCGCTTGACCCCCATGACGCCGGCGATGCAAGGCCGCCTCGAGGGGTCGCCCTTGCGGGTGCCGGCGACCAGGGCCGCCACGGCCTCGCGGGTCGTGTGGAGCACGCATGACGCGGTCGCCTCGCGGCGCGTGACGGCCTTCTCGCCGACCTCGACGATCCGCGCGGGCCGCGTGCCGTCTTCGGGGGCAACCGGCGCGGTCCGCGCCCACCCTCAATCCTCCCCCGAGCGGACACCATCACGCGGACCTCCGATCCGGCCACCGCCGTCTCGGTTCCCGGCGGGACGATCGCCAGGCCGTTCGCCCGGGCGACGGTCGAGATCAGGTTCGAACCGCAGCTCCCCGTCGGCGTCGCGGTCAGCGTCTCCCGCTCCGCTCTACGCGGACCCGGGCGTACTGCGCCTTGCCCTTGGGCCCGCTGACATCGGCCGTGAGCGTCGCGACGACCTCCGGCCGGAACAGCTCGGTGCGACCGGCCATCTTCAGCACCGCCGGCCGCACGAACACCTCGAGCGACACGAACACCGAGACCGGGTTCCCGGGCAGCCCGAAGTACGGCTTGCCCTCGATCTGCCCGAACCCCTGCGGCATCCCGGGCTGCATCGCGACCTTGTAGAAGTCCACGTCGCCCCGGCGGAAGAACGCAGCCTTCACCACGTCGCGCTCGCCGACCGATACCCCGCCCGAGCTCACGAACGCGTCGGCCTGGATCAGCTGCGACAGCACCGTTTCCTTGAGCGCGTCGACGTCGTCCCGGACGATCCCGGCCAGGATCGGTATCGCGCCGGCCTCCTTCAGGGCGCCGAAGGTCATGTACGCGTTCGAGTCGCGCACCTGGCCGAACGCCGGCTCCTCGGTGGGCGGGATCAGCTCGTCCCCCGTCGAGAGCACGATCACACGGGGCCGCGGGTGCACCAGCGGGCTCGAGAAGCCGGCGTTCGCCAGCAGGCCGAGCTCCGGCGGCCCAAGACGACGGCCGGCCGCCACCAGGACGGCGCCCTCCTTGACGTCCTCGCCCGCCGGCCGGACGTGGCGCCCGCTCGTCGGCGCCTCGAAGATCTGCACGGTCTCGCCCTGCGGCCGCGCGTTCTCGATCGGCACGATCGCGTCGGCGCCCGCCGGGATGGGCGCGCCGGTGGCGATCCGGATCGCCTCACCGCCTCCGACCGTGCCCTCCGGGCGCTTGCCGATCATCGCCCGCCCGACGATCTTGAGCTCGACCGGAGACGCCGGCGAGGCGCCCGCCGTGTCGGAGACGCGCACCGCGAACCCGTCCATCGCCGAGGAGGCGAACGCCGGCAGGTCGCCGCGCGCCACGACGTCCTCGGCGGCGACGCAGCCGTGCGCCTCGGTCAGGGGCAGCTGAAGCGGCGCCAGCGGGTGCACTGCCGCGAGCACGTTCGCCTGCGCCTCGGCCACGGGGACCAGCGCCTCGCCCGAGTCGTGGTCGTGGACGCGCGGTCGGTCGGCCATCCCGGCAGTCTAGCCACCGATCCCCGGCAGGCGATCGACGGCCGGTCCTCGCGATCCGGTCGGGACGCGATCGGCCCCCCCCGGGTCGCTAGACGAGCCTCTCGCGCCGCGCCAGCTCGCCCAGCCAGTCGCGGAACCCCGGGCCGACGTCGTCGCGCTCGATCGCGAACTCCACCGTGGCCTTCAGGTAGTCGAGCTTGTTGCCCACGTCGTAGCGCCCGCGGTCGAACCGGTACGCGAACACCGCCTGATCGCGCGCGAGCAGGTTGATCGCGTCCGTCAGCTGGATCTCGCCGCCGCGGCCCGGCTCCGTGTGCCGGAGCGCCTCGAAGATGTCCGGGGCCAGCAGGTATCGACCGATCACGGCGAGGTTCGACGGCGCCTCGTCCGGCGACGGCTTCTCCACGATCGACACCGCGCGAGCGAGCGTCTCGTCGACGAACTCGGCCTCGATGCAGCCGTAGAACGCGATGTCCTCGCTAGGAACCTCCATCACGGCGATCACGCTCCGGCCGTAGCGCTCGTACACGCGGAGCATCTCCTCCAGCAGCGGCATCGAAGGGTGGATGATGTCGTCGCCCAGGAGCACCGCGAAGGGCTGACCGTCCACGTGCGGCTCGGCGACCGACACCGCGTGTCCCAGGCCGAGCGGATCCCCCTGGCGGATGTAGTGGATCGCGGCGAAGCCGGCGATGGCCTCGACCATCTTCAGGTCGTCGAAGCTGCCCTTGGCCTCCAGGAAGCGCTCGAGCTCGACCGAGCGGTCGAAATGATCCTCGATCGAGCGCTTGCCGCGGCCGGTCACGATCAGGATGTCGTCGAGCCCTGCGCGGGCCGCCTCCTCCACGACGTACTGGATGGCCGGCGTGTCGACGACCGGCAGCATCTCCTTCGGCTGGGCCTTGGTGGCCGGCAGGAACCGCGTGCCGAGCCCCGCCGCCGGGATCACGGCCTTGGTGACCCTCATGGGGAAGTCCTCCTCTGCCTCGGGAGGAAGTGTATGCCGTCGGTCCAGACCCATCTCGCGCGCCTCCGGTGGGAGCGGGGCGGGGGAAGCCCACCGGAGCGACCGTACCCGAGCGCCGGAGGTAGACACATCGGCCGTCGGGCCAGAGGTTGGTCCTAGGCCGGTCGCGGCGGCCTGCCCTCGTACACTGCTCGCGCGATGCCCACCTACGAGTACGTGTGCAAGGCGTGCGGTCACCGCTTCGAGATCTGGCAGTCGATGAGCGACGACCCGCTCACGATCTGCCGGGAGTGCGGCGGCGAGCTCCGCAAGGTGTTCGCGCCACCTGCGATCACCTTCAAGGGATCGGGCTTCTACGCGACCGACCACGGGAAGAAGGCGAAGACGGGCGAGGGCGCGGCGCCCAAGAAGGAGACGGCCTCGACGTCCTCCAAGGGCTCGGACGGCTCCGAAGGCTCGGGCTCGGGATCCTCCGACTCGGGTGGCTCGGGGGGCTCAGGCGGCTCGGGGGGCTCAGGCGGCTCGGGATCCGGGTCCTCGGGCTCGAGGGGCTCGGGGTCCTCCGGCTCCACCACCGACGCGTCGGCCAAGGGGTCCTCGTCGTGACCGCGTCGGCCGAGATCGGGGTCTTCGGCGGCTCCGGGTTCCACGGGCTCCTCGACGACGTCGAGGAGGTCACCGTGGATACACCGTACGGCCCGACGTCGGCGCCGATCTCGATCGGCGAGGTCGGCGGCCGGCGGGTCGCGTTCCTGCCGCGCCACGGATCGAACCACGAGTTCCCGCCGCACCGGATCCCGTACCGGGCGAACGTCTGGGCCATGAAGGAGCTGGGGGTCGGCCGGATCCTGGGGCCGAACGCGTGCGGGTCGCTCCAACCGGACGTGAGGCCCGGTGAGTTCGTCGTCTGCGACCAGATGGTCGATCGCACGCGCGACCGGCCCAACACGTTCTACGACGGCCCGGTCACCACGCACGTCTCGTTCGCCGACCCGTACTGCCCGGTGATGCGCGAGACCACGATCGCGGCGGGGCGTCAGCAGGGGATCCCGCTGCACGAGCGCGGCACCGTGGTCGTGATCGAGGGACCTCGCTTCTCCACGCGCGCCGAGTCGGCGTGGTTCGCCTCGGCCGGGTGGGAGGTCATCAACATGACGCAGTACCCCGAGTGCGTGCTCGCGCGGGAGCTGGAGCTCTGCTACGCGAACATCTCGCTGATCACGGACTACGACGTCGGGGTCGAGGGCGTGCCCCCCGTCTCCAACGACGAGGTGATCCGGGTCTTCGCCGAGAACAACGAGCGGCTCCGCGGCCTGCTGTTCGCAACGATCCCCGCCCTGCCGGTCGAGCGCGACTGCGTCTGCGCCACCGCGCTCGACGGCGCCAGCTTCGGCTGAGGGCCGCGGGGCGGCACGGCCGCACGGCGCGGGGGCCGCCGTATCCTGCCGACATGACCAACCCGAAGCAGCTCGTGACCGTGGAGCTCCGCTTCGTCAGCGTGGACGACGCCGAGCAGATGGGCGACCGGATCCGCGAGTCCGTCGCTCAGATCGTCGGCAGGGATGCCCTGGAGGAGTTCCGGATCCGGACGATGCTCCTCGAACCCAAGAAGAGGGGCGCGCTCCGTCCCGTCGACTGACGGCCTCTGGATCCCGCCCCGCGCTGTGAGCGCCGTCACGGTGGCGCGCGGCCGGCTCGCCTAGGGTCGCCGCATGTTCCGGAGGCGGTGGCCCGCGAGCGCCAAGCTCCTGATGGCTACGGGCGTGCTCCTGGGGACGCTGGCGTTCGTCGGCATGCGCGGGTACGCGGCCGACCTCGAGGCGACCCGCCCGGTCGTCGGACCGCTCGTCCCCGTCGTGGTGGCCGCCCGGGACCTGGAGCGTGGCACGACGCTCGACGCCTCGATGATCGAGTTGGAAGAGGTCCCCGCCGCCTACGCGCCGCCGGGGGCGCTTGAGACCCCCTCGGACGCCGAGGGACGCGTCCTCGCCGGCGGCGTGGCCGCGGGCGAGGCGCTGACGGCCAGCCGGATGGGCGCGCCGTCCTCGGGCCCGATCGCGGCGGTCGTGCCACCGGGGTTGCGCGCCGTCGTCGTCCCCGCGGGACTGCCGGCGGGGATCGTGCGCGCCGGCGACCGGGTGGATCTGCTCGCGACGTTCGGCGGCGGCCGTCCCTACACCCAGACCGTGGTCACCGCCGCGGAGGTCCTTCGGGTGCTCGGACCGACGGACACGGTCGCCGGCGTCGCCACGGGCGGCGGCGCGCAGCTCGTGCTGCTGGTCGGGCCCGAGGACGCCGAACGGATCGCCTACGCCAAGACGTTCGCGCAGCTCGAGGTGGCCATCGCTCCCGCGCCGGAGATCGCGACGACCCCTCCGGAGGGAACGGCCTCCCCTTAGCGATGTGGACGGCGGCTAGGATGCGGCGGTCCCCGACCGGAAGGGCCGCCCGTGACCGTCCTGCAGGCCATCATCCTGGGCCTCGTCCAGGGCGCCACCGAGTACGCGCCGGTCTCGAGCTCCGGTCACCTGATCCTCGTCCCGTGGATCTTCGGCTGGTCGATCCTCGGGGACCCCGAGCTGAACAAGACGTTCGACGTCGCCCTGCACATGGGGACGCTGCTGGGCGCGGTGATCTACTTCCGGCGCGACATCGTCGCGTACGCGCGGGCGTGGTTCGGCTCGATCCGCCGGCGAACGATCGCGACGACCGACGAGCGCCTCGCCTGGGCGATCGTGATCGGGACGATCCCCGGCGTGATCGTCGGGGCGCTGTTCGCCGACACGATCGAGCGCGATCTGGGCCAGCCGTGGCTGATCGCGACGATGCTCGCCGTGTTCGGGGTGGTGCTGTACCTGGTCGACCGCGTGTGCCGGTCCGACCGGGGGCTCGACTCGATCGGACCGCGGACCGGGCTCGCGCTCGGGTCGGCACAGGCGATGGCGCTGCAGCCCGGCATCTCGCGCTCGGGGATCACGATGACCGCCGCCCGCTTGATCGGCATCGACCGGGAGAGCGCCGCACGGTTCTCGTTCCTGCTGTCGCTGCCGATCATCGCGGGGGCGGGGTTGTTCAAGGGGCTCGATCTGGTGCAGGACGGCTTCGGCGGCTACGCGAGCGAGTTCTTCTGGGGCTCCGTGTCCTCGGCCGTGAGCGGCTTCGTGGTGATCGCGTGGCTCCTCAGGTACCTGCGGGGCCACAGCTTCGCGCTGTTCATGTGGTACCGCCTGGCCGTCGCCGCGCTCTGCTTCGCGCTCATCGCGACGGGCACGCGTCCGGGAACGATCTGACGGTGTGCCGGACGGCCGACCGCCAGGAGCTAGAGCTAGAGGCTAGAGGCCGGCGAGGGTCATCTCGCCGATCAGGATCGACGGCGTCCCCACCGACGAGAAGAATCGGAGGTCGTCGCCGATACCCGTGATGCCCGCGAGCATCTCGGGAAGTGTCGACGCCACGGTCATCTCCCGCAGCGGCTCACCGAGCGCCCCACCGGTGATCCGCAGGCCGGTCGCGCCGACCGAGAACTCGCCGCTGATCGGGTTCGCGCCCGAGTGGACGCCGCTCACGTCCTGGATAAGCACGCCGCCCTCCGCGGCCGCCAGCAGCTCGGAGACCGGCGACGTCCCCTGCTCGACGAAGAAGTTCGACGTGCCGACCCCGGGCGCGGACCGGTAGCCGGCGCGTTTCGCGTTCCCGGTCGAGCGCTGACCCCCGCCGGCACGGTGCGCCGTGTACGTGTCGTGGAGGAACCCGTTCAGCGTGCCGGCCGTGAAGAGCTCCGTTCGCCCCGAGGGGACGCCCTCGTCGTCGAAGGGCCGCGCCGCCGGCCCAGCCGCGACCCGCCCGTCGTCAACGAGCGTGAACAACCGCGAGCCGATCGTCTGACCGACCATCGTCGCGAACAGCGACCGGCCCTTCTGCACCGCCTCGGCCGAGAGCGCGCCGGCGAGCACCCCCAGGAACGACATCGCCGCGAACGGATCGAGCAGGACCGGGACCCGCGCCGAGGCGGGCTTCTCGGCGCCCAGCAGCCGGACCGCGCGATCCACGGACTCGGTCGCGACCGCCTCCCAGCCCACATCGTCGACCCCGCGGGCGATCGTGAAGGAGAACCCGGTCTGCGTGTCGTCGCCCTCGTTCGCGATCGCGACGCATACGCACCACGCATCCGTGCGCTGGTACTCGGCGGCCACCCCGGCCGTGGACGCGATCGCCGCGCGCGACACGGCATCGCCGATCTGCGCCATGTCGACCTTCGTCGCGCGGGGATCGATCGAGATCGCCCGCCGCTCCAGGTCGAGCGCGAGCGCGACCTTCCGGTCCGCGGGGATCGCGGCCTGGCCGGCGCTGAACAGCTCGGGCATCGGCTCGGCCGGCTCGAACGCGGGCAGGACGTTGTGCTCGTCGGGCTCGGCCAGCGCGGCGTTCTCCCTTGCCCGGCCGACGGCGCCCCGGACCTCCTCCGCGGTCGGGTCCGCCGACCACGCGTAGCCGAGGCGTCCCTCGGAGATCAGGCGGATCCCCACACCGCGCGACCCGGCGAACGTCAGGCCCTCGACCTCGCCCCGGAGCGCGCTCGCCTCGGTGTGGCGGGTCTCCTCCGCGTAGGCCTCCACGGCCTCGTCGCCGCGGGCGGCGTCGACCGCCGCGCGGCAGAGATCGGACAGGTCGACGGGATCAGGCACCCGTGCCCCCCACCGTGAGCCGCGAGATCCGCAGCGTCGGCGAGCCGCTCCCCACCGGGGCCGACTGGCCGTCCTTGCCGCAGACGCCCTCCCACGTGTCGAAATCGTTCGCCACCGCGTCGACCGCGCTCATCGTGTCGATCGCGCGACCGATCAGGTTCGCGCCGCGGATCGGCGCGCCGACCTGGCCGCGGTCGAGCAGGAACCCCTCCGCGATCCCGAAGACGAAGTCGCCGGTCGCGGGGTTCACCTGGCCACCCCCGAGCGAGGTCACGTACACGCCGTGCTCGGTCGACGACAGCACATCGCCGGGGTCCGACGCGCCGTCCAGGATGTAGGTGTTCGTCATCCGTGGGATCGGGGGGTGCGCGTACGACTGACGCCGCCCGTTGCCGGTGGGCGGGGCGCCCTCCTTCTCCGCGCGCAGCCGGTCGTAGAGCCATCCCTGGAGCACGCCTCCGCTGAACAGCACGGTGCGCTGCGACGGGGTGCCTTCGTCGTCGAACGAGAACGACCCCCAGCCGTTCGCGATCGTCGCGTCGTCGACGCCGTCGATCAGCTCCGACGAGCAGCGTTCGCCGACCAGGCCCCGGTAGACGCTGACCTCCTTGTCCACCGCGTCGGACTCGAGCGGGTGCCCCACCGCCTCGTGGAACAGGACCCCGCCCATCCCGGGCGCGAGCACGACCGTCATCTCCCCCGCGGGCGCCGCCACCGAGTCGAGCATCGTGACCGCGCGTCGGGCCGCGACGCCGGCCACCTCCGCGGGCGGATGCCGGTCGATGAACTCGACGCCGCTGCACGCCGCAGGTCCGTGGAAGCCCGTCTGGATGTTCCCGTCGCGCGCCGCCACGACCTGCGCCACCAGCCGGATCCGCGGCCGCTCCTCCTCGATCCACGTCCCGTCCGAGGTCGCGATCAGCTTGCGCTGGAGGGAATCACCGTAGACGCCGATCACCTGCACGACCTCCGGGCTGCGGGAGCGGGCAACGTCGTCCACCTCGCGCAGCCAGCCGACCTTGTCCGCGGCGGGGACCAGGTCCGCCGGCCGCTCGACCCGGTTGACCGGCGCGCCGCTCCGCTCCGTGAGGTCGACCACGCTCCCGGGGACGTCGCCGTCGGCCAACGCGGCGGCCGCGGCCTCCGCGGCGCCCAGCAGGGCGTCGCGGTCGAGCCGGTTCGAGTACGCGTACCCGTACGACGTCCCCCGGCAGACCCGCACGCCCGCCCCCCGGTCGTGCCCCGTGGTGAGCTCCTCGACCTTGCCGTCGTCGAGGCGGATCGAGGTCGTGGAGGTGTCCTCGACGAACAGCTCCGCGAACGACCCGCCCCGGCGTCGAGCGATGCGGAGGACCTCGCCGGCCAGCTCGCGGTCCACCATGGACGGCGATGCTACCCGACGCGCTACCGTCAGCCGTCATGGAGCCGGCCGCCGAACCGACGCGTTCGCGCTCGGACCTGGCCTGGCTGGGGGGCGTCGGGGCGATCGTCCTGGGGGTGATGCTCTGGCCCTACCTGCGCCACGGCTACCGGTTCGGCGTCGGCCCCGACATGCCCGTGTACCTGTGGTGGACCAGGGTCGGCGCGGCCGAGGGGCTCTCCCTCGTCGGCGAGCGACCCGGCATCCCGGCATCGCTCGCCGTCCTCGGCGGATCCCTCCACCTCCCCCTGGTCGCCGTCGCGGCCGGGCTCCAGGCGGCCCTGGGCACCGCGATCGGCGTGAGCGGCGCCGTCACGGTTCGCGGCCGAACACGCGATGTCCCCGAGCGGTTCGCGTGGGTCGCGGCGGGCGGGCTCGCCGGGCTGTTCACCGTGCACCTGGGCGCCGGATACCTGGCGAACCTCGCGTTCGTGCTGCTGTTCCTGGCGGCGGGGATCGCGCTCGCGAGCGCGGGACGCACGGCCGTCCCCGCGATCGCGACGGCGATCCTGCTGGGCGGGGGTGGCCTCGCGCACCCGCAGTTCTTCCTGGTGGGCGCGGCGATCCTCATGGGCGTCGCGATGTGGCAGCGGTCCGCGGAGGGTTCGGAGGACCCCATCGCGCGACGGACCGTGATGGCCGTCGCGGGCGGCGGCGCCGGAGTGGCAGCGGGGCTCGCGTCGATGCTGGCCGGGCCGGCGAGGCTCGACGTCGACACGTCCAAGGACGCCTTCCTCCGCCGCGCCGGGCTCACGGGGTCCCTGCGCTCCGCCTACCTCGATCGGTTCGTCCACCGATGGACGCGCTACGTGCAGGTCGTCTCGATCCCCCTGGCGGTCCCCGGGGCGTTGCGCACGACCGGCTTCACCGCGCGGTTCCTGGTCGGATGGGGGCTGGCGATGCTGGTGGGGGTGCCCATCGGGCTCGCCACGGGCTGGTACCCCGCGGACCGGCTGGTCACGTTCGCCTTCCCGGTCCCGGTCCTCGCGGGCGTGGGGCTCGCCTGGCTGTGGCGGCGGCTCGAGGCCCGCAGGGTCTGGGCGATGGCCGCTGTCGGCGTGCTCGCGGCGGCGATGGCCGCCGGCGCCTCGATCGCCTGGGGCCGGCAGGCGCCGTTCCTCACGCCGCTCGAGGTCGCCGCGGTCACCGAGGCCGGTCGCGTCGCGGACGCCGTCCCGCCCGGCACGCCCCTCGTGTTCGTCGTGGACGACGCCGACGCGACGGCGACCTTCCTGGCCACCCGGGCCGCGAACGTGATCCGAGCCGCGGTTCCCCCAGACCGCGTGACCGACGTCTACGTGTTCGTCGGCACGCTCGAGGACCTGCGCGCCGGCAGGCCCACCGAGCGCGGGGATGCCGAGTACGACGAGCTGTCACGTCGTTCGCTCGCCGCGATCCCCACCGACGGGCCGGCGCCGCTGATCATCGTCCTGTCCCCGTTCAACCGCTCCGGGGTGGGTGGAGCGCAGGACTTGAATGAGTGGTCGTCGCGGGTTTCCGCCTCGATCCCCGGATCGCTCGACGACGCGCCGCAGGCCGCGATCCGCTCATGCCATCGTCTCCCGGAGGCATCGCGCTCGCCGCCACGGCGATCCTGGCGCTCCTTTGGGCCGTCGGCTACGGCTGGTCGCGCTGGGCCTTCGCGGATGGACCGACCGCCATCGCGCTGGCGCCGGCGTTCGGGGTCGCGACGCTGGTCGTGACCGCGATCGCGCTCGAGCGGCTCGGGCTATCGCTGTCCGGAAGCCTCGGCCCGACGCTCGTCGTCGCGGCCGCCGGCGGCGGGGGGTACCTCGTCCGGATGGTCGGCGAGCGGCGCGCCGGCGCGTAGGCGCCGGGAGCCGTCGACGAGCAGCCACGCCATCGCCCCGATCACGACCGGGGTGATCACGTAGTGGCCGACCAGCACGTTGACGTCGTAAGCGGTCGGGAAGCGCGCGGGCTCCGCCGCCCATTGCGAGACGGCCAGGCACGTGGACACGACCAGTAGCACCGCCCTGGGAACGCGCGGCAGGAGCCATGCGAGCGGGAGCGCCCATGCCACGTACCAGGGCAACAGCACCGGGCCGAGGAGCATCAGCAGCAGCAGCGACGAGCCCCAGGCGGCGACCGCCTCGAGCGCGTCGCCGTCGGCCGGAGCCGCGGCACGCGGCGCCCGTCGCCAGACGGCGACGACGAGCCACGCGACCCCGGCCAGCAAGAGGCCGGCGAAGGCCACGCGCGCCACGACGCCGAGCGCATCGCCTGAGACCCCGTCGAGGATCCGCCGGAAGAGCCGGGAGGGCGCGAGCCACCCCTCGTGGCCCGCGAGCTCGAGCATCCCGAGCGTCGGGTCGTGGAGCTGGAGGAACGGAGCGGCGACCACCAGGCCGATCGCGAGCGCGGGGCCGGCGCGCGTGAGGGCCGCGCGCGCACGCTCGTCGCGCGGCCGACGAGCGACGCACCATACGATCAGCAGGAGCAGCGGCAGCGCGGCCGTCGCCTTCACCAGCGCGGCGAGCGTCAGCACGACGACGGCCGCCAGCTCCCGGCGGGCCAGCAGCAGCCAGCACGCGCTCGCGATACCGAGCGCGACCCACAGGTCGTTGTGTCCGCTCGCCGCCGACTGGAACAGCACGACGGGGTTCAGCCCGAACGCGGCGACCGCGAACGCGGCGCGGCCGGGCCAGGCGCGGCGGGCGGTGACCAGGATCGCCCACGCCGTGCCCAGGCTCGCGGCGATCGCCAGCACGCGGAACGCGGTCACGAGCCCCTCGGCGGACGCGATCGAGCGGGCCAGCATCGCGGACGCGCCCGTGAACAGCGGGCCGTAAACGGCGGGCGTGTCGACCCACTTCGGCCCGACCAGCAGGGACAGCGGATCCTCCGGGAAGTCGGCGGGGGTCGCCACGTACGGGTTCGCGCCGTGGACACCGGCGATCCGCCCGTAGAGGGCGTACGAGTACACGTCACGCGAGAACAACAACGGCAGCACAAGGACCACGACGTGGTAGGCGACCGTCAGCGCGAAGACGGCGCGAACGCTCACGCGACCCTGCCACGCGGCGCGGAGCACGACGAGGAACGAGCCGGCGGCCACCGCGACCGCGACCACTCCGGCGGCCGCGAGCGCCGGGCCGCTCAACGCGTCCAGCCCGAGCGCCCGGGCCAGCCAGGCGAAGGGACCGGTCGGCTCGAGGGCGTCGGGGAGCACCGGCTGCAGGGGCGAGCCGGGCACGCTCGCGACGAGGGCCACCAGCGTCACGCCCAGGACCGACGACGCGATCGCGAGGCTGGCGCTCCGGGACGGATCGCGGGGGCGCTGCACCGCCGCGGACGCTACCACCTGCACAGATGCGACCTTCGGCGGACCCGCCGCCGCCCTTCGGCCTAGGGACCGCAACGCGATCCGGGGCGATACTCGCCGGACAGGGATGCCGTGCCCGACCCGCGGCGCACCGCACGGCCCGGACCGTCATCCCGCCACTGCCCAAGGCCGACGGCCCGCGAGCTGACCCCTCGCGGGTCGCCTGGCGTCGGGGCCGGTGCGTCAGTTCGAGGAGCCGCCCGGTCTCGGTCGCTCGAAGCGTCCGAAGATCGCGACCAGCCCGACCAGGATGGCGCCCGGCACGACGAGCCAGACGACCCGCTGGAGCCACCACGACGGCGTCGAGTCGTGATCGCGACCCAGACCGAGCGGCCACAGGAGCAGGATCGCCAGCAGGTAGGCCGTCATGTGCCACAGGAACAGCGTCATGATCACGCCGTTCACCAGCACCGTGAACCCCCACGGGCGCGCGCGCTGGAGCCACCGGCTGAGCCAGGGCCGAAGGAGCATCACGGCGCCGATCGCCCAGATCCCCGCGGCCATGAAGCACACGGTCGGCGGGTACGCGTTCGAGACCTGCTCGACGTCGGTGCCCAGCAGGCTCTTGGGGTAGGAGCCGATCCCCGGGAACCAGGTGAACCTGACATCGCCGAACGGCTCGAACACCCACGGGTTCGTGAGCAGCACGAGCGTGCCCAGCCCCGCCGCGACCATCAGCCAGTAGGTGCGCCGCGGCTGTGCCGTGAGCGAGCCGTCCGCGTAGGAATGCCCGAGCTGGTGCGGCAGCAGCAGGACGAACGCGACGTTCAGCCAGCGCACGGCCGGATGTCCGAAACCGAACGCGACGACGTCGACCGCGATCGTGCCCGCGATCATGGCCGCCGGCACCCACAGACGGAAGCGGCGATGGAGCCAGACGGTGGCGGGGCTGATCGCCACGACTACCACGTAGACCGCGAGGAACCATAGGGGCCCGAACGGGAGCGTGGACCCGGGCGGCAGGTTCCAGCGGAGCAGCCGGGTGTCTCCCCACAGCGGCGGTCCGGTGGTCCGCCCGACGTCGGCCAGGTGCAGGATCACCTCCACGACCGCCCAGACGCCCAGGAACACGAGCGATGGGCGAAGGAGCCGAACCTCGCGGCCGCGGACGAACGACCAGGTCGACCCGCCGCGCCGCCGGGTCGCGTCCAGCGCCACCAGGTTCGAGAAACCGCCGACGAAGAAGAAGACCGGCATCACCTGCAGGAACCAGGTCGCGAGCCACAGGTACGACGTCACCCCGATCGCGCTCGTCATGTACAGGAGCCCGTCCTGCCACCACAAGATCCCGATGAACCAGTGGCCGATGACGACCGCGAGGATGCTCAGGGCGCGCAGGAAGTCGACGTAGCGATCGCGCGAAGCGGGCGTCCGCGCCGCGAGCGACGCGACCTGGTGCCGCACGCCTCCGGTTCTACCTCACTATCCGGCTGGACGCGACCACGCGCCGTCGACGATGCTGGGGCGATGGAGGAGTCACCGAACGACCAGCCGGGCGCCGACGACCTCGCGCGGCCCGAGGGCCCGCCGGATCGCCCACGGTCCACGGGACCGGCGCACGAGGGGGCGCCGATCGGGATCGCGATCGGGTTCGTGTCCGCGATCGGGTTCGCCGGTCTCGCGTTCCTGATGGCGTTCGCGTTCTTCGCGGCGGTCGCGATCTACGCGCTCGTCAAGGCGATCGGCGGCGGCGAGGGCTCGGGCAACGCGGTCGTGGTCGTCCTGACGACCGTGTTCCTGCTGACGCTGTTCGTCGCCCTGCTGCTCGTCGGGATCGGCAAGCTCGGCGGCTCGCTCTCACCGAAGAAGCGGCGCCGCGAGGACGCCTGACCCGTCGACCGGGCCGTCATCGCCCGGTGGGGCGAGCGAGCGAACGGGAACGCCGAGATCCAGCCCTCGCCGGCCGGGACGCGCGGGCGATCTGGGCGTTGGCGCGATACCAGCGCGCGACGGCGAACCATCCGGCCGCCCGGTCGAAGCGCCCGGCCGTCACCGCATCGGCGAAGGCCCGCTCGATCCGCTCCATCGTTCGATCCACGAACCCTTCCCCTTCCGACCGACCGGCCCCGGAACACGACGAGGCCGCGACGGGAACCCCTCCCCTCGTCGCGGCCTCCGGGCGTCTGGTCGGCTTCGGTCTTCCGGAACCAACCTAGTGCGTCGGGCCGGTCACGCGGCCGGATCGGACCCCTCGTCACGGCTTCTCCATGTCTCTAGTCTCGGGCTCGGTGGCGCACCGTCTGCTCCTGGACGTCTCGAGCCTGGGCTACCGGGCGTTCTTCGCGCTGCGCGACGTCGTCCGGGGGCCTGACGGCACCCCGGTGGGCGCGGTCCACGGCTACCTCGACATGGTCACCCGGCTAGTCGCGACGCGGCGGCCGGACGAGGTCGTGCACGTCTACGACCACGACTGGCGTCCATCCGCTCGAACCGACCTGTACGCCGGCTACAAGGCGAACCGTCCGCCGGACCCGGAGGGATTGCCGGAGCAGTTCGAGCTCATGCGGCGCGCGCTGGACCTCACCGGGATGCTGCAGGCGCAGGCGCCCGGCTGGGAGGCCGAGGACGCGATCGGCGCGTTCGCGGTCGAGGCTCGCGACACCGACGTCATCGAGATGGTCAGCGGCGATCGCGACCTGATCCAGCTCGTGCGCGATCCGTCGGTCCGCCTGCTGTTCACGGTCCGCGGCGTCTCCGAGCTGCTCGAGCTCGACGAGGCCGCGGTGCTCGCGAAGTACGCGGTCCCGGCCTCTCGCTACGCCGACTTCGCGATCCTACGTGGCGACCCGTCGGACGGTCTCCCCGGGGTGCACGGCGTCGGCGAGAAGACGGCGGCGGCGCTGATCCAGACCTACGCCTCGCTGGAGGAGCTACTGGACGATGCGCAGACCGACGCGCCGCGGCCCGGACCGCTCAAGGGCAAGCCGGCGCTCCGGGCACGGCTCCGCGAAGACCGTGGGTACGTCGAGACGATGCAGCGGCTCGTCCCGATCAACCTGGACGCGCCGCTCGACGTGTGGGCCGGCGATCGCGACGACGAGGCGCTGAAGGCGCTCGCCGAGGAACATGGGTTCCGCGGGCCGGCCCTTCGTCTGCTGGCCGCGCTCGACAGCGCGGGTGCCGGCTGACCGGGCGCCGACCCCCGCGAGCTAGGGTTGGCCCGCCATGGACGACGTCGGAACACCTTCCGCGGAGGTCGTGCGGCTGGACCGGGCCGAGATCGTCGTGGACGGCCGCCGGATCCTGGGTCCCGTCGACCTCGTCGTACATGCGGGAGAGCGCTGGGTCCTACTCGGGCCGAACGGCTCGGGCAAGACGACGCTCCTCGGCCTCGCCGGGGCGCGCCGGCACCCCACCTCCGGATCCGCCACGATCCTCGGATCGACCCTGGGGCGAGGCGACATCCGCGCGCTCCATCCGCGGATCGGACACGGGTCGCACGCCCTGGCTGAGCTGATGCCGCGGCACCTCAGCGCGATCGACGTCGTGCTGACCGGGCGACGGTCCTCGCTGGTGACGTGGCTCCAGCCGTACGACGACGAGGACCGTCGGATGGCGCTCGATCGGCTCGCCGAGGCCGGCTGCGCGAGGTTCGCGGCGCGCACGTTCACGACGCTCAGCCAGGGTGAGCGGCAGCGGGTGATGTTGGCACGCGCCCTGGCCGGCGATCCCGAGCTGCTGATCCTCGATGAGCCGGCCGCCGGGCTGGACCTGCCCGCGCGGGAGGCGCTGATCGCCGCGCTCGAGGCGGCGGCCGCGCATCCGGACGGACCGGCGATGCTGATCGCGACGCACCACCTCGAGGAGATCCCGCCCTCCGCGACGCACGCCGCGCTGCTCCGCGAGGCCGAGCTCGTCGCCGCGGGCCCGATCGAGACGGTGCTCACCGAGGCGAGCCTTAGCGCGAACTTCGACCTGCCGGGGCTCGAGATCGGACGCCGGCGGGGACGCTGGTGGGCGGCCGCGTCGCCGGGCTGAGGCGCGCTCAGCGCACGATGCGCAGGTCCGTCCCGGCCAGCACGTCGTACCCGTCGTCCGCCAGCAGGTAGACGCGGTAGCGGCCGGGCCGCAACGGCCACGGGCCCTCGCTCGCCGCGTCCAGCCGTTCCGCCCCCTGGATCGAAGCGTCCGTGTAGAACCACGTCAGGTACTGGTCGATGTTCGGGTCGGCGCCTCGCCGGTACACGCCGATCCAGTCCCATCGCTGGCCGGGCGCGTTCGCCCAGCGGACCACGATCGGGCGCCCGGTCCGAACGACGTCGTGCGCGAGCGTCACGACCGGCCCCTGACCGGGCGCGGCCAGCCAGAACCGCGAGCGCGACAGCACCGTCGTCGGCGTCCGCAGCGCGACCCGATAAGCCCCCGGCGCCAGGTCATCGGTCGGCACGTCGACGGTCCCGTCCTCGACCGCCCCGGTCGGGACGCTGACGAGCGGCGCGTCGTCGCCCGGGCGGGTCACGACCACCGACGCGTCGCTCCCCGCCGGGGCGTGGAACACGAGCCCCATCGGGACGCCGGTCTCGCCGAGCCGACGCTCGGGCGCGACGAAGGTCGGCGGCGTCCCGGGATCGACCTCCACGGTCGACACGACGCCGCGGTGGTCCGTCGGCCACGGGTCGATCGCGATGTCGACGCCGGGCCCTCCGGGCTCGCCGACCACCAGGCTCTCGAGGGTCCGCACCGCTCCCGCCGCGTACACGAAGTCGATCCGGTCGCGCGGCGCGTTCGGGCCGGGGTTCCAGCCCTCGACCTTCTGCCGGCCGCTCGGCCACGTGATCCCCTCGTCCGCGACGGGATCGGGGTTTGCGTCGCGGTACGTGTCGCGGAACCCCGATCGCTCGACGAAAGCGCTGACGGGCCAGTGGACCGGGTAGCGGACCTGCGGCCTGAGACCGACCGTCGCGGCGGTCCAGTCCTGGTGCGAGGGCGCGTTGAAGTCCCCAAGCAGGAACGTGGGGATGCCCGCGTCCGCGAGCCCTGCGAGGGCCCGCACCGAGGGTCGGACGGCGGGCACGCGGACGCGCCGTTCGATCTCGAGGATCTCCGAACGGGGAGCCCCGCGCAGGATCAGGTTCGGGCTGTAGGGGCCCGCGGGCAGGTGGACGTTGCCGATCGCCACCACCCGGCCCGGTGCGATCTGCACGAACAGGTACAGGCCGTCGCCGCCGGGCGGGTCGATCAGCGGGTAGCGCGAGACGACCTGGAGCCGGGCGTCGTAGTGGTACCCGAGCGCCTCGGCGAGCCTGCGCATGTTGCCCCAGCTCTCCTCGATCGCCACCACGTCAGCGTCCGCCGCCTGGATCGCCTCGACGACGCTCTCGAACCTGATGAGGGTGCCGCCGTACTCGATGTTGAACTCCATCACCCGCAGCGTGACGGGGGCGGCCCGCTCCGGCCTGCCGGATGCGGACATGGCCGCGTCCGCGGTGCCCGCCACGGAAAGCGACACGCCCACCAGGCAGAGGGCGATCGCGAGGAGCGCCGGGTTCCTGGACAGCCTGCGCGACATCGTCTCCCTCCCGTCTGCTGAGCGGCCCGCTCCGCCCGCGCGGCCGGACGAGCCGCCCCGCGCGCGCGGGCAGCCTATAGCGTCGACGGGCACGGGTTGACGGGTCGGCGGTCCTTCGAGAATACTGCCGCTCGTCAGTGAGCAGGTTATCTGCTCACCTTCTGACCGAGGGGGTGACCCACGGAGCTGGGAGCGGTATCCGAGCGAACGAGGTCGACCGACCTGGCCAAGCGGATCCGCCGCAGCGTGATCCGCATGGCGGCCGGCAAGGGCGAGGGATACGTCGGGCAGGGTCTGGACGCGGCGGACATCCTGGCCGTGCTCTTCGGCTCCGAGATGCGCTACGACCCCCTCGATCGGTCTCCGAGCACCGACCGCCTGATCTTCTCCGCCGGGCACTACTCGATCGGGCTCTGGGCCGCGCTGGCCGAGACCGGGCACCTCGAAGGCTACGACCTCGGGTCGTACGGGGCGGACGGCGCGACGCTGATCATGTCCACGCACGAGGGCCACCCGCCGCCGATCGAGCTGACCGGGGGGTCCCTCGCCCACGGGCTGGGGGTCGCGGCCGGCCTGGCGCTCGGGTACCGGATGAAGGGCCACGAGGCACGGATCTTCGCGTTCACGACCGACGGGGAGGTCCAGGAGGGCTCGACCTGGGAGGCCGCGATGTTCGCGGGATCTCAGCGGCTGGGCAACCTCGTGAACGTCGTGGACGTCAATCGCGTCCAGGCGGACGGCGACCTCGTGCTCGAGATCGAGCCGCATGCGGACAAGTGGCGCGCGTTCGGCTGGTGGGCACAGGACGTGGACGGGAACGATGTCGGCGCGTTGCTGGCGGCGTTCGCCCGCGCTCGTGAGGTGACGGACCGTCCCAAGGCCGTCATCGCGCGGACGACGCTCGGGTTCGGCGTGCCGATGATCATGGAACGCGAGCGGAACCATTTCGTCCGGGTGGGCGACGACGAGTGGGACGAGGTCGCCAGGCAGCTCGAGGCCTCATGACGAACGTCTCGACGACGCCGGCGGGGGTCGACCCGGTCGCCCTGGCGAAGTCGGGGCCGGTCGGTCCGGCCCTGCTCGAGATCGGCGAGCGCCGCGCCGACGTCGTCGCCCTCTCCGCCGATGTGGCGGGCGTCACGGGGCTCACGCCGTTCTCCCAGGCCTTCCCGGACCGGTTCGTCAACGTCGGCATGGCCGAGGAGAACCTGATCGCCGTGGCGGTCGGGCTCTCGAAGGCGGGCTTCACGCCGGTCGCCACGACGTTCGCCGTGTTCGCGTCGCGCCGGGCGCTCGACCTGATCGCGATCCAGTGCGCGCTCAACCGAGCCAACGTCAAGATCGTCGCCGCCCTGCCGGGCATCTACTCGACGTTCGGTCCCACGCATCAGGGGATCGACGATCTCGCCCACATGCGCGCGCTCCCCAACATGACCGTGATCGACCCCTGCGACAACGCCGAGATGGCCGAGGCTCTGGCGGCGACGGTCGAGCTCGAGGGACCGGTCTACCTGCGCCAGCTGCTCGGCCGCGAGACGGCCGACGTGGACCGGGCCGGTCACGCGTTCCGGATCGGACCGGCGCAGCTGATCCGCGACGGCGGCGACGTCGGGATCGTGACGAGCGGCATCATGGTCCGGAGGTCGCTCGACGCCGCACGGGCGCTCGCGGATCGCGGCATCGAGGCGGCGGTCCTGAAGGTCTCGACCCTCAAGCCGTTCGACGGCGAGGCCGTCCTCGAGCTGGCTCGCGGTGTCGGCTCGCTCGTCACCGCCGAGAACCACTCCGTGATCGGCGGCCTCTTCTCGGCCGTGTCCGAGGTGCTCGCGCGCGCCGGGACCGGCGTGCCGGTTCGACCCGTGGGCGTGCGAGACGAGTTCTGCTCGTTCGGGTCCAACGCCTACGTGGCCGAGCGCCACGGGCTCACTGCCGACGCCGTCGTGAACGCGGTCGAGGACGCGATCCGGACGCGCGGGTAGAACCCCGATCGGCCTCAGGCCCTGGCGACGACCGAGGCGACGATGGCGTCCGACCTTGGCAGGTACGCGTCCTCGAGCGGCGGGCTGAACGGCGTCGGGACGTCCGGGGAGGCCACCCTCCACAGCTCGTCCAGCTCACCCCAGCACGTCTCGACGATCGCCGCCATGACCTCCGACGCCCAACCGCCCGTCCGCGGACCCTCCTCGACCACGACCACCCGGCCGGTCTTCACGGCCGAAGCCGCGAGGGTCTCGGTGTCCATCGGACGGAGGCTCCGAAGATCGATCACCTCGGCGTCGACGCCGTGCTCCCGGAGCAGCACCTCGGCCGCCTCGAGCGCATCCCCCACGCCCCGCATCGCCGCGACGACCGTGAGATCTGCGCCGGACCGCGCGACGGATGCGCCGCCGAGGGGCATCTGCTCGTCGCTCCATCGAGGACCCTTCGACGAGTAGAGCATCTTGTGCTCCATGAAGACCACCGGGTGCTCGTCGAGGATGGCCGCCCGCAGCAGGCCGTACGCCGACGCCGGATCGCTCGGCGCCACGATCTTCAACCCCGGAACCCCGAGCAACCACGAAGCCGGCACCTGCGAGTGCATGGCCCCCATCCTCGCGCCGGCGCCGACGGCGCAACGGACGACCATCGGCACGGTGCCCTGTCCCGACGAGACGAACGCGTACTTGGCCGCCTGGTTGATCAGGGCGTCCAGCGCGAGCGGCAGGAAGTCCGCGAACATGATCTCGACGACCGGCCTGGAGCCGGTGACCGCGGCTCCGAAGCCCGCCCCAGCGAGCGCCATCTCCGAGATGGCCGTATCGATCACGCGACGCGCCCCGAACCGGTCGGCGAGACCCCTCGTGACCTGGAACACGCCCCCCGCCGCGCCGACGTCCTCTCCCAGCAGGATCACCGCCGGGTCCTCCTCCATCGCGTCGCTCAGCGCGGCGTGGAGCGCCTCGCGAACCGAGACGAGCTCGCCCATCCCGCTCAGGGCCGCCCCCACGATCCGGGGGGCACGGGGTAGGGATCCTCGAAGGCCGCGCGGACGGCCTCATCGATCTCCGCCTGGACGCCCGCCTCGACCGCATCCAGCTCGCCCGCAACCGCACCCTCGTCGATGAGTCGAGCGCGTTCCTGCGCGACCGGATCTCGCGCGCGCCACGATGCCACCTCGTCGTCCGGCTGGACCGGGATCGGATCGGCCCGGCTGTGCGGCACGAACCGATAGGTCTCGGCCTCCACGAACGCGGGGGGACCGCCGGACCTGATGCGCCCGAGCAGCGTCGTCGCCAGCCCGCGGACCGCGCGCACATCCATGCCGTCCACCCGGTGCGTGTCGATGCCGAACGCCTCGGCGCGGGCGCGGATCGTCCCGGCCGTCACCACCCCCGTGCGCGTGTACTCGCTGTACAGGTTGTTCTCGCAGACGTACAGGACGGGCAGCGAAGCGGTCTTCGCCAGGTTGAGGCATTCCAGGAAGTACCCCTGGTTCACGGCGCCGTCCCCGAAGAACGCGATCGCCGCCGCGGAGCGATCCCGAAGGGAGATGGCCGCTCCCGTCGCGGCGGCGATGCTGCCCCCCACGATCCCGAACGACCCCAGCAGCCGATGCTGGCGCGCCACGATGTTCATCGAGCCCGCGAGGCCGCCGCAGACCCCCGTGCGTCGGCCGAGCATCTCGGCGACGAGTGCCCGCGGAGGCACGCCGCGCGCCAGAGCATGGCCGTGGCCCCGGAACGTGCACGCCACCCAGTCGTCGGGTCCCACGGCCACCCCCACACCGACGCTCACCGCCTCCTGACCGGTGGCCAGGTGAACGGCCCCCTCCAGCCCCGCGGAGAGCTGGAGCCGGCGGATCTCCTCCTCGAAGCGGCGAGCCATCACGAGCCGATCGAACAGGTCGAGGGTGGGTTCCACGCGAACCGGCACGGGGTCGGATGGTAGCATCCGCCTCAGGTCAGCAGGTTAGCTGAAGAGTCTGGAGGGCGAACCGTGGCACGGGTCACCGGCGTGGACCACTTCGGCGGCACGGTAAGCGACATCGACGCTTCGTTGCGCTTCTGGCGTGATCTGCTGGGGCTCGAGGTGGTCGGGCGAGGGGTCATCGAATGGGAGCACATCGACCGGCTCGTGGCACTGCGCGACACGAAGATCGAATGGGTGGAGCTCCGCGTGCCCGGGGGAACCGCCGTCGAGCTCATGCGGTATCACCGCCCGACGGGCGCCCCCGTGCCGGTCGGGCAGGAGAACGAACCGGGTCGCTCGCACCTGTCGTTGCTCGTCGACGACCTAGTTGCGACGCTTGCCGAGCTGCGCGCCGCAGGCGTCCGGTCGCGCACGGAGGAGGCGGTGGCGATGGAGCGGGGAGCGTACACCGGAGGGAAGGGCGCATACGTCTTCGACCCCGACGGGATCCAGATCGAGCTCATCGAGCGCGCCAGGCCGGACGCCCGAGGCTGAGGAGGACGAGCCAGGATGGAAGATCCTCCCCCGACCCTGAAGATCGGCCAGGCTCCTCGGCAGAAGCTCGCCGAGACCGTCGCCCAGCAGATCCTGTCGGCGGTCCACGATCTCCCCGCGGGAACGCGCCTGCCTTCCGAGCGCGAGCTGACCCAGCAGCTCGGCTGCGGCCGTTCGACGGTCAGGGAGGCGCTCAACGGGCTGGCGATGATCGGCGTGGTCGAGATCCGGCATGGCCAGGGCGTCTTCGTGACCGAGCCGCCGCCGATCCCGCTCGACGACGCCACCGGCGAGCCCAAGGTCATCACGCCCGAGCTGCGCGAGGCGCGCCGGATCGTCGAGGTCGAGCTGGCGCGCCTCGCGGCGGAACGACACACGCCCGAGGATCTCGCGGCGATGCAGGAGGTCCTCGACCGGCACCGCGCGCGCATGACCGACCTCGAGCGGCCCGTCGTCGAGGCGTCCGAGTTCCACCTGCTCGTCGCCGATGCCGCGCGCAACCGCGTGCTGGCGGGCGTCGTGCGCCCCTTCTTCCGGCTCGCGTTCGAGCTGGGGCCGCAGCTCTACCAGACCACCGAGGGCTACGCGGCGTGGGAGCTCGACCAACACACGAGGATCCGCGAGGCGATCGCGTCCGGCGACGGCGAGCTGGCCCGTCTGCGGATGCTGGAGCACGTCACGTCGATGGACCCGCACTACCGGGACGATCGTCCCAGCTCGAGCACCTCGTAGGCGCCCAGCGTTCGGTCCGCCTCGAGGATCCCACCGACACGGACGTGCTGCTCGTCCGCCGTCAGGTTGACCAGCACCGGGTCCTGCAACTCGGTGGCGATCACCCGGACTCGGCGCGGCGCCGAGGAGGCCACCGATCGCAGACGACCGCCGGCACGAGCGGTCAGCAGTCCGATCGCGCGCTCCAGCCCGGCCGAGCGAAGGACCGTGCGGTCCAGCGCCTCGTGGAACGTGATCGACGCCGCTCCCCCTTCGGCGAGCGCGGCGGCCGACCCGATCGTCCAGGCGGCGCCGAACGGATCCAGGGACCGCTCGTCGATCGGGCCATCCCCCGAGGGACCGTGCGGCGCGAGGGTCACGGGCGACACGACCACCGGCACCCCGTCCCATCGCCGGCTGAGCTGTCGCACCACCTGCGTCTGGACCTCGAGGGTCTCCACCATCCTCACCGCGTCGACGTCGTGGACCTGCGGGGTGATCGCCAGGGCGAGCACGTCGAGTCCTCCGGGGTCGGGCACGCTGCGGTTCAGCTCCGAGAAGTGCGATGCCGTGCCGCCCCCCACGACGAGGCCATCGAGGGCGGCTCCCCGGACGCCGGAGACGAACGCTCCACCCGCGGCCTCGCCGTTCCTCCGCAGGATCAGCAGCCGCGCCACGGGAAGCCCTCGGAGCGCATCGAGCCGTCCCAGGGGATCCGGCCCGTCGTCATCGACCAGGAGGGCCACCTCGAGCGGCAGGCCGCAGTCCCCGACGGTCGGACGAACGTCCCGGGCCGCCCCCGGGCCGTCCAGGACCAGCCGCAGGTGGCCGGGGTCGAGCGCGCGCACGCGCTCGGGATCGGACGGCCCTGTCGGCGCCGACAGCCCGACCGTTGGCGCGGTGCCGGCGGCGACGGGACCGATCGTCACGGTCACCGCCGACCGGTCGCCCTCATCCTCCTCGACATCCGCGGGCGGCGGCCCGGCCACCCGGAGGCTCAGCCGTTGCCGGCATCGCTCCCCACGACGGATCGTCCGGGGAGCGGACGCCTCCAGCGGGGTCGGGTACGTCTTGAAGGAGGCGTCCGTCCAGTTCCGTTGATCCTCCAGCTCGAAGCCGCGAGGCTCTCCCTCGAACGAGAAGGTGGCCTCCACCCCCGATCCGGGGAACGTCACCTCCAGGCGGGTGAACGCCGGGATCAGGGCCCGGTAGTGGCCCTGCACGAGCGGCTGCGGGGCGATCGCCTCTTCGAAGACGCCGTTCGTCGCCGGTCCCACCCCCGAGGCCGTGAAGCGCGCCCCGACGTACGCCTCCCACGGGTGGAGCACGCACACGCCGATCCGGCGGGCGACGAAGTCCTCGAGGGCCTCGCCCTCCATCTCGCACTCGACCGACCCTGCCCCCATCCGCACGGCTAGCCGGCAGAGGAACCGGTCCCCGCCGAACACCGATGCGATCCGGAGCTCGGCGGTGCTCCCCGATCCGGCGTCGTCCACCTGGACGATGCGCTGGCCGAGGGTCCCCCAGCCCTCGTCGCGCACGGTGACATGGATCGACGAGGCGATCGGCTGGGACCCCCAACGCACGTCGGTCAGGGCCGTGCCCAGCCGTTCCGCCGAGAACCCGCCCGCCCTCACGGGGTGCCGTGCCGAGCGAGCACGCTCCACACGTCCACGATCCGGTCCGCATCCACGACGATGTAGCTCCCGAACAGGTTGACGGTGGTCGGGGCGTATCCGGGAACCATGCGCAGCCGGTCACCGATCGAGTAGGGGGCGCCGCCCGCGAACCACAGCCCGACGTGCTCCTCGTTCACGAAGGCGACCTCCGCTCCCGGCGGGGGGGCGATCGGGCGCAGGCCGACGTCGATCGACTTGCGGCCGGCGTCCACCACGAGCAACCCGCCGTGGCGACTGAGGACTGTGGTGACTACCTCGAGCGCGAACCCGAAGCCCTCGACCACGGGCGCGTGGAACCCGTCCATCAGGACGTACGAACCCGCCTGGACCTCGGTCACCACGGGCCAGGCGCCGGTGATCTCGAACGTGCCCGTCGCGCCGGCGGACACGACGTCGACCGTGAGACCTGCGCCGCGGCAGGCCCCGACCGCCGCCGACAGCCGTTCCATGCTCGCGTTCACGCCCGACGTCCGTATCGCCGGATCGGGTTCGCTCGCGCAGTGGCCCTCGTACCCGTAGAGGCCCTCGAAGCGGACGCCGGCGGTGCTCGCCGCTCGTCGCGCCAGCTCGACCACCGCATCGTCCGACCGCGCCCCGCCCCGACCGAGCCCCACGTCGACCTCCACCAGGACGCCGATCTCGAGGCGGCGGCCGCGGGCGAGCTCTCCCCATGACGCGAGGTTGTCGAGGTCATCGACGGCGACGCAGACCCGTGCCCGCTCCGCAGCGGCGAGTAGCTCCACCATCGAGGGGGGGCTCACGACCTCGTTCGCCACGAACACGTCCCCGATGCCCGCCTCGATCATGGCCGTGGCCTCGCGGACGGTCGCGGCGGTAACGCCGATCGCGCCCGCCTCGACCTGCATGCGGGCCACCTCGGCGCACTTGTGGGCCTTGATGTGCGGACGGAGATCGGCGGGGAGCGAGGCGATCCGCTCCGCCATCGTGGC
The DNA here is from genome assembly GCA_046330185.1 of Actinomycetota bacterium. Classification (GTDB taxonomy): domain Bacteria; phylum Actinomycetota; class UBA4738; order UBA4738; family HRBIN12; genus DATBLY01. Next base: position 50,479 of record JAXLTF010000013.1, read on the forward strand.
AACGTTGCCGCGCACGACCCCCAGGTCGAGGACCAGCGCGGGGGTGGTGATCTCGTCCATCCACCGGCCGGACGGCCCCGGCCGAGGATCTCCCGGCGGTCGAGCGGCTCCAGCGGCGGACGCCATCCCGGGCCGCCGGCTACAGCTCCGGCCCGACGGGGGTGATCATCAGCTCGCTGACCGCCACCCCGGCGGGCTGGGCGAGGGCGAACCCGACCGCCCTTGCCACGTCGTCGACGCTGAGCGCCGCGAACCGCTCCAGCTCGCCGAGGCCTTCGTCGGTCTCGTGAAGGAGCGGGGTGTCGACCATCCCGGGTTCGATCATCGTCACGCGGACGTCGTGCGGAAGGGCCTCCTTCCGCAGCGCCCAGCCGAGTCCCACGACCCCCCACTTGGTCGCGATGTAGACGGGCTCGCCCACCCAGGTCTGCCGGCCGGCGATCGACGCCATCAGGACGATCTGCCCGCTGCGCCGCGCCTTCATGTGCGGGAACACGGCCCGCACGGTGTGCAGCACCCCCAGCAGGTTCGTCTCGACGACCCGACGCCACAGCTCGGGGTCGCCCTCGTCCAGCGACGAGTAGCTCCCGATCCCCGCGTTGGCCACCGTGAAGTCGATCACGCCGAACGCGCGCAGGCATGCGTCGGCCAGATCCCGCACGCTCGGCCACTCGCGAACGTCGGTGACGCAGGTCTCCACCTCGCCGCCCGCGTCCCGCAGGCGAGCCGCGGTGGCCGACAGACGTCCCGGCTCCGAATCCGAGAGCATCACCCGTGCGCCGTGGGCGGCCAGGAGCGCGGCGCAGGCCTCGCCGATCCCTCGCCCGGCGCCGGTCACGATCCCGGCCTTCCCGCTCAGGGCCCCGAAGCCGTCCTCGGCCATCCTCCACCCTCCGTAGATGTATGGTGAGCAGGCCAGATGATAACAGTGGGCTCGGAGCGGCGGAACCCGGGATCCGGGTGGTATCCTCCGGCCCCGTTCAAGGGGGATGGAGCGGTGGAGCTGGCGGACACGGAACGGGTCCTGACCTCGGTAGATACGGTCGAATGCTGCTTCCCGGACACCTGGGGCATCTTCGTGGGCCGCCGGATGCCGACCGAGGCGTTCCGCCGCGCGATCGAGCGGGGCCTGAGCATGCCGAACGCACCCTTCGCCTGGAACGTGCTCGGCGACATCGACGCCACCCCGTTCGCGAGCGCCGACACGGGCTTCCCGAACATCCACGTCGCCCCCGACCTCACGACCCTACGCCTGGCACCGTGGGCCGACCGCACGGCGTTCTGCCTCATGGACACGTTCGTGGCGCCCGAGGGCGACCCCAACCCCATGGACTCCCGCGGCATCCTGCGCAGGGCCGTCGGGGCACTGTCCGCCCAGGGTTACGAGGCATGGACGGCCCCGGAGCTCGAGTTCTACCTGTGCACCGAGCTCGAGCGGCCCGCGTTCGACGACCACCGATGCTGGTCCATGACGCGCGGGGCGGAGTTCGAGCCCGTGCTGGGCGAGATCAGGGCCACCCTCCTCGCCGCGGGCGTGCCGGTCGAATCGAGCCAGACCGAGGGCGGACCTGGCCAGTTCGAGATCAACGTGTCGCCGTCCGCGCCCATCCAGGCCGCCGATCACGCCGCGATCCTCAGGTACGTCGTCAAGCTGATCGCGCGGCGCCACGGCCTGCTGGCCACCTTCATGCCGATGCCGTTCAACGACGCGGAGGGCAGCGGCCTGCATATCCATAACAGCCTGCGTCACACCGATCTTCAGGAGAACGTCTTCGCCGTCGACGACGGAGTGTTCCGGGCCTACCTCGCGGGCACGCTCGCCCACATGATCGACACGACCGCGGTGAACCTCCCCAACGTCAACGCCTACCGCCGCCTGCGCGACTACACGTTCGCGCCGAACCGCGTCTGCTGGGGCCAGGACAACCGGACGGTCGCCATCCGGATCCCGTCGGGCGACCCGGACGCTCGCCGGCTGGAGATCCGCACGGCCTCCGCGGATGCCAACCCCTACCTCGTACTCGCCGGCATCGTCGCCGCCGGGTCCGACGGGGTCGCCCGGTCGCTCGACCCTCCGCCCCCCGTCGAGGGCGACGCCTACCTGGACGGTGAGCTCGAGCGGGTCCCGGCGACGCTGGAGGCGGCCCTCGACGCCTTCGCCGGGTCGGCCTTCTGCAAGGAGGTCTTCGGGGAGGTGTTCGTCGAGACGTTCACGCTGCTCGGCCGGCGCGAGGCCGCCGCCTTCGCCGCCCACGTGACGGACTGGGAGCGCGATCGCTACCTGGAACCGTCCTGAGCGGCCGAGGCGCCCGTATCCATAGGAAGACCGTCTCGAGGAAGACCGTCTCGCTGCGTTGACGGGTGGCGTGGTAGGCAGGTTATCATGCCACCTGACCACCGCGGCGGTCGCGGATGGTGCGCCGATCGGGGAGGGGGAGAGATGGGCGACGCGCAGGATCGCGAGCGCAGGTTCGTGCTCGATCGCAGGCGGTTCCTGGGACTCACGGGAGGCGCGGCCGCGGCGGCCTTCCTCGCCTCGTGCGGGCTCTCGGGCGACGACGGCGCCACGACCACCGGTCCCAGCCCCACGGGGTCCACGGGCGCTGCCTCCCCGAGCCCGCTCCCGCCGGTGGGCGGCCCCTTCAACTACTACACCTGGGAGGGCTACGACACCGCCGGCGACTTCACGAAGTGGTTCAAGGACAACGGGATCGAGCTGAACACGAAGTACATCTCCGGCCCCGAGGAGGTGCCGACCGTCCTCAAGGGCCCCGGCGGTGACCAGTGGGACGCCTCGTACGGCGACAACGTCGTGCTGCTCTACTTCAAGGAGCTGGGCATCCTCACGCCGCTGACCGAGGAACAGGTGCCCGGTCTCGCCGGGCTGATGCCCGCCTTCCAGGTGCCTCCGTTCAAGAACGAGGACGGCACGTACAACGCCGTCCCCTGGACCTGGGGGTTCTCCGGGGTGACGTACCGCACCGACCGGGTGCCGGAGCCGACCAGCTGGCACGACCTGCTGGATCCGAAGTACGAGGGGCGGGTCTCGACGATCGACAGCGCGCTGAACAACGTCGCGCTCGGATCGCTCGCGGTGGGGATCGACCCCGACACGCTCACCTCGGACCAGCTGAACGGCGAGGTGAAGGAGTACCTCACGTCCCTGGTCGGCCAGATCAAGGCGCTGGCGCCCACGATCGGAGACTCGATCTCGCTCCTGCTCTCGGGCGACGTCGACTACATGGTCGTCGGGCTGGCGTTCATGGACTCGGTCACGGCGGACGAGGGCATCCCCACCGAGACGATCGTCCCGTCGGAGGGCGCGATCGGCTGGAACGACTCGGTGTTCCTCACGCCCACCGCGCCGAACCCGCAGAACGCGCTGGCGTTCATGAACCACCTGGTCGATCCCGCGGCGAACGCGGAGGCGAACAGCAGCATCCTCCAGGGGCCCGGCGTCCAGGCGGCGATCCCGCTCCTGTCGAAGGAGGCGGCGGCGCAGTATCCCTTCGACGACATCGACAACTACCTCTCCAACACGCTGACGTTCAACCAGGGGTTCCCGCACGAGCCCGACGGCGATCGCGCCACTTACGACGAGGTCCTCGCCCTGTGGGAGGAGGTCAAGGGATCCTGAACCGGATGCCGACCTAGGCGTGTCGCTCTCCCGGCGCCTGGCCGCGTTCCTGCTCACCCCGCTCGGGGCACTGCTCCTGTTGGCCGTCCTGGTCCCGACGGCCATGTTGTTCGCGTTCTCGTTCTTCCACCTCCGGCTGCTGGAGATCGTGCCCGGCGCGAGCCTCGACAACTACGAGCGGGTCGTCACGACGTCGTTGTACCGGCGTTACGCGCTGAACACGCTGCTGATCGCCGGCCCAACCGCGCTCCTGTCGACGATCGGGGGATACGTGCTGGCGTACTTCCTCGTCTTCCGCGCCCGCCGCTCGCGCGCCGTGCTGCTGGTCGCGATCGTCATCGCCCTGATGGGGAGCTACCTCGCGTTGATCTACTCCTGGCGGACGCTCTCGGGCGAGAGCGGGATCTTCAACTCGCTGCTGCAGGCGCTGAACCTGACCGAACGGCCGCTCGGGATCCTGCTGTTCTCGCGCACCGCCGTCATCGTCGCGGAGGTGAACTTCTTCCTGCCGTTCACGACCCTGGTGCTGTTCTCGAGCCTGTCCTCGATCTCGCCGGAGCTCGAGCCGGCCGCGCGCGACCTGGGGGCATCCCGGTCCATGACGCTCCGCAGGATCCTCCTGCCGCTGTCCGGATCCGCGATCTTCGGAGCGCTGCTGTTCGTCTTCTTCCTGTCCGCGGGCGACTACATCACGCCGGTCTTCCTGGGAGGCATCGGGTCCAGCGCGATGATGGGCACCTTGATCGCTGACCAGCTCACGACCGGGCTGAACTACCCGCTCGGCGCAGCCATGGCGTTCGTGATGCTCGCGTGCTTCCTGGTCCTCGTCGTGCTGCTCAGGCTCGGTATGCGCGCCGGCGGATTGCTCCCGAGGCACACGGGATGACCCGGCGGCCGCATCTGCTGACGATCGTCGTGGCGGTGCTGATCGTCTTCATCTACCTGCCGCTCGTGGTCGTGGTCATGTACGGGCTGAACTCCGGATCCAACCTGAGCTGGCCCCCGCACGGCGTCTCCTTCAGGTGGTTCCGCTTCATCTTCGGCACGGCGCAGTTCCGATCGGGCCTTCGAACCAGCGCGATCGCGGCGACGGCGACCGCTCTGATCGCCGGAGCGATCGGGACCGCAGCGGCGTTCGCCTTCACCCGCCGCCCCTCCCGCGCGGCGGGCTGGCTCGAGAGCGGCTCGCGGCTGCCCGTGATGCTGCCGCCGCTGTTCATCGGGATCTCGCTCGTCGCCGCGATGAAGGCCTTCGCGATCGACCCATCGATGTACACGATCGTCGCCGGTCACGTGATCGTCACGACGCCGTTCGTGATCCTGATCGTCGGCGCGCGCCTGCGCCACTACGACGTGGCGGTCGAGCAGGCGGCGAGGGACCTGGGGGCCCGGCCGTCGATGGTGCTGCGGAGGATCACGGCGCCCTTGATCGGCCCCTCGGTGGTCGGGGCCATGATGATCGCGTTCGCGATCTCTTTCGATGAGGTCCTGATCACCAACTTCACGTCGGGCACGCAGGTGACCCTTCCCCTGTTCGTCCTGTCGCGGCTCCGCCGTACGATCGACCCGTCGATCAACGCGGTGGCCACCATCCTGCTGATCGTTCCCTGGATCGCGGTCGCCCTGTCCTTCGCGTTCCAGCGACGCCGCTCGTCCCGTCAGGCGGTCAGGGATCAGGCCGAGGCGCTGGCGAGGGTGGCATGACCCCGCATCCGTCGACCGGAACGGTGTCGATCCGAGGCGTGACGAAGCACTTCGGAGAGGTGGCGGCGCTGCACACGCTCGACCTCGACATCCCTGCGGGGTCCTTCTTCAGCCTCCTCGGGCCGAGCGGCTGCGGCAAGACGACCCTGCTCCGGATCATCGCCGGGCTCGAGTCGCCGGACGCGGGCTCGGTGCAGAGCGACGGCGAGGACATCACTGCGCGCCCGCCGGAGCGCAGGCCGTTCAACATGGTGTTCCAGCACTACGCGCTGTTCCCGCACATGACGGTGGCCGACAACATCGGGTTCGGGCTCACCACGCAGTCGAAGCAGCAGCGCGAGACCAGGGATGAGCGCAAGCGACGGGTCCTCGAGATGCTCAGCCTGGTGAGCCTCGAAGGGTTCGGGCACCGATACCCGTCAGAGCTCTCGGGCGGGCAGGCGCAGCGCGTGGCCGTGGCCCGGGCCCTGGTGAACCGGCCGCGCGTGCTGCTCCTCGACGAGCCGCTCAGCGCGCTCGACCGGAACGTGCGTTTCGCGCTCCGGGAGGAGCTCCTGCGGATCCATCAGGAGCTCGGCACGACGTTCGTGTTCGTCACGCACGACCAGGACGAGGCGCTGAGCATCTCGCAGCTGGTCGGGGTCATGAACGACGGCAGGCTCGAGCAGGTCGCCGATCCCCAGACCGTCTACCGATCTCCGGCAACCCTGTTCACCGCCCGCTTCATCGGTGCCGGGTCCTTCGTGCCCGCGACCGTGCTGTCCCGGGGCATCGGAACCGCTGAGGTCGAGGTTGCCGGTCACCGGTTCAGAGCAACCGACGCCGGCACCGACGGCTCCGCCACGGCCCAGGTGCTCCTGCGACCCGAGGAGCTCGAGGAACGGGAGCGCGGCCGCGGGGTACTCGAGGGCGTGGTCGAATCCTGCTCGTTCTTCGGCTCGCACTTCGAGGTCCTGACCCGGACCTCCGTCGGCCCGTGTCGCCTGCGCCTCCGCGCGCCCAGGTCGCCCGGTGAGACCGTCTCGATCGGCTGGCCCGAGAGCGCCGGGATCGCCTACCGCGACGACCCGGGCGGACCCGCCCCGCAGCCAGGCGAGACTCCGACAACGGGGCACGCCACACCACCGGTCGTCGGATAGCCCGACGTTCGGGAGAGGCGGTCCTATCCGGCCGGATCGATGGAGCGGGTCTCCGGCAGCGCGACGTCGGGGTCGTCCGCCCGGCTCCCCCGGGCCGACCGGACGACGATCGCGCCTGTGGCGGCGACCACGAGCAGCCCGCCCACGATCACGAGCGGCGTGAGCGGCTGCTCCAGCAGGAGCCAGGCGAGGATCGACGCGACGACGGGCTGGCACTGCGTGATCAGCGAGGACCGCCACGCCTCCAGGTGGCGGTGCGACCAGGCCACCATCAGGTGACCGAGCGTCCCGGGGATCAGGACCACCACCCACAGCCAGATCCGGTCGGTCCCCTGCGGCGGCGCGAGCGACACACCCCCGATCGCGGTAACAGCGATCACCACGATCGCCGCAACCAGCGTCGCCGTGGCCATGTACTCGAGCGCGGACACGTTCAGGCGGGCGCGCTTCGAGAACAGCCAGTACGCCGTCCACGACACCGCGCTGCCGAGGGCCATCAGGTCCCCCATCGGGTTCCAGGCCGACGAGCCGACCGAGCCGACCGCGACCATCCCGACGCCGACGAACGAGAGCGAAGCGAACAGCGCCTCGCGCCCCCCGAATCGCTCGCCGAACCAGCGGGAGGCTCCGAGCGCGATGAAGATCGGCGCGAGGGCCCCGATGACGGTGGCGCTCGCCACGCTGGTCACCCGGAACGCCCCGAACGCGAGCACGAGGTCTCCGGCGTAGAGCACTCCCCCGAGCCAGTACGAACGGACGGCCGACCACCGTTGACGACGGCCGGTCGCCAGCAGGGCGAGCTGCAGGATGATCGCGCCGAAGGCGAGCCGCCAGCTGGCGAACCCCAGCGTGGGCATCTGGACCTGCCTGAGGATGATCGGCGCCGTGCCCCAGGCGACGGTGGTGGCCCCGACCGCCGCCACCGCGAGCCGCCTCTCCCGGGTCGCGGACCGGGTGCGTCGCGTCATGGCGGGACGCTACCAGCGACCCTCGGCGCGACCGCGTACACTGGGCCGCTTCCACCGTCATGACCGACCCCAGACGACCTTCCCCGCTCGCGGCCGCGTTCATCGTGCTCGCCGTCCTGGCGCCGTTCGCGCTGGCGAGCGGCGTCCCCGGGGCCGCGGGCGATCCGCGCTCCGTCGCGCGGCACGGTGACGGAACGGCCGGATCCTCGGGCGACGCGGCGTCCGGTCGCCTCCACGTACGGATGGCTCCGCCTCCGAACACGCTCCCCGGGATCGACGTCTCCCACCATCAGGACGAGATCGACTGGGCTCAGGTCGCCGCGTCGGGCATCCGGTTCGCGTTCCAGAAGGCGACCGAGGGCACCGGCTACGTCGACCCGACCTACGCGACGAACCGCGCGGGGGCGACCGCGAACGGGATCGTCTTCGGCGCGTACCACTTCGCGCGTCCCGACCTACATCCCTTCGATCCGGTACCGGAGGCGGACCACTACGTCGACACGGCGCAGCTCGGCCAGGGGAACCTGCTCCCGGTCCTGGACCTCGAGCGCTCGGGGAACCTCGACCAGCAGGAGCTGACCGACTGGATCCTCGGGTGGCTCGACCGCGTCTACGAACGCACCGGCGTCAGACCGATCGTCTACACGAGCCCGAACGGCTGGGACGAACGCACCGGCGACACGACCGCGATCGCCGACGCCGGCTACTCGACGCTCTGGGTGGCACACTGGAACACGCAGAGCCCCCGCGTCCCGGCGAACGAGTGGCAGGGCTACGGCTGGACCTTCTGGCAGTACACGAACTGCGCCTCGATCGCGGGGATCGGCGGCTGCGTCGACGGCGACTGGTTCGACGGGCTGGACCTGACGCCGTACACGATCCCGTCGCCCGACACGACGGCGCCGGTCGCGTCGCTCGCGACCCCAACCGGCGTGGTCGGACCGGTGACCGTGACCTTCAGCGAGATCGTCCGCGCGGTCACACCACAGAACGTGCTCGTCCGAGAGCTCGACACCGGTGCGATCGTTCCGGCGACGCTCTCGTGCTGGTCGAAGGCCGGGACCGAGGTCGCGTGCGCCACAGGGAAGCTCGTCACCGTCGTCGCCGAGCCCGAGGCGCCCCTGATCCCGGGGCAGGCATACGCCGCGGTCATGAACCCCGCCGGCGCGACCCCGGTCGTCGACCGCAGCGGCAACCCGGCGACGCCCGCGGAGCAGCCGTTCGCGGCGCCCACCGAGATCGAGCAGGCGAGCCCGGCGATCGCGTACGACTGGCGGAGCGTTCCCTCCGGCAAGGCCTACGGCGGCTCGTACGTCGTGGAGCGCGGCAAGGGTGCCGCGGCCACGTTCGCGTTCAGCGGCCGCCAGGTCACGTGGTTCACGGTCACTGGGCCGACCTTCGGACGGGCGATCGTGCTGATCGACGGCCGCGTGCGCGGGACGTTCGACCAGTTCGCCGCGTCGAACCGGTTCGAGGTGGAGCGCGCCATCCATGGGCTCGCCGCCGGGCCGCACACGATCACGGTGCGCGCCACGGGCAGGCGCTCACCGGGGGCCTCCGATGCGCTCGTGGCGATCGACGCTTTCCGCGCCGGCGGCAAGACCGTGTGGTCGCCTCCGCTGCGCGGTTCGTGGCGGACGCAGCGCGTCGGGGGCGGGACGGCGGCGGTGACCGACCTCGGCCGGGCGAGCGCGACGTTCGTGTTCCACGGGACCGGCGTGCGGTGGCGGACGGCGCGCGGCCCCTTCAGGGGCAGGGCCGAGGTTTGGCTCGACGGGGCGCTGCTGAGGACCGTGGACAACTTCGCTCCGGCGCCGAGCCCGGTGACCCGGACGATCGACGGCCTCGCGCTCGGGACCCACACCCTGCGCATCGTCGTGCTGGGGACGGCGCGCCCGGCTGCCAGGGGCACCGAGGTTGCGGTCGACGGGTTCTCGGTCCTGCCCTGATCGCCCTCCGCCGTGGCCGAAGGGCGGTAGCCGCCCGACGCCGGCGCGTGAGAACCTGACCGCGGACCGCGGAACCCGCAGCGCCGGTGGGGACCGGCGACGCGGCCGCCTGGAGGGCGTAACGATGCGACGCACCCTGACGACGACGGCACTCGTCCTGGTGGCCACGCTGTTCGTCGGCGTGCAGCCGACCCTGGCCGCGACGATCGTCGAACAGATCCCCGGCCACGTCCGGCAGGACCTCTCGACGTTCTGCGGCGGCTCGCGGGACGTGGTCGACCAGCGTGACCCGCGGACGATGACGACGTTCACCGATCGGCGCGGCGCGATCGTCCTGCAGACCCTGGCGACGCAGACGACCGACCTGTTCACACGGGGCGACGGGGCCCTGATGGACCTGCCGGAAACGTCGCTCGTCGCGGTCCGCCCGGATCGGAACGGCGACGACGCATCCATCCTGTGGATCGGCCGGGGCGCGCTCTGGGGCACGAACGAGTCGAACGGCGGCGCGGGATTCCTGCTGTGGTGACGGGCGCCGTGTTGATGAAGGGAAGCTTCAACCACAAGACCGGCGCGTACGCGCTGTCATCCATGGCGATCGTGGGACAGCAGACGGACCTGTGCGAGGCGATCGACGAGGGCCTGAAGCCGCGTCACTGAACCGAGCGCCCGACGCCTCCCCGCCTCCGCGGGGCGCTGGCTCGAGCGGCCCTGGGGCCGCATGCGGGTACAAGACGTCGGCGGCGAGGGTCGGGCGGTGCTGGCGGTCCACGGGCAGGCGGCTCCGGCCGGTGACTGGCAGGGGCTCGTCGAGCGGATCGGCGACCGGTTCCGCGTGATCGCTCCCGACCTGGCGGGCTTTCGGCGCCTCGGCCAAGCCACACGTCGCGTACGACCGGCCGATGCAGCTCGCGAACCTCGACGCCGCGTTGGAGGCCGCATGGGTCCCTGGCGAGCGGCGCCGGTCCGGTGATCGTCGTCGCCCATTCCCTGGGGCGCCGTGTTCGCCACGCTCTGGGCGGCGGAGCACGTCGAGCGCGTGCGCGGGCTCGCGCTCGTAGCGGCCCCGTGGCTGAGCGCGACGGCGGCCCCGGCTGGGCGCGCCAGGACCGTCGCCCCGCGCTGGCGTTCAGGGTCGCCGGGCGCGCTGCTCGGCCTGATCACGCCCGCGATCGCCGTTCCGGTCGGGGTGGCCCGTGGGTATCCGGCCGGGGTCGCGGCGGACTTCGGGCGGCAGACGCTCCGAGCCCGCACGCGGACCCTGTTCACCGCGTCCACGACCCGGCGCTGGGCGTGGAGCTCACCACGGCGAGCGCTGCGCTGGGCCCGGGGATCCCGCAGCTCCTCGTGCGCGCGAGGGACGACCGCACGGTCACCGCCTCGTCGCAGGCGAGGTGGAGGAAGCGCTGCCGCACGCGGAGTGTTCGGACGGTCGGGTCCGGGGGCCACCAGTTCCCTGCTGCGCGACGGGTTCGAGCCGCTCGTCACGTGGCTCCGCGCGCTCCCGGGGGTTAGGTCTCGTTCGCTCGGGCCCGGTCGGCCGCCATCCGGCGGAGAGGCGGTCGGTCAGCTCCGGCATCTGAGCGGTGAGCTCCTCGAGCCGCTCGTACCCGATCGCGATCGCCCGGACCGGCTCGCGGGCCCGGACCATGGCGACCGCCCTCCGCTGGCCGAGCAGGCCCATCTCCCCGACCACGTCCCCGGGGCCGAGCGTCGCCAGGCCGCTCGTCGTCGAGCATCACCTCCACGGTCCCCGGCTCGATCACGATCAGGTCGCGCGGCAGGTCCCCCTGCCGGATCAGCGCATCTTCCCGGCGCCAGCTCGATCTCGCGGACCCATGAGGCCACGACCGACAGATCGTGGTGATCGAGCTCACCGAAGAGCGGCAGCACGCGAAGCCGTTCGACCTCCACGGCGGCATCGTCCCACACCGTCCGTGCGATGATGCCGGGGCCGTGGACACCCGCACCCCCAGCCTCCCGCAGATCCAGCGGGCACCGAAGGTCCCTCCACGACCATCTCGACGGCGGCCTGCGTCCGGTCACGATCGTCGAGCTGGCGGATCGGGACGGCTACGAGGCGCTCCCGACCCGCGACCTGGACGAGCTCGCCGCCTGGATGACGCGCGGCGCCAGCCGCCGAGACCTGGTCTCTTCTCGAGACGTTCGCCCACACGGTCGGCGTCCTGCAGACCCCGGATGCCCTCTCCAGGGTCGCCCGCGAGTGCGTCGAGGACCTGGCGGCCGACGGGGTGGTGTACGCCGAGGTCCGGTTCGCGCCGGAGCTTCCACCTGGCGCGCGGGATGCGGCTGGACGAGGTCGTGGAGGCGGTGCAGGACGGGTTCGGGAGCGGGCAGGCGCAGGCGCGCGGCCACCGGACGATCCGCGTCCGCACCCTCCTACCGCGATGCGGACGGCCGCGCGGAGCCCGAGATCGCGGAGCTGGCCGTCAGGTGGCGCGACCGCGAGGTCTGCGGCTTCGACATCGCCGACGGAGGCGGGCTTCCCGGGCCGACCCGGCACCTCGACGCGTTCGAGCACGTCCGCCGGGGAGAACTTCCACCTAACGATCCATGCCGGGGAGGCGTTCGGACCGCCCTCCATCTGGGAAGCCGTCCAGCTCTGCGGCGCGGAGCGGCTCGGCCACGGGGTCCGGATCGCCGACGATCTCGACCTGAACGGCGAGGGCCCGCCGCGCCTCGAAGCGCCGGCTTCGCGGCCCTCATCCGCGACCGCCGGATCCCGCTGGAGCTGTGCCCGACCTCCAACGTGCACTCCGGCGCGGTCGCCTCGATCGCCGAACATCCGATCGGGGCGCTGGCCGCCCTGCTCTTCCGCGTCACGGTGAACACCGACAACCGGTTGATGTCCGCGACCTCGGTCTCGAGCGAGCTCGCACGGCTCGTCGACGCGTTCGGGTGGGGCCATGAGCTCGAGCGCGTCGCCGTCGACGCCATGAAGTCGGCGTTCCTGCCGTTCGACAAGCGGCTGGCCCTGATCCAGGGGACTCCTCCTGCCCGGCCTACCCGGCGCTGCGCGAGGAACAGCCGGCCTAGGCCGGTTGGAGGGCGCGATGGATGCCAACCGCAGCGGCCGGATGCCCGTGGGGTTCGTGGGCCACGGCAACCCGTTGAACGTGGCGATCGAGGCCCCGCCACGAGCCGTGGCGCGCGTGGGGGAAGTCGTTGTCCAGGCCGAACGCGATCCTGACGGTGTCCGCCCACTGGGAGGACACCCCGGTCACGATCGGACGCACCCGCGCGCACGACGAGCCCTGTACGACTTCTGGGGGTTCCCGGAGTTCATGTACCGGATGCGCTATCCGGCGCTGGCGCGCCAGACCTGGCGGACCGGGTGAGCGGCTCCTCGAGCCGCACGTCCCGGTGGCCCGCGCAGACCGGCCGATCGACCACGGCGCGTGGGTGCCGCTGATCCACGTCTTCCCGGAGGCCGACATCCCGGTGCTCCAGCTCTCGATGCCGATGGCGATGTCCGAGGAGGAGCTCGTCGCGCTCGGCGCGGAGCTGTCACCGCTGCGGGACGAGGGCGTGTTCGTCCTGGCCACCGGCAACCTGGTGCACGACCTGCGCCACGCGGTCCTGACCGGCGACGTGCCGCCGCCGGACTACGCCGTCGCGTTCGACGCGTGGGTCGCGACGGCGCTCGAACGTCACGACGACCACGCGATCCGGGACTGGCGGCACGCCGCGCCCGAGCCGCTGCTCAGCCACCCGAGCGCCGAGCACTACCGCCCCGTGCTGGTCGCACTGGGGGCGGCCCGCGGCGACGCGGCGCGCTTCCCGGTGGACGGGTTCGAACACGGCACGATCGCCCGCCGGTCGGTCGAGCTCGGCTAATCCGCGTCCTGTTCCCGTGCGATCCGACCCTCGAGGAACCGCGCGCGCGTCGGGCCTTTCCCCTTCAGGTCGAGCACGCAGACGTCGCTGAAGCGGTAGAGGTCCTGGAGCGCCGCGACCGTCGCCTCCGAGACGAGGATCCGGCCCGGCGTCCCGTTCGACTCCAGGGCGGCCGCCAGGTTCACGGTGTCGCCCCACAGGTCGTACGAGAACCGGCGGCGCCCGATCACGCCCGCCACCACCGGGTCCCGTGGCGATGCCCACACGGGCCCGGATCGGCTCGCCGCCCGGCCATCGCTCGTCCCGGAGCGCCTCGAGGATCGAGAGCCCCATCTCGGCCGCCGCCACGGCGTGGCCCGGCCGCGGCTCGGGCCCCGCGGCCGCCATGCAGGTCGCCGACGGTCTTGATCTTCTCCATGCCGGTGCGGTCCGCGATCGCGTCGAAGCGCTGGGGAACACCTGGTCGAGGATCTCGACCAGGTGTCCCGGGGCGATCGACCCGGCCCGCTCCGCGAACCGCACGAGGTCGGGCGAACAGACTGTCACCTCGGCGAGCGCGTCGGCGAGACGGCTCGCCTGCGGGTCCTCGTGCCGGTCCTTCAGACGCTCGACGATCGCCCTGGGCAGCGTATTGTCGAGCAGGCGCGTCGGCCTCGAGCCCGCGCGCGTTCGAGCCCGAGCCGCGCAGGTACAGGAGCCGCGCCGAGCGCTCCAGCCTGGGACGCGGCCGGCGCCGACGATCGCGAACGACACCAGGAAGAAGTCCGCGTAGAGCAAGCGGAACGGGTCCGGTTGTGCGCGAACGACGCCTCGACGACGTTGAAGCAGGCGATCGCGAACGCCCCGAGGACCGGACGCGTAGACGAACGGCAGGCGGGTCATCACGTACGCGAAGGCCAGCAGCAGCATCATCCCGGCCCAGCTCCACGAGGGCCGGGCCTCGCCCACGAACACGCGATGGAACGACCAGGACGATCGCCGAGATCGCGACCACCGCCGACACCGTGAGCTTCCAGTCAGCGGGGAACCAGGACGTGTACGTCAGCGCGAGGCTGATCGCGATCAGCGGGATGCCGATGGCGTACCGGATCACCAGATCCGCCACCTGGATCCCGCTCGAGCTCGACGGCAGCCAGGATCCCGAGCAGGATCCACAGGGCGATGCCCAGCACGTTGGCGATCCGGATGTACGGGAGCGCGTCGCGGAAGTAGACGCGCTCGTGCTCTCGCTCGATCGCGGGATCGAGGAACGTCAGCGTGAACGGGGGTGCATCTCCGGGGCGTGCTCGAGGAACTGCCCGACCGGCTTCGGGATCGACCTCAGGACGTGGCGGCCGAGCGGCTCGCCGCTCATGTGCCGGTCAGCGCCGCCGTACCGTCCACGATCGCCCGGAGCAGCGGGTATGTCGGCCGGATCGTCGGTGAACTGCGACGGCTTGATGCAGATCGTCCTGAAGCCCCGGCCCACCTGCTCGGGGATCGCCGCGAGGGCCTCGCCCAGGTCGGCGGCGCTCGATCCGTCGGGGAACCGGCCGCGGCGTCCCGCCGACCAGCTCCAGGGAGTCCAGGTCCCGGCCGGCGGCCATCGCCTCCGCGAGCCGCGGCAGGACGTCCGGCTCGGGCGTCCCGAGCGGGTTGACCCCGAGCCGTACGTCACGATCCTGCGGACCAGGGCCGCGTGCAGGCTGCTCCCGCCGAACCAAGGACCGCCGCCCGCGCGGTACGGCTTCGGCTCGAGCGACACGTCGATGGATCGATAGTGGACGCCCGCGAACGACGCGGGCGTCCGCGCCCACAGGGCGCGCCACGCCTCCAGGTGCTCGTGTCGAGGCGTGCGCCCCGGGTCGCGAAGTCCACGCCGAGCGCCTCGTACTCGGCGCGGTGCCAGCTGACGGTCGGCTGCATCGACCAGGCGTCCCTCCGACAGGAGGTCCAGCGTGGCGAGCTGCTTCGGCCAGCAGGACCGATGGCGGAGCGGAGGGATGATCGCGCCCGCGACCAGCCGCAGTCGCGTGGTGACCGACGCGACGGCCGCCAGCAGGCGTCAGCGCGGTCGGGCCAGGGGGTCGACGGGTCCTGGTTGCCTGGGAGCGCGTAGTCGCGCGGGTTCTCCGGCAGGCCGCGCTCGTCGGCGCCCGGCCCCATCGCGACGTGCTCGACCATCACCGCATCGAAGCCCGCGTCCTCCGCCCGCTCGCCATGTCCACGAGACCCCCAGGTCCCGGCGGCGGCACGAGCGTGTGGTTCTCGCTCAGGATCAGGACGAGCCGGACGGTCGCCATCGCGGCGAGGATACCGAGGCGGAGATCCGCCGATGGACGTACGGCACGGTCGCGCCCGAGCCCCCCGGGCTCACTCCCGACGTGGCCCGGCGGAATCGCAGGCGCGCGGTCAGGGGACGACCCGGAGCGAGGCCGTCGGATCCACCCTCCGCCTAGCCGGGAACGACACCCGGAACCGCGCGCCGCCTCGCGGGCTCCCGTCCACGGAGACGGTGGCGCCGAGCGGCCGCGAGCTCGTGGACGATGCAGAGGCCGAGCCTGCTCCCGCCCGAGCCTCGCCTCCGCGCGCGTCGTCGAGGCGCACGAACCGCTCGAAGATGCGGTCGCGGTCGCTCTCGTGATCCCGGGACCGTCGTCCTCGACGGTCAACAACACGCTGCCGTCGGCGGCGGCGCGCAGGGCGACGGCGACGACCCCTTCCGCGTGGCGCGTCGCGTTCTCGGTCAGGTTCCGGACCAGGCGGCCGAGGCTCGCCCCGTCGCCCATCACACGGCCGGAGGACACCGCCGCCGTGTCGATGCGCAGCGGCGGCATCGCGCGCAGGCGTCGCCTCCTCGGGGACCAGGTCGTCCAGGTCGACCGGCTCGGAGCGCAGCCGGGAGGCGCCCTCGTCCAGGCTCGCCAGGAGCAGGAGGTCGTCGACGAGCCGCTGCAGCCGGTCGTCTTCCTCGAGGACGACCGCCGCGAGCTCCGAGACGGACGTCACGTCGGGGTAGGCCATCGCCACCTCAGCGTGCTGACGCATCGACGAGATCGGGGAGCGGAGCTCGTGCGATGCGTCGGATACGGCTTCTACGCTCGCGGAGATGTCCGGCCTCCAACCGGGCGAGCATCGCGTTCATGGTCGCGGCGAGCCTGGCGATCTCGTCACGGCCGGCGGGATCGGGGACGCGACGATCGAGCCCGCTCGTCGAGATCTCAGCCTCATCGAACTCGGTCGATCCTGGGGATCCGGGCGGTCGTGGTCCACGATGTCGTCCGCGAGGCGGGCGCGCTGGTCGAGAACACCTGGGACTGGTTCGCGCAGGACGTCTGCGGCAGCGTCTGGTACCTGGGCGAGGCCACCCGGGAGTACGAGCACGGCGTCGTGGTCAGCACCCAGGGCTCGTGGGAGGCTGGGTCGACGGCGCCCAGCCCGGCGTGATCATGCCCGCGCACCCGCAGGTCGCGATGGCCTATCGGCAGGAGTCCCTGCCCGGCGAGGCCGAGGATCGGGCCGAGATCCTGAGCCTCGGACGAACGGGGCGGGTGCTGGCTGGGGCGGTACGTGGACGTGCTCCTGAGCAAGGAGTTCACCCCGCTCACCCCGGACATCCTCGAGTACAAGCTGTACGCACCCGGGGTCGGCGTCGTGCTGTCGCTGGGGGTGTCGGGCGGCTCCGGTCGCGAGGAGCTCGTGCGGTACAACGCCGGGGGCCCGGCTGAGCTCCATGCAGCACGAACCGGGGCAGAGCGGCCACGGCATGGATACTGGCAACGTGGAGGATGCCGGGACATCCGGGACGATCGCGGCGGATGCCATGGGGCTGGCCTTCGAGGTGGTGCGCACCGACCGGCCGAGCACCGTACAGGAGAGAGCGCCGCGATGCAGGGCATCCCCGTCGGGAGCCTGCTGCGCACGATCGTCGTGCCCCGCGCGGCGGACGACTACGTCTTCGTGCTGGTGCCGGGCGGGCGGCAGATCGACTGGCCGAAGCTCCGCTCCTGCCTGGGGCGTGAACCGCCTCTCGCTGCCCGGACGCGGAGGAGGCGAGGGCCGTCACCGGCTACGAGCGGATCACGCCGTTCGGTTCCCGAACGGCGTGGCCTGTGATCGCCGACGTGACCGTCGCCTCCGCCGATCGCGTCGCGATCGGCGGAGGCGCCCGCGGCGTGAACATGCACCTGCGTGCCTCCGACCTGATCTCGGCGACGGGAGCCGAGGTGGCCGAGGTGACGCGTCCCGCCGATGCAGATGCGTGAGCTTACTGCCGATACGGGAACGATGTCGGCACGCAAGATCGCGTGACGATCCTGGCGGCCCTGGCCGTGCTCACGGCCACGCCCGTCGATGCCGCCCCCAACGGGGACCACACATCCGACGGGCCTCGGTCGAGGAGCGCGTCGACGTCCTTGACGACTACTTCCTGCCGTCGGTGGTGCGGGTAGCTCCCCGGCGGACGCGTCGTGTGGGAGTTCACCGGCTCACGGACGCACACGGCTACGGACGCGACCGGCATGGGACTGTTCGACTCCGGGCTCGTCGCGCCCGGCGGACCGAGCTTCGCGCACGGGTTCGTCTCGGCCGGGACCTACCGATACGTCTGCTCCCTTCACGAGACGATGCGGGGGCGCGTGTGGGTCGTCGTGCAGGTCTCGAAGCGTCGATCGCCGCGTGGGAGGCCGGTCGAGCTCACCTGGGCCACCGCCTCGGCGACGGAGGGATACGTCTACGACGTGCAACTGAGACGACCGGGTGGTCCCTGGCGCGCCTGGCTCATCGACACCACGGAGGCGAGCTCGCGATTCACGCCGCGCCGCACCGGCGTCTTCCGCGTCCGCGCTCGGCCCGAGCCTGACCGCCTACCGCGCCGAGTGGTCGCCGGGAACCGGCTTCGTCGCGACCTGAGCGTCCCGCTGATCACGAGCGGGTTCGACCCTCGGCGAACGCCATGGCGACGGCCGTCACCACCCAGGCGCCGAACGAGACCCAGAAGGCCCCCGCCCCGATCCACGCTCCGAACGGCAGGCCGATGGCGTCGATCATCCTGGCCGTGGCCACCGAGTACATCCCCAGCGGGAAGACGATGGCCCAGAGCTGGGGGTCGTACCGAGCGGCACGCGGCGGAACCCGTGACGCCAGACGGCCCATGATGATCAGCAGGGGCACCCACCACGTGGTGGCGAAGGCCCAGAACAGCAGCGTGGATCCCTTCAGGAAGGGAGCGAGCTCCTCCAGCAGGTCCCAGCCGGGCGCGGCGAGGAGCAGGGCGGAGCGCGAGCGTCGTGATCGCCAGCGCTCCCATGTTGATCCAGTACGGAGGCGTCGTGTGTCCGCCGCCATCGGGAAGAAGGTCCATCTGTAGAAGATGAGTCCGATCACGACCATGTAGAGCATGGCGCCGATCAGATGGGTGAACAGCGCCACGAACAGCACCCCGCGCGTCGCCATGTGCGGGCGACCATCGCCGAGCACGGCGATCGACTCCGTCGACACGACCAGCAGGAGCCAGGCGCCCTGGATGCCCGCCCCGAGATCGGGTTTCGGCTCGGCGAACGTCACGGCGGTGAGGAACGCGTACAGGAGCACGGCCCACAGAGCGAGCCCGACCCACCACAGCGCGACCGCCGCACCAGGGGCGCCCCCGACCAGCGCGAGCTGCTCCCCGAGGACGTTCGTGCCCGCCACGATCGTGAGGAAGCTATCTTCTGGTGGCTGGTCAGGTCCGCCAGCACTCGCTCCCGGGAACGGCCCAGGCGGACCAGGTACAGCGACCACAGGACCACGTAGGCGGCGACGTTGAGCCAGAGCATGACGACCGCCACACCGTGCAGGCCCCGGATCTCCGCCCCGATCGAGACGATCCCGGTCGCCATGACCAACGCGAAGTAGCCCGGCGAAAGGTCGGCGAGGCTCGACCGCACGCCCGCGGGCCGGGCGAGACGCGCGCGCGATCCGTCATCGATCCCTCGGGGCCATCCACCAGATCGCGAACGACAGCAAGAAGGAGACGACCTGGAACGCGAGGAGCCACCAGACGATCGTCATCCGCTCCTCGGAGGTAGGCATCGAGGGCCGTCGCGCGCCCCAGAGTTGGCCGACGACCACCGTCGCCACCAGGGCGATCCTCGCCACCACGACGGCGGTCCGCTCGGGATCCCGGTCCGCTCCGGCGCCCGGACCGGGCCCCGGCGCCCCGAGCCGAAGCGGAGGCGGGGCGTCCGCTTCAACGCACCACCGCCCGGACCGCGTAAACACCGTCGGATCGTTCCTCAAGCTCGATCACCGGTAGCGGGCGGGGCGGTGGACCGGACAGCACCCCGCGCCGTCGAGCGCCGAGAAGCGTCCCTGGTGACACGGGCAGAGCAGCTCGTCGCGTTCGCGCTCCCACAGGACGGCGCACGACAGGTGCGTGCAGATGGACGAGTACGCGACCAGCGAGCCGTCCGGCAGCCGCATGGCGATCGCTCGATCGTCCGGACCCGGATACGAGAACGCAAAGGCCTCGCCCTGCTCGATCCGGCCAGCGATCCGCACGGCTCCGACGGACCCCGTCCGGCGGGGGAACAGCCCCGCCGCGACCGCGACGGCGCCCAGGACCAGCCCGCCCGAGATCGTGACCAAGATCCGCAGGTAGTCGCGCCGCGTCACGACCGCGTCTGCGCGGATCCGCTCGAAGGCCGAAGGTTCGGCGCGGCGGCGAGCGCGGCTCACGGCGTCCCCGGGATCGCGTCGGCGACGTAGTCCCTCGGCACGACCACCGCGACCCCCGTGCGGATCGCCTGCTCGCCGAAGACCGTGAGATCGGTCGCCGCGGCGTTCGGCCGATCGGCCAGGAGCTCGTCGATGCTCCCGTAGAAGATCGCTCCCGTCGGGCAGACGGCCGCGCACATCGGGGCGAGACCGACCGAGGAGCGGTCGTAGCACATGTTGCACTTGTACTGGAGCATCTCCTCCATCTCGATCTTGGGCACGCCGAAGGGACACGCGTGCACGCAGTTCGCGCACGCGATGCAGCGCTCCTTCGCGGCCTCATGCACCACTCCGTCCGCGGTGACGAGGATCGCGTCCGTGGGGCACACCTCCGCGCACGGCGCCACGGGATCCTCGCAGTGCATGCACACCGTCGGCATCGAGGCGACCGTCGAACCCTGGTCGATGTAGTCGAGGCTGATCATCGACTTACCCCGGTGCGAGTCGCATTCACGGCAGCCCGCGACGCACGCCTGGCAGCCGATGCAACGCCCTGGATCGATGAACAGGGTCCTGCCCATCATGGGTCGGACGTCCCCCTGCCCTGCGGCGCGGTCGGCTGGCGGGTGTCCCGGCTCGCACGCTCGGCGACCGGATCCGCCGCGGCTCCGGGAGGGTTGGGTGGTTCGGGCGTGGGCGTGATCGCCGTCCCGCGTTCGACGCGACACGCGCACACCTTGTATTCGGGGATGCGGCTGACCGGGTGCAGGGCGTCCACCGTCATCAGGTTCGCCGCGGTGCCCCCCGCCCAGTGATAGGGCACGAACACCGTGTCGCCGCGGATGGTGTCGGTGACGAGCGCCGGCAGCGTGATCTCACCACGGCGCGTTACCACGCGGACGGGGTCGCCGGGCGCGAACCCCAGCGATGGATGGACCTCCACCCAGGGCCTCGGGCTCTGCTCGACCAGCGCGCCGATCCGGCGCGTCTGGTTCCCCGAGAGGAAGTGCGCCACGGTCCGGCCGGTCGTCAGCCGGAGCGGGTACTCCTCGTCCACCGGCTCGGCGGGTTCGCGCCACTCCACGGGGTTGAACCGCGCCCTCCCATCGGGGAAGTTGAACCGCTCCTCGAACAGCCGAGGCGTGCCGGGGTGATCCTCGCTCGGGACGGGCCAGAACAGACCTCCCGTCTCCTCGAGCCGCTCGTAGGTGATCCCGCTGTAGTCCGCGATGCCGCCCTTCGACGCGCCCCGGAGCTCCTCGAAGACGTCCTCGAGCGAGGCGAACGCGAACCGGTCCCCCACGCCCAGCCGGTCCGCGAGCTGCCCCACGATCCACCGGTCCGCGCGGGCCTCCCCGGGAGCGTCGGCCGCCCTGTGGCGAAGGATCACGCGGCCCTCGGCGTTCGTGGTCGTCCCACCCTCCTCGGCCCACGTCGTGCAGGGGAGGACCACGTCGGCGCGCGCTGCCGTCTCGGACAGGAAGAAGTCGATCTGGACGTGGAGCTCGAGGCGCTCGTAGCAGGCCCGGATGCGGTCGAGGTTGGGCATCGAGACGAACGGGTTGTTGCACAGGGCAAGGAGCCCCCGGATCTCGCCGGTCTCCATCAGGTGGACCAGCTCGACGGCGCTGACGCCGGCGTGCGGCAGGTCCGCCTCGTCGATCCCCCAGAAGTCCGCGATGAACGCGCGGTGCTCGGGGTTCTCGATGTCTCGCGCGCCGGGCAGCTGGTCGGCCTTCTGCCCGTGCTCGCGCCCGCCCTGGCCGTTGCCCTGTCCCGTGATCGTGCCGTACCCCTTGCCCTCGGCGCCGATCTGACCGGTCGCCAGGACCAGGTTGATGATGCTCAGCGCGTTCTCGACGCCCTGGATCTGGTGCTCGACGCCGCGCGCGTGGAACGCCATCGCGCGCTCGGCCGTCCCCCACATGCGCGCGGTGCGCTCGATCAGCTCCGGGTCGACCCCGCAGACCGCGGCCGCGCGCGCCGGCGGATAGCTGCGGACCGCGTCCCGCACGTCCTCCCATCCGACGGTGCGCTCGGCGATGAACGGTTCGTCGGTCCACCCCTCGCGCTCCACGACGTGCAGGACGGCGGCGAAGAAGGCCGCGTCCGTTCCGGGGCGCACCGGCACGTGGAGGTCGGCCGTGCGCGCGAGCGGCGTCTCCCGGGGATCGACCACGATCAGCCGCGCCCCGCGGTCGCGGGCGCCCCAGACGTAGTGGGACATCACCGGGAAGCACTCGGCCACGTTGGATCCGGCGAACAGCATCACGTCCGTCGAGAGCATGTCGCTCCATGGGTTCGCGGCCCTGTCGATCCCGAACGCCCTCTTGTTCGCGGCCGCAGCGCTCACCATGCAGAGCCGGCCGTTGTAGTCGATGTGGCGGGTGCGAAGCCCGACCCTGGCGAACTTCCCCATCAGGTAGGTGTTCTCGGTGACGAGCGAGGAGCCCGAGTAGACGCCGAGCGCGTCCCGCCCGTACGCGTCCTGGATCCGCAGGATCTCCGACGCGACGCGGTCCAGGGCCTCATCCCACCCGGCCCGTCGCAGCTCCTGGCCGCGTCCGTCGCGCACCAGCGGATGGAGGATCCGGTCCGGATGGTTGACCTGCTGGTAGGCGGTGACCCCCTTCGGGCACAGCTTGCCCTTGTTGATGTCGTGGTCCCTCGGCTCGACGCCGAAGACCCGGCCCTCGCCGTCCACGCGCAGGTACATCCCGCATTGCACGCCGCAGTAGCAGCAGTGTGTCGGGACCATCGTCACGTCCTGCGGCTCGGGGGCTCGCCACGACGCGGCCGCTTCCGCCCCGGCCTCCCGGAACTCCGAGATGCCCGGGGCTACGACGGGATACGGCGCGCGTTTCCTGGCCATCGTCAGAACCCGCGTTTGACGTGCCGCAGGTATGCCTCCCCACGCTGCTCCCGCTTGCACCGGGGACAGGTCTCGACGAGCTCGCGATACGCGAGATCGAGCTCGTCCATCGTCTCCTGCAGGTTGCGCACGAACGCCGCGCCCTCGAGCGGCGCGCCGCACCGCCTGCAGTCGACGACGCCTTCTCGGTCCTGTGAGGTCTGCTTGAACATGTGCACCCCCACGGTCGCGGGCCGCTGGATCACGTGGAAGAACTTCCCGAACGGGATGAAGATGAGCGACAGCACCACCACGCCCATGTGGAGGATCGCGAGGAAGCCGTAGCCCTCGCCATCCAGCAGCGCGCTCGACATGGTCAGCAACAGGCCGGTCGCCGAGATCGCAACCAGCGCCACCAGCGGCACGAAGTCGTAGCCCAGGCGCTGACCGCTCGATGCCTCCCGGTCTCGGATGCGGCGCCAGATGAAGTAGCCGCATCCCGCGATCACGAGCACGGCCGAGATGTCGAGGATGTGGAACGTGATCCACCCCAGCCACGTGAGCGGATCGAACGTGATGACGTTCACGCCGAAGACGAACATCCGGTACCGATCCGACGCCGTCGCCTCGAAGTGGATCCACCCCCAAGCGAGCGTGAAGGTCATCAGCGTGGCGATGACCACGCCCCAGAACAGCGACTGGTGCGCGAGCCAGCGGCCGGTTCCGCGCCGCCTGATGAAGGTCTGCAGACCCAGGTAGCTCACGATGCCCCGCGGCACCATCGAGGGGAACCGACGGAAGTTCGCGAACGATAGGAACGCCCGCCAGCCGCGGACCAGGTAGCGGCGCGTGGGTGGGGTCTGCACCCACATCACGTACCTGTACACGACCCCGAACGTCAGGACGACGGTCGCGGTCGCGTACCCGATCAACGCGGCATCGAAGTTGCGGAGCGCATCGCTCCCGAAGTAGATCATGACCGCCAGGACCACCGCGACGATCGCCCCGGCCACGCTGGCGCGGACGCTCTCCCGCGAAGGCCCCGTCGCCCCGAGCCCGTCGCTGTCCATCGGTGTCCGGCTCAAGCGGCCTCCCTCGACCGGCTGGGTCGTCAGCCTGTCACATCCTCGCGGCCCACAGGCAGGACCCGGGGGGACCTTCGTACCATCCGATCCGGGACCCGGGTTCGCCCCCGCTAGCTCCCCCAGACGGCCCGCGCCCGATCGGTCTCCACCCGCCCGCGGGCGATCACGGGGAACAGCCATGCCTTCGCGAGCCCGAGAACGATGCCCGCGAACGCGGCGATCCACCCCGCCTCGCCCCACCTCCCCTCCAGCCACCCGGCCCCGGAGGCCGCGAGCAGCGCGAGACCCCCGTTCAGCAGGACGAGCTGGATCGGCGCGATCAGCTCGAACACGGCCAGCCACCGTCGCCGGTCCGTCGGATGCCCGGGTCGCTGCATCGGGAGCATGTAGGCCCAGGCGCCCAGCAGCACCTGGACCAGGAACCCGCCGACGAAGGCGGTCAGATACACGGACCGGTACCGGTCGAACCCAGCCGGCCCGGCGAGCAGCGCGCGGGCCAGGCCCAGCGACCCGAGCACGAACCACGCGACGGCGGCGATCATGTGGGACCCCGCCGCCGGGATCGCCCACGTCCGCTGGACGCGTAGCACGCCGACCGCCAGCCCGACGACGCCGACCGCGCCGACGGCGTAGGCCACGCCCCCCGCCGCGAGGAGCCCATCCGCCGGAACCAGCCAGCCGAGCAGCTGCAGTACGAGGCCGCCCACGAGCGCGACCAGGATCCATCGGCCGCGCCGGGGCGGCATCCGCACCCGGAGCACGGTCGGCAGCAAGGTGATCAGCGTCCCCACGACGGTGAGCGACGCCCAGCCCAGCAGGTTCGCCGTCTGGTGCGCGTGTCGCAAACGCAGGTACGCGGCCCCGGAGACCGCTCCGCTGCCGATGAGCGCGCCGAACGTCGCCCCGATCAGCACGAACGCCACCGCGGCCCCGTAGGCGGCCATCGGGAACGGGTGGCGCCTGGTGAGGGACCGTCGCCACGCGCGCAGGAGCATCCACCCCAGGATCGCCATCCCCCCCACGAAGGCCGTCCCGCCCACTGCGACCAGCGCCGCCGTGGATGTCGGCACGCCGACGGCGATCGACGCCGCGCCCATCGTCACCAGGACGAACTGCGCGCGGACCAGCCACCCCGGGGGCGCCGGCGTTGCCGTCAGTGTCAGCATGAAGTTCTGCATCGCGCCTGAGATCGCCGTCGAGATCGCGCCGGCGAGGACCAGGTGGAGCGGGAGCCAGATGCCTGCCCGCCAGCGGGACGGCAGGAGGAACGAAACCGCGGCCGCGGTCAGCCAGACGCGGGCGGCCGTCTGATACAGGATCGTGACGCTCCGTGGCCGCATGAACGTCTCGCCGGTCACCGGCGCCCGCGCGATCCCATCGCGCTCGGGTGCGAACGCATGAGCTCGCGCACGGCGAGCGTCGTGCGAAGGTTGCGGATCGTCATCTCGCCGTAGGCCGGGTGCTCGGTCAGCTTGCCCATGGCGCTTCGCGTGATCTCGGCGATCGGCGCCGACCAGTAGAGCGCGTGCCGCCCCCAGGCGAGCGCGTCGACCTCGGGCTTGGTGGACAGGGACGGTCCGATCTCGCGGCCGTCCACCCCGTCGGTCAGGAAGATCACGTAATGCCGGGTCGCTTCGTCCTCCGCGTCCCAGCCCGCGGGTATGCGACGGACGACACCCTCGACCTCCGGCATCGTCCGGACCACGAGCCGGAGTTCGTGGCCGAACGTGGCCTCGAGCCGCCGCTCGAGCGAGGACACGGTGCGTGCTCCCTTGGTCCGCGTCGAGCCCACGATCACGTTGCCGCTGGCGATGTAGGTGACCGGGTCGCCGTAGCCCATCTCGGCGAACGCCTCACGGAGCGCACCCATCCGCACGGGTCGCTTCCCGCCGACGTTGATCCCGCGCAACAGCACGAGCCAGGTCTGCACTCAACGGATGCTAGCCGCGGCACGACCCGGACCGGTCGCTACCTGCGGGGGTCATCGGGGAGCCGGGACGGCCCGACGTGCCCGTGCAACCACTCGTTGAGGGGTTCGGACGCGCGGAAGAACACCTCGATCCTGTCCTTGGCCCGGTGCGTGCCGAGCCACGCCCCGGTCGACCACGCCTTCCACGCGGCGAGTCCTCTGTACCGAAGCAGCGCGATACGTGGGTGATCCCTCGGGTAACCGCGAGGCGTGGTCTTCAGCATGCCTCGGCCCGTCGTCTCGAACCCCAGCCGGCGGACCTCCTCGACGATGCGCTCGAGAGAGACGCCGGCCCTGGGGGAGTCGACGGCTCCTCGGTACCTCTCGAGCTGGTCGGGGGCCATCTCCCACATCCCCGATCCGGCCGCCATGCCCTCGGCCCCGAGTTGGATGTAGCCATCGCCGATCACGGCTCCGATGTGCGTCTTGTACGGGGACCTGTCGACGCTGAACCGGACGTCGCGGTAGGGGCGGAAGATCCTCCACTCGCCCCAATTGGGCTCGAGCTCGGTGAGCAACGCTTCCATCGGCTCCCGCACGAGCGTGTCGTACTCGTGCCTGTGCCGCTGCCAGTACGCCTTCGTGTTCTCGGCCTCGAGGCCGTCGTAGAACTCGAGGGCCTCAGCGGGCCATCCTCGGAACCTCCTCATCTCACCTCCATCCGCTGCCGCCGGAACGATACGCGAACGCATCCACGGGCCTAGGGCCGAACGGCCTCTTGACCCCGATGAGCCACCCGTGGGAGCGTTCCGTGGTGGGCCGACCCCCGAGACTCCACCGTCCCCTGGCGCTCGCCGTGGCTTGCTGCGCGCTCGTCATCGCGTCCGTCGCATGGGCGCCGGGGGTCGTGGCCGTCGACCAGCCGGTGGGTGACGCATCTCCGACGGTGGAAACCACTCCCGTCGGGCACTCGGGCGATGCGGCCGACGATCCCGCCATCTGGCGCGATCCGGTGGATCCATCCCGTTCGATCGTGATGGGGAACGACAAGAAGGGAGCGCTCGAGGTCTATGACCTGTCGGGAGCCAGGATCCAACGGCTCACAGGTGGCTTCTACGGCAACGTCGATACGCGATCCGGATTCGCGACGGGGACCGGCACGATCGACATCGCCGTCGCCTATCGGCTCGGCATCCGCGTGTACCGGATCGATCCCTCGACCCGTCAGCTGGTGAACGTCACCGATGCCTCGTCGGGCAGCATCGCGTCACCGATCGGCGGTGAGGGCCTCTGCCTGTATCGCAGTCCTTCCAGCGGCCAGCTGTACGTCTTCGTCAACGCGCGCAACGGGATGGTCGCGCAACTGGCGCTCGCCGACGCGGATGGCGACGGTCTCGTCGAGGGCACGACGGTGCGTCAGTGGGACGTCGGTTCCGAGGTCGAGGGATGCGTAGCCGACGACGAGCTCGGGAACCTCTACATCAGTGAGGAGAACGTCGCGATCTGGAGGTACGGGGCGGAGCCGACCGCACCCACCGGAACCGGATCACGGGTGGCGGTAGACCGTACGATCGGTGCTGGAGGTCACATCCGTCCGGACGCCGAGGGTCTCACGATCGTCTATCAGCCCGGCGGGACCGGCTACCTGATCGCCTCGTCGCAGGCCGCCTCCGACACGTTGAACTCCTATCTCGTCTACGAGCGGCAAGGCGACAACGCGTTCATTAGGTCGTTCCGCATCGAGAACGCCACCGGGGTCGCGGACGGGTGCGGACGCACCGACGGCATCGATGCGCTCGCCGCCGACCTCGGGCCCTCCTTCCCGAACGGCATCTTCATCTGCCAGGACAACGACAACACGACGCCGGGCTCGAGCGGGAACCAGAACTTCAAGCTCGTGCCCCTGGAGCGGGTCGTGGGCCTTTCGAACGAGCCGCCGCCGAACCAGGATCCGACGGCCGCGATCGACGTGGGGTGCTCGGGTCTCACCTGCTTCGCCGACGGAACGGGCTCGACGGATGCCGACGGTCAGATCACGCGCTACGACTGGGACTTCGGCGACGGCGCCACGGCATCCGGCGCCACGGTGGAGCACACCTTCGGGAGTCCCGGTTCCTACACGATCACGCTCACCGTGACCGACGATGACGACGCGACCGACCAGGCTGCCCAGGCGGTGACCGTCAGCGAAGCCGGGGCGTCGATCGGCTTCGTGGGCGCGTCGACCTCGAACGTGAATGCGCAGACGCACAGCGTGACGATGCCGCCGGGCGTGCAGGCGGGAGACGGGCTGCTCCTGCTCTTCGCGACGAACACCGACGCCACGATCGCCGAACCGTCGGGGGTGACCGACTGGCTGCCGCTGGACACGCTGTCGATGTCGGGGGCGGTGACCCGGGTCTGGCGCAAGGTCGCGGCTCCGGGCGACGCCGGCGAAACCGTCGAGATCGGCCTCTCCCGAAGGTCGAAGGGGAACCTCGTCCTGCTCGCGTATCGTGGAACTTCGGGTGTGGATCCGGTCGCGACGTTCGCATCCGACATCGATGCGGCCGGGCTCTCGGCACACACGACCCCGATGGTGACCGTGTCGATCCCGGACGCCTGGGTGGTGTCGTACTGGACGCACAAGGACTCCTCGGGTTCGCTGCTCACCGCGCCCGGGGGCGTCGCCGTCAGGGCGAACGGGACCCAGACGGGCAGCGGCACCGTCAAGGGACTGGTTGCCGACAGCGGGGGATCCGTTCCCGCGGGCCCTTACGGGGGACTGACCTCCACCGCCGGAGCCGCCGCATCGAACGCCACCATCTGGACGATCGTCCTGGCGGCGGCGGGCTGAGCAGTTCGCTCGGCGATCGCTGCCGGGGCGGCGCGTCCGGCTACGTTGCGCTGTCCGAAACGGCCGGCGCGACAGCGGCGGCCCGCTCAGGCATCATGCGTCCCTGAGCCCGCGAGGAGGGACCCACCCGATGACCGCACCGCCCACTGAAGCGAACGTCGTCGTGATCGGCGCCGGGATCGTCGGCAACAGCATGGCCTACCAGCTGGCGCTGCACGGCTGGAGGGACATCGTCCTGTTGGACAAGGGCCCGCTCCCGAACCCGGGCGGCTCGACGGGCCACGCGTCGAACTTCATCTTCCTGGTCGACCACTCGAAGGAGATGACCGACTTCACGCTCGACAGCGTGCGGCAGTACGAGGAGCTCGGCGTCTTCACGCGGAGCGGCGGCATCGAGGTGGCGCGCACGGCGGAGCGGATCGAGGAGCTGAGGCGGCGGATGGCCTCCAGCCACGCCTGGGGGATCGAATCGGAGCTGATCACCCCGGCGCGGGTGCGTGAGCTCGTCCCCTACGTCGAGGACTCGGTGATCCTGGGCGGCTTCCACACGCCGGGCGTCGGCGTCGTCGACTCGCTCCGCGCCGGCACCCTGATGCGCGAGAAGGCCGCCGAGCTGGGCGCGCTCACGGCGATCGCCGGCACCGAGATCACCGGGATCGACGTCGAGGACGGCCGCGTCCGCGGCGTCCGCACGCTCGCCGGTGACATCCGGGCCGAGACCGTCGTGATCGCGTGCGGCGTGTGGAGCCCGCGGATCGCGCGGATTGCGGGGGCGAGGATCCCGCTCACGCCGGCGGTCCATCAGATGATCAGCGTCGGACCGGTGCCGCTGTTCGAGGACACGGTCGGCGAGATCAGCTACCCGATCGTCCGCGACATGGACACGAACATGTACGAGCGCCAGCATGGCGGCGACCTGGAGGTCGGCTCGTACGCGCACCGGACGATCGTCGTGGAGCCCGACGACATCCCCTCGATCGAGGAGTCGGCGCTGTCCCCCACGGAGCTGCCGTTCACGCAGGACGACTTCGACCTCCAGATGGAACAGGGCCTGGAGCTCGTCCCGGACATCCTGGGCGACGAGCGCGTCGGGATCCGTCACGCGATCAACGGGCTCCTGTCGCTGACGCCCGACGGCATGCCGATCCTCGGCGAGACGCCCGAGGTGCGCGGCCTCTGGTCCGCCGCCGCGATCTGGATCAAGGAGGCGCCGGGGATCGCGCGCTGCGTCGCGGAGTGGATGACTGACGGGACCCCCGAGATCGATCCCCACGCGTCCGACATCGCGCGCTTCCACGCGCATCAGACGACGCGGACACACGTCGTGGCCAGGGCCGGCGAGGGATTCAACAAGACCTACGGCATCGTCCACCCGATGGAGCAGTGGTCCTCGAACCGGGACGTCCGGCTCGCGCCGTTCAACCACCGCGAGCGCGAGCTGGGCGCCGAGTTCTTCGAGGCGGTCGGATGGGAGCGCCCGTACTGGTACGCCTCCAACGAGGCGCTCCTGGCCGAGTACGGCGACCGCGTGATGCCGCGCGAGGCCGAGTGGGAATCGCGCTGGTGGTCGCCGATCATCAACGCCGAGCACCTGGCGATGCGCGACCGAGCCGGCCTGGTCGACCTGTCGGCGTTCGTCGTCCTGGACGTCACCGGACCCGGCGCCCTGGATGCCCTGCAGGGCATCGCGGTCGCGCAGATGGACGTTCCGGTCGGACGCGTGGTTTACACGCCGTTCCTGAACGCGGCCGGCGGCATCCGCGCCGACCTCACGATCATGCGCCTGGGGCCCGACGCGTTCCGGGTCGTCAC
>JAXLTF010000014.1:0-77164 GCA_046330185.1 Actinomycetota bacterium
ATCTACGATCGTGCGCGAGCGCGTGGCTGTCGGCATCCCCACACGGTCAGGATCCTTGCGCGGGCCTGGGTGCGAGTGATCTGGCGGTGCTGGACGGACGGAGTCCCCTACGAGCCTTCACGCCACGGGGGACTGAACCGCCAAGCAGCCTGATGGGTTGACATAGGGCTCTCAGCGCTCCTGGACCAGCTCGACCAGCACGCCGCCGAACGTGCGCGGATGCACGAACGCGATCAAGGTGCCGCGCGAGCCCGGGCGCGGCTCCGCGTCGATCAGCTCGGCGCCTTCTCGGCGCAGGTGCTCGAGGGCGTCGGCGACGCTCGCGACGCGGTACGCGACGTGATGCACCCCCTCGCCGCGCTTGGCCAGGTGCCGGCCGACCGGCGTGTCCGGGCCCAGCGCGCCCAGGAGCTGGACGTACGAGCTCCCCGCCGCGAACAGGACCTCCTCGACCCCCTGGTCGTCGACGCGCTCGCGGTGCACGGGCTCGGCGCCCAGGAGCGTTCGGTACCGCTCCACGGCCGCCTCGAGGTCCTCGACGGCGATCCCCACGTGGTCCAGATCGGTCAGCACGAGCGTCACGCCCTGCCTCCCGGATCCGGCTGCATCCGCGCGATCAGGTCCTGCGCCTGCGCGACGTGGTAGGCGGGCAGCGCCAGCGCGCGGGTGACCGCGGCGATCCCCTGGGCGCGCAGGTCGGCCTCGAGCTTGCCCCCGTCGCCGTTCGGCGAACCCAGCACGTAGAACTCGACCAGCGCGAGGAACTGGGCGAGCGACGGGACCAGGCCCCCGCGCTCGTACGAGTAGATCGTCTGGCGCGACGCCGGGGCGCCCTTCGCGGACGCGGCCGCCTCGACCGAGCGGAATCCGGCAGCGCGTCTGAGGTCCCGCAGGACCGCTCCGACCACCGCCCGGTCCTTCGCCGTCACGTTCGGACCGGGGGTGCGCGCCATCAGCGAACACTAGCGGAGGACCCCCGTCGTGTGGGCTCACCCGGTCCGCTCGGTCACCCCGCCCTTCGGCCCCGCCCGAGCGACCAACGGCCGATGCGAGGGGGAGAACCAAGGGCGTAGCGTCCTGCGTGCGCCGTGGGCGCGACGACCGACACAGGGGGCCGCCACCCGTGACCGACGAGCACCGCTCCGCGATCGCACCCTTGCTCGAGGGATCCGAGATCCTCACGCGAGGCCGGGCCGACGTGTTCCGCCAGCGCGAGCGCACCCGCCGACGGAAGCTGGTCCGCGCGCTGGTCGTGATCGCCGCCGTGGACGCGTGGCTCTGGTACCGCCTGGCGACGAACAACCCGATCCAGCTTCCGAGCCTGCCGGACGACTGGATCATCTTCCTGCCGGCGCTGCTGCTGATCGCGGCGATCGGGCTGATGGTCGCGATGCCGTTGATGTCCGGGCGGTCGCCCCACATAACGGTCCACCCGGAGCAGGTCGAGATCGGGCTGACCGACATCCGCGGCTTGGACGGCCAGGTCGACGAGGTCGCTCGAACGCTCGACGTGTTCCTCGGCTACGCGACGTTCCGCGACGAGCTGGGCGGGACGCCGCGCCGCGGCGTGCTGTTCGAGGGGCCGCCCGGGACCGGCAAGACGTACCTGGCCAAGGCGATGGCGAAGCAGGCGGGGGTGCCGTTCCTGTTCATCTCGGCGCCGGCGTTCCAGTCGATGTGGTTCGGGATGACGGGGTCGAAGATCCGCTCCTACTTCAAGGCGCTGCGCAAGGCCGCCCGCAAGGAGGGGGGAGCGATCGGGTTCATCGAGGAGATCGACGCGATCGGCATGAGCCGCGACGCGCTGGGGATGTCCCCGGCGCCGAGCGGCCCGACGGCATCGCCGTCGGCCGGGGCCCTGGCGGCGCCCCCGGCTGCCGACGGTCTGGGTCGCGTCGTCTCCCCGATGATCTCCGGCGGCAACGGGGGCATGGTGAACGAGCTGCTGATCCAGATGCAGTCGTTCGATCAGCCGCCCTGGCGCACGCGCGTGAAGTCGCGGATGGTCACGTGGGTCAACTCGTACCTGCCGCCCGCCCGGCAGTTCGCGGCCGCGAAGCCCACGTACAACAACATCCTGCTGATCGCGGCGACGAACCGCGCCGATGCGCTCGATCCGGCGCTCCTTCGGCCGGGGCGGTTCGATCGCCGTCTCTACTTCGACGTGCCGACGAAGCAGGGGCGCCAGGACCTGATCGACTTCTTCATGGACCGCAAGGCGCACGAGCCGGAGCTGGACCTGCCGTCCGAGCGCGAGCGCTTGGCCCACGACACGTTCGGGTACACGCCGGTGATGCTGGAGCACCTGTTCGACGAGGCGCTCCTGGTCGCCCTGCGCGACGGGCGCCGATGACGCGGGGCGACGTCTACGAGGCCAAGCTGACCGACGAGATCGGGATCGAGCAGCCCGTCGTCTGCACCGACGGCGACCGGGTCGCCGTAGCGACCCACGAGGCCGGCCACGCGAGCGTCGCGCACCTGCTGGGAAAGGACCGGCGTCTCAAGGTCCTGTCGTCGTCAAGCGGCGGCTCGCTCGGCCTCCTGGCCGGCGACGCCGAGGGCGGTTCACCCGCCAGCGCAGCGAGATCGAGGCGAGCATCGCGATCGGCAGGCTCGTCGCCGAGCTCTGCCTGGGGAGAGCGGCACGGGACCTCGATCACGGCGCACGCGACGGCGCTCGCAGCCCAGATGGTCGGCTCGTTCGGGATGGCGGGCTCCCTGATACCGTTCGACGCGGTCGCCGAGCGCGGTCCAGCCGCACGAACCTCGTTGCCAAGGTGCTCGCCGACGCCGAGGGCAAGCAGCGCGTCGAGGACATCCTCGAAGCCCAGCGGGTCCCGCGTGCGCGCTGCGCTCGAGGAGAACCGGGACATCCACGCCGCGCTCCGCGACGCGCTGATCGATCGCGACGAGCTGGTCGGCGCCGGGATACCTCGGGTATTCGAGAAGGCGCTCGCCAACCGCAACTGAGGCGGTCGGCAACGCTCTACGGCGCCGTTGGCTCGATCGTGATCTCGACGTGGATCGTGACACCTGGACCTCGTTCCTTCGCGACGACGAAGCGCCAGTGGAGCGCCTTGGGCTGTGCCTCGAGTATCAGCAACCAGGCAGGCGCGGTGGCCGGCCCGCATCCTGCCGACAACTCTGGTCCTGCATCGTGTGGGATACAGGCCGAAGTCGCTGCCCGATGCCACTCATGGCCCACGCGGACGTCGACCAGCCGGTCAAGCTCCATCGCGTCGTCAGCGGATGATCGCTCAGCGGTGGCAGGAGGATGGAAGCGCCTGGCTCCTCGATCGACCACTCCCCCGGCGCGAAGCTCGAACGTGGGGTTGCCGCAGATGCGGTGCCGAAGGCCCTGGCCCGTCCACCTCCGATGCATCGTCGGCCTGCGAGATAGTGCATCCAGCAGACGCCAACACAGCGGTGGTGGCCACGGCGGTCAGCACCAGAAGACGCACGGGGCGAGAGTGGTCCATGGCGGAATTGTGGGGAGCTCGACATCGTCCGGCGCGCTGATGGTCGTTCGTGCAAGGAAGGCCACATTAGTAGCATCCGAGCCCGATGGTCCAAGGGCGACGAGCTGGTCGACGTAGTGGACAAGGACGACCGCGTCATCGACACCGTCCCGCGACGCGAGATCCAGGAACGCAACCTCCTGCACCGCTGCGTACGTGATGGTCGCGGCTCCGGACAGGCGGTTCCTGATGCCGGCGCGCCGACACGAAGGACGTCTATCCGGGCGCGTACGACGTGTTCGCGGGCGGCGTCCTCGCGAGCGGTGAGACGTACGACGTATGCGCGGCGCGCGAGCTCGAGGAAGGCTCGGGATCGCGGGCGTGCCTATCGAGCGGCTCTTCACGCACCGCTACTCGGACCGAGCGGCGAGGCTCGGTGTACGCGGTGACGTGGGACGGCCCGGTAGTTCACCAGCCGAGCGAGGTCGCCTGGAGCAGCCGCGTCACGCTCGGGAAGCTCAGGATGCTCGCGACCGAGGACTTCTGCCTGGACAGCCGCGACATCTTCGAGCGATGGCGCACAGGGTCGAACACCGTAGCTCCCAGAAGCCCCAAGATGGTGCAGGATCGGTCATGGAACCGATTGACGAGGACGAATCCTAGCTTCGGGTCATGGCTGGCGTGGCCGATCGCGGAAGGAGTCTTGCTCGAGCGCTGACGCCTTGATCATCTCAGCCTGACGATCCTTCCCCTGGGTCCGGCTTCGGCAGTTGCGGCTTGAACCATGACGCTGTTGGAGGAACGAACCGAACACGCAGCTGAGGCTGGGAAATCAAGCAGACGTCCTCGTGAACAACTTCGTCGGCTCCTCGAACGTGAACACCTGGCGATCGGTTACCGTCTGGCAGAGCACCATGTCGCTCAGCTGAAGTGGGAGTGGGATCCTCCGACGCCCGCTCCCACGGGCATACAAGACGTGGGTGAACGCAGGGGTTGCCACGACGGTGAGCAGTACCCCGGAATTTATCACGAACCTCAACGCCCTCCGCAGTCTCAAGGTCGACCAGAATCACGATCATCGATGGTCTTTCGCATGGGATGGCAATGCTCTTGGCGATCAGTTCGTGAACTTCGACTGGGGGACTCAGTTGACGAGTCTGAGCGATGCGTCGTTTCGGACTCGCTCCATGCGCACTTCACGAACCTGAAGCAGATCGGCTGCACGAACTGCAGCTGGGTGGTCTATTCGGGGCTCGTCAAGTGGAGGTGGCACGGCTACACCTTCTGCAGATCAGCCAACACGAACCTCTGGGTGAAGCAGGCGTGCTGATGACTCATCCGCGCCGCGCGTGCTGCCTGAGTCGCTGCGTCGAACGTCAAACCCGCGGATCGTCCTCCTCCTGCTGGTGCTCTGACGGCATGCTCGTCTCCAGCGACTCTGGCGGCGCTCGTAGGGCCGTCGGAAGCGGCGATAAAGGTTCCCATATCCACCCGAGTGGCAGTCGACGCTAGA
This sequence comes from Actinomycetota bacterium, assembly GCA_046330185.1. Lineage (GTDB taxonomy): Bacteria > Actinomycetota > UBA4738 > UBA4738 > HRBIN12 > DATBLY01. The sequence goes on from JAXLTF010000014.1 coordinate 4,972, forward strand.
CGTTGCGCGAGCGGCAGTTGACTTCGAACTGCTTGTTCAACCGACCAACTGGCCAACGAGGAAACATCTTGAGCTGTGTACCTCACCCGGACTGGCGTGCGTGGGGATTTGCGCCCTCACGCTCCGAAGGAGCCGAGGTGCGGCAGGTGTACATCGAGGTCTGGGAAGCGGATTGGCTCGGCGGTGATCCGCAGAAGCCGACTTCAAGGAAGACATCCAACGAGATCCCGCAGAGGGCAAGTCGCTGACGAGCATCGGCGGGATACGCGTTGGTGGTGACCGCTCATTCCCCGGTGATGACGACCGCGCGAATCCGCCTTCGTTCGCGTTGTGGTCGATGGTGTCGATGTTCCCCGCATCTCCGGCGGGGAGGATCTCGACGCGCTCATCCGGATCGCAGAGAGCATCATCCGCGGCGCTCAGGGCTGATGCGCTGGGCCGGTAGACTCGACGCATGACGCGGTCGGTCATCGTCGCCTGGCGCGCGGACCCCGTTCGGAAAGTTCCAGGAGCTCCTCGCAGGGTTCGACGCGATGGACCTCGGAGGATGCCCCGTCCGGGCCGCCGTCGAGCGCTCGGGCGTGGCGCTCGAGCAGGTCAGTACGTGGTCATGGGCCATGTGATCCAGGCCGGGGCCAGCGGGTCGCGGCACTTCCAGGCCGCCGTCGACGCCAGGATGCCGAAGGAGACGCCCGCGCTCACGGTGAACAAGGTCTGCCTGTCGGGCACGTCCGCGATCGCGTCGCCGACGAATCGATGCGAGCGGGCGAGCTCGACGTGGTGGTCGCCGGCGGCATGGAGTCGATGACGAACGCCCGTATCTGCTGCCGAAGGCCCGAGCCGGCTCGCGGCTGGGCGACGCCGCTGGTCGACGCGATGATGCACGACGGCCTCTGGTCGAGCTTCCACGACCACCACATGGGTGCAGGCACCGACATCGTGAGCAAGGAGCTCGGCGTCACGCGCGAGGAGCAGGACGTGTGGGCCGCGCGCTCGCATCACCGCGCCGCGGCGGCCAGGACGAGGGCCGGCTGGCCGGGGAGAGGTCGTGCCTGTACAGGTACCGCAGCGCAAGGGCGACCCGGTGACCTTCGAGCGCGACGAGGGGATCCGACCGGACACCAGCGCGGAGTCCTGGCGAAGCTGAAGCCGTCGTTCACGCCGGACGGGACCGTGACCGCCGGCAACGCGTCGCAGATCTCCGACGGCGCCGCCGCCGTGGTCGTCACGAGCGCCGAGCGCGCCGAGCGCCTGGAGCCCTGGAACCGATCGCCGAGATCGTCGCGTACGGGATGTCCGCCGATCGCTACCCGTCGCTGCACACGGTGCCCGCGCTCGCGATGCAGAAGGCGCTGAAGAAGGCGGACCTGGACGCGCACGACCTGGGTCTGGTCGAGATCGACGAGGTCGCCGCGGTGTCGCTACATGCAGCTCGGATGCTCGGCGTCGACGAGGACCTCGTGAACGTGAACGGCGGCGCGGTCGCGTTGGGTCATCCCATCGAGGCAGGCGGCGCCCGGATCGTGTTGGCCCTTGCGCTCGGATGCGGCGGCGGGGCATCGAGCTGGGTGGCGCCGCGATGCGCGGGGGCGGCGGTCAGGGCGACGCGCTCGTCATCAGGCATAGTCGCGGATGGACTGGTGACCATGAGCGACGCCGGCCGGTACGAGCTCCCTCCCGAGCTCGAGGAGTTCCGGGGAGTGGTCCGGTCGTTCGCCGAGGGCACGATCGGGCCGCGCGCCGCCCAGATCGATCACGACGACGAGTGGCCCGAGGACGTCTACGCGGCGCTCGTGCGCGCGGACCTGATGGGCGTCGGCTACCCCGAGGAACACGGCGGCTCCGGCGGCGGATCCCTCGCCTTCGGCGTGCTGATCGAGGAGCTGTCGCGCGTGTCGGCCGGCGTGGCGCTCACCCCGATCGTGTCGAAGCTCGGCGTGATCCCGCTGACGTTCGCGGGCACGGACGAGCAGCGCGCCGCGATGATCGGCGGCATCTGCCGCGGCGAGGTGCTGATGTCGTACGCGCTCACCGAGGCCGGTGCCGGCTCGGACGCGGTCGCGATGACGACACGTTACGAGCGAACCGACGAGGGGTTCGCGCTGACCGGCACGAAACGGTTCATCACGGGTGCGGGCGTCTCGCACGCGTACGTCGTGTTCGCGACGAAGGACCCGTCGCTGCGCTCGAAGGGCGTCAGCGCGTTCCTGGTGATGCGGGACGACCCCGGCGTCTCGTTCGGCAAGCCCGAGGAGAAGATGGGCGTCAAGGGCTCGCCCACGCGAGAGGTGATCCTGCAGGACGCGCGGATCCCTGCCGACCGCCTGATCGGCGAGGAGGGCACCGGCTTCGCGACGGCGATGCGCACGCTCGACTACTCGCGCCCCGTGATCGCCGCGCAGGCGGTGGGGATCGCGCAGGGCGCGCTGGACGTCGCGTTGACCTACGGCGCCGAGCGCAGGCAGTTCGACCAGCGGATCGTCGACTTCGAGGGGGTCCGGTTCATGCTCGCCGACATGGCGATGAAGCTCGAGGCCGCGCGCGTGCTCACCTACCGTGCGCTCGCCGCCTGCGACGCCGGCGACCCGCGCCTGACGTATCACGCGAGCGTCGCGAAGTGCTTCGCCTCCGACGCCGCGATGGCGATCACGACCGACGCCGTGCAGATCCTGGGCGGATACGGCTACATGAAGGAGTACCCGGCGGAGCGCTTCATGCGCGACGCGAAGATCACGCAGATCTACGAGGGCACGAACCAGATCCAGCGTCTCGTGATCAGCAGGGAGCTGCTCAAGGCGTTCGACTAGCGGCCGGCGACCGGCCGCCGGGCTCAGTCCTCGGCCGACAGCCGGTGGAGCTCCTGGACCAGCAGCCCTCTTCGACTGGGACCAGGGCGTCTCGGCCGGTTCGGGCTCGGGCTCCGCACCCGTCGGCGCGTTCCGACGATGCGCGTATCGGCGGACGGGGGCGCCCTCGACGTCGGCGGTGCCCGCCTCCCTGCCGGCGTCCGGCAGGAAGACCTGGAACTCGAGCCGCCGCTCTCCCGACCCTCGACCCTCGCCCAGCCGCCGTGCACCTCGGCCAGCCGCTGCACGACCGGGCTCATGGAGGCGTCCGACGACGGCTCCATCCTCGACCGGATCAGCGCGCCCTCATGCCGGTTCGCGAGCCGGACCGTCTGCCGGTCGCGGTGCGCTCGCCCGAGGCGCGCAGCAGGCCGACGAGCATCTGCTCGACGCGCTGCGGGTCGACCCCACCACGACGGCTGCGACTGACGACGCACGTCGTGATCTCCGGACACGCCCGACTCCTCGACGACGCGGCTCACGAGCGCGTCCAGGTCCGAGCGACGGATCGTGAGGGGTACCGACCCGCGGACCAGGGCGTCGACGTCGGCCAGGTCGCCCACGGTGTGCTCGAGCCGCCGTACCTGGCTCGTCAGCTGCTTGATCAGCTGGGTCTGATCCTTCGCGTCCTTCTTGTACTTCATGATCTTCGTGACGCCGAGGATCTGCGACAGGGTCCGTTGCGCGTCGCGGGAGAGCTCCTTCGTGAACGGGGTCGAGGATCGCCGGTCCTCGATGACCTCGCCGTCGCCGTCGATCGCGGTGGTGATGTGGGCTGCCGCGGCCTCGGCCACCTCCTGGTCTCGCAGGTCGCGCATCGCCTTCTCCAGCTGCACCTGACGGAGCTCGGTCTCGAGCTCCTCGCTGCGGGCGAGCGCCTGCGTCAGCTCTCGCTCGGCCTTGTGGGCGCGCTCCTCGACCTCGACCAGGCGCTCGGTCTGCGTCGCGAGCCGCTCCTGGCTGGCGCGCAGGACGTCGTCGAGATCCGAACGCCCCGACACCTGGGCGGTCAGCTCGGCGACCTCGGCCTGGTGCGCGGCCGTGGCCGCCGCCAGCTCCTGCTGGTGGGCCGCCGACGCGGCGGCGAGCACGTCATGGTGCTCGGCGGCGGCCGCCGCCAGCCGCTCGTTCAGCTCCGCCGACTCCTGCCGCGCGCGATCCGCCTCTGCCCGGACGAGCTCCGCCTCCGCCTGCAGGCGCTCGAGCTCGGTGCGTGACCCCTCGGCGCGCTCGCGCTCGGCGCGCAGCTCCCGCTCGGCCGTCTCCGCCCGCTCGGCGAGCTCCACGCCGCGCCGGAGCTCCGCCTGGACCTCGGCGGTCGCGGCCCCCACCTCGGTCTTGGCCTCGGTCACCGAGCGCTGCGCCGCGGCCAGCTCGCGCTGGAGCGTCTCGATCTCCGTCTGCGACCGGACGAGCTCCTCGTTCGCCTTGCGGAGCTGCTCCTGGCCGTCGCCGGACTCGCGCTCCCGCGCGGCCAGCTCGTCGCGCGCCGTCTGCAGCTCACGGTGGGCGACCTCGAGCTCCGCGGCCGCGGCCTTCGCCTCACGCCTCGCCTCCTTGAGCTCGGTCCCGAGGTCCGTCTCTCGCGCCTCGAGCGCCTGCTTGAGCTCGGCCTCGCGCTCCTCGAGCCTGCGCCGGAGCTTCGTCTCCCGCGCGCCGATCTCGCCGGTCAGCTCGGCCTCGCGCTCCGTCAGCTGGGTCGTCAGCTCCCGCTCCCGGGCGGCGAGCTTCGCCGTCAGCTCGGCCTCGCGCTCCGTGAGCTGGGTCGTCAGCTCCCGCTCCCGGGCGGCGAGCTGCTCGCGGAGCGACGTCTCGTTCGCCTCGAACCCCGCCTCCCGCTCGGCGATCTGCTGGTTCAGCTCCTCCTCGCGCTGCGCGAACTGCCGCTTCAGGTCCTTCTGGATGGCGTCCAGCTCGGTCTGGAACTCCTCCCGCGTGCGGCGGACCATGGACTCGAAGTCCGTCTCGCGCTCCACCAGGTCGGCGCTGTGCGACGCCTTCATCGACTCGAGCTCGGCCTTCGCGGCGCGGAGCTCCTCGTCCAGGACCGCGGCGCGCTGCTCCTCGGCGCGGAGGGCGCGCATCTCGGCGCGGGCGTCCTCCAGCTCGGCCCGGGCCTGCTCGGCGTCCATCCGCGACGCGGAGAGCGCGTCCTTCGTGTGCTGGATCTCGACCTGGGCTGCGTCGAAGCCCTGCTGCAGCTCCTGCGTGCGGCCCGACTCCTCCTTGATCGCGTCGAGCTGGCGTCGCGTCAGCGACAGCTCCGTCTGCGCGCCCTCGAGCTCGGCGCGCAGCCCGATCGCCTCCTGCTGGACCATCCGGCTGCGGTGCTCGAGCTCCGGATCGCCCTTCGGGGCCGACGCGGACTCGACGAGCTGCTTCGCGAGCTTGTCCCGTTCGCCGCTCATCGCCTGGAGCTGGCCCTCGAGCAGCCGGACGCGTCCCTCGGACTTCAGCAGCCGCGCCTCGGTCTCGGGGTCGGGCCCGGACGCCGCCGCGCTCCGCTCGGCGAGCGCGCGCTGCACGTTGTGGAGCTCGTCCAGCGTCACCTTGTACTGGTCCTGCATGACCTGCAGCCGTTGTTCGGCGGCCGTGGCGCGCTCCTCGGCCTTGCGGCGCGCATCGCCCTCCTCGCGCAGGCCGGGCGTGGGGGCCTCGATCGCGCGCGGGGTCATCCCCGCGATCCGTGCCGCGCCGGCCGACGGGGCGAAGGTCTGCGTGGCGACCGCGGTCGCGGAGACGCGGCCGATCCGCCAGAGCAGGAAGCCGACGACGGCGAGCGCGATGCCCAGGAAGATCGCGTTGAAGCGCCAGGGCCCCGCGGCGCTCGCGATCGGACCGTCGTCGCGCGTCAGCTGCACCGCCGCGTTCATCTCGCCGCCGGTGCGGAGCGAGAGCGGCGCCAGCACGGAGAACTGCCCGTCGCCCTGGTCCATCGTCACGACGCCGCGGGCGGCGGCGCGGACCGGGTCGCGGGCCTCGGTCGGACGCTGGCCGATCAGGCCGTGGTCGGTCGCGTAGATGATCGTGCCCGAGGGTGAGTAGATCGCGACGTCGTCGTAGGAGGTCGGGTCGTAGATCACCCTGGCTAGGTCGGTGTCGATCTCGTCCGCCTTTGTATCGCTGGCGGGCGTGACGAGGTCGGAGGTCGTGAAGACGAACGGGAGCGAGTTGTCGACGATCGAGACGGCCTCGTCGCGCGCGAGGGTGCGCGCCGCGTTCGTCGCGCGGACGCCCATGTAGAAGGAGCCGATCACCCCGATCGCGAGCACCGCGGTCAGACCGATCAGCAGGCTCCTGGCGATGCGATACACGCTGTTCGTGCCGGCCATCGTTCCCCTATCGAGCTGTGGGCCCCGCATGAGGTATCGGTCCGTCCTCCGCCCGACCACAGTCGGCCACAGGGCTTATCTCCGCCGAAGGGTCTGGGCCGTAAGACCTAGCCCCCCGGAGCCCCCGGGGGAGGGATGGATGCGGCGGGGGTCGCCCCCGAGCGGACGATCGTGTCGCCGGTGACGTCGTGCTTGTCCAGCACGATCAGGTCCTCGATCGCGTCTCGCATCTCGGCCACGTGGCTCACGAGCACGACCAGGCGGTCCTCGTCGTTCGCGACCAGCCTCCCGACCCCGTCCATCGCTCGGTCGATGTGCTCGGGGTCGAGGCTCCCGAACCCCTCGTCGAGGAAGAACGCATCCAGACGACCGCCTCCGCGGGTCACCATCTCGGCCAGGGCGAGCGCCAGCGCGAGCGACGCCAGGAACGTCTCGCCGCCCGAGAGCGAGTCCGCGCTCCGTTCGGAGCCGCCGGCGTTCAGGTCCAAGATCCGGAACGCGTCGTCGTCGCTGAAGCGGAACGAGCCGTCGGTGAGCTCCTCCAGGTGCGCGCTCCCGAGCCCGGCCAGCGTCGTGCGTTCCTCCTCGAGGACGAAGCCCAGGAACCCCGACGGCTGCAGATCGCGCTGGAGCCGTCGGGCGAGGTCCCGCCGCGCCGTGGCGTCGGCGAGCCGGGCCGCGAGATCGGCGCCCTCGGCCAGGGTCGCCTCGAGCGAGGCGACCCGCTCGGCCGCCGCCGCGCTCTCCGCCTGCGCGTCGGCGGCGGCGGCGCGTGGGTCATCGTGCGGACCGAGCCCGACCGACGCCAGCTCCGCCGCGTAGGCCTCCGACGCCCCGCTCGCGTCGGCCCCGGCCTCCGCGGCGACCCTCGCCGCGGCGTCCAGCCGCTCGACCGTCGTTCCGCCGATCGCGACGAACGCCGTCGCCAGCGCCTCGGGCTCCGGATCCACGTCGCGAGGCTCCCCGAGGAGCCCCCACGCCTGCGCGAGCGTCATGGCGAGCCCGGCGACCCGACGCCGCGCGCTCGCCCTCCGCGCGCACCGCCTCCGCACGGCTGCGAGCCTCACGCGCGGCCCCGTCGGCGGCGTCCGCCGCCGCACGGGCCGCCTCCAGCCCTCGCCGCGCGGCCAGGAGCGCCCGTGGGTCGCCCGAGCCGAGACGGTCCACCAGCTCGCTCTTCACGGCGGCGAGCTGGGCAGCCGAGGTCCCGGCCGCCGTCTGCGCCCGCACGACCGCGGCGCCGCATCGCTCCGCGTCGGCACGCGCCGCGTGGATCCGCTCCTGCGCGGACGCGAGCGTCCCCACGGCCAGATCGCGCGCCGCCCGGGCCTCCGTCTCGGCCCTCCTCGCCGCCTCCAGCGCCCTCTCGGCCGACCTCAGCGCCTTCGGTGCGCGGCCGCGGGCCGGGGGCGTCGCGACGCGCTGCGCGCAGACCGGGCACGGCTCGCCGGCGACGAGCCCCTCGCGAAGGGCGAACGCCATCTGGGCGTGGCGCGCCTCGTGGAGGGCCGACTCCGCCCGCTCGGCCGCCTCCGCCCGCTCGGCCGCAGACGTCTCGGCTCCGCCCGCCGCCGTCCGCGCCCCCTCCGCTTCCGCCTCGACGGCCGAGACGGCCGCCTCCGCCGCCTCCGCCGCCGTCCGCGCCACCGCCAGGTCGGCCTCGGCGGCGGCCGCGGCGGCCGCGAGGTGCTCGTGCCGGGCGACCAGCTCGGCGAACGCCTCCAGGCCCTCGCCCAGGCTCGCGCGCACCGCCTCGAAGGTCTCGCGTGCCGCGACGCGCCCCGCCTCGGCCTCGTCGGCCGCCCCGATCGCCGCGGCCAGCCGCTCGGCGGCGGCCGAGGCATCGTCGGCCAGCGCCCGGACGTCTCCCGCGTCGGCGAGACGCGCCGCGACGTCCTGCAGGCGCGCCGTCTCCTCCCGCGCCTCGGCCGCCCGCGCCTCCGCTCCCACTCGCTCGGCCTCGAACGACGCCGCCCGGAGGGCGGCGTCGGCCAGCTCGGTGTGCCGGGCAACGCTCGACGCGGCGCGCTCGCGCGCCGCGTCGAGCTCTTCCCGCGCGCGTGTCAGGCGCTCGCCCTCGCGGCCGAGCTCCTCGAGCGTCGCCTCCGTCGCGGCCACGCGACGCCTGGCGGCCTCCAGCGCGGCCGCGAACCGCTCGTACCCGAACACGCCCTTCAGGACCTCGTTGCGCTGGGTAGGGGTCGCCTTGAGGAACTCCTGGAAGCGGTTCTGCGCCAACAGGACCGATCGCCTGAACGCGTCGAAGCCCATCCCGAGCAGGGTCTCGACCCGCTCGCGGGTGGCCCGTTCGCCCTGGATGCTCTCCAGGACCGCCGCGCCGGGAGCGTCCTCGCTCAGGCGCTCGAGCTTGTGGCCGCTCTGGCCCCTGCGGCGGAGGCCGCGCTGCGCGCGCCAGACCTGGCCGTTCACCTCGAACACCAGCTCGATGTGGCCCTGATCGGAGAGCTGGTGGATCAGGGAGCGCGTGTCGCGCTCGAACGTCGGGGTCTTGCCGTAGAGCGCGAACGAGATCGCGTCCAGGACCGAGGACTTGCCGGCGCCGATCGGGCCGACGATGCCGACGAGCCGTCGCCCGCGCCAGTCGAACGTCTGCGCGGTGCGGTACGAGCGGAACCCATCCACGGTCAGCTCAAGCGGTCGCATCGAGCGCCTCGTCCAGGACCTCTTTGAACAGCGCCAGCAGCTCGGCCGGGGGGTCCTCGCCCGTCGTCTCCCGCACGTACGCGGCGTAGAGGGCCTCGTCTGTGGGCCGCTCGCCGGACGGCCGCTCGCGGCGCTCCACGGCGGGGCTCTCCGCCCGCACGTTGACGAGGTACGGGAACGTCTCGGCCGCCCGCCGTCCGAGCTCGACGTCGACGCCGACGACCCGGACCGTCAGATCCAGGTAGGCGTCGGCCAGCTCGTCCGCGCGCGCGGCGAGCTCGTCCCAGGTGCCGGTCTCGCGCCGCAGCGGCCGGCCCGAGGTGAGCGGGATCGAGGTGACCGTCGCGAGCGTCCCGGGCTCGACGTCGACCAGCACCACCCGCTTCTGCTCGCCCGCCTCGCCGAAGTCGAGCGGCAGCAGCGAGCCGGCGTAGTGCGCCGGGACGGCCGCCGACGGCACGGGCTGCGGCGCGTGGATGTGGCCCATCGCCACGTACTGCGGTCCGGCGGGGATCGCCTGCGGCGTCGCCGCGTACGCGTCCCCCATGTGGAGCTCCCGCTCGCCCCGAGCCGCGCTGCGCGCGACCTTCACGCCGTTGACCAGGAAGTGCGCGACCAGGATGGGCACGGTATCGCCGCCGGAGGCCTCCACGAGCGCCTCGTTGTACGCGGCCGTGATCGCGCCGACCCGCGACGCGTACGCGCCGTACCACTCGCCGGCGTCGCGCATGAAGTCGACGACGCGCCCCTCGCGCAGGAACGGGAACGCGGCGACCACCGCCGGGACGCCCAGGGCATCGGGCCCCAGCAGGCCGCCCTCGCGCGGGCCGCGGATCCTCCCGACCAGGTGCACGCCCTTCCCCTGCTCGCGCAGGTACGGCGCGAGCGCCTCGAACAGCTCGGGGGAGTCGTGGTTGCCGGCGACCGCCACCACCGGCGCGTGCGCAGCGAGCCGTTGCAGCGCCTCGAGCCCCAGCGCCAACGCGTCGACGGGCGGTATCGGCCGGTCCCAGACGTCGCCGGCGACGAGCACGAGGTCGACCCGCTGCTCTTCGGCGATCCGCTCGACCTCGGCGAGGACCTCCCGGAACTCCGGCATCCGGTCGTGCCGACCCAGGCGCTTGCCGATGTGCCAGTCCGCGGTGTGGAGGATCCTCATGTCGGGGGGAGGTCGGAACGCCGACGTGCGCTCAGAGCCCGGCGAACGGATCGTCGCCGGCGTCCGTCGCCACCTCCTCCTTCCGGGTCGCCCACGGCGGGAAGGGGAACGTCACGACGAGCGGCACCGGGATCGCCGGCTGCGAGATCACCATCGTGCCCGGCTTCAGCAGGCGGGCGCGGGCGCGCGTCGACGGGAGCATCCAGCCGTACTCGGCGCGCTCGGCCTCGGCAGCGTCGAGGCGGCCGCTCGCGCGGATCGCCGCGTTCTCGAGCACCTCGGACGCGACGCGCGACGCCGTCTGCTGCGCGCCCACCAGCAGGATGCCGAGCGATCGCCCGCGCTGGGCGATGTCGACGAGCATGTCCTTGAGGGGCCCGAGCCCTCGCGCGGCGCGTACTTGTTCAGCTCGTCCAGGACGATCGCCCGACAGGGGCAGGCGCTGGCCGGTCGCCTCCTTCTCGTGGAACGCCTCGTTCAGCAGCGCGCCGACGACGAACCGCTGCGCCTGGTCGTGCAGCGACTGGATCGCGACGACCGTGACGCTCGCGGCGTCCCGGTCGATACGGCGGCTCTCGCCTGCGCGCACCAGGTGGTTCATCCGGGCAGCCGCGGCGTGCAGCCGCCGCATGAACGCCGACACGGTGCCCGCCTGGACCCTGCCGCTCCACGCCAGGTCGGGCTCGTCGCCGGTCTCGGGCTCCAGGAACTCCTCGATCGCGTCGACGAGCGAGCCGAGGTCGGTGACGATCCGCTCGCCGGCCTGCGGTCCCACGGTGAGCCCGCGCCAGGTGCCGTCGGGCGACTCGCGGGGGTCGCGCAGCACGATCGCGCCGGGGTTGCCCTCGACGTCGACCGCGAACCGCTTCAGCTGCGCCTGCACGCGCTCGCGGATGAACGGCAGCTGGTTGCGCGTGTCGTTCGCGTCGGTGAAGCAGAACTGCAGCAGGTCCTCGTCGACGAACTCGCGCGGCGTCCACGCGAACGCGTCGACGCCCTCGAGGCGGCCGCCGGTGTCGGGCACGATCACGTCGCCCGAGCGCTGGCGCGGCGGCGCCCAGAACCGGACCGACGGGAACGGGCCGGGCTCGACCCCGAGGGTGGCCCAGCCGGCTGCGGCCTCGTCGTCGAAGTGCCGGTTCGGCCTGTCGAGCCACAGCAGGTCCTCGCCCTTGACGTTGAAGACGAGCACCCGCAGGTTCGATCCTCCCTCGCCGAGGACGCGCGGGTTCGTCGTCAGCATGCGAAGGAAGAAGAGCGCGAACGACGTCTTGGTCGCGACGCCGCTGATCCCGCTGATCGACATGTGGCCGCCCTTACGCCCGTCGAAGAAGTCCAGGTCGACGCTGACCGGGTCGCCGTCGCGGCCGATCCCGATCGGGAGAGGACGGCCCATCTCGTCCAGGTACAGGGCCTTCGCGCGCTCCTCGCCGGTCGCGCGCTCGACGACCTCGCCCGGGTCGGGCGAGACCCAGACCTCCGGGTCCACGCGCGTGATCGCGACGCGCGCCGTGCGGACCTTGGCGGCCGGCATGATGCCGAGCTCGGCGACGCGGTGCGTGTCGGACTCGTACGTGGCGCCCTCGTACACGGCCTCGGCCTCGGTCACGACGCCGTAGGTCCTGACCTCGCCCGCCTTCGGCACCTGGGTCCGCACCACCACCAGGTCGTCGAGTTGGAGGAAGTCGTCGTCGTTCAGGAGGACCCGGAAGGCGGCGGTGGAGGCGTGCTCGGAGCCCAGGACGCGACCGACGGCGTCGTCGCTCATCGCGCGCGGGTTTCGCCGCGACCGACCGCGCGGCCTGTTCGTCTCACGGCCCGTATCGTATCCCCGCCCCCCGACGCCCCAGGGAGCCCGCTGTGGTCACGCCGCTCGCGGACCGTCGCCTCGATCCCCCGTTCGCCTCCGCCCGGTCCCAGATCCTTCCGAGGACTTCACCCATCGAGTGAGCCAGGTCACAGCGGGAGGGAAGACCGGCACGTAACATCGAACGCATGTTCGAGTACGTGGAGAACACCGCTCGCAGCATCGGTCGTGTCGGCGATCACGCCGAGGCCCTGCTCGCCGAGGCCGATGCCGCCCACGCAGAGGTGGGAGCCGCCGAGCTCCGGCTCCTTCGTGCCATCCGTGGGCTGGACGAGGCCGGGGCATGGCTCTGCGAAGGCGCCCGCGACACCTCCCACCTGGTCTCCATGCGCTACGGCATCTCGTGCTGGAAGGCACGGCGCTGGATCGGGGCCGCGCACGCCCTGGTGGCGCTGCCCCGGATCGCCCGCGCCCTGGAGCGTGGGGAGCTCTCGCTCGACGAGGTATGCGAGCTCGCCCGGTTCGCTACGCCCGCGGACGAGGCGGGCCTGATCGCGTGGGCCGCGCGCGTCTCGGTAGCCACGATCCGGCACCGCGGCGACCTGGAGGTGCGCCGCACCGCCGAGCAGGTCCTGGAGCCCGAGCGCTGCCGGTACCTCGACACCTGGTACACCGAGGACGGCCGCTTCGGCATGCAGGCGGAGCTCCCCGCGGCGCAGGGCCGGGTGGTCGAGCTCGCGATCGAACGCCTTACCGAGCGCATCCCCCCGATGCCGGACGAGGCGGGTGAGGAAGGTAGTCGGGCCCGGCGCGCCGACGCCCTGGTCGCGCTCTGCTCGGCGGGCCTGGGCGCCGATCCCGACCCGGACCGTGCCACGGTCGTCGTTCACGCGACGGTCGAAGCGCTCGGGGGCCGGGCGAACGCCGAGGTGGAGTCCGGTCCTGTGATCGGGGCACCCACGCTCGAGCGCCTCGCGTGCTCGGCTCGGCTGCAGGTCGTGGTCGAGGACGCCCAGGGCACGGTCGTGGACCTCACACCCGCCCGGCGGGTCCCACCGGCCTGGATGGTTCGCCAGATCCGGTACCGGGACCGCGGCTGCACGTTCCCCGGATGCGGGACCCGCGCGTTCACCCAGGCGCATCACATCCGGTTCTGGTCCCGTGGCGGGCGGACCGAGCCCTCCAACCTCGCGCTGATCTGCTCGTTCCACCACCGGCTGGTCCACGAGTGGGGCTGGGGGCTCGCCCGGGAGCCGGACGGGGACCTCCGCTGGTCCAGGCCCGACGGCCGTCGCTACCTGGGTGGTCCGTCGCGGGGAGATCCGACGCTCGCGGACACGGGCTGAGTCGACGGTGGAGGTCAGCCGGACGCCGCGCCGAACGGGATCAAGGCGCCGAGCCCGTCGAGCCGAACCCCCCTACGATGCGGCGCGCTCGCTCACCGCGTGGCGGAGCGCCCGGTAGACCAGGCCGGGGTCGCCCATCCGGTGACGGAGCTCCCGCTCCAGCGCGCCGATCGGCACCAGGTTCTGCGGCGCCCGCGGGTCGACGTGGGGCTCGGAGCCGGTCACCGGCAGCAGCGAGGCCGTCCGGTCGGCGATCGTCCGTACCTCGTCCTTCGCCAGTCGGCCGGAGGCCTCGCAACGCACGATCCCGGTCCAGGAGTGGCCTCCGTGCAGCATCGCGAGGCGCACGTACCAGGAGTACCGGCACACGTCGGGGCGGTCCGAGGCGATCGTGAACAGCGGCGTGCGCTGCCCGGGGGCGAGCTGCGCGATCACGGCGTTCTGCTCCGTCGGCAGGTACGTGACGCGGTGGGTCTTCACGTAGCCGACGACCGGCAGGGGAACGAGCGGCCTGTTCAGCGGGCCGTCCGCCACGACGAACGCCTCGGCCGCCATCGTCGACGCCAGCTCGCCCTCGGCGCGGCGCATCCGCGTGTGGAGTTCCCTCACGAGGTGCGACGGGTCGTCGGACGGCGTCGTCGTCGAACGGTACGGCGGCTCGAGGTCGACGGCCGGCAGCTCGTCGGCGTGGCCGCCCGCGAGCACCGCCCAGCGCTCGACCTTCACGTCGCGGATCTCGGAGCGGCGCTCGGGCCGGTGCCACAGCGTCGCGCCGACCGCGAAGGTCCCGCAGATCCCGGGGATTGGCCCGGCCGCCGGATCGTCCATCAGCAGGCGCGCGTCCACGCGGCGCACGCCGTCGACGAACGCGATCCGCTCGCAGCCGTCGTCGGTGCCCTCGAGCGGCTCCCAGTCCGTCCGCTCCACGGTCGGATCGATCTCGCCCTCGGCGGGGGCGAGCTGCTCGTCCGGATCGAACGGCGCCCCGTACTCGGGCGCCCACCCCTCCACGTACATCCGCGCCATGTGCCGAGCGTATCCCGGCCGAGTGACGTGGTCGGGAGCCCGTCTACGGACGCGGTCCTGCCGAGCTCCCTTCCTCGTCCTGGTCGTGGCGCGCCTTCAGGCTCGCGAGGTGCTCGCCCAGGCGGTCGGTGAAGATCAGCTCGCCACGGAGGGCGCGCGAGTACTCGTCCGGCGGGAGGTTCCCGCCCGTCTGCGTGAGCGTCAGCTCGGTGCGGTCGTCGCCCAGGTCCCGGAGCACCGCCGTGAAGATCTCCCGGCGACGCGGGGTCGTCCAGCTCGCCCAGGACCTCGGTGATGTCGCGACGCGTGGGCTCATCGATCTCGAGGAAGACGCCCCCGAACGGCAGCTCCACGCGATCGGGACCGTGGAGCATGATCAGGTTCCACCGCCCGCCGACCTGCGCGTCCATCTCGATCGTCTCGAGCGGCACGGAGGACCCGTACTCGCCGAACCACTGCGCGAAGTCCTCCTTGCGCGTGAACGCCTGGAAGACCAGCTCGCGGGGTGCGTCGAAGACCCGGACGATCGTGATGCCGCCGGCGTCGCTGTGGGCCGACACGACCCCGGTCGGACGGGATGCGCTCGCCGGCCGATCCGCCGCGTCCGGTCCATCCGGCATGTGTCGCTCCTCCCAGAGGGCATCGTCCTGTCGCCCGAGAGGGTAGCGCCCGACCTAGGCTGAGCACGATGGCCGGATACACGGGGACGACCGCCGGGCGCGAGGAGCCCTGGATGCTCGATCCCTGGTCCGGACCCCCGCCCAGGGCGTGGGCCGCGGACGTGGATGTGCTCCTCGCGGCCATGGAGGCCGACCGCGTCCGCGGGCTCGCGGCCTCGGAGGCCGCTACCCGCCTTCGACGCTTCGGTCCGAACCGGCTCGAGCCTGAGGCGCCGGTGCCCGCCTGGCGGAAGATCGCCGCTCAGTTCGCCGACCCGCTCGTCTACCTGCTCATCGCGGCGCTCGCGATCTCGATCCTCGCGTGGATCCTGGAAGGCACGCCTGGGTTCCCGTTCGAGCCGGTCGTGATCGGGGTGATCCTGATCCTCAACGCGGTGCTCGGCTACGTCCAGGAGGCGAGGGCCGAGCGAGCGGTGGCGGCCCTGCAGCGGATGGCCGCGACGACCGCCGCCGTGATCCGCGATGGCGAGGAGCGCCGCATCCCCTCGGACGAGGTCGTCCCCGGCGACGTCCTCGTGCTCGGCGAGGGCGATGCGGTGGCGGCTGACGCCCGTTTGCTGGAAGCCTCGGCGCTGAGCGTGTCCGAGGCGTCCCTCACCGGCGAGAGCGAGCCGGTGGATAAGAACGCCGATCGTCTGTCACCACCGGTCGCGCTGGCCGATCGGACGAACATGGTCTTCGCGGGGACGGCGGTCACGCGAGGACGGGGGCGGGCCCTCGTCATCGGCACCGGGATGAACACCGAGGTGGGACGGATCGCCGAGCTCCTCGAGACGACGGAGCAGGAGCGGACGCCGCTGCAGCGGGAGATCGACCACGTCGGTCGCGTGCTCGGCGTCGCGGTCCTGCTCGTCGCGGTCGTCGTGGTCACGGCGATCGCCCTCACGTCGGAGATCCGTGACGCCTCGGACGTGATCGGCGTCCTGATCGTGGGCGTCTCGCTCGCCGTCGCCGCCGTGCCGGAGGGGCTCCCGGCGGTCCTGTCGGTCGTCCTGGCCCTGGGCGTGCAACGGATGGCGCGCCGCAACGCGATCGTGAAGGAGCTGTCGTCGGTCGAGACGCTGGGGTCGGCGTCGGTGATCTGCTCGGACAAGACCGGGACGCTCACGCGCAACGAGATGACGATCCGGCCGGATCGTGACGCGCTCAGGATCGTCGAGGTTACGGGGTCGGATACCGCCGGACGGCGAGCTGACGACCGACGGCCGTCCATCCCGGCCCCATCGTCGACGAGGTACGTGTCGTCCTGTCGGGGGAGTCTGGCGGGCAACGCCTCGCTCCAGGAGGAGGACGGTGCCTGGGTGGTCCACGGCGATCCGACGGACGCGGCGTTCCTCGTGGTACAAGGCCGGTCTCGGCCGCGACCAGGAAGCCGCTCGACCGATGTGGCGGAGGTGCCGTTCACCTCGGAGCGGAAGCTGATATGATGAGCACCCTGCAGGCCGACGCCGAGCGAGGTGGGGGAGCTGGCCGTCGTCACGAAGAGATGCCCCCGACGTCCTCTCGCCCGATGCTGAGCTGCTGGGCGACGCACATCGGCCGCTGGATGAGGGCCGGCGGCGATCGATCATGTCGAGCGTCGAACTGCTCGCGGCCGGATCGCTGCGGACGCTCGGCGTCGCCTATCGGCCGCTCGCCGATGGAGCGCCCAGGCCTCCGGACGAGGAGCTCGAGCACGAGCTGATCTTCGCCGGGCTCGTCGGGATCATGGACCCGCCGCGAGCCGAGGCCGCGGGGGCGATCGCGGAGGCGCATGCGGCCGGGATCCGCGTCCTGATGATCACGGGCGATCACCCCCGGACGGCCGCGCGGATCGCCTCGGAGCTCGGGATCGACGACGGACCTCGCCCGGTCGTGACGGGCGCTCGTATCGACGAGCTCGACGACGAACGGCTCCGGTCCACGGTACGGGAATCCTGCGTGTTCGCGCGCGTGGTTCCGGAGCACAAGCTCCGCATCATCGACGCGCTGCAGGCGGATGGGCACGTCGTCGCTATGACCGGGGACGGGGTGAACGACGCGCCGGCGTTGAGGCGCGCGGACATCGGGATCGCGATGGGTGTGACCGGGACGGACGTGGCGAAGGAGGCCTCGTCCATGGTCCTCGTCGATGACGACTTCGCGACCATCGTGACCGCGGTCCGGGAGGGGCGCGGGATCTTCGCGAACATCCGCACCTTCCTGCGGTATCTGCTCTCATCGAACGCCGGCGAGGTGCTCACGATGCTCTTCGGGGTCCTGGGTGCGGGAGTGATCGGGCTCGACGCGGCAGGGGGTGCGGTCAACGTGCCGCTGCTCGCCGCTCAGATCCTGTGGATCAACCTGCTGACCGACACGGCGCCGGCCCTCGCGATGGGCGTCGATCCCGCGCCGGACGACGTCATGGAGCGACCGCCCAGACGCCTCACGGATCGCGTCATCGACGTCAGGATGCAGCGGGGCGTGGTGTTCGTGGGCCTCGTGATGGCGGTGGCGACGTTGCTCTCGTTCGATATGGCGTTGCCCGGCGGCCTGCTCGAGGGATCCGGCACGCTCGTGGAAGCTCGGACCATGGCGTTCACGACGCTCGTCCTGGCGCAGCTGTTCAACTGCCTGAACGCGCGGTCCGACCGCGTCAGCGCATTCCACCGTCCGCTCCGCAACCGGCTGCTCCTCGGCGCGATCGGGCTGTCGCTCCTGCTGCAGGTGGCGGTCGTGTCCGTTCCCGTGCTGAACGAGGCGTTCGACACGACCCCGCTGGACCTCGGGCGTTGGCTCGTTTGCGCCGCCGTGGCGAGCACCGTCCTATGGGCCGTCGAGCTCCGCAAGCTGGTCATGCGGGGGATGGAGCGGCCGGCCCCTTGACAGGTGACTATTCGGTCACCTATCATCGCCCCCGTGAACGACGACGACCGGGTCTTCAAGGCGCTCGCGGATCCCACGCGCCGCCACCTCCTGGACCGGCTCTTCGAGCGCGACGGCCGCACGCTCGGACAGCTCGAGTTCGGTCTGGAGATGACGCGCTTCGGGGTGATGAAGCACCTGCGCGTGCTCGAGGAGGCCGGTCTCGTGATCACGCGGCGGCAGGGGCGAGAGAAGCTCCACTTCCTGAACCCCGTGCCGATCCGGCTGATCCACGACCGGTGGATCGATAAGTACCGGGAGCATCAGGTCTCGGCGCTCGCCGACCTGAAGCACGAGCTGGAAGGAGAGCTGGCATGACGGCAGCGACGCAGACGGCGGTGACCACGCAGGTCCACCGCGTGTACATCAAGGCCACGCCGCAGGCGATCTGGGACGCGATCACCCAGCCCGAGTGGACCGAACGGTACGGCTACACGAACCGCGCCGAGTACGACCTGCGACCGGGCGGCGCGTACCGCTCGTACCCCAGCGAGCCGATGAGGCGCGGAGCCGAGGCGATGGGGATCCCGATCCCCGACGTCGTCGTCGACGGCGAGGTGATCGAGGTGGACCCGCCCAACCGCCTGGTCCAGACCTGGCGGATGCTGATGGACCCCGAGATGGCCGACGAGGGCTTCACCCGGATCACGTACGAGATCGCGGAGGGCAAGGGCGGCGTGTCGAAGCTGACCGTGACCCACGAGCTCGAGAACGCGCCGAAGCTCGCGGTGCTCCTCGCCGGCGACGCCGAGGACACGGGAGCGGGCGGAGGCTGGCCGTGGGTGCTCAGCGACCTCAAGTCGCTGCTCGAGACCGGCGCCCCCATGGACATGGAGGACGGGCTCAAGCGGTAGGGCATCCCTTGCGAGGAAGGCGCCCGAGGACGGCGCCGCGCGTTCGGGACGAGCGCGCCGCCTCGCGTCCGGCCTCAGGTCGGCTCGGTCTGGGTCGACTCGACGATCCAGTCGCCCGTGGTCGCGTCGAACGTGAGGACCGATGTCCGCATCGCGCTCGGACAGCAGTGGGCGTCGCCCGGCTCGTAGACGGCCTCACGGATCGACAGGCCGACCGGATCGGCCGACAGATCGAGCGTCGTGTCGCACGTCCTGCGCTTGAACACCTGGATGTTGGCGGCCAGGTCGATCACCCGCCACGTCCCGCAGGCTCCCGATCCGCCGGTGTCCTCGAACGTCAGCGCGTCCGGGGACCCGTCGCCCGTGGCGTCGCCGATCAGGGCGCGGATCGCCAGGACGCCGCGCTCGGGAGGGTCGTGCAGGCCGAAGACGGGCCGCCAGGGGTCCGTCTGTCCCTCGAACCGGCGCCACACGACCAGCGCATGTTCCTGCCGCAGGGGGTCGGTCCCGGGCTCGACGTAGGCGACCAGGATCGTCTGCGCGACCGGCGTGTCGGCGTACCAGACGTCGGTCACGGTCGTGCCCGGCGGGACCAGCGATCCCGGCGGGACCTCCGAGGGCTCGACGTCCTCGTCGAACGAGCCGGGGACGCCCGGAGGGATCCCGGTCGGGGCGACCGTGGGGGCTGCCGTGGGCACGGTCGTCGGGGACGCCGTCGGCGGGACGCCCGACGGGCTCGGCACCGAGGGGATGGTCGCGGAGGCCGTCGCCGAGGGGGGGTCCGCCGGCTCTCCGGTGCAGGCGGCGGCGAGCAGCACGAGCGCGGCCGCCCGGATCGCGCGTCGCATCCCGCCAGCGTAATGGCCGTCGCGCATCGCGGACGTAGGATGCGCGCGATGACCGACCCGGCTCCCGACACCGCGACACGCGCGCCGAAGCCCGCCTCCGCCTCGCGCGTGACGCTCACGCAGATGATGGAGGTCACCGACGCGAACATCGCCGGAAACGTGCACGGCGGCGTCGTGATGCGCCTGGTCGACACGGCCGCCGCGCTCGCCGCGATCCGGCACGCGGAGGGCCTGGCCGTCACCGTCTCCCTCGACGAGATGACGTTCCTCGAGCCGGTCCACATCGGCGAGGTGCTGACGCTGCACGCGTCGGTGAACGACGTCGGCACGACATCGATGGAGTGCGGGGTCCGCGTCGAGGCCGAGAACCCGATCACCGGGCGGAGGGTGCATGCCTCGAGCGCCTACCTCGTCTTCGTCGCGATCGACGACGACGGGCATCCGTGCCCGGTGCCGCCGATCGTCGCCGAGACCGAGACCGAGCAGCGCCGCCAGCGCGAGGCGAAGCTCCGTCGCGCGAAGCGGATGGAGCACAAGGAAGCGATCGGGGCGGCCCGCGCCGCCGAACGCCGGACCGGCGAACGTTGAGTTCCTGATGGCTGGTCGTCAGCCGAGGCCGGATCGGCGACGTTGACTCGGTTCGAGGCCGGCCGTAACGTCACGCTGCTCGCGGAATAGGACGGCCCCCTTGCGACGTTCGCTCCTCGCGCTGTTGCTCCTCGGCGTGATCGCCGTCGACCCACCGAAGGCCGATGCAGGTGCCACCCCCGACCTGATCCTCCACGATGCGGTCGTGATCACGATGAACCGGGCCGCGCCCGCGGCAACGGCGATCGCGGTAGCGGGAGACCGGATCGTCGCGGTCGGCTCCGACCACGATGTGCT
This sequence comes from Actinomycetota bacterium, assembly GCA_046330185.1. Classification (GTDB taxonomy): domain Bacteria; phylum Actinomycetota; class UBA4738; order UBA4738; family HRBIN12; genus DATBLY01. Next base: position 25,302 of record JAXLTF010000014.1, read on the forward strand.
CGCCCTTGCCGGGCCGTCGACCGGCGGTCAGTCGACCTCATCGCCCACGGCACGTCAGGTTCATCGACTCGCACTCGCACTACCGGGGATCGCGAGCTCTACCAGGTGCCGCGGCAGAGAGGATGACGGCTGGCGCCTGGAGGCCGGGTGGACGAGCGTGGACGAGCTCTTCGTGCATCAGTCAGCTCGACGAGCTCACGGCGCTCGATGCCGCGGGGAACTCCGTATCCGCGCTTTCTTCAACGCCTACCTGCCCGTCAACTACGGCCCCGACCAGGACTGCCCTGGGTTCGAGCATCTGACGCCCTGGTGCCGCGCTGGGTCCGTGACCTGCCCGCGGGAGCGAAGTTCTTCATCGACGGTTGCGGGCCCGACACCTACTACCTGGTGAGCCCCGCGACGATGGGAGCCGCGGCTTGTTCTTCTTGGCGTCGCCGTCAGCTCCGACGCCTCGTCGTGCGGGTCCACGATGCCGGCTGGCGATCGCGGCGCATTCGTGCGGGGACGCCGCGACCGACGAGATGATGGATGCGCCGGAGATCGCGCGTTCGACGGGGTCGGGGGCCGCGTTCCGGCCGCGGCTCGAGCATCCGATCGTCGCCAGGGACGACCAGCTCGCGCGGATGCAGCCCCTCGGAGGAGTCCGTCGAGATCCAGCTAACGTTCGTCGACTCGTCGCGGGCTCCGCGATCTGCGGCGGGTGTTCACTGGGAGCGGCTCGAGGAGACGTTCAGCCGCTGGTGTGACATCGCCGACGACGCGCGCCCGCTCGATGGGCAGCACGGACTCGCCGTACGGAGAGGGTCGAACTCGACCCACCTCGGTGATGGATGCCCTCGCCCAGGCGACGACGAAGCAGCAACGATCGGGTGACCGCGTGTCGCGGTGGATGCGCCAGCAACGGCTGACCTCGACCAGGCCCTCCGGCTGCTCACGACGGCGGCGCGTACGGCGTGTTCGCCGAGGACGAGCTCGACGACGGGTGCCGGGGATGCTCGCTGACCTCGCGATCCTGTCCGATGACCCCCATGACGTCCCGAGACCGGCCCTGCGAGGCATCGACGTGCTGATGGTCTTCGTCGAGGACGCTCGAGGTCTGTGCTCCCGAGGTCGCCTCGATCTGCCCCACGTAGACGCCTCGTCGGTTCTCGACGAGGTCGTGGCGACCGAACGCGGCCCACCACCGGGCGACTTCGCTACGCGGAGGATGGAAGCGCCGTCGAGAGAAGAAGGAAGCGATCCGGACGATGACGTCCGACCTGGCCGGCGCCCGCGGCTCCCTCGAGACCGCGGGCGGCGCCGTCGCCATCCACCGGCTGAGCTGGCTCGCCGACCGGGGGGCCGGCGACCTCTCGCGCCTGCCAGCCGAAGACCGGGTCCCGATCCTGCCTGAGAACCTGCTGCGCCGCGCCGGCACGCGCGACGTGTCCGACGACGACGTGCGCGCGCTCGCCGCATGGCCCGGGCCCGCCGGCGACATCGCGTTCATGTCCGGGCGCGCTGATGCAGAGGACCTGACGGGCGTTCCCGCGGTCGTCGACCTGGCCGCGATGCGCTCGGCGATGGCGCGCCACGGCGGCGACCCGTCGAAGGTGAACCCGCTCGTGCCGGCGGACCCGGCGACGACCACTTCGGTGCAGGTCGACCTGTTCCGCAGCGAGGGGGCGTACGCCGGCGAACATCGAACAGATACCGGCGCAACTCCGAGCGCTACACCCTGCTGCGGTGGGCGCAACAGGCGTTCGACGGGCTGCGCGTGGTACCGCCCGGAGCCGGCATCTGCCATCAGGTGAACCTGGAGCACCTGGGCCAGGTCGTGACCGTGCGAGACGGGGTCGCGTTCCCGGACACGCTCGTGGGCACGGACTCGCATACGACGACGATCAACGGGCTCGGCGTGCTGGGCTGGGGGTCGGGGGACCGAGGCCGAGGCGGTGATGCTCGGCCAGCCGATGTTCCTGCTGCAACCCGACGTGGTCGATCCCATCGTCGGCACGTTGCCCGCGGGGACGACGGCGACGGACCTGGTGCTGACGCTCACCGAGATGCTGCGCGCGGTACGGCGTGGTCGCGTTGTTCGTCGAGTTCTTCGGCGACGGCCTTCTCGACGCCTTCATCGCCGACCGCGCGACGCTGTCGAACATGCGCCCCGAGTACGGCGCCACTGCCTGCACTTCCCGATCGACGACGACGCTCCGATACCTGGCGTTCACCGGCCGCGACGATCGCGTCGAGCTGGTCGAGCGGTACGCGAAGGAGCAGGCCTGTTCCGCGCCGACGGCGATCCCGAGCCCGTGTTCAGCGGAACTTCGAGCTCGACCTGAACGCGGTCGAGCCCTGCAGGGCCCGAAGCGGCCGCAGGACCGCGTTCCGCTGCAGGGCGTCTGGGGATCGTTCGTCGCCGCCTTCCGCGACGGCTGGAGCCGGACCCGAAGCCGACCGAGGTCGGCCGCTGGGTCGGCGAGGGCGGCAACCCCGAGGTCGTCTTCGACACGCACGACGACATCGATCCCGACGCGCCGCCGGTACAGATGGACGGCGAGAGCGTCGGGCACGGCTCGGTCGCGATCGCCGCGATCACGAGCTGCACGAACACGTCCAACCCTCGGTGATGCTCGCGGCGGGGCTGCTGGCGAAGATGGGTCGAGGTGGGCCTGGACGTCAAGCCGTGGGTCAAGACGAGCCTGGCGCCGGGCTCGCGTCGTGACCGAGTACCTCGATCGTTGCCTTCCCGTACCTCGACGAGCTCGGGTCTGCGCTCGTCGGCTACGGCTGCACGACGTGCATCGGGAACTCGGGTCCGCTGCCCGACGAGGTATCGAAGGCGATCGAGGACGCCGACCTAGACGTCGTCGCGGTGCTGTCCGGCAACAGGAACTTCGAGGGGACATCCACCCCCAGGTGCGCGCGCGAGCTACCTGGCGTCGCCGCCGCTGTGCGTGGCGTACGCGCTCGCGGGCACGGTTCAGCTCGACCTCACGTCGGACCCGGTAGGCACGGCGCCGACGGACCGGTGTTCCTGCGGAATTCGTGGCCGTCGTCGCAGGAGGTCGCGGACGCGCATCGCCACCGCGATCGAGCCCGAGCAGTTCCGCGAGCAGTACGCGCGGGATCTGGGACGGCGACGACCGTTGGAACGCTGCCGGCGCCGACCGGGCCGATCTACGGGTGGGATCCCGCGTCCACGTACGTGCAGGAGCCGCCGTTCTTCGAGGGGCTCGACGAGCCGGAGGCCGGGGCGGCTGACCTCGAGGGCGCTCGCATCCTGGTCGAGGTCGGCGACTCCATCACCACCGACCATGCCATCTCGCCGGCCGGCTCGATCAAGGCGGACTCGCCCGCCGGGGAGTACCTGCAGGCGCACGGGGTGTCCCCGGCCGCGTTCAACAGCTACGGGCGAGGCGCGGCAACTTCCAGGCGATCGTGCGCGGGACGTTCGCGAACATCCGCCTGCGGAACGAGTCGGCGCCCGGCACCGAGGGAACGGACCACGCATGTCCCGAGCGGCGACGCGATGACCGTGTTCGCGGCGTCGGGCAGGTACGCGGGCGAGGGTGTGCCGCTAGGCGCACGCGGGCGAGGCGGCAGCGGTCGTCGCGGACACGGCCGAAGGGCCCGATGCTGCTGGGCGTGCGGTTCGTGCTCGCGGAGAGCTTCGAGCGGATCCACCGGAGCAACCTCGTGGGATGGGCATCCTCCCGCTCGAGCCTGTCGCCGGCGACTCGGCTCGTCGCTCGGCTCGACGGGCGCGAGGCGTTCGCGGTCCGGGGGCTCGACCAGGGGGTCACCGCCGGGATGCGGGTGACGGTCGAGGCGACCGACGACGCCGGCTCGGTGACCACGTTCCCGGCGACGGTCTCGACGATGGCGCCGCCGAGCTCGAGTACTTCGCGAACGGCGGCATCCTGCGCCTGGTCCTGCGCCAGATGCTCGCGGGTTGAGCGGGCCGCGATCCAGGGACCTCGGGCCCGCTCACCGGGGCCGGGGGAGGGGCCCAGGTCCCTGATGTGAACCCCCAGGGTCCCTGGGTCGAATCGAGCCACGAGGAGTACCGTGTATCGAACGGGAGGTGACAGCCATGACCACCCAGGTGGTGCTGGACGTCATGACGAGGACGGTGGTGGCCGTCGCCCACGCCGAGGATCCGTTCCTCGAGCTCGTGCGCTTGATGCGCGAGTTCCGCGTGAGCGCACTGCTCGTCCTGGACGCGGACCGCAGGACCACGATCGTGTCCGAGTCCGACTTCCATGCCGCTCCGAGGAGATCGAGCTGCTCAACTTCGCCCTGCCGCCGCACGAGGTCTCGCCGGGCAAGGTGACGCGCGGCGACACGGCCGGCGAGGTGATGTCGAGCCCGGCCGTGACGATCGAGCCCGAGGCGTCGCTGCTGGACGCGGTGCACCGATACGAGAACGGACATCGCGCGCCTGCCCGTCGTCGCATCCGGAGCGTCACGCGACGTGGAATGTGACACGCGTGGACCTGCTGGGGGCGTTCCTGCTGGGCGACGAGGAGATCGCCGAGGGCGTCCGCCGGGCGCTCGCGGCGGAGCTGTTCCTGCCGCCGGACGCGACGTGGATCACGGTGCACGAGGGGCGCGTGCGGCTGGATCGCGAGGTCGAGCTGCGCCTGCAGCGAGGATCGTCGCACCTGAATGGTCACGTCCCCGGCGTCGTCAAGGTCGACGACCGGCTGGAGGAGAGACGACGACGTGGTGTCGGTGGACCTGTTCCCGGACGCCGGCCTCAGCCAGCCTCAGGCGTGACGGGAGCGGGCTCCGGCCGGGCCAGCGCCTGGCCGGGTGGGCTGCGCCGGCCGGTAGCCGGCCGTCAGGCCGCGCACGATCACCAGGAACAGCGTCGTCAGGCCGGTCGTCACGTAGAGCCAGTACATCCACGGACGCTCCGTGTCGCTCCCGGAGAAGACGCCGTGCAGCAACGCGAGGATGAACACCGGCACCGCGAGCTGCGCATGCGCCGCCACCACGTCGTTCCGATCCGTCTGCGCATCCACGACGAAGCGAGGACGACCACCATCCCGTACGTGGCGACGATCCCGGCGGCTGATCGCGACCGGCCGGTAGCTCGAGCGCATGGGGATCGCCAGCTCTTGTCCTGGCATCCCGAACGGCACGAACCGGTCCACCAGCAGCCCGCCGACGTGCACCATCAGCAGCACCATCCCGGCCGTCGCCACGACGCCGTGGAACCTGTTGGCGGAGGGCTTCGACACGCTCGGTCACGAGGGCGGTGGCGCTCAGCAGTCCCCAGGCGACGGACAGGAACAGGGCGACGTAGGCGCCCACCCCGGCGGCGCGAAGGACGATCCACGTCGCTGCCGCCACCGCCTCCACCGGGAAGCTGGTCAGCAGGTCGCCCTCGCGCCTCACGATCGCGCCGGCGAGGCCACGGAGCGCCGCCGGGCCGGTGAGCAGGGCCCACTTCGCGAGGGTCTCGGCCTCGGCGCACGTCGCTGCCCAGACGGTGGACTTGGACATCACCGCGTCGTCGGCCGGCGCGCTCCGGTGTCGGATCGATCAGATGGTGCCCGCCCCTCTTTGCACGACATCGCGCCCGACCGACGAGGTCGCGAGCCTGCCGGACGACAGCCGCAGCCGCAGCGCCTCGGCCCGGCGGTCGGCGGGAGTCCTCTACGGCGAGCTCTGAGGGGTGGGGCGTCCCTGTTATCCCCACGTCGCCGCCGGCGTTCACCAGGACCCAGCGGCTGCCGGCCAGCAAGGCGCAGGCGGCCGCCAGGTCGACGTCCAGCCCCTCGCGACCCTCCCAGGTCCAGCCGACGCCCTCGGGGGAGTGGGATCCGACCCGGCTCGACCGAGACGGCCCGCCACCCGCCGCCCGGGGACGGGCGCGCCCGCCGGCCCGATCGGGCAGAGCGACAGCGCGCCGAAGTTCCCGGTCAGCCCGCCGCGCGCACGCCGGCGAGCATCGTCGGGTCGAAGTCCGTCCGTGGCGCTCGCCTGGTCGAGCGCGAACCGCAAGGAATGTCCTCGAGCTCCGCCGAGATATCCGTCCACGTCCCCGCCGCCCTGTTCACCCGCGACAGCTCGCTGTCCTCGCGGAAGCGGGAGCAGCGTTGCTCCTGGTCCGAACGTCGCGCGTACGCGGCGTCGAGAACGTGCCGGCGTGGGGCGCGTCCTGCGGCGTCAACACCGAGACGTCCGTCCCCATCGCCCTGAACGCGCTCCGACGGATCGGTTCGACGCCCTATCCGTGGGACCCACCCGTCGTGGACGTGCCGGCGGTGTGATCCGGCGCCGCGCCGCCGGGTGCCCGGTCGAGTGACCGATGACGGCGCCGATATCGTCACCGGCAAGGACGACCGACGATCACGACCCGGGTCAACATCCGCCGCATCACCTTCGGACGGAGTCGAGGCGTCCGCCGACGCGGCGGGGGTCAGCGCCGCTCCGATCGCGCCCAGGCCCGTGAGGAACACGGCGCCCGCGGACCCCCACGCGAGGGTCCGGACGGCGCCTTTGACCAGCGCTTTGCGGGCCGGACCTCAGTCATCGTCGTCGTCGTGCCTGTCGCTGTCGCGACGTTGTCGCGATCGCTGCCGTGCCTGTCGCCGTCGCGACGCTGTCGCGGTATCGCCGTCGTCCTGATCACGGCCGTCGCTCTCGTGCTCGTCGTTCCGGTCATCCTCGTCATCCCAGCCGCTGGCCCGATCCACTCGGATGTCGTTGCACCGATCGCCGTCGTAGTCGAGGCGGGGGGGCCGCGGACCGTGACGGTGCGACGGATGGTGCGGACTCCTCCGGCGCGGGGTCGCGCGTCGACGCGAGGAGCCGGGGCGGGCCCGTCATCCCTCATCGCGAACCCGACTCCGCCGATCACCAGGGCGGCGACGAGCCCGAGGGCCACGATGATCGCCGAGCGCTTGTCCATGGTCGTCCTCCTTGGCGTAGGTGCATCGCCGACGCTAGGAGGTGATGCGTGAACGATCGGGAAGCTCGGGGTTAAGGGAGCCCCAAGTCCCGAGAGCCTCAGGGCGTGGACCGGCCGTCGGGCCTGCGCTCGGCCAGCCGGCGGTCCGCCTGTTCGAGGATCTGACCGAGGGAGGAGGGCCCGTCCGTCGAACCGGGCTCGTACAGGGCGCTCCCCACCGACAGGTCCAGGGCGCGGGGCCGGTCCCGCTGCGCGTTGTGTACCGCGATCGCCTCGACGAGCCGCGACAGCACCAGGGTCTCCGCGCCGGCCGCGTCCCCGGTGAGCAGTATGCAGAAGGTGTCGCGCGCGACGCGAGCGGGGACGTCGGATCCGCGGATCGCCTCCAGGACGATCGAAGCGGCCTGACGCGCCACGGCGAGCGACCCGGAGCCGGGGCCCGCGTCGGCTCCTCCGATCCGGACGAAGAGGAACACGACCGGGGTCCCGGTTCGGTCGGCCATCCTCAGGTGGTGCTCGGCGATGGGCTGGAACCCGCGCAGGTTCGGCAGCCCGGTCGCCTCGTCCTGGGTCCCGAGCTCCGCCCGGAGCCTTCGGATCCCGGCCGCGTAGCGGACCGCACGGGGGAGGAGCCCGGCCGGGATCGACCCGCGGACCAGGTGGTCCTCGGCGCCCGCGTGCATCGCGATGGCGCCGTCGGCCGCGTCCTCTGGCGCCGTGATCACCACGAGGGCGGCGCCGGGCGCCGCGCCCCTGAGGTCCTCCACGACCTCGAGCGGCGCGAGACCCCGGAGGTCGACGACGATCGCGTCGACGTCCCCGGCGGCATCGGCGGCGTCCTGCACGCTCGATGCCGCCGAGACGGTGCAGCCCTCGTCCTGTTCGAGCTCACGGCGGAGCTCTTCGTCGAGCGAGATGACCAGCACGTTCACGGGATCACGCACCGAAGGACCTCCAGACCGGACGCCGTGCGTGGACGCCATCCATCCTAAGCGGCTTCCCGCCGCGACACAGGAACGTCATGGTGTTCGCGTGCCGGACCGAGCGGGCCCCCCGGTAGGCTGGGAGCGATGGCGAGCCCGCCTCCCTCCCCACGTTCGCACGGCCGCGGCACGCACGTGCTCGTGGCGCTCTCGGCCACGCTTGCGCTGCTGATCGGGGCCGGCTCCGCGTACGGCCTCGTCACGTACGAGCAGGCGAAGGACGTGGGGACGAAGCCTTGGTCGCCGACGGACGGCGCCGGCGCGGGCCAGGCCGAGGACGTCGGTGGGCCGTGCGTGCGCAACGTCTGCAACTACCTGCTGCTCGGCAGCGACTCCCGTTCGAGCCTCAGCCCGGAGCAGCAGGAGCAGTTCGGCAGCGACGAGGTGATCGGAGGCGAGAACCGCTCCGACACGATCATGATCGTCCACTCCGATCCCGAACGACAGAAGGTCGTGATCCTCTCGTTCCCGCGCGACCTGTGGGTCGAGATCCCCGGTCACGGATACGGCAAGATCAACACCGCGTTCGAGGGCGGGATCGACGGCGGGGGGCCGCTGCTGGTGGCCAAGACGCTGCACGAGCTGACGGGTCTGCGGATCAACCACTTCCTGTACGTGGATCTGGGAGGGTTCCAGGGGGTCGTCGACACGCTCGGCGGCGTGGAGATGTGCATCCCGACCGACCTCTACGACATCAACGCCGGGCTCGACCTGAAGGCCGGCTGCCAGACGCTCGACGGGTATCAGGCGCTCGCGTACGTGCGCACCCGCCACCTGCCTTGCGACACGGTCCCGGACTTCGCGCGGATCAGCCGGCAGCAGCAGTTCCTGCGCGCGCTGATCAACCGGATGCTCGAGCCCTCGGAGCTGATCCGCGTGCCGACGCTGATCCATCCGATCCTGCGGAACATGACCCGGGACGACGACCTGTCGCCGGCCGATCTCGTCTACCTGGTCGGCCAGCTCCGCGGGATCACGACCGGCGCGGCGGACTTCCGCGCGGTCTCCGGCACGGGCGACACGGTCGACGGGCTCTCGGTCGTGCGCATGGACCCCTCGGCCGAGGGGCTGTTCGCGGCGCTGCGCGACGGCACGGCCCTGCCGCCCACGGGGACCGAGCTGGCCGGGACGCCGCCGTCGGAGGCGAACATCCGGGTGCCGGTGGTCGAGCACGGGCGGGCGACCCGGGCAGCCGAGGTCGAGCGGATCCTCTCGGAGGGCGGGTTCGACATCTCCCCGGGGGTCGTGACCTACGCGGCGTTCGGCTCCGACGTGAGCGGCTCCGCGATCGCGTACACGCCCGAGGGCCGGGTCGAGGCGGAGGTCGTGGCCAGGTACTTCCCCGGCCTGCGGCTCTTGCCGGTAGGCGATCTGGGGGGGGCCAGGGTCGCGATCTTCGTGACGCCGACGTACGAGCCCCAGCCGGTCGGCGCCGACGCCCCCTCCTCCTCCGACTGCATCTCCGCGAGCGGCTGATGCGCGCGCTGATCCTTGCGGGGGGAGAGGGGTCGAGGCTGCGTCCGCTGACGCACACCAACGCGAAGCAGCTGATCCCGGTCGCCGGCTCGCCGATCCTGTTCCACGCGCTCGAGAGCATCCGCGACGCCGGGATCGTCGAGGTCGCGATCGTGGTCGGATCGACCGGGGACGAGATCCGCGCGGCGGTCGGGGACGGTTCGGGTTGGGGCCTGGACGTGAGCTACGTCGAGCAACCGGCGCCGCTGGGGCTGGCCGACGCCGTTCGATGCGCGCGCTCGGTCGTGGCCGGCGAGCCGTTCCTGATGTACCTGGGCGACAACGTCCTGCTCGAGGGCGTGGCGCGCTTCGTCGAGGAGTTCGAGCGGACCCGGCCCGACGCGCAGATCTTCCTGGCGCGGGTCCCGGAGCCCGAGCGGTTCGGCGTCGCCGTCCTCGAAGGGGAGCGCGTCGTGCGACTCGTCGAGAAGCCGCGCGAGCACGTCAGCGACCTCGCGCTCGTCGGCGTGTACCTGTTCGACGACGCGATCCACGAGGCGATCGACACGCTCGAGCCGTCCTGGCGCGGCGAGTACGAGATCACCGAGGCGATCCAGTGGCTGATCGACCAGGGCAGGACCGTCCGCGCCGAGATGGTGAGCGGATGGTGGAAGGACACGGGTCGCCCGGCGGATCTGCTGGAGGCGAACCGGGTGCTGCTGGGCGCGCTCGACCCGACGTCAGGCGCGGGTGAGGTGGACGCCGCGTCGGAGGTCGTGGGCGTCGTGGCGCTGGGGCCGGGCGCGAAGGTGATCCGTTCGAGGATCGTCGGACCGGTGGCGGTCGGGCCGGACACCGTGATCGAGGACTCGACGGTCGGACCGGACGTTTCGATCGAGCGCGACTGCGTCGTCGAGCGCAGCACGATCCGCTCCTCGATCGTCATGCAGGACTGCCGGATCCAGGGTGTCGCGGGGCTCGCCGACTCGATCCTCGGCCGCGGAGCCGAGGTTCGGCATTCCGGGGAGCGGTCGATCCACCGGTTGGTCGTCGGCGATCACGGACGCGTCGAGCTCGGCTGAACGATCGCGAGCCGGTCCCGGGCGACGCGCGACCTCCGCTAGCCTGTCGCGCGTGCGAGTCGTGATCGACGCCCGGCCGGCATCGGGTCCGCGCGGCACCGGGATACCGCACTACGTGCGCCGGATCGTGCGGCACCTGCCCGCCGCGGACCCGGGAACGGACTACTGCGCCTGGTACCTCGACGTCCGCGGCCTGTTCCGCGGCCGCAAGCGCTTCTCGGCGCTCGAGCTGCCGAACCTGACCGAGAAGGCGTCGCGGATCCCCTCGAGGCTGTTCCAGCCGCTGTCGTGGCGGCTCGGGTTCCCGCGCGTCGAGTGGCTGGCCGGCGACTCAGACCTGCTCCTGGGCACCAACTTCCTGCCGCCCCGGACGGGCCGGCCCGAGCGCGCGATCCCCGTCGTCCACGACCTGGCCTTCGTGCGGCTGCCCGAGAGCGCGCCGCAGTTCGACGTCGGATGGCGCCGGCGGCTCGAGCGGTCGGTCGAAGCCGCCGCGGCCGTGATCGTCCCGTCCTCCTCCGCCCGCGACGACCTGTTGGCGTGGCGCCCGGTCGCGCGGGAGCGCGTGCACGTGGTCCACCACGGCGTCGACGCGGACGCCTACGCGCCGGTCCCGCAGGCCGGGATCGACGCGGTGCGCCGGAAGTTCGGGATCGAGGGTCCGTACGTCCTGTTCGTCGGCGGGATCGAGCCGCGGAAGAACCTCGAGCGCCTGATCGCCGCGTTCGGGCAGCTGGGGACGTCGGCCTCGCTCGTGATCGCCGGCGGCCCGGTCGCATGGCTGCCGAAGGCCGTCGGACGGATCGAGGAGGCCGTGGCCGCCCTGCCCGATGGGGTGCAGCGCAGGATCCTTCGGACCGGGTACGTGGCGGAGCGCGACAAGATCGCGCTGCTCTCGGGCGCGACGATCCTGGCGTACCCGTCGAGGTACGAGGGGTTCGGGTTCCCCGTGCTGGAGGCGTTCGCTGCCGGCGTGCCGGTCCTGACCTCGACCGTGTCGTCGCTGCCCGAGGTGGCCGGCGACGCGGCCGTGCTGGTCGACCCGGAGGACACGGCGGCGATCGCCGAGGGCCTGGCGGAGCTCCTCGGGGACGAGGACCTGAGGGCGATGCTCTCGGCCGCCGGGGTGGCGCGGGCCGCGCGCTTCACCTGGGAGCGGACGGCTCAGCGCACCGCCGAGGTGCTCCACGGCGCCGCGGATCCGATCGCCGGATCGGCCTCCCGACATGGCTAGACTCGGCCTCACATCCGGAGCCCTGCCATGACCAGCGATACCCACGTGCTCGTGACGGGCGGTGCCGGCTTCATCGGCTCGCACCTGGTCGACGGGTTGCTCGCCGGCCGCGGCGTCCGGGTGACGGTGTTGGACGCGCTCACGTACGCGGGCAGCCTCGAGAACCTCTCCTCGCATGCCGAGGACCCGCGCCTGCGGTTCGTGCGTGGCGACGTGACGGATCCGCGGGCGGTGGGGCCGCTCGTCGCCGACGCGGACCGGGTGATCCACGCGGCGGCGGAGTCGCACGTGGACCGGAGCATCGACGGCCCCGGCGCGTTCGTCCGGACGAACGTGCTGGGGACCCAGGTCGTGCTGGACGCCTGCCGCGATCACGCGCGACCGCTGCTGCTCGTGTCGACGGACGAGGTCTACGGCCAGGGCGCCGAGGGCACCTCGTTCCGTGAGGACGATCCGCCGGCTCCCCGCAGCCCCTACGCGGCGAGCAAGGCGGCGGCCGAGCTGCTCGCGCGCGCCTACGGCGCCACGTACGGACTCGGGGTGACCATCGTGCGGGGCACGAACGCGTTCGGCCCGAGGCAGTTCCCGGAGAAGGCGATCCCGGTGTTCGCCACCGCGGCCCTGGACGGGCGCCCGCTGCCGGTGTACGACGCCGGGCGGCAGCGGCGCGAGTGGCTGTACGTGACCGACTGGGCCCGGGCGTGCCTCACCGTGCTCGAACGCGCCGAGGCGGGGACGATCCTCAACATCGGGAGCGGCGCCGAGCTCACCAACCTCGAGCTCGCGACTCGGATCTGCACGCTCGCGGGCGCCGACCCAGCGTCGATAGGGTTCGTCGAGGCGCGTCCCGGCCACGACTTCCGTTACGGCCTCGACGACGCTCGACTGCGCGCGCTCGGGTGGTCGCCCGAGGTGCCGTTCGAAGAGGCCCTGGCCCGAACCGTCGCCTGGTACCGGGACAATCGCGGCTGGGTCGATGCCATGCTCGCGGGGGCGGCGGGGGCCTCGGGGGCCGCGGGGTGAGGCTCGTCGTCACCGGCGCGGGCGGTGGGCTCGCCCGTGCGTTCCTGGCGCAGCTCGCGGCCCACCACGAGGTGACCCCGTTCACCCACGCGGAGCTCGACGTCGGCGACCACGACGCGGTGCTGCGGTCGGTGCCGGCGCTCGCGCCGCACGTGATCGTGAACCTCGCCGCGTTCACCGCGGTCGACGCGAACGAGACCGAGCCCGCTCGGGCGTGGCGCGACAACGCGCTGGGTCCGCAGAGCCTGGCCCTGGCGGCGCGCGCGTGCGATGCGTGGCTCCTGCACGTCTCGACCGACTACGTGTTCGACGGGACCAAAGGCTCCGCGTACGACGAGTTCGACGAGCCGCGTCCGCTCTCGGTCTACGGGAGGTCGAAGCTCTCGGGCGAACGGCTCGTGCGCGAGGCGTGGTGGCGGCACGTGATCGTAAGGACCGGGCAGCTGTTCGGAGGCGGCACGGACTACGTGAGCGTCGGGATCGAACGGCTGCGGTCGGGCGAGGACGTCGGCGGGCTCATCGACCGGTTCGGCACGCCGACCGCGGTGGACGCGTTGGCGGAGCGGCTGCTCCCGCTGGTGCTCGCGGGACGGCCGGGGACCTACCACGTGGCGGGGCCCGAGCGAGCGTGCTGGTTCGACGTCTTGGAGCGCGCCCGGACGCTCGGCGGCCTCGCCGGGTCGGTGCGCGAGCAACGGATCTCCGATCTGGGGCTCGCCGCCGCCCGTCCGGCGGACGTCCCGCTCACGAGCGTGCTGCTGGACCTGATCGGGATCGACCCGATGCCTCCCCTCGAGGCCTCGCTGCGGGCGCTCGTCGACGGCCGGGCATGAGGCGGTCCGCTCGTCGTCGGCCGGGCCGGCCGGAAGGCGGATGCTACGCTGACCTGCGCCGATGGCAGGTCCACCCGATCCCGCGGTCCCATCCGATCCCGCCGCCGACGAGCTCGCCCGCGAGCTGTACTGGGCGCAGGATCGCGTCTCCCGCGCTCGCCTGACGACGCCCGAGGTACGCGACCGGCTGATGGACCTCGCCGCGCAGCTGCGGGCGGACGAGCAGGCGTCCGTGCCGCAGGGCGAGGGCTACCTCGCGTCCCCGTCGCGCTGGCGGCGGAAGCTCAAGTACGGGCTCTTCCGCTCGATGCGCCCGGTGTCGCGACGGTACGACCGCGTGGTGGGCGACCTGGCCGAGCTCTCGACCGGCCTGGCCGAGCGCCTGATGGCCGCGGAGGTCGAGATCGCGCAGCTTCGTCGCGCGATCGGCGCGAACGACGCGAGCGGTGCCGAGGAACCGACCCCGTGAGGGTCGCGGTCCTGCATCCGCAGACCGCGTTCGTCCGCGGCGGCGCCGAGACGCACGCGGAGCAGCTGACGCGCGCCCTCCGGGAGGCGGGGCACGAGGCGGACCTCGTCCAGATCGCGGGCAAGTGGTACCCGGCCGCCCAGCTCGCTCACCAGATGGCCGTGTGGCGCAGCTTCGACATCACCGAGTCGAACGGACTGCGCGTGGACGCGGTGATCGGGCTGAAGTTCCCTGCGTACCTGGTGGAGCACGAGCGGAAGATCGTCTGGCTCATGCACCAGCACCGCACCGCGTACGAGCTGTGGGACCACCCCGACTTCGCGGACCTCTCGCGCCAGCACGACGGCGCCGCCGTCCGCGACATGGTGTGGAACGCGGACCGCGTGGCGCTCAACGAGGCCAAGCGCGTCTTCACCAACTCGAAGAACGTGCAGCGGCGCCTCTGGGACTCGCTGCGGATCCCTTCCGAGCCCCTGTACCACCCCTCGCCCGTGATGGAGTCGCTGCTGGCTCAGCCCGACGGTCCGATCGGCGACCACGTCGTGTTCCCCAGCAGGATGGAGAGCCTCAAGCGCCAGGCGCTGGCGGTCGAGGCGATGGCGCACGTCCGTTCGGACGTACGCCTCGTGCTCGTGGGACGTGGCCCGGACGAGCGGGCGCTGCGGGACCGCGTCGAGCGCCTCGGCGTCGCCGACAGGGTGGCCTTCGAGATCGGCCCCCCCGACGAGCGGCTGTACGAGCTGTACGAGACGGCGCTCGCCGTCTACTACGGGCCGTACGACGAGGACTACGGGTACGTGACGCTGGAGGGCTTCGCCGCGGGACGCCCGGTCGTCACCCTCACCGACAGCGGAGGGCCGCTCGAGTTCGTCGTCGACGGGGAGACGGGCGCGGTCGTCCCGCCTGATCCGAAGGCGATCGCCGAAGCGTTCGACCGGCTGTACGCCGACCGGGAGCTGGCGGCGCGGCTCGGGCGTTCGGGCAACGCGATCGTGCGGGCCGAGGTGCCGTCGTGGCCGGACGTCGTCGCTCGGCTGCTCGACGGATGATGCGCGACCGGCTGGCGAGGCTCGCGCGGCGCGTGCTCTCCGACCCCGGCCCTCCGGGGCCCGGCTCGGTCGGCGAAGTGCTGTTCTGCGGGCCCCTGCCGCCCGCCCGGACGGGCATCGCGACGTACGACCGAGCGGTGCTGGACGGGTTGGCGCGGATCGGATGCATGGATCGTCACCGGATCGACGTCGTCTGGCCGTTCGAGCCGCGGATGACGCCGCGCCTTCACGGCTATCACCTCGGCGTCTTCCAGCTCGGCAACAACTCGACGTTCCACCTGGAGCCGTACCGCGCCACGTACGTCGCGCCCGCCTCCTTGATCGTGCTGCACGACCTGGCCCTCGACGACTTCGTGGCGGCGCTCAGGACCCTGGGCGACCCGTTGGCGTTCAAGGCCTACCGCGAGGCCGAAGCGCTGCGGCGCAACCTGACCTCGCCAGACATCCTGCGCAACGAGCCGTTGCGGATGCCGTGGGCGGCCCACGTGGCGCGCCGCGCGCGCGGCATCATCGTCCACTCGTCCTTCGGCCGCCGCTACCTCGAGGAGATCGGGTGCCGCACCCCCGTGTTCGTCGTGCCCCACCCCCCGGTCGAGGACCCGGCCGACCTCCGCGCGGCCGAGCCTCACGCCCGCCGGCTCCGCGAGGGGCTCGCCGCGCGCGGGATGAGATCGCTGGTCGTAGCGCCCGGCGACCTGAACCCCGCGAAGCTGCTCGAGGCGGTGCTGGCCGCGGCCGGGAGGCTGGACGACGGCGTGCACGTCGCGCTCGTCGGCCGGCGGATCCCCGGCTTCGAGCCCGAGCGGCTCGTGCATCGCTCCGGCCTGGGCGGGCGGGTCACGCTCGCGGCCGACGTGTCCGACGACGACTTCCGCGCGTGGCTCCTGGCCGCCGACGTGGTGGTCGACCTGCGCCACCCGACCCGCGGCGAGACGAGCGGCTCGCTCTCGCGGGCGATGCAGGCGGGCAGGCCCGCGATCGTCTCGGCGACCGGGGCTTACCTCGATCTCCCCGACGACCACGTCCTGCACGTGAGCGCCGGCATCCCCGATCCGAGCGAGCTCGGGCACGCGCTCGGAGATCTGTTGGAGGACGGCGCCCGGCGCGCCCGGATGGGCGAGGCCGCCCGCGCGCACGTCGAGGAGCTCGCGGCGACGGACGCCACAGCCCGCGGGTACGAGACGGCGATCGAGGAGACGCTCGCCCTGGCCGGCGACCCGGCGCACGCGGCGCTCGGGATGTGGGCGAAGTCCCTCGCCGATCTTGGGGTGGACGAGGCCGTCGTCCGCGAGGGCATCGGCGTCGAGTACGCGCGAGCGTTCGACGCGTTCCGCGGTTCTCCATCGGATCATCGCGGGTCCGACGAGGGTCCGTTGCTAGACTCGTCCGCGCGCTGAGCAGCCGCTGACCAGCGCGAACGCTCGATCCCAGCCACGCGACCCGTCCCAGGAGCGCCGGACCATCGCCACCGCGACCGTCACCGAACGCACCTCCGAGGCGCCGCGCCTGCGCGTCCTCGTCCGCCTGCGCGAGCTGGCCGCCTACCGCGAGATCCTGGCGAACCTGATCCGCAAGGAGCTCAAGGTTAAGTACACGGCATCGGTGCTGGGGGCGGTCTGGTCCCTGCTGAACCCGGTCGTGTTCCTGGCGGTCTTCACGTTCGTCGTGCGGGTGCTCGGCAACCAGACGCCCGACTACCCCGTGTTCCTCCTGTCGGGGCTGCTGGCGTGGAACCTGTTCAACACCGGCCTGACGAACGGAACGCGCGCGGTGATCGACAACGCGAACCTGGTGAAGAAGGTCGCGTTCCCCCGCGAGATCCTGCCCCTCGCGACGATCGGCGTCGCGTTCGTCGATTTCGTCCTCCAGACGGCCGTGCTGCTGCTGTTCATGCTCGTGACGGGGTACGGGTTCCGCGCCGAGGCGCTGCTCCTGTACCCGATGGCGCTCGTCGGGCTGCTGGTGTTCACGACGGCGGTGGCGCTGTGGGCCTCCGCGGTGAACGTGCGATACCGCGACGTGGGTCACCTGATCGGCCTGGCGTTGCTGGTCTGGTTCTGGGCCACGCCGATCGTGTACCCGGGCGGGTTGGTGCAGGCGAAGCTCGCGGGCGAGGCCGTGTTCGACATCGACGCATGGACGCTGTACCTGCTGAACCCGCTCACGGACATCGTGTTCGGCTTCCAGCGCGCGCTTTACGGGTTCGTCGGCCCGCAGGGCCTGCCCGACGTGAGCGTCGCCTGGCTCGCGGGCGTCCTGGCGATCGTGATCGGCGCGTCGCTCGTGCTGCTCTTCCTCACCTGGCGGCTCTTCTTCCGCCGCTCCGGCGACTTCGCGGAGGAGCTGTGAGCTCCGCGATCGAGGTCGAGGGCGTCTCGAAGCGCTTCCGGCTGTTCCGCGAGCGGCCGACCTCGGTTAAGCAGCGTCTGCTCTCGGGCCGGATGCGCGCCGAGGACTTCTGGGCGCTGCGTGAGGTGTCGATCGACGTCCCGGAGGGCGGCACGCTGGGGTTGATCGGCCACAACGGCTCGGGCAAGACGACCCTGCTCAAGTGCATCGCGGGGATCCTTCGCCCGAGCGCCGGCGTGATCCGCTCGCGCGGGCGGATCGCCGCCCTGCTGGAGCTGGGCGCCGGCTTCCACCCCGAGCTCACCGGCCGTGAGAACGTCTACCTCAACGCGTCGTTCCTGGGGCTCTCGCGCCGGGACACCGACCGCGTGTTCGACGACATCGTCGGTTTCGCCGAGCTCGGCGAGTTCATGGACAGCCAGACGAAGTTCTACTCGTCGGGGATGCTCGTGCGGCTCGGGTTCGCCGTGGCGGTGCACGTCGAGCCCGACGTGCTGCTGATCGACGAGGTGCTCGCGGTCGGGGACGAGGCGTTCCAGGCTCGCTGCCTCGAGCGGATCGGCCGGTTCCAGTCGGACGGTCGCACGATCGTGCTCGTGACGCACGCGCTCGACACGGTGCGCGAGGTCTGCGACCGCGCGGTGATGCTGCACCACGGACGGGTGCACGCCTCGGGTGCCCCGGACGACGTGGTGCGCGAGATGCGCTACGTGCTGCTCGGCGTGCCCGATCCGGGCTTCGTGCCCGAGGAGGGCACCCGCCGGGCGGAGATCGCCTCGGTCGAGCTCGTGCGCGCGTCGGGCCGGATCGAGGGGCCCGTGTTGGCCGGCGACCCGCTCACGATCCGGATCGACGTCCGAACGAACGAGCCCGTCGACGACCTGGACGTCGACTTCGAGATCCTGGACGGCGCCACGAACCATCCCGTGCTGGACGCGCGCACGTCTCGGCGGGGGATCGACATCGGCCGGTTCGACGGCAAGAAGCGGATCCGGTTCCTGATCCCCGCCTTCCCGTACCACGCCGGCAAGTACTGGGTGACGGTCGGCCTGTCGTCGCGCCGGACCGGGGAGCTGTTCCACGTCCAGACGCAGCGGTACCTCTTCGAGGTGGTGGAGGCGCCGCGGGTCCAGGAGCGGATCGAGGTGCCCGTCCAGGCCGAGGTCGATGATCTGTGAGCGCGCCCGCCGAACCCACCGCCCAACAACGACCCGAAGGGAAGAACCTGACCATGCTGATCGGCCTGATCCTGCTCTCGGTCACGCTGGCCGCCGTCGCCCAGCTCACGCTGAAGCAGGGCATGAACCACGTGACCGCATCCAGCGGCCCGCTGAAGCTGAACGCGGCGTCGCTCACCGACGTCGTGTCCACGCCGCAGGTCTGGCTGGGGCTGTTCCTGTTCGGCCTGTCCGCGTTCGTCTGGCTCGCCGTGCTGTCCCGGACCTCGCTCTCGTTCGCGTACCCCTTCGCTTCGCTGACCTACGTGTTGATCCTGCTGTTCGATCGCTTCTGGCTGCACCAGCAGGTCCCGGTGGTGCGCTGGGTGGGCGTGTTCTTCATCATGGTCGGGATCGTGCTGATCGCACAGACCCCGCACCACGGATGACCGACCCGGGAGCGGCGGATCTCGCCGTCGTGATCGTGAACTTCAACGCGGGTGACTACCTGGAGCGATGCCTGGCGTCGCTCGAGGCGCATCGGGACGACGTCGCGCTCGACGTCCTGGTGATCGACAACGCCTCGTCCGACGGCAGCCACAGGGCCGCGGTAGCGGCTCACCCGTGGGCGCGGCTGATCGAGAACCCGGAGAACGTCTACCTGTCGCCGGCGTGGAACCAGGGCATCGGTGCCACGCGGGCGCCGTTCGTGCTGCTGTTGAACCCGGACACGGAGTGGTTCGCCGGCACGCTCGCGGACTACCTGGCGGTGGCCCGCCGGCACCCGCGCGCGGGCCTGGTCGGGCCGATGGTGCGCGACCCGGACGGGGCCGTGTACCCGAGCGGGAGGCCGTTCCCGAGCCTGGTGGATGCGCTGGGTCATGCGTTCCTGGGGCCGATCGTCCCCGCCAACCCTTTCACGAGGCGTTACCACCTGGACGGCTGGGACCGGCGTTCGGAGCGCGAGGTCGACTGGGTGTCGGGCTGCTGCATGCTCCTGTCGCGTGCGGCGCTCGACTCCGTTGGCCCGCTGGACGAGGGGTTCCTGCTCTACGGCGAGGAGCTGGACCTGGCCACGCGGCTGCACGCGAAGGGTTGGAGCGTCCTGTTCACGCCGGAGGTCGAGATCGTCCACGAGATCGGCGTGTCCACCGGGCGCGGCCGGGACACCTACCGGATGCACTCGGCGAGCGTCTACCGCTACTACCGCAAGCACCGTGCCGGCGGCTGGCGGCGGCTAACCTTGCCGTTGGCGTGGGCCGCTCTCCGCATCCGCGCGGAGCTGGCGTGGCTCGCGGGGAAGGTGCGCGGCTCGTGAAGGCGGTCGTGCTGGTCGGCGGGCAGGGGACGCGGCTGCGTCCGCTGACCGCGACCGTCAAGAAGGAGCTCCTGCCCCTGGTCGACCGCGCGATCCTCGACCACACGCTCGACCGGCTCGTCCGACACGGCGTGCACGAGGTCGTGATGTCGTCGCCATACCTCGAGGATCTCTTCCACCCGTTCATCGAGTCCCGGCGCGGCGAGCCAGAGATCACGTGGGTCACGGAGCGCGAGGCGCTCGACACCGGCGGCGCGATCGTGAACGCCGTGGACAGGCTCGAGCCCGACGAACCGTTCTTCGCCCTGAACGGGGACATCCTCACGGACCTCGACATGACGGCCATGCTCGCGTTGCACCGCGAGCACGACGCCGCCGCGACGATCGCGCTGCACCACGTCGAGGACGCGCGCGCGTTCGGCCGGGTGGAGATCGGACCGGACGGCCGGGTCCGCGCGTTCCGGGAGAAGCCCGACGAGCCGATCCCCGGCGACGTGAACGCCGGCACCTACGTCCTGGACCCGCGCGCGCTGGCCGTCTGGACGGCGGACCGTCCGATCTCGATCGAGCGCGAGATCTTCCCGGGCGTGATCGGGTCCGGCCGACCGGTCTACGGGTTCGGCTCCGACGCGTACTGGCGCGACCTGGGGACGCCGGAGAACTACCTCCGGGCGCACTTCGACCTGCTGGAAGGGCGCGTCTCCGGCGCGACGTACGCCGCCCCCTGGGTCGCCCCCGACGCGGTGGTGGAGCCGGGCGCGGAGCTCGGACGCCGGGTGGCCGTCGGCGCCGGCGCGCGCGTCGCCTCCGGCGCCCGGGTGCGGGACTCGGTGCTGCACCCCGATTGCTCGGTCGGCGCCGGCGCCCGCGTCACCGGCTCGATCCTCGGGCCGGGTTCGGCCGTCGGGGCGGGCGCGACGCTCGCCGCGTCCGTGCTGGGGGAGGGCTCGACGGTCCCGGAGGATCGGACGCTTGAGGGGGCTCGCGTGCAGCCGTTCTCGGAGCCCGAGGGCTGAGGCCGGGCCGCGCGCGTCAACTCCCGGGCGTCGCGGGTCGATGTGGTACGGTGCGGACGCCTCCCCCTGCCAGGGGGTGACGTCCCCTCGAAGATGCGACGCCTCCGCACGCTCGCGCTCGTCGTGGCCGTCATCGCGGCCCCGTTCCTCCTGGCGCTCCCGGTCGCGCTCGCCGGTGCCCGCGCGGGCGAGGAGGGGTTCACGTTCTACGGCTCCGGGTGGGGCCACGGGCTCGGCCTGTCCCAATGGGGTGCGTACGGCCTTGCCAAGCAGGGATGGGGCGCCGAGCGCATCCTCGAGCACTTCTACACCGGCGCCGAGGTCGGATCGGTCGCGAAGCCTCCGGGCGACATCCGGGTCGGCCTCACGACCGGCGAGCGCCGGGTCCACCTGACCGCCAAGGCCGGCCCGGTCCGGCTGTGGGTGCGACGGCCCCTCGAGGGCACGCTGGTCGGCAAGATCCCCGCCGGGCAGACGTGGACGGTCGAGGGGGCGGCCGACGGGTACCGCGTGCTCGACGCCGCGGGCGCGCCCGTCGGCGACCGCACCTGGGGGGGCCGCGCCTTCCACCTGTTCGCGACGTACACGGGCGAGGGCGCCCGCGCGATCGTCGCCGAGGGCGGCTCCACGTACAACCGGGGCTTCCTCGAGTTCAACCTGACGGCCTGCGCCTCGGCGTGCCGCATCCGGCTGATCGCCGTCCTGCCGTTCGAGGAGTACCTCCTTGGGATCGGCGAGGTCCCGAGCAGCTGGCCGATGGAGGCGCTGCGCACGCAGGCGATCGCCGCGCGCAGCTTCGCGCTGTACCGGATGCGGAGCTCCGGCCTGCGCGGGGACTGCAACTGCCACGTCCAGGACGGCTCTAACGATCAGGTGTACGTCGGGTGGGACAAGGAGGGCGGGACCGACGGCGAGCGGTGGGTGAGGGCCGTCGACTCGACCGTGGGCCGGATCGTCACCTACGCGGGGAAGGTCGCCCTGACCGTCTTCACCGCTTCCGATGGCGGCCACACGGAGGATCTCCCGGTGCAATGGGGGACGCCGCTCGAGCTCTACCCGTACCTCGCCGGCGTCTGCGACCCGGGGGAGTACACATCGGCGAACCCGTGGACCGACTGGAACCGCGCCTTCACCGTCGCCCAGGTGACGAGCGCGCTCGCGCCGTACACCGGTGCCATCGGATCCGTATCGGGCTTCGGTCGCGCGACGCGGGGCGTGTCCGGCCGGATCGACGACATCGTCGTCCGGGGCGCGGACGGCACCGCGACCGTCTCGGGCGCCGAGCTCCGCTCCGCGTTGTCGCTGCCCGACGACCGGGTCTGGATCAACGTCGACCGCAACGTGCTCGGACCGATCCGCGTGACCTACGACGACCTGATGTGCCGGCCCGGCCTGCCGACCTCCGCGGTGAAGGCGCTCCCCGGCGGCAGCCGCCAGACCTTCCAGCAGGGCGGGATCTACCGCAACGGCGGCCTCGACCTCACGGTGTGGATCAGCGGCGCGATCTACGCCGAGTACATGGGCGTCGGCGGAGCGCCCGGCGTGCTCGGCCTGCCGGTCTCGGACCGGATCGGCACGGCGACCGCGCGCTCGGGAACCTGCCCGGGCTGCGGCCGCATGGACTTCGCCAACGGGCGGATCTACCGGACGCCCGGGCTCGGCGCCTTCGCCCTGTGGGGGCCGGTGCTCGACGAGTACCTGGCCCGCGGCGGGGCGGGCGGGGCGCTCGGATCGCCCACGTCCCGGGTCCAGGAGCACGATGGGGGCAGGGCGTCCGCGACCTTCGAGCGCGGGCTGATCATCTGCCCGGCCTCGGGGTCGTGCACGGTCACCTGAGCCGCGACCGCCCCCGCGGCCCCCGCGACGCGGGGCTCAGCAGGCTCCGGACGCGTTCGGCTCGGGAGCGTTGCGCGTGCACACGTACGCCTCGATGAAGCCGTTCGCGATCGTCGTGGCCTGCTCCGGGGTGACGCCGGGCGGGCAGGTCTGCAGCTTGTCCCATGCGGTGAGCGCCAGCGCCTGACCCTTCGGTAGATCCGGGTACGGTGCCATCAGCACGTTCGTCGATGCGTTCACGACGGACTCGAGCGCGTCGACCGTCTCGGCCGGGAGCGCGGCCTCGCCCGAGGCCCGGTAGTACACGATCGCGCCGGCGTGCTCCAGGTTGTGGACCGCGTTCGTCTCGTTGATCGGCGAGTCGTACACCTTGGGATCGAGGGGCAGGGGCGAGGGGTCGTGGAGGCCGGACGTCGCCGGGTGCTGATCGTAGGTGTGGGACTGACCGGCCTGCAGGTGCTGGTCCCCGGGGGCCGAGCCGAGCGGGGTCTCGACCGCGGTGCAGCCGGCCGCCTCCGCCGCGCGGACCGCGGCCTGGGGGATCGGCCGGGGCGCCGCCGCCCTGTTGATCCACCAGAAGACGCCGACGGCCACGGCGCCGATCGCCGCGACCGTCATCGCCCTGCGGAAGGCCGCCTGTCGGACGGCGCGCTTGCGCTCCGCCTCCCGGGCCCGGCGGGCCTGCTCCTTGCGTTCGCGGCGCGCCTCGTTCGCCCCGCCGCGCGCGGCGCCCGCGGCCGGCCCCGCCGTCGCTCCGCTCGGCCGGCGCCGGCGCTTCTTCGTGGTGGCCACGTCAGAACCCCGCTCCCGCCTCGGGCGCCTCGCCCTCGTACTGGCGGTCGCCCCACGGGGGCGCGCTGAACCGGGACGTGAAGTCGAACGCGACCGGCAGGCTCACCGCGCCGCAGGACCGCAGGCGGTGCCAGGCCGTGAGCGCCATGTTCACCCCGTCGGGCAGCCGGCCCGCGTCGCCCTGATCCGGGTAGTCGTATGGCGCCACGATCACGCGGTCCTGCCCGACCGCGGCCTCGTCGAGCGGTCGGTCGTAGAAGGCCGTCAGGCGGTCCAGCGCCTCCTGCGAGGTCCCGGGGCGGTACCAGACGATCGTGGCGCCGTGCTCGAGCGAGTGGAGCGCCCGGTACATGTCCGGCGGCGAGTCGTAGACGCCGGCGGGGAGCGGGGACTCGGAGTGCGGACCCGAGGTGGGCGGGATGCTGGGGTAGGTCGACAGGCCCGGCCCGGTCGGGAACTCCTCGGTGCCGATGTGGCCTTGGTCGATGTACCCGGGGTCGTTCGGATCCGAGATGCCTCCGTAGGGCTCGATCGTCTGGACCTGGTCGCAGCCCGCGGCCTCCGCTGCCGACGCGGCCTCCCGCAGCAGGTCCTCGGGCGCGTCGGCCGACGCCGCCGAGGATCCCGGCCGGAGCATCACGACCGCGACGATCGCGACGACCACGGCGAGAGCCACGAGCACCAGCCCGGCCGTCCGGTTGCGCCTGCGCTGGGCGGCTTTCCGCTGGATCCGCTCGCGCTCGAGCCGTGCCTCCTCGCGCCGCTCCGCTTTGGTGGGGCGGCGGCCGTCGGGATCGTTGCCTCGCGTTCCGCTCTTCGTCGCCATCCGTGCCTCGCCGTGGTCCTTCGCACCCGGGGACCGGTCAGCTTACCGGCCGCGGGTCGATCGTTCCCGTGCGGAACAGATCCTCGTTCGGCGGACGCACGAGGTCCCGCGCGCGTCCCGGCGGCCCGGCCGGGGGCGGCAGCCCCCGCACCACCGCCGCCGGGACGCGCGCCGCCTTGCCCATCACCAACCCGCTCGCGGCCGCGATCTCGTCGGCGAGGGCGACGACCGTGGCTTCGAGCACGCGCCCGCGATCGTCGGCGGTCCCGCGCAGATCGACGATCGCCGGCATCCCGGCGCATCCGATCGCGACGTTCACGACGCCGGCCCGCCAGGGCCGGCCGAACGTGTCGGTGATCAGCACGCCGCAGGTGACGCCGAGGCGGTCCCGCAGGCCGTCCCGGATGCGCTCCGCTGAGGCATCGGGGTCGAGGGGAAGCAGCGAGAGCCACCCCTCGTCCACGTTCGAGGCGTCGACGCCGGCGTTCGCGCAGACGAACCCATGTCGCGTCTCGACGATCACGAGGGCGCCGCGCCTGGCGACCACGCGGACGGTCTCGCGTTCGATCCAGGGCGCCGCGCCGCCGTCGCCCACCGGGACGACACGCCCCTCGGCCTTCGAGACGACCTTCTGGGTGACCACGACGACGTCGTCCGCGCGCAACCCCCACGCGCGCAGCGGTCCGGCCAGCACCTCGGCGAGATCGTCTCCCCCGTGCACCTCCGGTATCCCCGGGACGGGTTCGATCCGTACCGTCACCGGAGCAGGTCCAGCGCGGCCCGCGCCACCGCCTCCGCGCGCGCGTCGTCGACCATGATCGTTCCGGCCGCGCCCCCGCGGATCCCGAGCGCCTCGATCCGCGGCAACAGGCCACGGTCCCGCTCGTCGACCAGCCAGGCGCTCACCAGGTCGCGGTAGTGCTCGGCCACCCCGGCCGCGCTCACCTCGATCCCGAGCGCGGGCATCAGCCTGTCCGCCATGCCCGCCACCGGCGCGCCGCCGACGATCCCGCTGACCCCGGTGACGGCCGCGCGCCGCGCCGAGACCGCGTCGCGGACCCCGGGGATCGCGAGGATCGGCCCGATCGACACCACGGGGTTGGACGGGCAAAGGACGATCTCGTCCGCCGCGGCGATGGCGGCCAGGACGCCCGGCGCCGGCCGCGCGCGCTCCACACCCTCGAAGCGAACCGCCTTCACGTGATCTACGGCCCGGCGTCGCACCCAGTACTCCTGGAAGTGGAGGTCGCGCTCGACGCCGCCCGGATCGATCACGTCGATCCGGGTGACGCCATCTGGCCGGGGAGGACCTTCGCCGCCACGCCGAAACGCGACGCGATCTCCGCCGTCACGCGCGACAGCGGATCGCCTCGCGCCAGGCGGAGGCGGTGCGGAACAGATGGGTAGCCAGGTCCAGGTCGCCGAGGCCGAACCATGCGTCCTGTGCGCCGAAGGCCCGGAGCTCCTCGGTCGCACGGAAGGTCTCGTCGCGCCGGCCCCAGCCGCGCCCGCGGTCGAACGCGCCGCCCAGCCAGTAGATCACCGAGTCGGGATCGGGCGACACGTGCAGACCATGGATCGTCACGTCGTCGGCCACGTTCACGACGATCGTCAGGTCCTCGGGCCGCACGACCCGGACGAGGCCGCGGAGGAACTTCCCGGCCCCGATCCCACCCGCGAGCGCGACGGTCGTCATCGTGAGAGAGCGTAGTAGGCTCGCCGCCATGCCCGAGGCGAGCGCGCACGAGCTCCGCCGGGCGCTCTCGCGCGCTGAGCAGGGCAGGTCGATATCGCTCGACGAGACGACCGCGCTCCTCTCGGCCCGCGGCGAGCACCTCGAGCGGCTGCTCGCCGTGGCCTCACGCCTGCGCGAGCTGGGGCACGGCCGGGTCGTCACCTACTCCCGCAAGGTCTTCATCCCGCTCACGATGCTATGTCGCGACCGGTGCCACTACTGCACGTTCGCGAAGCCGCCGGCGAGGCTCGACCACCCGTACCTGACGCCGGACGAGGCCGTCGCCATCGCCGAGGCCGGGCGCCGGGTGGGCTGCAAGGAAGCGCTCTTCACGCTCGGGGATCGCCCCGAGGAGCGCTACCCGCAGGCGAGCGCCTGGCTCGCCGAGCGCGGGTACCGCACCACGCTCGAGTACCTGCGGGCCGTCGCGATCCGCGTGATCGAGGAGACCGGGCTCCTGCCGCACCTGAACCCGGGGGTCATGACCTATCCGGAGCTGGCCAGCCTGAAGCACGTGAGCGCGTCGATGGGGATCATGCTGGAGACCGCGTCCGAGCGGCTGTCGGAACCGGGTGGCCCGCACCATGGATCCCCGGACAAGGTCCCGGCGGTCCGCCTGCGCACGATCGAGGACGCCGGACGGCTGGCCATCCCGTTCACGTCGGGGATCCTCGTCGGGATCGGGGAGACGCTCCGCGAGCGCGCGGCATCGTTGTTCGCCCTGCGTGACGTGCACCGCCGCTACCGCCATATCCAGGAGGTCATCGTCCAGAACTTCCGTGCGAAGCCGGGCACGCCGATGCGCGACGCGCCGGAGCCTGCGGACGAGGAGCTCCTCGCGGCGGTCGCCACGACGAGGGTCGTCTTCGGCGCCGCGATGCACGTGCAGGCGCCGCCGAACCTGTCCGACCCCGCCCAGCGGCTGCGGCTCCTCGATGGGGATCGACGATCAGCGGCGTCTCGCCGCCTGCCCCCGACCACGTGAACCCGGAGCGGCCGTGGCCGGCGACACGCTCGCGGCGACGACGGCGCCCGGGCCGAGCTCCGCGAGCGCCCCCGCGATCCACTCGAGGTACGCGCGGGGGCCTGGACCCGGTCTTACCTGCTGGCAAGATGCGGGCGCCGGTGGAGGCGTCGGATTGATCGCCTTGACGGCCGCGTGCGCGCCGGCTCGATCCCCGAGCCGATCTCCCGGCAGGAGCCTGACGCGATCTGGCCTTGACGACCAGGTGCCTACGTCTGCCAGGGGAGCGGACGCGGGCATGCGTGCTCGACGCCGACGTCGTGTACGGGGATCTGGGGTGATCGCCCGCGGCGCCCTCGCTGCCTTGGCGCGGACGCGCCGGAGCTCGACCGACCGCGGCGACGCTGGCGCGCGCGTCGCGGGGCCGCCTGGACGATGATGCTCGGCGCTCGATCTGTTCGCCGCCGACGGCGACGACCCGGACCGCCTTGCCGCGTGGCCGACGATTCAGGAAAGGAGCCGCGGTCGGCGAGGTGACGTACGCATCAACTTGAACAGATCAACTTCACGAACGTAAGCATGTCGGGTGCCGCTTCTTGCGCCTTCGCGCAGCGGGAGACGATCCCGAGTCCCGGCACGCTGACGCTCTTCGAGGAGGCCGCGGACGCGGAGGAGGCCTGGGGCGCGGGCGCCTCGAGGTATGCATCCAGGGCGGACCCACCCCGACCTCCCCTGGACCTTCTACTTCGATTCGCTCGACGCGCGGTGAAGGTGCACGCCCCGGGATGCACATCCACGCCTTCAGCCCGATGGAGATCTCCTCAACGGCGCCGGCCACGCTTGTGATCTCGTTCAGGAAGTTCCTCCAGGATGCAGTGGCCCATGGATCGTGCACGATCCCGGCACGGCGGCAGAGATCCCCTGACGACGACGTCCGGTGGCTCCCGACGAAGGGCAAGCTCTCGGCCGACACGTGGAGGGGAGATCGTCCGGACTCGCCCTACGACCTGGGCATCCGGAGTAGCCTTGACCATCATGTTCGGACACGTGGACCAGCCCGAGCACCGGGTCGCTTTCACATCCGCCGGACGCCCGATCCAGGCCGACACCGGTGGCTTCAATGGAGTCGTCCTGCTCCTGCTCGCCCATCAGAACGCCCGGATCTACCTCGCCGGCGGGCGCGACCTGGTCTGTCGTTCGAGGACAACCTCCGGATGCACGCGGCTCGCGCGGACATTCCTCGACGGGTCGATCCCCAACGTGCAGGTGTCGGGTCAAGCCCGGGCGTCGAGGCGTGTCAGGACGAGATCCTGAAGCGCGGGTGCGAACGACTTCGGCGGAACGCTCATGGAGGAGACGATCAGCCGGATGGCCGGTGCGACTATGGCATCGCGATGGAGCCGGCGGCTTCGATGCCGCGATCCTTGCGATCGGCTTGATCTCGCGGTGTGCACGGACGGACTCACGAGCGCGCGTGCCTGTCGGCGTGTAACCGTCAGGGTCCTTGACCGAAATCGTCATGACTGAACGACCGATTTCTTCTGCCGGCACTTGCATGCTCGGCGTTCTGGTCAGCACGGCGGCAGTCGTATCGGTAGAACCGAGGATGTGAGGCAGGCGGAACGTCCTCGGAAAAAGGTCTTCTAAGCCACCGAGGCGTTCTTCCCCGCAGAATCACACGCATGCGATTTCCGGGGAGACCGAAGTGCACCATTACATCCCCGCAGGAGCGAGCGTGTCGCGACGCGACCTGGAGATCTTCTTCCCCGAGAAGGAGGCCTATCGCGGAGGCCAAGTGATTCGCAGCGAGTGCCCTGTTCGGACGAGTACGAACTACGCCCTACGACGCGACGAGCGCTGCGGCGTGCGGGGCGGATGAGCGAGCGGGAACGGCGCCGCCTCAAGCGCAGGCTGGCGTCGTGATCGAAGTAGTGTGAAGGATGGAAACGGTAGCAAAGGGGGAGGAAGCCGGGTTGCCAAGAGAATAGGAAGAAGACGACGGCGCCAAGACCGGCGGCCCGTCGCCCGGCTGCACGCAAGAAGATGGCCGCGCGCAAGCCGCGCATCAAGACCACGGCCCGCCGGAAGGTCGCCGCGAAGAAGACTGCCGCCCGCAAGAAGACGGCTTCAGCAAGCCCGCCGCCCAGGAAGACTGCTGCGCAAGAAGACGGCTGCGCGCAAGCCCAAGGCATCGCAAGAAGACGGCCGCACGCAAGCCCGCGGCCTCGCGTTAATCGGGCCGCGCGCAAGCCCGCGGCCCGCAAGAAGACGAAGGCGCGCAAGCCCGCCGCACGCAGAAGACCGCCGCACGCAGCTCCGCGGCCTGCAGCAAGAAGACGTACCGCACGCAGCCCGGCACCAGGAAGAAGACCGCTGCGCGCAAGCCGGCGGCACGGCGCGTCCGCGGCTCGCAGCCGCGGCGCGCAAGCGTCGATCGCGGTCGCACTGTGCCGCTGGCGGGGCCCCTCGGGGCTCCTCCCTTCCGCTGTGCGCGTCCTATCTCGTGCCAGGCTCGCCGCCGCGCGGATCCGCCCGCGTACGCGATGACTGGACCTCCCAATCGATCTTCGCGTTTTCCTGAACGTGCTCCGTCTCGTCAGTTCTGGTGACGCGATGCTGCGGGTTGGCCTGCATACCCTGCGGCACTCGCCGAGCAGCGGTATTCGCGGATGGGCGTCGTCGCTGTCGACGACGCGTCCGTGACGATCTTCGTCGGCGGATCTCGACCCAGGCTCGGCGAGCGGAGGTCCGGCGGCCGAGGGCACCGCGCCGGCTTCGCCGGCGGGGGTGTGCGCGCCGCTTCGACATCCAGGCGGTGCGCGAGGCGGATCACCTGCTGGTGCTGCACGACGACACCGCGCTCGACCCCGATGCCGTCGCGCAGGATGGTCGACGCCGCGCACGGACGTCGAGGGCGTCGGATCGTAGGTCCCGCTGTCGTCGATCAGCGATCCGCGCGCGCTGCTCGATGTCGGGCTGGTCGTGGAGAAGGACTGCCCGGGCATGGGCTGGCCGCCGCCGCAGCCTGGGACATCGACCAGGGCCAGTTCGATCGCGTGCTCGAGGTGCTGTGCAGGTCGTCCTGCGCGATGTCGATCGCTCGAGAGGCGGACCTGCGCGGGGTTGTTCGACGAGCGTCTCGACGCGCGCCACGACGATTCCTCGACCCCGCTGGCGCGTGCGGCTCGCCGGGTTCAAGGTCTCGATGACCCCGCTCGCGCGGGTGCGTCATCGCCGCTCGGCGCGCTACCGGCGAGCGCGCCCAGCGCCAGCGACGCAGGAGCGAGTACGAGGATCGCTCGCCCTCGCTCGCTGCTCAAGAACGCGCGCTTCGGCGCCTGCTCCTGTGGCTGCTGCCGCCTTCACCCTCCTCTCGTTCGTCCGGCTCGTGGTGGTGCTGCTGTTCGGTCGACGCTTCGAGGAGGCGCATGACCTCCTGCGGCGGGGTGAACCCGACCACCTCCCGGCACGCATCTCCCGGCGCGTGTGAAGGGGCGTAGAGCGTCCGCTCCTGGTTCCCGACCGGTCCCTGAAGCGCTTCTTCATGGCCGCTGCGAGCGCGGCTCCCTGCTGGTTCGAGTCGGCCGGGCATCCTCGACGAGCAACGCGAGATCGACGAGGAGGATGCGGAGGCGACTTCGGCCGGAGGTTCCGCGACGTGGACCGCATCGCTCGCGGTCGCGCACTTCGTGTTCGTGGCGTCTGCCCCGTGGACATCGTGGGCGCCGTGGCTCTCCGACGCTCATCGGCCTGGAGCCGTTGGCCGAGGCGCGCTCCCTGCGTTCCTGGCGACTTGCGGGTTCTTCGGTGAGCTGGTGAGCGGCTACTGCACGACGGCCTCGGGGATGCCGTCGGCGCATTCTGCGCTTGGGCGATCATGGGCGGCCTGTCCTGGCTGATGCGTTCGCCAGCACCGCGACCGTCGAAGGTGATGCCGCCGGCGGCGCGATCCTGGCGGGCGTGTTGGCCTACTGCGCCTCGCGAAGACGCACATCCTGTCCGGGGGCTGCCAGTGGTCGCCGCATCTGCCTACGTCCTGTCGGCGCTGGTCCTGTGGTCGTTCTCGAGGGTGATCGCGCTGCTCGTGGCGCTGGCGATCCTGCCCGCGTCGCCGAACGCCTTGAGCGGCGTTCGCCTTGACGCGCCGCTTGAGGGTCGCTGGCGCTCGCTGCGGGCCTGGGCGTCGGTGGCGGTGGGCGTCGCGCTCGTGCCTTGACGGTTCTGCTCGCCGTCCTCGTCCTCGATCCAGGTGGTGTTCGACGGGCGAGGGACGGGGATCGTCCTCATCGCGCTGTCGTCGCTCGCCGCGGCGGTCTCGTTTTCCTTCTTGCCGATCTTGTTCTCGCCGATGGCGGTGCCGCGACCGGCCCGGATCGACGATTCGCCTGAGCGCTCGCCGCTTGTGCTGGGGAAGGCCTTGATCGCGGATCGCGGCGGTGTTCGTCGTCGTAAATCGCGCTCGCCCTCGCTCGGCCCCTTGGTTCCGCGGCGCCGCGAACCGTGGTCTTGGGCGCCGTCGCGGATCGCGCCGCCCGGCTCGAAGCGGATACCTCCTCCGCTGACGCCCTCGCCAACGCGGTGCTGGTGTGGTACTCGGCGCTCGCGGCGGTCGGCGCGGCGTTCGCCATCGGGTCTGGGCTGGCCTCGGCGCTCGCGGGCTCAGCACGAGGCGTTCGGCGTTCGGCGACGCTGTTGACGCTGGTGCTCGGCGCGGGGCTCTTCCTCCAGGCCGTGAGCGCGATGGTAGGCGGCTGGAGCCGGGGGACCGGCGCGCGTCCCGGCGGCGCGGGCGGTCACGGCCGGCGAGGGTACGGGCCAGTTCCGCGTGCTGTGGGTCGGCGCCGACGACCACCGAGGTTCCTCCCCTGGGGGCGATCTGTTGGCCGTGGCGCCGGCCCGGCCACGGTCCGATACGCGACCACCGGCAGGACGGGCGTCGAAGCCATCGACACCGGGCGCGTTACCGGAATGGCGGCGGGTCGGCTACCCGCGACGTGCTGAACGATCCTGTCGGGGGACTACC
Organism: Actinomycetota bacterium; assembly: GCA_046330185.1. GTDB lineage: Bacteria > Actinomycetota > UBA4738 > UBA4738 > HRBIN12 > DATBLY01. The sequence goes on from JAXLTF010000014.1 coordinate 57,353, forward strand.
GAGCACGCAGGCGCGCTCCCGGCGCCGCTCGCGTCAGGTCTTCAAGGCGACCGCGGCTGACGGGACATCTCCCCTGCCAGGCCGCCGACAGGTTCGACGGTCAGGTCGGTCTGGACTGATCCTCGAGAGGGGCCTGAGGATCTATCGCAACGGCGCGGCCATGCCCCGGCGGGCGTGCTGCCCGCGGATGCCGAAGCGGTGGCGTCGTCCGACCTCTCGGCGACGCGGCCATCCCCTGCCCCGCTGATCCCCTGCGGCCGGCCGAGGGCGGCTGGGAGGGCGTGACGCCGACCGGCCGATCGTCGGCCGGCGACGCTTCGGTCCTGATCGAGCTGTCGGGGCCGGGCCGGTCCGAGCCGCCGCGGAGTCGTTCGGGTGGGTGCTGTCGTTCCCCGTGCGCTCGGCGCGGTCGGCGTCCGGTACACGGCGCAGACGATACGGACGGTCGAGATCTGGGTGCTGGCGGTGCTGTGGGCCGCGGCGCTGTGGATCACGCGCCGACCCGTCTCGCGGTACGAGCCCGTCGACCCGGCGGAGCGGGCATGAGGGCCGAGCGCCACCGCGAACGCGCCCGGGGCCAGGGCTGGGTCGCCCTCCTCGCGCTGGTCGTGGTGATCGGCGGCGGCATCGCGCTGGATCGGGGACCTGGTCCGGCCGCCGCGGGGACCGCCTCGCCCGGCACGGCACCGTCGGGCGCGTGGTCGTGCCCGCACGGCGGCGGCCCGAAGTGGCGGGTCCAGGTGCATCTGGCCAACCCGGGCGACGCGCCCGTCGCCGCGCGGCTCACCGAGCTCACATCCGGACGGCCGCGCGACCCCGTCACGGTTGCGGTCGATCCAGGGACCAGCCGGACGATCGACGTCGTCGCGAGATCGCGCGCGGCGTCGACGTTCGTCGAGTTCTTCGGCGGCTGGCTCGCGGCGGGCTGGGTGGCCCAGGGCGGTGCGGGTGAGCTCGGCGTCGCGTCGGAGCCCTGTGCGCCGTCGGCCGGCCGGCGTTGGTACGCGCCCGACGGCACGACCGAGCAGGGGCAGGACGCCTACCTGATCGTGATGAACCCGTTCGACGTGCCCGCGGCGTTCGACGTCGTCCTGCTCACGAAGACGCGCGCCCCGATCCGCGATTCGTCCGTGATCGACGTGGTCCTGCCGGCACATCGGAGCCGCGCGATCCGTCTGAACCCGCTCGCGCTCGGCGAGGCCGCGCTCGGAGCCGAGGTGGACGTCTCGATCGGGCGGGTCGCCGTGTCGAGCCTCGGGATCGGGCGCGAGGGAGGGATCCGCGCGGCGCTCGCCGCCCCCGCGGCCGGTGGCGCCGCGCACCTCCCCGTCGGCGCCGGCGCGGGCCAGACGGTGCTCGCGCTGATGGTGCCCGGCGACGCGCCGGTCCAGTTCGGTGCCACGCTCCTGTCGGAGCAGGAGGCGACCCCCGCCGGCGGGCTGACCGAGTCGGGGCAGGGACCGACGTCGGCCGCCACGTACCCGATCCCCGTCGAGGGCCCCGGCTCGGTGGAGGTGGTCACGCAGGCCGGCGGGCAGGTCGTCGCGGCCCTGCGCGCGATCGGCGTCGGGAACGACTGGGCCGCGACCGGCGGGGCGACGGCGCCGGCGGGTCGCTGGGTGGTCCTGCCGGCGACGATCGGCGAGCCCGTGATCCCCGGGCTGATCCTCGTCGACCCGCTGAACGATCCGGTGACCGTCACCCTCCACGCCCTGACCGAGGCAGGGCCGACCGACCTCGTCGTGCGGCTCGAGCCGGGGCGCGCCTTCCAGGTGCCCGCGGCGTTCTGGGGCGGGGTGCCGGACGCCGCGGTCCTCGTCACGTCCGAGGGAGGTTCGGTGCTGGCGCTGGCCGCATCCACGTCGCTGGGCAACGGCGGGCTGTCGACCTACGCCCTCGCGATGGGCGCCCCGATGCCTCCGCCGGCCGGCTGAGCCCGGCGGGGAGCGTCCCTCACCCGATCGGTGCTACCTGGCGGGAGCCCCGATCGTCGCTATCATCGAAGGGCCGGCGGATCCCCCGTCGGTTCGTCATCCCGCGGGGCAGGTGCGATGGAACGAGGACGGCACGCGAGGCGGCGCTTCACCGGCGCCCTCGTCGTGGTCACGGTCGCCGGCGCGATCGTGCTGGTGTCGGCGGCGGGCGCCGCCTATGCCGCGTACCGCTACGACCGCGCCACCGCGGACCGGATCCTTCCCGGCGTGACCGTGGGCGGCGTGGACGTCGGGGGCATGACGCGCCCCCAGGCGGTCGAGGCCGTCCGGGCGGCGGCCGCGGGTCGTCTTGACGCCACGATCCACGTGGTCGCTGGCGAGCGCTCGTGGACCGTGACGCCGCGTGAGCTCGGGCAGGACGCCGACGCCGGGGCGGCGGTGGACGAGGCGATCGACGCGACCTCGGACGTCGGCTTCCTCTCGCGGGTGTGGCATCGCTGGCGGCGCGAGCCCGTCGACGTCGACGTGGCGCTCACCTACGACGGCGGAACGGTCTCCGCGCTGGTCGACCGGATCGCGGGCGAGGTCGCCGTCGCGCCGGTGAACGCCGCCGTGACGTACGAGGACGACGCCGTCACCTTCCATCACGCTCGACGCGGCAGGGCGCTCGGCCGGAACGTGGCGACCCAGCGTCTGCTCGCCGCGCTCGAGGCCGGGGAGACGACCGTGCGGCTGCCGATGCGCACGCTCAGACCGAAGGTCCCCGACTCGAAGCTCGGGAACACGATCGTCGTGGACCGCAGCGTGAACGAGCTGTCCTTCTACGAAGGGTTCCGGCTGGTGCGCAGCTACCCGGTCGCGACGGCGGCCGCGGGATACGTCACGCCGCCTGGGCGGTGGACGGTCGTGAACAAGGCCGAGAACCCGACGTGGTACAACCCCGCCCCCGACACCTGGGGGGCGGACCTGCCGATGTCGATCCCGCCCGGCCCGGGCAACCCCCTGGGGACCCGCGCGCTGTACCTCGACGCCCCCGGGATCCGCATCCACGGCACCTACGACGTGAACTCGATCGGGACGGACGCCTCGCACGGCTGCATCCGGATGCTGATGTCCGACGTCGAGGCCCTGTACCCGCTCGTGCCGCTCGGCACGCGGGTCTTCGTCGTCTGAGCCCGGAGCTCTTGAAGATCGCATCGATGCGATGTCAGCGTGCCCGCGTGCGACGTTGCGCGAAGATGCGGTGCGGGGAGCGAGGCCGGCCGTCACCGTGTCGCTGCGGTACGCCGAGCGCGAGGTCCTGATCGCCGATCTGTTGCCCGAGCACGACCCCAACCTGCTGGACCTCTGCGCCGAGCACGTCGGCCGCATGACCGCACCGATCGGGTGGACCGTGCGGGACGTGCGGGTTCCCTCCCCGGTCATGGCCGGCTGATCCGGCCCGGAGGTCCTCGGTCCTTCGCCCTATGCCCGGCTCACCCGGGGGATGTTCCCGGGACACGCCGGCCCATCCGCGACGCCGCCCGGAGTGCCCAGGAGATTCGGCCGCGACTAGCTATGGCTCCCGGCGCGCTCGTCCGGCACCCTGATGCCACGATGTCCGACGCACACGGAAGCTGTCCCCACTGCCGCTCAGGCGACCTCATCACGATCACGATGGCCGTGAGCGGGCGCGACCTGGCCTTCACGACGTGCCACCTCTGCGAGGCGAAGTGGTGGTACCGCGACGGCGAGCAGGTCCCGCTCACATCCGTGATCGGCATGGTGGTCCAGAAGTAGCGCCCCGCTCCCCGGGTCCCTGACGCTACGCGCGGCCCCTTCGTAGGATGGGGTGTGCGCACCGCGTCGGATCTCGATCGCGTCTTCAAGGCCTACGACGTCCGCGGCGTCGTCCCCGACGACCTCGACGACGACCTCGTGCGGCGGGTCGGGCAGGCCTTCGCCGACTGGTCCGGCGCCGGGTCGATCCTGATCGGCCGGGACGCCCGGCTCTCATCGGAGGGTTTCGCCCACGCGCTGGCCGACGGCGCCACCGGGCGCGGGGTGAACGTCGTGGACCTGGGGCGCGTGTCCTCCGACCTGCTGTACTTCGCATCGGGCTCCCTCGCGCTGCCCGGCGTGATGATCACGGCGAGCCACAACCCCAAGGACTACAACGGGTTGAAGTTCTGCCTTGCCGGCGCGAAGCCCGTCGGGGACGACAGCGGCCTGCGCGAGATCCGCGCGGCCGTGGAGGCACCGGAGCCCCCGGTCGTCACCCCGCGGGGCACCGTCGAGCATCGCGATCTGCTCGAGCGCTACGTCGAGCACGTACTCGGCTTCGTCGACGTCGACTCGATCAGCCCGCTCCGCCTGGCGATCGACACGGCGAACGGGATGGGCGGACTCGTGGCGCCCGCCGTGCTCGAGCGGCTCCCGGTGACGGTAACGCACCTGTTCCCCGAGCTCGACGGGACGTTCCCGAACCACCCCGCCGATCCGATCGATCCGGAGAACCAGCGGTTCCTCCGCGCCGCCGTCACCGAGCGGCGAGCGGACCTGGGGCTGGCGTTCGACGGCGACGCCGACCGCGTCTTCCTGGTCGACGAGCGGGCCGAGGACGTGAGCGGCTCGCTCGTGACCGCCCTCGTCGCCACGGCGATGCTGCGCCGGGAGCCGGGCGCCACGATCCTGTACAACCTGATCTGCTCGTGGGCCGTCCCCGAGGTGATCCGCGAGCGAGGCGGCGTGCCCGTCCGCACCAGGGTCGGCCACTCGTTCATCAAGGAGGTGATGGCCGAGACGGGCGCCATCTTCGGCGGCGAGCACTCGGGCCACTACTACTTCCGCGACAACTACCGGGCCGACTCCGGGCTGATCGCGGCCGTCGTCGTGCTGGGCGAGCTGTCCGCGGCCGGCGTGCCCCTGTCGGAGCTGCTGCAGCCGTTCCGCAGGTACGCCGACTCCGGTGAGATCAACACGCGGGTCGACGATGCGCACGCGAAGATCGAGGAGGTCGCCGCGGCGTTCCCCGACGGGAAGCAGGACCGGCTCGACGGCCTGACGGTGGAGTTCGACGATTGGTGGTGCAACGTTCGCCCGTCCAACACGGAACCGCTGCTCCGCCTGAACGTCGAGGCCCGGACCGCGGAGCTCCTGGAGGAGCGCACGGCGGAGCTGCTCCACCTGATCCGGGGATCCGACGGAGGGGAGGACGCGTGACGCTGGATCCGCAGCTGCTCGAGATCCTGGTCTGCCCGAACGACCGCGGCGAGATCGACTACATGGAGGCCGAGCAGGTGATCGTCTGCCGCACCTGCGGCTACCGATACCCGGTCCGCGACGACATCCCCGTGATGCTGATCGACGAGGCCGAGAAGCCCGCGGGAGGGCGCGCTTGACCGACCTCGACGACGTCGCGGCACTCCGCGCGGTCGATCCCCAGGACATGCTGGGCGCGGTGATGGGGTTCGCCGCCGACTGCCGGTCCGCCTATGAGGCGTCCCGTGGGCTCGGGGGCCTGCCCTCGGCGGACGGCGCGACCGCGATCGTCTCGTGCGGGATGGGCGGCTCCGCCGTCTCGGGAGACGTGATCCGCTCGGTGTTCCACGGCCGCCTCGGCGTGCCCGTCGAGGTGAACCGGTCGCCGGTGCTGCCCGCCTACGCCGGGCCGCACACCCTCGTCGTGTGCTCGTCGTACTCCGGCAACACGGCGGAGACGCTGGCGAGCTTCCGCGAGGCCCTCGCGCGCGGCTGCCGGGTCGTCGTGATCACGTCCGGCGGCACGATCGCCGACGAGGCGCACGCCGCCGGGGTGCCCGTGGTCCCCGTGCCCGCCGGGTTCCAGCCGCGCGCCGCCCTGGGGCACCTCGGGTTCGCATGCCTGGGGGCGCTCGAGGCGATGGGCGTCCTGCCCAACCTCACGGGGGATGTCGCCGAGGCGATCTCCGGCGCCGAGGCCGTCGCGGCGACCTGCTCGCCGGAGGTGCCGGCGGCGGACAACCCGGCCAAGTCGCTCGCGACGCGGATCGGCGACAGGGTCCCGGTGGTCTGGGGCGCCGACGGGATCGGCTCGGTCGCGGCGATGCGGTGGAAGACCCAGATGAACGAGAACGCGAAGCGACCGGCGTGGTGGTCCTCGATGTCCGAGCTCGACCACAACGAGCTCGCCGGGTGGTCGGAGGGTCACGGGCGGCACTTCGTCGTGATCGCGCTGCGCCACGACGGGGAGGATCCCGAGCTCCCCGCGCGCTTCCCGCTCTCGTCCGAGATCGTCAGGGAGTCCGGGGCGCTCGTCGAGGAGATCTCGGCGACGGGGAGCTCGCCGCTCGCCCGGCTGGTCTCGCTGATCGCGATGGGCGACGTCACCAGCGTCTACGTGGCGCTCTCACACGGCGTCGATCCGACGCCGGTCGAGGTGATCGAGCGCCTGAAGCTCGCGCTCGCGAGGGGCGCGGGGTGACCCCGGCGGGGTTGCCGGGCCCGGGCGACGATCTCGCGGAGCGGGGCGCCGAGGTCGTGCGCGGACGCACGGCCGTCGAGCCCGCCGTCGCGTTGATCCTCGGCTCGGGCCTGGGACCCGCGATCGCCGACGACCTGGTTGCCGACGCCACGTTCGCGTTCACCGACCTGCCGGGGTTCCCCCCGCCCGGCGTGCCCGGGCACGCCGGGACCCTGACGCTCGGGCACCTGGCGGGGGTCCCCGTCGCGGCGTACTCGGGAAGGGTGCACTACTACGAGGGCCACGGCATGGATGCCCCGGCGCTCCTGCCGCGCCTCGCGCACGCCCTCGGCGCGCGGACGCTGATCGTGACCGCGGCGGCCGGCGGGCTCGACCCGGATCTGCCGGCCGGGACGGTCGTCGTGCTCTCGGACCACCTGAACCTGATGGGCGCCGCCCCGCTCCGCGGCTGGCGCTACCCCGACGGGATGCCGGCGTTCGTGGGGATGCGCGACGCCTACGACCCCGGGCTGGCCGCCCTGGCGCTGGAGCGTGCGGACGCGCTCGGCGTTCGGATCGAGCCCGGCGTCTACGCGGCGATGTCCGGCCCGGCCTTCGAGACGCCGGCCGAGCTCCGGCTGCTCCGGCTCGCCGGCGCGACCGTCGTGGGGATGTCGACCGTGCCGGAGGTGCTCCCGGCCCGGGCGCTGGAGATGCGCGTGCTCGGCCTGATCATGGTGACGAACGCGTTCGGTGAGCACGTGGAGCACGACGGGGTCGTGCGCGTCGGAAACGAGACCGCGCCGCTGGTGGGCAAGCTCCTGGTGGATCTCCTGCCCCGGATCGCGGCAGGAGGGACCCGAGATGGAATGTGACGTCCGAGACATGGGGCTCGCGCCGGCCGGGCGCGAGCGGATCGAGTGGGCCGGCGGCGAGATGCCGGTCCTCGCCCTGATCCGCGAGCGCTTCGAGAAGGAACGGCCGCTGGACGGCGTCCGGATCGCCGCCTGCCTGCACGTGACGACGGAGACCGCGAACCTGATGGAGACGCTCGCCGCCGGCGGCGCCGACGTCTCGCTCTGCGCCTCGAACCCGCTGTCGACGCAGGACGACGTCGCGGCCGCGCTCTGCGAGCAGAGCGGGATCCGGACGTTCGCGATCAAGGGTGAGGAGACCGAGACGTTCTTCCGTCACATCAACGCGGTGCTGGACCGGCGGCCGCAGATCACGATGGACGACGGCGCCGACATGGTGAGCGAGCTCCACCAGCATCGCGCGGACCAGCTGGAGGAGATCCTCGGCGGCACCGAGGAGACGACCACCGGCGTGATCCGTCTGCGCGCGATGGCGGCCGACGGGGCGCTCAGGTACCCGATCGTCTCGGTGAACGACGCCGACACCAAGCACCTGTTCGACAACCGGTTCGGGACCGGGCAGTCGACCGTGGACGCGATCATGCGGGCCACGAACCGGCTGCTGGCCGGCCGGACGGTGGTCGTCTGCGGCTTCGGGATGTGCGGACGAGGGGTGGCGTCTCGCGCGCGGGGGATGGGGGCGCACGTGGTGGTCACGGAGGTCGACCCCACGGCCGCGCTCGAGGCGCTCATGGAGGGCTACCGGGTGATGCCGCTCCTCGATGCCTCGCCGATCGGCGACGTGTTCGTCACGGTGACCGGCGACACCGGCGTGATCCGCTCGGAGCACATGGAGCGGATGAAGGACGGCGCGATCCTCGCCAACTCGGGTCACTTCGACGTCGAGATCGACAAGCCGGCGCTCGCGGCGCTCGCGGTCGCGACGCGACGGATCCGCGCCTTCGTCGACGAGTACACGCTCGCCGATGGGCGGCGCCTGCACCTGCTCGGCGAGGGCCGTCTCGTGAACCTCGCGGCCGCGGAGGGCCACCCCGCCGCGGTGATGGACATGTCGTTCGCGAACCAGGCGCTGGCCGTCGAGTGGGTGGTGGGGCATCACGAGGAGCTCCGCGCCGAGGTCTACCCCGTGCCGGTCGAGATCGACAAGGAGGTCGCGAGCCTGAAGCTGCAGGCGATGGGGGTCGAGATCGACCGCCTCACCGCCGAGCAGGACGCGTACCTGCACTCGTGGCAGCAGGGCACGTGAACGTCCAGGACCTGGTCGCGTTCCGCGCCCACTTCGAGCGCTTCCCGGCGTCGGTGAAGGGCGCGTTCGTGCTTCGGGCGGCCGACGGGGACCCGCACCAGGTCCGCCTCGAGGTCGCGAAGGTGCGCGAGGTCGTCGGCTCGGCGGGCCGTCCGATCGACGTGGAGCCCGTGACGCTCGACGTCGCGCCGAACCTGGACACGTTCGTGCCGTTCGAGTTCGCGCTGACCGAGCTCTCCGCCGGCTGGTACACGCTCGAGTGCGAGGTGGCGGTGGACGGGTCGCCCGCGACCGTGCGACCCGGAGATCGCTTCTCCGTGCCGTGGCCGCGGGCCACCGTCCGTCGCGGTCAGCTCTCGCTCCGGAAGACCGCGCAGGTCGACGGCGGCCCGAAGGTCCGGCTGGAGCAACTCGAGTGCGGCGGGGACGCGACCACCTTGCGCTACGCCTCCCCGGCCGCGGTGGACGTCCGGCTGTCCGCGGACGGGACGCGCGTCCCCGTGCTGGACGCGGGCTTCGACGAGCGGGGCGGCGCCGGGTCCGTGACGGCGTACCCGCTGCTGAAGAGCCAGGCGAGCCTCACGATCGAGATCAAGGGAGCGGCGCCCGTGGAGGTCTCGCTCCCGTAGGTGTCGGCGCCCCGGCGTAGCGTCGCGGGGTGCTGGGTCGAGCCCTCGAGATCGTCTTCCCGCCCCGGTGCGCAGGCTGCGGCGGCGGAGCCTGGCCGTTCTGCCCGGCGTGCAGGCGCTCCCTCGAGGCGCTGCGCCCGCCGTGGTGCCGCCGCTGCGGCGCTCCGGGAGCGGACGCGCCGGGCTGCGCCGACTGTCCGCCGCCGGCGATCGATCACGCCCGGGCCCCGTTCCGCTACGCCGGGCCGGCCAAGGCGGCCGTCCACCGGTTGAAGTTCGCCGGTTGGCGGGGCGTCGCCGCGGCGCTCGCGGAGGGCATCGGGGCGCTGGAGCTCCCGCCCGTCGACGCGGTGACCTGGGTGCCGCTGGGTCGGCGGCGCCTCGGGGAGCGCGGGTTCGACCAGGCGCGCGCGCTGGCGATCCCGCTCGGCCGTCGCCTCGGCCGTCCGGTCGTCCGGCTGATCGGGCGAGGGTCCGCGGGCGGGGCGCAGGCACGCCGGGGCGCCGCCGAGCGGCGCGCCGCGGTCCGGGGCGCGTTCGCCCCGATCCGGCCGGCGCCCGCCCGGGTGCTGCTGGTGGACGACGTGCTGACGACCGGAGCCACCGCCGCCGACTGCGCCCGCGCGTTGCGCGAGGGCGGGGCGGCCGTCGTGATCCTCGCGACGGCGGCGCGGTCCCTGAACCGACCGGTCGCCGCGCGGGGGCCGGGTGGCGCCCGCGGCCGGGCCCGCGCCTATACTCGACCGGGCTCTCGTCCGGGTCTGTGGTTGCCCGGGGATCCTCCCCGGTAGTCGACGCCAGCCGCGGGCGAAGCGACCCACGTAAGGCGACCGTTGGTCGTCGAGCATGGCGCGGTTTAGATGTAAGTCCTGCCCCGGGCGACCGGGAGAAGGCGCTAAGCCGGTCCGTTCGGGCCGGCGATCCCCTCAGCAGGCGGGTGTGGGGTCAAAGACCAGGTCAGCCGGGCGGGAGTCCATCACCGCAGGCGGAGGAGGTCCGAGGGCATGGAGCTGACGTTCACCGGCCGCGGCGTGGCGGTGGACGACGACCTGAAGGAGCTCGCGGCGCACAGGCTCGCCCGACTCGAGCGCATGGAGCCGCGCGTCGTCCGGGTCGACCTGGAGTTCATCTCCGAGGACCATCCCACGCTGGACGGAACCACCCGCGTCGAGGCCGCGCTCCACACGCCCCGGAAGTCCTTCCGTGCGCGCGCCGAGGCCGAGGACGTTCCGGCGGCGCTCACGCGTCTCGCCGAGCGGCTGGAGCGCCAGCTGCGCGATCATCACGGGAAACGGCGCTCGCGGCTGCTGCGGAGGTTCCGCAGGTCGAGCGAGAAGTCGGGCCGGAAGAATGATCTAGACTCCGCAAGTCAGACCCCGGGTCCTGCCGATACGGAATAGGTTCCGTCGCCGAACCCGGGGAGTGAGCGCGTGAGCAGCCTGGAGCACGATATGTCCGTATCGGACGACGAGCCGAACGCCGCCGACCGGCTGCGCGTGATGGTGGTCGACGACCACGCGCTGTTCCGGCGCGGGCTCGAGATGGTCCTGCAGAACGAGCCCGACCTGGAGCTGGTCGGCGAGGCATCCGACGGAGCCGAGGCGATCGAGCGCGTCTCCGAGCTGATGCCCGACGTCGTCCTGATGGACGTCCGGATGCCGAAGCGCTCCGGGATCGAGGCCGCCGGCGAGATCAAGGACCTCCTGCCGCACGTGAAGATCCTGATGCTCACGATCAGCGACGAGGAGGCCGACCTCTACGACGCGATCAAGGCCGGGGCCTCGGGGTACCTCCTGAAGGAGATCCCGATCGAGGAGGTCGCCGATGCCATCCGTTCGGTGTGGGCGGGCCAGTCGCGGATCTCGCCGTCGATGGCCTCGAAGCTCCTGACGGAGTTCGCGGCCATGTCCAAGGCGACGGACGAGCGGCCGCAGATGCCGGCGCCCCGGCTGACCGACCGCGAGATGGAGGTCCTCCGCCTGGTCGCGCAGGGTCTGAACAACCGCGACATCGCCAAGCAGCTCTACATCTCCGAGAACACCGTCAAGAACCACATCCGCAACATCCTGGAGAAGCTCCACCTGCACTCGCGCATGGAGGCGGTCGTGTACGCCGTGCGCGAGAAGATGATCGAGATCGGCTGAATGCCCGATCCGGTCGTCGCCGCTGCACGCGAGATCCTGGAGGATTCCCTCGACCAGCTCCGCGCGGCCGTGGAAGGGTGCTCGGTCGAACAGCTGAACCGCCGGCCCGCCGGAGACGACACGAACGGGCTCGCGGTGCTCGCGACGCACGCCCTCCACAGCACGCGGGCGTGGCTCGGGCTCGCCGTCGACGCGCAGGTGCCGCCCCGCGACCGGCCTGCCGAGTTCCGGGTGGTCGTCGAGGACGCCGACGCTTTCCGACGGGGGCTCGACGACCTGTCGGCCTCCTGCCGCGCCCTCCTCGACGCCGACGCGGCGTTCGAACCCGAGCGCACCGGCGTCGCGTCGTGGATGCCGCCGCAGGACCGGGAGCCGGTCAGCGCCGCCTGGGCCCTGATCCACGCCCTCGCGCACCTGCGGGAGCACGTGGGGCACGCGCAGCTCACGCGCCAGGTCGTCTAGCCTGGCGAGGTGACCGCCGCCTCCGATCGCACCGTCGCCCGGCTGATCGTCGCGTGCCTCGAGAACGAGGGCGTCGAGTACGTGTTCGGGCTCCCGGGCGAGGAGAACCTCCACATGATCGACGCGCTGGCGGACTCGCCGATCCGGTTCGTCACCACCCGGGACGAGCGCGGCGCGGCCTTCATGGCCGACACGTACGGCGCGATCACCGGGAAGGCGGGCGTGTGCCTGGCCACGCTCGGCCCCGGGGCGATCAACATGATGCTGGGGATCGCGAACGCGCAGCTCGATTCGCACCCGCTCGTGGCGATCACGGCACAGGGCGGCCTGAACCGGATCTACAAGGAGTCGCACCAGTTCGTGGACATCGTCGGCCTGTACCGCCCGGTGACGAAGTGGGGCGGCATGATCACGGTGCCCGAGGCTGCGGCGGAGATGGTGCGCAAGGCCTTCAAGCAGGCGCAGACCGAGCGGCCGGGCGCGACCTTCGTGGTCCTCCCGGAAGACGTCGCCGAGCGGGCCGCGGACGGCGAGCCCCTGCCGGTGAACGTGCCTCGCGATCCGGCGCCCGCGGACGAGCAGGTGATGCGCGCGGTCGAGGTCCTGGAGGGCTCGGCTCATCCGATCGTGCTGGCCGGCCCGGGGGTGGCGCGCGACGTGGCCGGGGCCCCGCTCGTCCGGTTCTCGGAGCAGCTGAACCTGCCGGTGGCGACCACGTTCCTGGGCAAGGGCGTGTTCCCGGACGATCACCCGAACGCGCTCGGGACGATCGGCTTCATGATCAAGGACTACGCGAACTTCGGGTTCGACCGGGCCGACGTCGTGGTCGCGGTCGGGTACGACCTGGTGGAGTACCCGCCGATGCGCTGGAACCCGGACCGCGACAAGCGGATCGTCCACGTCCACCGGACCGTGGCCGAGGTGGACGCCCATTACGGGCTGGCGGTCGGGCTGCAGGGTGACATCGGCGAGACGCTCGACGCGATCGCGGCCGCCTCCGACGTGCACGCGGTCACGGGATGGACGCCGCCCGTGCGCGGGCTGGTGGGGGAGGAGCTCGAGCGCGGCGCCGCCGACGACCGGTTCCCGCTACGTCCGCCGCGGATCGTCGCCGACGTCCGCGCGGCGATGGGCGAGGACGACGTCGTCCTCTGCGACACGGGCGCCGTGAAGATGTGGATGGCCCGGCTGTACCCGACGTACCGCCCGAACACGTGCCTGATCTCCAACGGCCTGGCCACGATGGCGTTCTCGCTCCCCGGCGCGTTCGCGGCGAAGCTCGTCCACCCGGAGCGCAGGGTGCTCGCGGTCATGGGGGACGGCGCGTTCCTGATGAGCGTCGCAGAGCTGGAGACGGCCGTGCGCGAGCGCGTGCCGTTCGTCGTGCTGGTCTGGGTCGACGGCGGCTACGGCCTGATCGGGTGGAAGCAGGACATCCACTTCGCCCGACGCGCTTCCGTGTCGTTCGGCAACCCGGACCTCGTCCAGCTCGCCGAGAGCTTCGGGGCGCGCGGCTACGCGATCGGCGCGGCCGACGAGTTGCTGCCGACGCTCCGCGAGGCGCTCGACGACGACGTGGTATCCGTGATCGCCTGCCCGGTCGACTACGGCGCGAACGCCGAGCTGATCGAGCGCCTGGGCGCCCTCACAGGGTCGATCTGATCCGGATGTCCGCCCCGGTCGCCGACCCCGAGCGCGAAGGCCTCGTCCGTCGGAACACGGGCCGCCTCGTGGTGGCGCAGGGCTCGATCCAGCTGTCCTTCGCTCCGCTGCTCGTGATCGGCGCGATCGAGGCGAGCGAGCTGGCGGGGAGCGACGGGGCGACGGGGCTCCTTTGGGCCGTGTACTTCCTGGCGACGGCGGGCGGCGCGGTCGCGATCGGGCGGTGGATGGACCGCGTAGGCCGACGCCCAGGCCTGTTGCTCTCGTACGGACTCGCCGCCGTGGCCGGCATCGGATGCGCGGCCGCGATCGTCGTCGGTTCGTTCCCCCTGCTGCTGGCGTTCGCCGTCCCGTTCGGGCTGGCCTGGGGCGGGGCGAACCTCGGCCGTGCCGCCGTGGCGGACATGCACCCCCCCGAGGACCGCGGCCGGGCGGTCGGGTGGCTCCTGGCGATCGGGACGATCGGCGCGATCGGAGGGCCGTTGCTGGTCGCCCTGCTGCAGGAGGTGGCCTCGTCGAACGGCTGGGACCCGTCGGTCCTGCCGTGGATGGTCGTTCCGCTCGGGGCGGTCGGCGCCTGGATCGTCGTGGCCGGGGTCCGTCCGGACCCCCGTGACCTGGCCGTCGAGGAACCGATCACGGTCCGAGGCGGTCGCACGCCCCGGCAGCTCCTGGCGGTGCCGGTGTTCCGCACCGCCGTCCTCGCGGCGACCGTCGGCCAGGTCGTGATGGTCGGGATCATGGGCGTCACCCCGTCGGCGCTGCACGCCCTGCACCACGGGGGCGCGACGATCTCGGTGGTGATCAGCGTCCACGTCGCGGGGATGTTCGCCTTCGCGCCGCTGCTGGGCCGCCTGATGGACCGGGCGGGCCATCGCCGCGGGCTCGTCTGGGGCTGCGTGGCCAGCATCGGCGGCGCGCTCCTGACCGCGACGGAGGCGTCGGCGTGGGCGATCGGCGCCGGGCTGTTCGTGATCGGGCTCGGCTGGTCGGCGACGTACCTGGGCGCCACCGCGGTGATCAGCGACGCCACCGCCGCCGACGAGCGCGCCGGGGCCCTGGGGTTCACGGACCTGCTGGTCGGCCTCTGCTCGGCGGCCGCCGGGCTGGTCGGGGGCCTGGTTCTCGAGACCTACGGATACGGCCCGCTCGGGGTGGCGCTGGCCCTGCTGGTCCTGGCCGTGCTGCCGCTCGTCGCGCGGATGCCCGAGCCCGGCGCTCAGGTCGAGGTCGCCTGAGCGCCGGACAGCACGGCGTCGTCATCGAGCCGTGTGATGACGCGTGCCGGAGATCGCCGCGTTGCACGTGTCCCCGGTCGGAAGCGTGACCTGCCGGATCACCGCCCGGTACCAGCCGGTCCGGTCGGGCACGCGGTACGAGTACCGACCGTCGGCGTCGGTGACGTCGTGCGCGATGGTCCTCCAGTCGCCCTCGAAGCTCCGCTGGATCCGCACGTTGCGACCCTGAACGCAGGACGCGAACCCGTCGTAGACCACGATCCGGCCGTTGGTTCGCAGGTGCTTGCTCAGCCTCAGCGTCACGTTTCGCACGTGCTCGGTCGGCGTTGAGGTAACGACGAAGCTCGAGGTGCTCACGACGGTCACGTTCGGCGTGGTGACCGTGATCGGGCCGGTGGTCGCCCCCGTGGGCACCACCGCCACGATCGAGGTCCCCGATGGATCGACCGTGAAGGACGGCTGGTACGCGTCACCGAAGCGGACCGATGTCGCCCCGGTCAGCCCCGACCCGCCGATCGTGACCCACGTGCCGACCGGACCCGACGTGGGCGAGAAGGACGAGATGCTCGGCGCGAGGGGAGGCGCCTCCTGCGTTCTTCCCTGGAAGCGGGCGAGCGCGAAGTCCTCGCCGCGACGATCCAGCCGACTACCCACCGCAACGTCGTCCCGTCGGGTTGGAGCACGAAGGCGAGGTCGCCTGATCGCCGCGATCGGGAAGCTGGTCGACGCCTTCCCGCCGACCCCGAACGATCCGTCGAGGCTCTCCGCCTGGGAGGAACCGGGCGACGGCGAAGTCACCGTTCGCCGCACCGCCGACGGCCACGATGCTCCCATCGAGCGGAGACCGATGTCGCAGGAACGCTACCGGACCCGTTCCCGAAGTCGGCGACGGCGACCCCTCCCGACCCGAAGCTCGTGTCGAGGCTCCCGTCGGCTCGGTACCGGACGACTGCGGCTCCGGTTGTGCTGCCGATCAGTCCTGGCTCCAGCGGCGAGGATGTCCCATCGGGCTGAACAGCATTCGCGTAGGCGGAACTGTAGCCGAGGTCGGTGTGCACCTCGCCGTTGACGCCGAAGGGCATCGAGCGCGCCATCAGGCAGTAGTCGAGCGAGCGCGAAGTCGTCATCGCCTCCTGCTCGGCCACGATGATCGTGCCGTCCGGGCTGCAGCGCGATCGCGAATGCCGCGAAGCCCACGCCGGACATGACGTGCCCACCGGTCCCGAACGAGGTATCGAGTACTCCGTTCGCGAGGTAGCGCACGACAGCGAACTGGGCACCTCGACCTGATCATGCTGCCGCCCGCTGCGAGGATCCTGCCGTCTGACTGAAGGGCGATCGCGTAGACCCAGTCGGTGCGCCGAAGGTCTGTGGACACCGCGCCGTCGAGACCCGAACGTCGGGTCAGTCGCGAACCGTGCTGGTCGAGCCGGACGATCCGAAGTCCGAGTTGGGGTTCGCGGCGGAGTCGTCGAAAGTCCACCCGCGACGATCTTCCCGTCGGGCTGCACCAAGAGCGACTCGGCACTGCTGCGGGTTCCGCCCGCTTGCATCGCGACCCGACCCCCGCTGCCGAACGTTGGGTCCAGCGGTCGGAGCGCGTGTATCGCGCCAGCACTAGATCGACCCGGGGCCTCCTCCGGTCGCCGCGAAGTAGGACGCCCCTGCCACGGGGATGCGCCCGTCGGGCTGCAGGGCGGCTGCATTGGCGAAGTCGTCGCTGTGGCCGTTGATCGCCGAAGTCGGTCGTGACCTTCCCCGTGCCGAAGGTCGGGTCGGGGTCGCCCGGGGCGGCGTTGGCAGGCGACGAAAGGACGACCTGACCGACGATGAGGAGGATCGCGGTGGACGCACGAAGGGCGAACCGGAGCGTGTGATGGAAACAGCGCTTCCCCTTCCGGGTTCTGGCGGGCATCGGTTCGCGGGACGGCGCGCTGCCGACGGTATGAGCCTCGGCGCCTTCGAGGTGTGACCGGGGGCACTGGTGTGGGGTGAGTTTGGTCACCTCATCGATGCGTCTACGGGCATGGCCGTCCTACCTCCGACGGCCGATAGAATCGATGACACCCACGTCCCCTCGGGGAAGGATGCGCGTTGCCCGTCCTCGACAAGATCGCGAACCTCGGCGAAGGCCGCAAGGTCAAGAACCTCGACTCGATCGCCCAGATCGTGCTCACGCTGAGCCGGAGTTCGAGGACCTGACCGACGAAGGGCTCAGGGCGTAGGAACGCTCGAGTTCCGCGAGCGCGCAGCGAACGGCGAGTCGCTCGACGACCTGCCCAGGCGTTCGCGGCCGTGCGCGGCGAGCATCCCGCCGCTCGACGGGCAAGCGGCACTTCGACGTCCAGGTGATGGGCGCCGCGCCCTGCACCAGGGCAACATCGCCGAGATGAAGACCGGCGAGGGCAAGACGCTCGTCGCGACGATGCCCGCGTACCTGAACTCGCTCGGCGGCGACGGCGTGCACATCGTCACGGTCAACGACTACCTGGCCAAGCGCGACTCAGAGTGGATGGGCCCGATCTACCGGGCGCTCGGCATCTCGGTGGGACTGATCCAGGCGAACATGTCGCCGACCGAGCGCCGTCCGCAGTACGGCGCCGACGTCACGTACGGCACCAACAACGAGTTCGGCTTCGACTACCTCCGCGACAACATGGCGATGCGGAAGGAAGACATGGTTCAGCGTGGCCATCACTACGCGATCGTGGACGAGGTGGACTCGATCCTGATCGACGAGGCTCGCACCCCGCTGATCATCAGCGGCATGGTGGCCGACAGCGCGAAGTGGTACCAGACGTTCGCGCGCCTCGCGCCCGCCCTCAAGCGCGACGAGGACTACGAGGTCGACGAGTCGAAGCACCAGGTGGCCGTGACGGAGGCCGGCGTGGCGAAGGTCGAGTCGCGCCTGGGGATCGAGAACCTCTACGAGCACGTCAACACCCCGCTCGTGCACCACCTGCAGAACTCGCTGCGCGCGAAGGAGCTCTACAAGCGCGACGTCGAGTACGTCGTGCAGCACGGCGAGGTCAAGATCGTCGACGAGTTCACCGGGCGCGTGCTGGAGGGCCGGCGCTACTCCGAGGGCCTGCACCAGGCGATCGAGGCGAAGGAGGGCGTCCGGATCAAGGAGGAGAACCAGACGCTCGCCACGATCACGATCCAGAACTACTTCAAGATGTACGACAAGCTCGCCGGCATGACGGGGACGGCCAAGACCCAGCTCACGGAGTTCGAGGCGACCTACGACATCGGTGTCCTGGAGATCCCCACGAACCGGCCCATGATCCGCGCCGACGAGCAGGACCTGATCTACAAGACCGAGGACGCGAAGTGGGACGCGGTCGTCGAGGACATCATCGAGCGGAACGAGCTGGGCCAGCCGATCCTGGTGGGCACGGTCTCGATCGAGAAGTCCGAGCTGCTGTCGGGGAAGCTGAACCGCCGCGGCGTGCAGCACAACGTGCTGAACGCGAAGAACCACGAGAAGGAGGCGACGATCGTCGCCCAGGCCGGCCGCAAGGGCTCGGTCACGGTGGCGACGAACATGGCCGGGCGCGGCGTCGACATCCTGCTCGGCGGCAACCCCGAGTACCTCGCGCGCCAGGAGATGGCCGCGAAGGAGTGGGACAACGACCGGTACCTGCTGTTCGAGATGGACGACGAGGAGCGGGCGGCCTACGAGGCCGAGTACGAGCCGATCCTCGCTCGGTTCACGGAACAGACCGACGCCGAGCATGACGAGGTCGTCGAGCTGGGAGGGCTCTACGTGCTGGGCACCGAGCGGCACGAGTCCCGCCGGATCGACAACCAGCTGCGCGGACGTTCGGGCCGGCAGGGCGACCCGGGAGAGTCGCGGTTCTACCTGTCGCTCGGCGACGACCTGATGCGCCTGTTCGCCTCGGACCGCGTCGCGTCGATCATGGAGCGCCTGAAGTGGCCGGACGACGAGGCCATCCAGGCGAAGATGGTCTCGCGCGCCGTCGAGAACGCCCAGAAGCAGATCGAGGAGCTCAACTACGAGCGCCGCAAGAACGTCCTGAAGTACGACGACGTGATGAACGCCCAGCGCGAGGCGATCTACGGCGAGCGTCGCAAGATCCTCGAGGGCGCGGACCTGAAGGAGCAGGCGCTGGGGTTCGTCGAGGAGGTCGTGAACGACGTCGTCGCGACCTACTGCCCCGCCGAGGTGTTCCCGGAGGACTGGGACCTGGACGCCCTGCTGGTGGGGCTGGGGGAGATCTTCCCCGTGAAGACGGCGGCGGCCGACATCGCCGACGAGCTCGACCTGGCGATGCTCCAGGCCCGCTTCGTCGAGGAGGCCCTCGAGGCGTACGAGGCCAAGGAGGCCGCGGTGACGCCGCCCGTGATGCGCGACCTCGAGCGCGTGGTCCTGCTCAACATCACGGACACGAAGTGGCGCGAGCAGCTGTACGAGATGGACTACCTCCAGGAGGGGATCCACCTGCGCTCGTACGCGCAGAAGGATCCCATCAGCGAGTACCGGCGCGAGGCGTTCGACATGTTCAACGAGATGACCGACGCGATCCGCGCCGACTTCGTCCGCTACATCTACCGCGTCGAGTTCGTGCGCCCCGAGTCGCAGCAGGCGCGGCCGCAGCGCGTCTCGGACAACCGCTCGGCGGTCGAGCAGGGCGGCGGTCAGGCCGCCCCGGCCGGCGGTCAGGCCGGCAACCCCCAGCAGGTCTTCAGCGACAAGGTCCCGCGCAACGCCCCGTGCCCCTGCGGCTCCGGCAAGAAGTACAAGAAGTGCCACGGCGCCGTCGCGCCCGTCTCGTCCTGACCTCCCCGGAAGCCCAGGCGCTCACCCGACGAACGTGAGGGCATCCCCCTCGACGGGTCGATCCGCGTCGGCGGGTACGCCACTGTCTCGCCGTGACGGACCGCACATCGGACGGCGACCTCGCTCATGTTGACGTGGGACGCCGATAGGCGTACTCCATGCGTGTCTTCACACGATGCCCGCGGCGGAGGTTCTCGATGGGGCGTGCACCGCGCCGGCTCATCTGGCTCCTGACGGCCATGCTCCTGGCTGGGTCGTGCACCGGCGGAGGGTCATCGACGGCTGGGGATCCATCCACCGGTCCGCCCGCGACGTCCGGCGGTGCCGCGCCCGGCGGCACGCTGCGGGTCGGGCTGGTCGACTTCGCGGCCTTCCACCCCGGGATGGCGGACCCGAAG
>JAXLTF010000015.1:0-76698 GCA_046330185.1 Actinomycetota bacterium
GAGTGTCGTCGTACGTGAGCGATCCACCGGTGCTGACCGCTACGGCCGCGAACGGGGAACCGCCGGTCGACGACCCCGTCCGGATGGCGGCGCCGTCGGGACCCGCGTCCAGGGAGTTGGATAGGGAGCCAGGGGTCCCCGGCGTGCCTCCACCGCCACCGCCGCCACCGCCGCCACCACCGCCGCCGCCGGTACCCGTGCCACCGGCGTGCGGGTCATTCGCGATCGCCCGGTAAGCGCTCATCGACGAGGATGAGCTGTCGGTGTCCCAGCGGTACAGCTTGGTCTGGTCGAAGTACAGCATCGCCTTCAGCGACGACCAGCCCCTCGCGGTCGTCATGGCGTCGTGGAACCACTGCCCCTTGCGACCGGAGACCCCCGGGTCCTCGAGCACTCCGTACTCGACGACCATCCACGGCTTCCGGTGGGCGACCGCGAACGCATTGATGTCGGTGAAGATGGCCGAGAACGGCTGCCATTGCGTGTTCGGCCGACCCGGGTACCAGTTGTATCCGTCACCACCGATGAAGTCGACGAACGTGTCGCCCGGGTAGTAGGGGTTCGGGTCGCGATCCGACCGGGGATTGAACGTCCAGGCCATCATCGTCCAGACGAAAGCTACGTTCGACACCCCGCGGTCACGGAACACCGTGACGATCCTGCGGAACGCTGCCGCGTACTCGGATGCCGTGCCTAGACGTCCCACATCGTTCTCTGGTTCGTGATGGAACGTCAGATAGATGGGCGCGCCGAGGTCCTTGAACGCCTGCGCTCGTTCCCGGATCCACGAGTCCTGCGACCCGTTCGCGATGGCGCTCCATCGTGTGCCACCGGCGCTCCAGTTCACGAACGGTATCCGGCCCGTGTCGACGTCCCACTCTTGCTGAGACGTCGGGATCCGCGTGTTCCAGTCGTAGTACTGGTGATCGATCGCGAACCGTCGCCCGATCTGCGACTCGACGCGCTGCAACGCCTCGCGGCCCGATTCCGATCCGCGTGGTGCGACACGTGAGCCGAAGAAGAGACCGGAGCTGGGCAACAGCGCGGACGGGAAGGCGGCCGCGGGAGCGGCTGCTGTCCCGATGACGATCGACGACATGGTGATCGTGACGATCGCCGCGACGACGGTGCGCCGAGCCCGCGACGGATGCACGTGCTGATCTCGGCTGCGTGTGAACATGCATCTCCCTCCGTCCCCAGGAGGGACCGGTGGCTCCGTGAGCCCTATCCGGTCCAGGTCTTGGGGTCGAGCCGTGCGTCGCGAGCATCCCGGTGCGACGCGGTGCGGCTGGACGATCGACGGGTGCAAGCCGTCTCGCCGACGGAGGGAAGCATCAGACCCATCATCCGGACACGTTCATCCCATCTGCTGATGTGTGGGGAAGGGCGGACCAGGGGAAGGGATCGAACGGAACGGCCACCCTAACGGCGGAGGAACGAGGTGACAAACGAGCGATGGACCGGGACGGCCTCCGAGCGGAGGCCGTCCCGGTCCATCCGTTCCGACTCAGATGATCGGACCGGGGTATCCGGTGGCGCTGATGGCGGGGTCGTCCGTCCAGAACGTCGCCGAGAACGGCTGCGTCCCTGAGCGTCCGATCTGAACCTCGCTCGGCGCCGAGATCCTCCGCCCCGGTCCAGACGTCGCCGCGTCCGTGGGCGTCGCCGAGTTGGGGCTGTTGAAGATGAGCAGGTCGATCTGCCCGTTCACAGCGTCGACCCGCCACTCGATGCGCACCCATCCCATGGTGGCTATGGGACTCCACGTCTGAGCGATGGTCCCGTTCACCTGATCCTTCGCGCGGAGCCGGCCGCTCTTGAGCAGATCGATCGCGAAGCTCAGTCCCGAAGGATCCTTGCCTCGCACCAGTCGGAGGTCACCGCTGGGAAGCTGATCGAACCAGACGTAGACGCGGCCGTACCACGTCGACCAGCTCGAGAACGATCGGTCCCAGCGGTAGGGCTTCTGTCGTGGACCCACCGTGCTTCGCCGCAAGCCCGGTGCCACGGGTGTGCGTGTCGTCGTACACCAGGGAAGCGCCGCCTGATCGCGACCCCATCGAAGGCGGTGCCGCTCGAGCCGCCCGAGTTGGCACCGCTGAGCGGCGCGCCCAGGATCCCACCGTTCAGCGTGTTCGTGACGAGTCCCGGACCCGCGGGCGGTGGTGCGGGCGTGCTCGTTGGTGTAGGCGTGCTCGTTGGTGTAGGCGTGCTCGTCGGTGTAGGCGTGCTCGTCGGTGTGGGCGTGCTCGTCGGTGCGGGCGTGCTCGTCGGTGCGGGCGTGCTCGTTGGTGTAGGCGTGCTCGTCGGTGTAGGCGTGCTCGTCGGTGTAGGCGTGCTCGTCGGTGTAGGCGTGCTCGTCGGTGTAGGCGTGCTGCCTCCGCCGGGGTTGAGATACGAGTCTTGGCCGATCTGCCTGTATGCCGCCATCGAGGACGAGGAACTGTCCGTGTCCCACGGGTACAGCTTGGTCATGTCGAAGTAGATCAACGCCTTCAGCGACGGCCACCCCTTGGCGGCTACGAGCACGTTCCTGATCCAGTCCGCCTTCCGACCCTGGACGGCCGGATCCTCCTGGGCGCCGTACTCGACCACCATCCATGGCTTGTTGTGGGCGGCCGCGAAGGTGTTCACGTGGTCGAAGATCTGCTGGAACTCCACCCACTTGTCGCCCGGACGTCCCGGATACCAGTTGTACCCATCCGCTCCGACCAGGTCGATGTATGCATCGCCGGGCCAGTACGAGGATGCGTCTCGTCCGGAGCGAGGGTTCATCGTCCAAGCCATCATCGTCCAGACCCACGCGACGTTGCGGACGTTCCGCGACCGGAAGACATCGACGATGTGCCGGATCGCGGCAGCGTAGTCGTTCGCGGAGCCATACGTATCGAGGTCGTTCTCGGGCTCGTGGTGGAACGTCAGGTACAAGGGGTATCCGAAGTTCTTTATGGCATCCGCGCGTGCGATGATCGTCTGGTCCTGACTCCCGTTCGCGATGGCGCTCCAGGAGCCGCCGGCCCGCCAGTTGATGAACGGGATGCGACCCTGCGAGACGGTCCAGGTCTGCATGGAGCCCGGGAAGTTGTCGTTCCATTGGTAGTAGTAGTGATCGATCGCGAACCGTCGCCCGATCTGGGACTCGACCCGCTGGACCGCATCTTGCTGCGATTCGCTCCCGCGGGGTGCGACGCGAGCACCGAAGTATGCGCCGCCGTTGGGGATCAAGACCGACGGTGGTGCGTTGGAAGCAGCGTCGGCCGAGCCGTTCGGCAGCAAGCTGATGACCAACGTGAGCGTGAGCGCCAGACCGAGGACGGTGGCGGAGATCCGGTGCCTGCGAACGGCGTAGCCGAACGCTCGCCCTGCGTCTCCGAAAGCCATCGTTCCCCCTTCCCGAGGGGCCCGGAACTCGCGGCGTCTTTCGCGTTCCTCCCACGCCGACCGCCGACGCTTCACCGCGAGGGGAGCTCCCTCTCTCCGTTCGGATAGCTATCGACGGGGTGCCCGTGCGGCCTTGAGTGGGACCATCAGGGGGAATCCCATGTGGGCCGGATGGACCACACGTTGGGGAAGACGACCGGTCTACGGAGGTGCGTGACCTAGCGACGCCGACTCGGGCTACAGCCGGTCACGCCGGTCGGTGCCGGGCCGCGAGTTCACGCAGCTCCGCCAGCAACGGACGGATGGGCACGCCGAGTGCGTCGCAGAGTATGCGGATCAGCGGCCCACGGAGATCATCGACCCGGATCGAGCGCCCGGCCACCTCCGTCAGCGATGTGACCCCGTGCTCGGGCAGCCCGCATGGGACGATCCCCTCGAACCAGGAGAGGTCCACGTCGCAGTTGATCGCGACCCCGTGAAGCGTCACCCGCGCACGCATCAGCCGCACCCCTATCGCGGCCACCTTCGCGTCTCCAGACCACACCCCGGTCTGGACGTCGGGCCGCCGCTCGAGGGCGACGCCCAGCTCGGCGGCCGCGGCGATCACGACCTGCTCGAGCCGGCGGAGGTAGCCTGCCGCGTCCGGCCTGGCCCCGAGATCGAGGATCGGGTAGACGACCAGCTGGCCCGGCCCGTGGAACGTGAACGAGCCTCCGCGATCGATCCGGTGGACCTCGGCCCCGCGCGCCGCGAGCTCGCCGGTGGACCAGAGCAGCTCGTCGTCCTTCGCGCGGCGACCGGCCGTGAACACCGGGGCGTGCTCGAGCATGATGACCGTGTCCGGGATCTCGCCCGACAGCCGCCGCTCGGCCAGCCGGTGCATCGCCTCGTTCGCCTCGGCGTAGCGTACGAGGCCGGGAGGTTCGATCAGCTCCGCGGGGCGGGGGCGGATCGTCAGACCCCCAGGTCCTCCGCCCAGTCCCACGTCTCGAGGTTCTGCTTCACCCGGGCCATGAACCGCGCGGCAAGCGCCCCGTCGATGACGCGGTGATCCCAGGACATCGAGAGGTAGACCATGCGCCGGATCGCGATCGCGTCATCGATAACCACCGGCCGCTTCTCGATCGCATCGAACGCGAGGATCGCGGTGTTGGGCGTGTTGATGATCGGGACCGATGCGATCGACCCGAACGGTCCCGGGTTGGTGATCGAGAACGTGGCGCCCTGGACCTCGTCGGGCTGCAGCCGTTTGGCCCTCGCCCGATCGGCGAGGTCGTCGATCGCAAGCGCCAACCCCACCACGTTCATCGTGTCTGCGCCCTTCACCACCGGCACGATCAGGCCCTCGTCGTAGGAGACCGCGATCCCCATGTTGACGTAACGACGCAGCACGATGTCATCGCCGCGGAGCTCGGCGTTGACCATGGGGAAGGCCAGCAGGGCCTCGGTCGTCGCACGCGTAACGAACGGCGTGTAGGTCAGGTTGATCCCCTCGCGCTCCCGGAAGGCGGCCTTCGCGCGGTCGCGCACGCGGGCCACCTGCTCCATGCTGACCTCGACCATCGTCCACGCCCGCGCCGTCGCCTGGATCGATCCGACCATGTGGGTGGCGATCGCCTTGCGGATGTGCGTCATCGGCACGATCTCTTCCCCCGCGCCCGGCGCCGCAGGTACCGGGACCGATCGCAGGGCCGGCGCCGCCGAGCCGGACACCGCGGGCGGCGAGGCGGACGTGTCCGCGGTCATGCCGCCGGCTCCTGCCGCGATCGCGGCCTCGACGTCCTTCTTGGTGATGCGGCCGTCCGCCCCGGTCCCGACGATCCGCGAGAGCTCCAGCCCGTGCTCGGACGCGAGCCTGCGCACGAGCGGGGACAGGATCTGCGATCGCGCCCCCCGATCGGGGACCGGGGCGACCGCCCCGGTGTCCGAGGGGGCCGGAGCGGTCGCGGACACCGGCGGCTGAGTGGGCACGGGCGCCGGAGCGGGTTCCGCCGCAACGGGTTCGGGGGTGGCCGCGCCGTCCCCGTCATCGATCACCGCGAGCTCGGTGCCCACGGGGACGGTCTGACCCTCCTCGACCACGATCCGCGTCAGGGTCCCGGCGACCGGCGAAGGGACCTCGGTGTCGACCTTGTCCGTCGAGATCTCGAACAGGGGCTCGTCCCGTTCGACCTGCTCGCCCTCCCGCTTTAGCCATCTCAGGATCGTGCCCTCGACGATCGTCTCGCCGAGCTGGGGCATCTGGATCGACGTCACGGGATGCGTTCCTCCTTGGTCGGCGGGAACCCCGTCGTGCGCGGCGCGTCGCGGGTGATCACCATGCCGCGAGCCGGTCGACGGCGGCCTCGATGTCGGCCACCTGCGGCAGGTAGGCGTCCTCGAGCGGTGGGGAGAACGGGACCGGCGTGTTCGGGGGCGCCAGTCGCATCACGGGCGCGTCGAGGTGCTCGAACGCCCGCTCGGCGATCATCGCCGCCACCTCGGCGCCAACGCCCAGGAACCGGTGCGACTCGTACAGGACCAGGGCGCGGGACGTCTTGGAGATCGACGCGAGGATCGTCTCCTCATCGAGCGGGACGATGGTGCGGAGATCGACGATCTCGGCCGAGACGCCCCGGCCGGCGAGGTCCTCGGCGGCCTCGAGCGCGCGGTACACCATGGCGCCGTACGTCACGATCGTCACGTCCGATCCCTCGCGCTTCACGTCGGCGGCGCCGATGGGCACCACGAAGTCCGGCTCCTCCGGGACGAGCTCCTTCACCCGCCGGTACAACCACTTGTGCTCCAGGTAGACGCAAGGGTTGTCATCGCGGATCGCGGACTTCAGCAGTCCCTTGGCGTCGCTCGGGGACGCCGGACAGATCACCTTCAGCCCCGGCGTGTGGGCGAACCAGGGCTCGGGGTTCATGGAGTGGAAGTTGCTGGCCCGGACGCCGCCGCCCGATGGCGCCCGCAGCACGACCGGCAGCCGCACGCCGGTACGGTAGTGGTAGCGCGCCAGCGTGGTCGTGATCTCGTCGAACCCCGACGACATGAAGTCGGCGTACTGGAACTCGGCGACCGGGCGCAGGCCCTCCATCGCGGCGCCGACCGCGGTGCCCGCGATCGTCTCCTCGGCGATGGGAGTGTCCATCACCCGCTGCGATCCGAAGTGCTCGATGAACCCCTCGGTCACCTTGAACGCCCCGCCGTACACGCCGATGTCCTCGCCCAGCAGGAACACGCGCTCGTCCCGCTCCATCTCCTCCCACAGGGCCTCGGCGATGGCGATCAGGTACGTGGCTTGCCCGTCCTCGCCGCGTTTGCCGCGGGGTTCGGCGCCGTGTCCGGCCGCGCCCGCGTCCACCTGACGCGTCGACATCAGCCGGCCTCGGTCCCGCCGTCGCGACCGGGATCGCGGTCCCAGTAGCCGTCCTCGACCCACAGCCCCTTCGCGGCGTCGCCGGGCTCGGGGAACGGGGATGCCTGCGCGTACTCGTAGCCTTCCTCGAACTCGCGCTCCACCCCCTCCTGTACCTCGGCGATGTCCTCCTTCGTCACGACCCCCTCCGCGAGGAGGTACTCCTCGAAGGTGCGGACCGGGTCCTTCTCGGCCATGTAACGCTCGAGGAGCTCGCCCGGCATGTACTTAGCGGGATCGTGCCCCGCGTGGCCGCGCCAGCGCAGCGACACTGACTCGATCAGGGAAGGACCCTGGCCGTCGCGGGCCCGGCGCACGGCCTCGTCCGCCGCCGCCCATACCTCGAGCACGTCGGCGCCGTCCACGCGGGCCCCGGGCATCCCGTACGCCGAGGCTCGCTCGGCGATCGTCGGGACGGCGAACTCCATCTGGTTGGGCGTGGAGTACGCGTACTGGTTGTTGTTCACCACCCACACGACGGGCAGGCGGTGGACGGCGGACCAGTTCAGCGCCTCGTGCCAGCGGCCGTTCGACGTCGCCCCGTCGCCGCAGATGGCCATCGCGACGCGGCGGCTCCCGTCGCGCTGGTAGGCGAGCGCCGCGCCGCACGCCACCGGGTACGCGATCGGCAGGTGAGAGATCACGGCGAACGTGCGGTTCCCCGCCCAGTCGCCCGCGTGGCTGTTCCCGTCGCGTCCGCGGGTGTAGCCGTCGATGCGGCCCCAGAAGTTGGCCATCACCCGGTTGAGGTCCAGGCCCTTCGCGAGCTGCGCCGTCAGGTCGCGGTGGGTGGGGAACAGGGAGTCGGCCGGCTCGAGCGCCGCCACCACCCCCACGTGCGTCCCCTCCTGCCCCCGACCCGAGTAGATCGCCCCGGGGAGCCGACCCTGGCGGTACAGGGCCTCCATCCGCTCGTCGAAGTACCGGGCGAGCTTCAACAGGTGCAGCAGCTCCTTCAGCCGCTCGTCGGGTAGGGGGCGTCCCTCGCGGGCCGTGTCGGTCGCCGTCGTCGTCACGCTCTCCTCGCTCACATCGAATGCAGGGGCTTGCCGGCCAGGGCCAGGAACGCCTCCCCGACCCCCTCGGACAGGGACGGATGCGGGTGGTGCATCGACGCCACGTCGCTCGCGGAGGCCTCCCAGTTCGTGACGAGCATCCCCTCGGCGATCAGGTCGGTCACGTGAGGGCCGACCATGTGGACACCGCGGATCGGGCCGTCGCCGGCTTCGGCGACGAGCTTCACGAAACCGCCCTCGCCGACGATGTTGGCCTTGCCGATCCCTCGCAGGTCGAGCCTCTCGGTCACGACGTCGATGCCGCGCTCGCGGGCCTGAGCCTCGGTGAGGCCGACGCTCGCGATCTCTGGTGTGCAGTAGGTCACGCGTGGCATGTTCACGTAATCGAGCGCCGGCACGTCCAGGCCCGCGATACGCTCCGCGACCGCGTAGCCCTCGTCGAACGAGACGTGCGCCAGCTGCAACGGTGTCGCGGCCACGTCGCCGACCGCCCAGACGTGCTCCACGGTGGTCCGCAGCAGCTCGTCGACCTCCACGAACCCTCGGTCGGTCAAGGCGACCCCGGCGCCCTCGAGCGCGAGATCACCGGTCACCGGACCGCGCCCGATCGCGACCAGGCAGAGGTCGGCCGAGATCGTCGTGGAGGCGCCGTCGGTCCCGTAGGTGACGTCGACGACGTCGCCGGTATCGACCACCGAGCTGACGCTCACCCCCGACGCGGTCGTGATCCCGCGGCGACGGTACGCGCGCGCGATCTCCTTCGAGACCTCCTCGTCCTCGAGCGGCGCCAGGCGGGGGAGGGCCTCGAGGAGGGTCACCTCGGCCCCGAACGACCGGTACAGCGACGCGAACTCGAGGCCGACGGCGCCCGC
This sequence comes from Actinomycetota bacterium, assembly GCA_046330185.1. Lineage (GTDB taxonomy): Bacteria > Actinomycetota > UBA4738 > UBA4738 > HRBIN12 > DATBLY01. Next base: position 8,670 of record JAXLTF010000015.1, read on the forward strand.
GCCGATCACGACCGCGGAGGTGGGGATCCAGCCGAACCGCAGCGCCTGATCGCTCGTGACGATGCGATCGGTCAGCTCGACGCCGGGGAGCGGCCGGGGAGACGAGCCCGTGGCTATGACCACGTCGCGTGCGCCGATGGTTCGGCCATCCACCTCGACCGCGGGGCCGGGACGAAGGGATGCGCTGCCGCTCACGACGTCGATCCCGCGCGCCTTGATCAGGCCCGTCACGCCCTTGACGAGCTTGTCGACGATCCGATCCACGAAGCCCTCGACGGCCGTGCGGTCGGGTTCGCCGGAGGCCTTCACGCCCCACTCCTCGGCACGGTTGATCGTGTCGACGACCTCGGCGGAACGCAGCAGCGCCTTCGTGGGGATGCAGCCGCGGAGCAGGCAGGTGCCGCCGATCCGTTCGTCGCGCTCGACGATCGCCGTCCGCAGCCCCAGTTGAGCGGCTCTGAGGGCGGCGGAGTACCCGCCCGTGCCAGCGCCGATCACGACTACGTCGTAGTCCTCAGCCATGCCCAAGAGGCAGTCTACCCGGCGTCCGCGCGACGGCCGTTCGGGACTCCCATCGAGGGTGTGGGCGCGGCGCCGTAGGATGCGCGCCGTGGACGACGAGCAGCTCAAGCACACACCGCTCGAGGCCGAGCACGAGCGGCTAGGAGCCAAGCTCGGTCCCTTCGCGGGCTGGCTCATGCCCATCGAGTACGTGGGGGCGCTGCGCGAGCACGAGGCGGTCCGCGATCGCGTCGGGCTGTTCGATCTGACGCACCTCGGCAAGGTCGACGTGACCGGACCGGGCGCGCTCGGGATGCTGCAACGGGTCGTCACGAACGATCTGGCCCGCGCCGAGGTCGGCGAGGCGCTATACAACCTGGTGCTGAACGACGGCGGGGGCGTGATCGAGGACCTGATCGTCTACCGGCTCGAGTCCGAGCGGTTCTTCGTGGTGCCGAACGCGTCCAACGCGCCGCGGGTGCTGCGGATGCTCGAGGAGGAGCGGGCGGAGGGACGGCTGCACCTCATGTACCACCAGGACTGGTGCTTCCTGGCGGTTCAGGGCCCGGCCTCGGTAGAGGTCGTGCGAGGCATGTTCCCGGATGCCGGGGCCCTCGGCTTCATGCGCTGCGTCGAGTCGGAGTACCGCCGCCGGCCCGTGATCGTCACCCGGTCCGGCTACACGGGTGAGGTCGGGTTCGAGCTGTTCACCTACGAGGATGTCGCCCTCGACCTGTGGCGCGACATCTCCGAGGCGATGGCCCCGTTCGATGGGCTCCCCTGCGGTCTGGCGGCCCGCGACGTGCTGCGGCTGGAGATGGGCTACCCGCTGTACGGCCAGGACCTGTTCGAGTCTTCCACCGCCTTGGAGGCAGGGCTCGGATGGGCGGTGTCGTTCGACAAGGGGCCGTTCCGCGGTCGGGCCGCGTTGCTCAGGCAGCGCGAGGAGGGGCTGCCCAGCATCCTGCGAGGCCTGAGGATGCGGGAGCGGCGTCACATACCCCGCGCCCACTACCCCGTGTTCGACGGGGATCGCTTGGTGGGGGAGGTGACATCCGGGACGTTCTCGCCGGTCCTGCAGGCGGGGATCGGCCTCGCCTACCTCTGGTCGGCGGAGATCGCGGAGCCGGGGACCCAGCTCGAGGTGGATATCCGCGGCCGCCGGGGTGTCGCGGAGGTGGTGCGTCCGCCCTTCGTCGATCGGAGCCCGCGCGGAGGGGGTTAGGACCTGCGGCCGTCGACGGCGTCGACGAAGTCGCCGACCAGCGCCTCGCCGAACCGCGTGCGGGAGATCAGCCGGTCGAGCATCGTCCGCGCGCGACGTCCGTCCCGCATCACGGCCACGACGAGGTACAGGCCGGAGCGAGGGATCCCCAGCACGCGAGTGGGTCCGAAGCCCGGGGCGGCCACGAAGAACGCCCACCTGTTCACGCGCCCGCCGGCGCGGCAGGTCCCCTCTCCCCGCGCGATGTAGTCGCCGGGCGAGGACGGATCGCCGGAGATGATCGTCGGCCGGTTGTCCGCGAACACCTCGCTCCGCTCGGCCCGGCACATCGGGGACCCCAGCAACCCGGAGAGCAGGGGTCCCGTCGCCGCCAGGTAGTAGAAGTCGGAGGGCACGCCGACCTCGGTCGCGTCTACCCAGGTCGCCGCCATGCCCTCTCGGCTCCCGTCGATCCCGGACCATCGGCTCGGGTGAGGGGCCGCGAAGAACCCCTCACGGGAGCCGTGGGTGGCGGAGAAGGGACTCCACGCGTCCGGGATGATGGAGTGGATGGACCCGGCCGTGACCTTCGAGTAGGGGGATGGCGATGGATGGACGACGATCCGGTCGGGCCTGATCGTCGAGGCGACGCCGGGGGAAGGCACGCCCGCGCATGCCGTCGCGACCAGGCTGATCGAGATCCCAAGGAAGGCTCTGCGCACGCGCCGGTTCTCCCGCGCGCAGGATAGCCGCACGGCGGGTCCGGTGCATCCCCTCAGGCGGCTCCGGGGGGTTCGGCGAATCGGGCCCCGGCGCGGGACGGCAGGCAGAAGGAGACCCGCGTTCCGCCCGCGGGCACCGGATCGGTCCACAGGATCCCGCCGTGCCGGACGATCAGCTGGCGGGAGAGGTGCAGGCCGACCCCCACGCCGGCCTTCTCCTTACGCAGGGTCGCCTCGCCCGTCGAGAAGGGTTGATCGAACGACCTCTGCGCGACGTCGCGACCGAGCCCCAGCCCATGATCGAGGACCGAGATAACGATGCCCTCGTCCATCACACGAGCGCGGACGTCGACGGTCTGACCCTCGGGCGAGTACCTGCACGCGTTCTCCAGCAGCTCCCGGATCACCCCGGCGATCCGCTCGCCGTCGGCGAGCGCACCGAGGAACTCGGGGATCCTGGTCAGGACGGGGACGCTGGGGTAGCGCGACCCGACGTCCGCGACCGCGTAGGTGATCAGCGGGGTCAGGTCCACGTACTCGATGTCCAGATCGAACGTTCCCCGTTCGAGCTCCGAGATCTCGATGAGCTCGTCGACCATCGAGGCTAGCTTGTCGATCGAGTCGGCCAGATGCGCGAGGAACCTGGCGCGCTCCTCCTCCGGGACGTCGGTGCTCCTGAGGACGTGCGCGATGCCCTTCGCCACCGTGAGCGGGGTGCGCAGCTCGTGAGAGATGTTCGAGAGGAAGTCGGCCTTGGCCACCGTCCCCTCGTGCATCTGCTGGCGGAGCTCGACCAGCTCACCCTCGAGCTCGCCGACGCGCGCGAGGGCGTCGGCGAGATCCTGCCCGATCAGGGCCGCGGCGCTGCGGGACAGCACGACCCCGCCCGCGCTGGCCGTATGGATCGCCCTGGCCGCCTCGTCGACGCCGTCCTCCTTCAGGAGGTAGCCGGCCGCTCCGGCGGTGAGGATCCGGGCGATGCGCGCCGGGTCGCGCAGGCGCGTCCACCCGAACACCCGGCTCACGGGAGCCGAGTCCCGGAGCCTTCCGACCAGCTCCGAGCCGCGGAGCTCCTCCATCGCGAGCTCGGTCACCACCACGTCGGGCTGCATGCGGGCCGCGAGCTCGACCGCGCGTGGCGCGATGGTCGTGACCTGGATCTCGAGCTCGGGATCATGCGCGAGCAGCCCGTACTGCAGCCGCGTCACCTCGTCGGCGGTGTCACAGAGCAGGACCTTCATCCCGTGCTTGTATCGGCCGGTCGGGGGAGCGGTTGAGCCGAACGGCCCCCCGGCGAACGTCTGGGGCCGGCCCGGTCAGTGCACGATGCCCGTGCGGATGGCGATCGCGACGGCCTGCGCGCGGTCGTTCGCGCCGAGCTTCTCGAAGATCCGCTCCAGGTGGGTCTTCACGGTGTGCGGGCTGATCCCCAGCTCGCTGGCGACCTGCTTGGTGGTAGCGCCGTCGGCGACCTTCTGGAGGATCTCGCGTTCGCGTTTGGAGAGCGGCGTCTGGTCCTGGTTCGGCTCGGCGAGGCGGACCTCCTCGATGAACGTGCGCGTGAGCTGGGGGTGGATCACCGCGTTGCCCTCGATCGCGTTGCGCGCGGCGTCGATCAGCGCATCCGCCGATGCGTCCTTCAGGAGGTAGCCGGAAACCCCTGCCTGGATGGCCTGGGCGATCGCCCCGCGAGACTCGTCGATCGTGATCAGGATGACCTTCGTTTCCGGCGCGACCTCGAGTATCCGGCGCGTAGCCTCGATCCCGTCCATGCCCGGCATCCTCACATCCATGAACACCACGTCGGGGGTGAGCTCACCAGCCCGGTCGACCGCCTCCTCGCCGCTGGCCGCCTCGCCGACCACGGCGACATCGTCGGACAGCTCGAGGGCGGTGCGCAGGCCCTCGCGGGTGACCGGGTGGTCATCGACGATCAGCGCGCGGATCTCTGGCATCCGTCGACCGCTCCTTGGGCGTCGGGGGAAGTACGCTAGCCCGTAGGATAGAGCGCCGAGCGAGGATGGTTCGTATGCCCGACCAGGAAACCGTCGACACGTCGGAGCGGGGAGCAGTGGAGCGCGAGCAGGTCCTCGAGGCCCTGCGGAGCGTCTACGACCCCGAGCTGGGTATCAACATCGTGGATCTTGGCCTCGTCTACGAGGTCGAGGTCTCGGACCTGGGCGATGTGGACGTCACCTACACGCTCACCACGATGGGGTGTCCGCTCGGGCCGCTGATCGAGGACCAGATGCGTCAGATCCTTGCCGCGGTCCCCGGGGTCGGGGAGGTGAGGCCTGAGATGGTCCTCAGGCCCGCCTGGAGCCCGGAGATGATGTCCGAGGAGGCCAAGGCCGCCCTCGGGGTCTTCTGACCCTTCTCGGGGCACGCCCGACGTCGGCAACCGCTTGACACCGTGCCGGCCGCGGGGTAGTTGTTGCATCTGCAAATCCGATCCCGGAGGTAGGATCCCTCTTGTCCGCAGCGCACGGCCGACCCGAGCCCGAGGCCGCGTCGTGATCCGTACGCGGTGCGCCGGCTTGGTCGCCGCGATGATCCCTTGCCGCCTGTGCTGTACGCGCCCGGGCGTCTGACCGGAGCGCCCGCCGGGCCGTAGCCCGCACACCCTCTCCGGTGAAGCGATCGCGGGCCCTCGCCATCCGGGCACCGATCATCGAGGGGCGACGAGCCCCATCCGAGCAAGGAGACATCGCATGGGTGAGTACGCGAAGGCCGACGTCTTGGTGTCGACCGACTGGGTCGCGTCGCACGTCGGCGACCCGAACGTCCGCATCATCGAGGTGGACGAGGACTCCTCGGCCTACGAGAAGGGCCACATCTCGGGCGCGGTCGGCTGGGATTGGTCGACGGACCTGCACGCGAAAGTCGGTAGGGACTACGTGTCACGGGAGGAGCTCGGCGAGCTGTTGTCGGTGGCCGGCGTGGACCGTGACACGATCGTCGTGCTCTACGGCGGGAACAACAACTGGTTCGCCGCCTATGCCTACTGGATCTTGAAGCTCCGCGGGTTCGACGCCGTCCGTCTGGTCGACGGTGGGCGCAAGAGGTGGGAGCTCGAGAGCCGTGAGCTTACCCAAGAGGTCGCGACGTACGATCCGACGGACCTGACGATCGAGGCTCCCGAGCGGCCCGAGATCCGGGCCTGGCGCGACGAGGTGATCGGCAAGGTGGGAAGGGTCGGACTGGTCGACGTCCGCTCGCCGGAGGAGTACCGGGGCGAGAAGCTCGCTCCGGATCACCTGCCCCAGGAGCAGTCACAGGTGCCCGGGCACGTCCCCGGCGCGGCGAACATCCCCTGGTCCAAGGCCGCCAACGACGACGGGACGTTCCGCTCGGCCGACGAGCTACGGGAGCTCTACGCCGCAGGGGGCATCACCCCCGACCGCGAGGTGATCGCCTACTGCCGGATCGGCGAGCGCTCCTCGCACACCTGGTTCGTTCTCCAGGAGCTGCTCGGGTTCCCCAGCGTCAAGAACTACGACGGCAGCTGGACCGAGTACGGCTCGCTCGTCGGCGTTCCGGTCGAGGTGGGGTGATCGTCGAGGTCCCCCGTATGCCGAGGCGAGAGGGACGGGCCGGAGCCCGCCGCAGGTCCGTTCCCTCACGCCGGCTCCGTCGATCCGGATCGGCCCGTGGGAACGCCGAGGACCAGGTTCACGAGCGAGCCGATCGCATAGCCGAGACCGAGCCCGCCGACCACGTCGATCGGGTTGTGCGCACCCAGGTAGATCCGGGCGAACGAGACCAGGGCGACGATCGCCCATGGGACGATCCGCCACCGTCCGGACAGGTACGGGGTGGTCGCGACGGCGAGCCCCGTCACCAGGATCACGTGACCCGACACGAAGGCCGCGCCCGTCCGAGCCGTCCCGGCCCGCACGATGGCCTCGGGTTCGGTCACCCCGGGCCGGGATCGTTGGACCATCCGCCAGACGACCCGCTCGGCGACGAGCTTCAGCGCCGTCACGGCGAGCGCGGCGACCGCGAGCCGCGGACGCCGCCATATCAGCGCGACGGCTGCGACCAGCGGGCCGACCACGAGCACCCCAAGGAACTGCACGCCGACCCCGACCGGTTGCAGCGCGTCGGTGAGGTGGTTGATCGCCTCGAAGACGCTCCGCTCCGGGTCCGAGACGGCGCCCGATCGCGCGATCAGCCCGCAGCCGGCGAAGATGATCAGGCCGGCGGCCAGGCCGATCCCGTCGGCACGGCGGCGCACCATCGCGGCGGCGTTACGCCGACGTCGCGGCGGCGCCGGCGGCCTCGATCTCGCGCGCGATCGACCCGGGCGGCGGGGTGTCTCGTCGCCATGACCGCTTGCCGCGCCATATGAAGTACGTGAAGGCACCGATCGGGATCTGGATCCCGTAGGTCAGGACGCGGAAGATCAGGACCCCTGCCACGATCTCGGCCTTCTCGGCCGGGTAGAAGTTGGCGAGCCCGGCGACGTAGCCGAGGTCGATCACCCCGACACCTCCCGGCGTGACGGGAACCGCGCTCAGGAGCCGGCTGAACGCGAACACCGCGAAGATCTCGGCCGCGGAGAGCTCCTGCTCGGAGATCCCCATGTGGCGGAGCGAGAGCAACAGGACGAAGTACAGGGCGATGTGGCTGAGTACGGTGGTCCAGGTCAGCCGGATCCATCGCCGGCGCACCAGGACGATCGTCTCGCGCCTGAACCTCGCCGCGCCGTCGCCCATCCCGGTCGCCGGCCGGCGGCCGAAGGGCCTTCCCACCGCCGAGATCACGCGGCCCACGAGCTCACCGACCTTCCTGGCCATCGACTCGCTCCTGAAGATCAGGGCGAGCAGGACGACCGCGATCACCAGGACCGCGAGCCCGACCGCCGCGGCACCCACGAGCGCCGGATAGGTCTTCCCGGACAGGACGAGGAGTGCGAGCGCGAGGACCGGCAACGCCAGCTTCGTGAAGATGTTCCAGATCCCGGTGACCCCGACGAACAGGGCGGTCTCCCCACCCGTGAACCCCCAGGAGCTGAGGATCGCGTACGTGAGACCGATCGCGACGGCGCCGCCCGCCGGCAGCGTGTTCGCCACGGTGGTGGTCGTCTGCGTGACCACCGCCGACCGGCTGAGCCGAAGGCCCGGGAGGGCGGCCTGGTTCGCGAGCCAGTACGTGAACAGGTTGAAGACCATCGCGGCGAGGAGCGACGCGAGCTCGAGGGGGGTAAGGGTCCGCATCGCGTCCCACACGTCTCCGTAGTCCGCGAACTTCGGGATCGCGAAGGCGAAGATGCCGACGACGATGACCATGCCGACGGCGAACCAGGCGATCTGTTTCCATGTGATCCTCCGGCGCGAGCCGGGGACGGGCGCGGACGGTTCCGCGAGGGCGCCTTCCATGGACATGGGTGGGACCGTAGGCGGCTCCCCTCGGGGACGCAACCTCCGGAACCTCCCGCCGGACCCCTCGCCCGCATACCATCCGGGCGGAGGGGGCGCGGATGCGGCGGCGGAGGTCGGATCTGGCATGGATCGCCGGAGGGCTCGTCGGGCTGGCGACCACGGGCTGGCTGGCCTCGGGTGGGACGGCGTCCGAGCCCGAGCGGGTCGTGTTCACGTGGTTCAACGGCGCGAGCGACTCGATCTACCCCGTGGTGTGGCCGCTGATGCAGTACGGCACGTTCGTCACGATCCCGCTCGTGACCATCGCCACCCTCGTGCTCGGCCGAACGCGCCTGGCGGTCGAGCTCGCCTCGGCGGGCATCGCGGTCTACCTGCTCGCCAAGCTCGCGAAGGCGATCTGGGTTCGCGATCGACCCGGGCGGGTGCTCGAGGAGGTCCAGCTGCGCGGCGTCGGGGCGGGGGAGCACGGGTTCCCGTCCGGCCACGCGGCGGTGTCCGCGGCGATCGCGTTCATCCTGTTCGCCTTCCTGCCGCGGCGCTGGCGTTGGGTGCCGGTGGCGCTGGCGGTGGTCGTCTCGCTCGGCCGGCTGTACGTCGGCGCCCACCTGCCGCTCGACGTCGTCGGGGGCGCCTGCCTCGGGCTGGTGGCGGGCGCCGTCGCGACCTACGCGGGCGGCGTGCCCGGGCGATGAACGATACGGGGGCTCCCGGCGCCACAGGTCGTCGCATCGGGAGCCCCAGGACGCCAGCGGACGAATCCCACTAGAACGGTGGACTTTAGGTCCGGGGCGACGGTACCCTGGTGAGGTCCGCACCACCGCGCGCACCCAGGGGAGTCGCCGTGGCCGTCACCCAGGAAGAACACCTCCGCGAGCTCAGCAAGGGCTATCGCTTCGACTGGAAGGATCCGTCTCACGCGGTCTTCGAGCCGAAGAAGGGGCTCTCGGCATCGGTCGTGGAGGAGATCAGCGCCCTCAAGGGGGAGCCCGACTGGATGCGGAGGTTCCGCCTGAAGAGCCTCAAGCACTTCGAGGCGCGCCCCATGCCCTGGTGGGGCGCCGACCTGTCCGAGATCGACTTCCAGGACATCTACTACTTCATCCGCTCGACGGAGGAGCAGGCGAGCACCTGGGACGACCTCCCCGAGGACATCAGGGGCACGTGGGACAGGCTCGGGATCCCCGAGGCCGAGAAGAAGTACCTCGGTGGCGTGAGCGCGCAGTACGAGTCCGAGGTCGTGTACCACAAGATCAAGCAGGAGCTGGACGACATCGGGGTCGTGTTCATGGACATGGACTCCGCCCTCCGCGAGCACCCCGATCTGGTCAAGGAGTACTTCGGCACGCTGATCCCGCCGAACGACAACAAGTTCGCCGCGCTGAACTCCGCCGTGTGGTCCGGGGGCTCGTTCATCTACGTGCCTCCCGGCGTGAACGTCGACATCCCGCTGCAGGCGTACTTCCGCATCAATCAGGAGAACATGGGCCAGTTCGAGCGGACGCTGATCATCGCCGACGAGGGCAGCTATGTGCACTACGTGGAGGGATGCTCGGCTCCCATCTACTCGAGCGACTCGCTGCATTCCGCGGTCGTCGAGATCATCGCGAAGAGGGGTTCGCGCGTCCGCTATACGACGATCCAGAACTGGTCGACCAACGTCTACAACCTCGTCACGAAGCGCGCGGCCGCGTACGAGGACGCGGTGATGGAATGGGTCGACGGCAACATCGGCTCCAAGGTCACGATGAAGTACCCGTCGATCTACCTGCTCGGCAAGGGCGCACGGGGTGAGGTCCTGTCCGTCGCGTTCGCCGGCAAGGGCATGCACACGGATGCCGGCGGGAAGGCGATCCATGCCGCGCCGTACACGACCAGCGTGATCACCTCGAAGTCGGTCTCGAAGGACGGCGGGCGGACGGGGTACCGCGGGCTGGTGCGGGTGGAGCCCGACGCGCATCACGCGAAGAGCAACGTGCGGTGCGATGCGCTGATCCTGGACGAGGAGAGCCGCTCGGACACGTACCCCTACATCGAGGTCGAGGACGAGACGGCGGCGCTCGGTCACGAGGCCACGGTCTCGAAGGTCGGGGAGGATCAGCTCTTCTACCTGATGAGCCGCGGCCTCTCGGAGGTCGAGGCGACCGCGATGATCGTGAACGGGTTCATCGAGCCGATCACGCGGGAGCTCCCGATGGAGTACGCGGTCGAGCTGAACCGCCTCATCGAGCTGCAGATGGAGGGCTCGGTAGGGTAGGTGGCGCCTTCCCCAGCACGCGTCTCCCCACGATCACCGCGGAAGCTCCATCGGACCACCTCATCCTCGCTACCGCCGGCCCATACACTCTGGCGAGGTCATGCCGATGCTTCATCGGTGGGCGTTCGGCCGCCGGGTCGCGTCCAGATCGATCTTCGAGGGCTGCGGTGAAGACAGCGTGATGGCTGAGGGCGCGGTGCGTGCGCGAGGCAGCGGTGGGCGCGGGCTGGATGTCGGCTACGTGCCGGTCGGCACGGCGCGGCGACGCTACCTCCCGCCGGGCTGGCCGGTATACGCCCTCTTCGCGGGGTTCCCGGTCTGGTGGATCCTCGGCCTCGGCGGACTGATCTGGCCGGTCCTCGCGGTCCCGATGGCGATCTGGCTGTTCCGACTCCCCGTCGTGCGAGCACCCAAGGGCTTCACGATCTGGGTGGCGTTCATGATCTGGATGATCGGATCAGGCACCCAGATCGACAACTCGATCCGCTACGTTGCGTTCACCTACCGGGTCTCCCTCTACGCCTCTGCGACCATCGTCTTGCTCTATATCTTCAACCTCTCGCGCGAGGCTCTTCCCACCCGAGCCGTGATCGGCTTGATGGCTGTGTTCTGGATGTACGTCGTGGCCGGCGGGTTCATGGGTGTCCTGGCCCCCACCTGGGAATTCAAGAGCCCCGTCGAATACGTGATGCCGCAGGCGTTGATATCCGACGAGTTCGTGCACGATCTGGTTCACCCGGCGTCTTCGCAGATACAGGACGTGCTGGGCTATGAGCAGCCTCGTCCGAAAGCGCCGTTCGTGTATGCGACGAACTGGGGGTCGGCGTTCAGCCTCCTGACGCCATTCGTGATCCTCGGGTGGATGTACGCGAGGTCGCGCGCCTGGAAGATCCTGACGGCGCTCATGTTCGTGGCGGCCATCGTCCCGGTGGTCGTGTCTCTCGATCGCGGGCTATGGCTCAGCCTGGGGGTGGGGATCGTCTACGCGGCGATCCGCCTGGCGCTCGGGGGTCGCACGCGTGCCCTCCGGGCGATCTTGATATTGATCCCTACGATGCTCGGTTTGGTGTACCTGACGCCGCTACGGGGGGTCGTTCAGGAGCGGTTCGCGCACCCGCACAGCAACGAACGGCGCCTCAGCCTGTACCAGGAAGCGATCGACAACGTCAAGAGCTCACCTCTGCTGGGCTTCGGCGGACCTCGTCCGTCGGAGGAGAACTCCGACGCCCCCTCCGTGGGCACTCAGGGCCAGTTCTGGCTGGTCCTGTTCTCGCACGGGATACCCGGCGCGGTGTTCTTCGTGTGGTGGCTCATGTACCAAGCCTGGAGGTTCCGCGCGTCGGCGCCACCCGTGCCCTTCTGGTGCCACGTACTTATCGTGATGGCACTCGTGCAGCTGCCCGTATACGGGTGGCTGCCAGCGCCGATGATCGTGATCGTCGTAGGGGTGGCGATCGCTGCGCGTGAGGTGCTCGATCCGACGCCCGTGGGGGACCTAGCACAGGCGGTCGGGCCGCGACCACGTGCGCGGCCGATGGGATGGGCCACGTCATGAGCGGAACCGACCTCTCCACCGCGACGGTGGATCCCGCGGCGCCCATCGGAGGGAGCGAGATCCGAGCGTACGCGGACGCTCCCAATCGGCTCGTCGGTTATCTCGTGGACGCCACCTTGCTGACGGTGCTCTCGTTCCTCGGGGCGATCGTGATCTCCCTGTCGTTCGGCCCCGTCGTCACGGTCGACATCGGCGCGGCCTCGCAGGTTGCGGTCGATCGCGAGCTCGCGCTCGCGAACGCGGTCCTGGGAACCGCCTTGAGCTTGGTCTACTTCGTGGTGAGCTGGCGATCGCTGGGGGGGTCTCCCGGACAGCGACTCCTCCGGATGCGTGTGTTCGGCCTAGACGGACCCGTGTCGCTCGGACGGTGGGTTCTCCGATGGGCGTTCCTGGGGATCCCTGTCGCGGTCGCAGGTGCGGTTAGCGCGGTCGCACCGGGATGGGTGGTCCTGGTGACGACGATCTTCATCGGGATCTGGTTCGCGCTCCTGCTCGCCTCGATCGCTCGAAGCGACACGAAGCAGGGCTGGCTCGATCGCGCCGTTCGGACCATCGTGGTCAAGGAGGCCCGGTCGGTGCCGACTGCCGAACCCGTGGAGGGGTCCGGGGCGCGTGTTCACTGACGCGCGCGCGGTGGCGACCGGCAGCAGGGTTGCCGTGGACATATGCGTCATCGGGGCGGGCGCCGCCGGCATAACGCTCGGCCGAGAGTTCGATGGCGGCTCGACACGGGTCGCGTTACTCGAGAGCGGGGGGCTCGAGTACGAGCCCGAGACCCAGGCTCTCTACGGCGGCGAGGTCAGCGGTCTCCCGTACTTCCCGCTCGATACGCCGCGACTGCGTTTCTTCGGGGGGACCACGAACCACTGGGCCGGCGTCTGCCGGCCGTTCGATCAAGTGGACTTCGAGACGATCGACTGGATCCCCTACAGCGGGTGGCCGGTTGGGAGGTCCGAGATGGACCCCTACGTCGTGCGCGCCCAGGAGATCGTGCACCTGACCTCTTCGTCCTGGGACACCCAGCACTGGGCCGAGCTGGACGATGCGGAACCGCTGCCCCTGGAGGGAGGGCGTGTCCTGACCCGGGTCGACCAGATCGTCCCACCCGATCAACGGAGGTTCGCGGCCGTCTACGGAGACGAACTGAGATCGTCCGACAACGTCACGGTCTTCCTCCACGCCAACGTGACGGAGATCGGTTTGGACGCGAGCGGCTCGACCGTGACCGAGCTGTCGGTGGCGACCCTGTCCGGGAACCGGTTCGCCGTCGTTCCACGCGTGGTCGTCCTGGCCGTCGGCGGCATCGACAACCCTCGGCTCCTCCTCGCCTCCAGATCGCGCTTCCCGAACGGGATCGGCAACGCCCACGACCTCGTCGGGAGGTTCTTCCTCGAGCATCCGCGGTTCCTGGCTGGTGTCCTTGCGCCTTCGGACCCGAACCTGTCGATCTCGTTCTATCGCGAGCATGCGGTCGAGGGCACGATCATCCACCCCCGGCTCGCGCTCTCTCGCGAGACACAGGCCGACGAGCGCATCTCGGACGTGCAGGTCCGGCTCGATCCCCTGCTGGCCCCCGCGTGGGAGCAGGCGATCGGCTCGCCCGACATCGCCACGCTGAAGGCGCTGCGTTCAGCGCTCCGTGGCGACGGTTCCGGCAACATCGGGCGGGATCTCGCCAGCGTGCTGTCGGACCTCATGACGTGGCACGAGATGACGGTTCCCGGCGCCCCGTTCCCCATCCCGTATCCGGAGGTGGTGGGGGAGTTGCTGCGATCGACGCCCGCGGACCGCCAGGCGCTGATCCCCGGGCTGCTCGGCGATGTCGCGGCGTACCTGTACGCGGAGATCGCGGAGGGGATCCCGCTCGACGGGATCCTCCTGACGGCCCGCCTCGACCCGGTCCCGAACCCGGATAGCCGTGTCCGTTTGATCGACCAGCAGGACGAGCTGGGCGTCCCGATGACGGACCTGGACTGGCGGCTCAGTCCGGCTGATCGTCACAGCGTGGGCCGAACGATGGAGATCCTGGGGGCGGAGTTCGGAGCCGCGGGGCTCGGGCGGCTGAAGCTCGTGTTCGACGAGGATGCCGAGGAGTGGCCGGCCGACCTGGCCGGGGGCTTCCATCTGATGGGCACCACGAGGATGCACGGCGACCCCCGGCGAGGTGTCGTCGATCGGAACCTCCGGGTGCACGGCGTGTCTAACCTCTACATCGCGGGCAGCAGCGTCTTCCCGACGGCGGGGTCGGGCAACCCGACGATGATGATCGTGGCGCTCGCGCTCCGGCTCGCGGAACGTCTGAGAGGAACTTCATGAGCCCTCGTTCCACGCGTCGCGGGTTCCTGGTCGCGGCGGGCGGCGCCGTCGCGGTGCTCGCCGTCCGCACGGGCCCCTGGAAGGCGCTGGTCGCCTATCGGAGCCCGTCGGACGCCGAGCGACTGGTGGGCATGCTGACGCATGTGGAGAGCGCGCGTGTCGTTGGCCGCGCATACCTCCGGGAAGTGTCTCGGAAGAGGTCTGTCGAGGGGCTCGTGGCGGAGATCGCCTCGGGTCTGCCCGGCGGCCGGAGCTCCGTGAGGGGGACGTCGGACGCCGACCTAAGGCGGATCGTGTCCGCGTCGATCCGAGGCGACTTCGCCCGCGAGGCGAACGTGACGGTTCAAGGGTGGATCCTGTCGGAGACCGAAGCTCGTCTCTGCGCCCTGGCCGCGCTCTTGTGACCTGGACCGATGTCCGTCCGCGGGGGTCCTGAATCCGATCTGTCCGATAGACTTTGCGCGATATGAGCCAGCTCCCGGCCACGTCCGCCGTCGCGTCGCGCTTCGATGAGCGCGCCTTGGCCGATCTGCCGGAGGTCGCTGGGTTCACGGGCGGCGTTCGGCTCCACGCCCTGCGCTCGTTCGACGCCCTGCCGATCCCGCCCCAGGAGACGGAGGAGTGGCGATACACCGACCTGTCGGGATTCGAGCTCGACTTCGCGCCGTTCACGCCGGGCGGCGGACCCGAGGCGATGACCCGCCACGGCGTCCTACAGGCCGTCGGCGCCACCGGTGAGCGGGCGGCGCTCCAGGTGCAACGCAACTCCGAGGTGATCTCGACCCGGGCGGCCAAGAGCCTGACGGAGCGCGGGGTCCTGTTCGGGGACCTGGATGCGCTCGGTGCCACACATCCGGATCTCGTCGAGCCGAACCTCCACGCGCTGGTGCCCGTGGACCGGACGAAGTTCGTTGCGCTGCATGGTGCCTTCCGCACCGGGGGCACGTTCGTCTACGTCCCGGAAGGCGTCGAGGTCGAACTGCCCATCCAGACCCTGACCTACCTGGATGCCGATGGTGCGGCGATCTTCCCGCATACGTTGATCGTGGTCGAGGCCCACGCATCGGTCACCTTCATCGACCGGTACGTATCGCCGGATCTGACGCACGCGTTCGCGGACGCGGTCACCGAGATCGTCGTAGGGGACGGCGCGCGGGTCCGCTATGCGGCGATCCAGGATTGGGGCCGCGGCGTCACCCACCTGGGGGTGCAGCGGGCACGTGTGGGGCGCGACGCCGAGATCCGGACCCTGGCGCTCGGCTTCGGAGCCGACCTCGCGCGGTCGGAGACCGAGACGGTGCTCGCGGAGCCGGGCGGCTTCAGCGAGATGCTCGGGGTGTTCTTCGCCGCCGGGGACCAGCACTTCGACCACCGGACCGAGCAGGACCACGCCGCGCCCAACTGCACGAGCGACCTGTTGTATAAGGGCGCGCTGCGCGACCACAGCCGGGCGGTCTACAGCGGCTGGGTCCACGTCCGGCCGGACGCCCAGAAGACCGACGCCATGCAGACCAGCCGCAACATCGTCCTGTCCGAGCACGCGAAGGCCGACGCGATCCCGAACCTGGAGATCGAGGCGAACGACGTCCGCTGCGGGCACGCCGCGAGCGTCGGGCCGGTGGACGAGGAGGCGATCTTCTACCTGGAGTCGCGCGGGATCCCCCGGTCGGACGCCGAGCGATTGATCGTTACCGGGTTCTTCCAGGAGGTCCTCGACCGCGTCACGATCGCCGAGGTCCGCGAGGGGGCGGAGGCCGCGATAGCCGCCGAGCTGGCGGGCGGACCGCGGTGATGGCGCTGGTCCGGGTGTGCTCGGTCGGTGACGTGCCGGAGGGCCAAGCGCGCCGGTTCCCGGTCGAGGGCAAGCTGGTCGCGGTGGCCAACCTGGGAGGGCTCGGCTTCCGCGCCGTGGACGCGATCTGCTCGCACGCCCACTACTTCCTGGACGAGGGCGAGGTCGACGTCGACGAAGAGACGATCGAGTGTCCGAAGCACGGTTCCACGTTCGACCTCAATACGGGCGCTCCGCGGAGCCTGCCGGCAACGCTGCCGGTCGCGGCGTACGCGGTGCGGACGGTGGGCGACGACATCCTGATCGAGGTGTGAGGCTGATGAGCGAGTTGAACGGAGCGGCCACGCTCCAGGTCGTGGACCTCCACGCGGAGGTGGAGGGCAAGGAGATCCTCAAGGGGATCGAGCTGACCGTGAAGCAGGGCGAGACCCATGCGCTGATGGGTCCGAACGGCTCGGGGAAGTCGACCCTCTCGAACGTGATCATGGGCCGGCCCGGTTACGCGATCACGGCGGGCCGCGTGCTGTTCAACGGGGAGGACGTCACGACGCTGACCCCCGACGAGCGGGCGAAGCGCGGACTGTTCCTGGCGATGCAGTACCCGACCGAGGTCCCGGGCGTCTCCGTCGTGAACTTCCTCCGGACGGCGTACCAGGCGGTCAAGGGCGAGCCCATCAGCGCCCTAGCGTTCCGCCAGCACATGAAGGCCAAGATGGACCTCCTCGGCGTCGACGACTCGATGGTGCGGCGATACGTGAACCAGGGGTTCTCCGGCGGCGAGAAGAAGAAGAACGAGGTCCTGCAGCTCGCGGTGCTGGAGCCGCAGATCGCGATCCTGGACGAGACCGACTCGGGGCTCGACATCGACTCCCTCAAGGCGGTGGCGACCGGCGTGGATCAGCTGGTCGGCCCAGATCTCGGGGTCCTGGTGATCACGCACTACCAGCGGATGCTGAACTACATCGCGCCCGACCACGTCCACGTGATGATGGCTGGTCGTATCGTGAGGTCCGGTGGACCGGAGCTCGCGGCCGAGCTCGAGGCGAAGGGTTACGAGGGGCTCCGCCGGGAGCTCGGCCTCGCCGAGGGAGCGGCCGACGAGGTCGGTTCGGAGGGCGAGGGGTGAGGCGGCGAGGATGAGCGGGCACCTGGGCGGCCTCGACGTCGACGCGATACGCGCCGACTTCCCGATCCTCGCGCGGACGGTCGGGGACAAGGCGCTCGTCTACCTCGACAGCGCCGCCACGTCGCAGAAGCCACGCCAGGTGATCGAGGCCGAGGCCGACTTCTACGCACACCACAACGCGAACGCTCACCGAGGGATCTACCAGCTGGGAGAGGAGGCGACCGAGCGTTTCGAGGGGGCGCGGGCCAAGCTGGCCGCGTTCTTCGGAGCCCCGGGGTCCGAGACGATCGTGTTCACGCGCGGGACGACCGAGTCCATCAACACCATCGCTCAGGGTTGGGGCCGGAAGTTCCTCCGCGCGGGCGACCAGGTGCTCCTGACCGACATGGAACACCATTCGAACATCGTCCCCTGGCAGATGACCGCGGCCACGACCGGCGCCGAGCTGCGGTTCATCCCGCTCACCGACGACGGGCTGCTGGACCTCTCGGAGCTGGGATCGCTCCTGACCGAACGGACGAGGGTCCTGGGCGTTACCGGGATGTCGAACGCGCTGGGAACGATCACGCCGCTGCGGCAGCTGATCGAAGCCGCCCATGCCGCCGGGGCGATCGTCGTGGTCGACGCCGCGCAGCTGGCGCCTCACCATGCGATCGACGTCGCGGCGCTGGACTGCGACTTCCTGGCGTTCAGCGGGCACAAGATGCTGGGACCGACCGCATCCGGGGGCTTCTACGGGAAGGCCGAGCTGCTGGATGCGATGGACCCGATGCTCGGCGGCGGAGAGATGATCCACGAGGTGTTCCACGACCGCAGCACGTTCAAGCCGATCCCCTACAAGTTCGAGGCCGGCACGATGCAGATCGCGCAGCAGGTCGGCCTGGGCGCGGCCATCGACTACCTGGAGGCGCTCGGCATGGACAAGGTCAGAGCGCATGAGGAGGAGATCACCCGGTACGCGCTGGATCAGCTGCTCGAGGCGGGGGCGACGGTCTACGGACCGAAGGACGCATCGGTCCGCGGAGGCGCGGTGTCGTTCTGGCACAAGGACGTCCATCCTCACGACCTGGCCACGATCCTGAACGAGGAGGGTGTGGCCATCCGCGCGGGCCACCACTGCGCGCAGCTCGTGATGCGACGGTTCGACACGCCTGCCACCGCGCGGGCCTCGTTCTACGTGTACAACACGAAGGACGAGGTGGACCTGCTGGTCGATGCGCTCGAGAAGGCCGAGGGCATCTTCGCGGGCTAGCCGCTAAGCGTCCCGATGTAGGTCCCTGAGGCTCACCTCCTTGCCTTCGTGGCTCTATTCCGTCGAGGTGAGCCTGGTGCCTTCTCGGGCCCGTTCCAAGGAACCTCCGCCGGGACGCATCCCTAGCCGCGAAAGCCTGGACGTTGTGCCACCCATGGGGTATGTATGGCCCCGATGCTCCGTCGGGGAACCATCAAGCATCGCCTGCTCGTGTGCGCCCTCATCTTCGGCCTGTTCACCATGGCGCCAGCGGTGGGGCTCGCCGGGACAACGGATGCGTTCGATCGACCCGACGGGGGCTTGGGTTCCACCGAGACCGGTCTCACCTGGTCCGTCTTCAACGGCAACTGGGGGATCCGCGCCGATCGGGCGAAGCTCCTATCCGCCAGGTACCGGAACACGATCGCGTACGCCACCGTCGACGCAGGCATGGCGAGCGGCTTCACCGTGTCGGCAGATATCGCTCTCTCGACGACCCCTCGTCGGGCGAACGCTGGTCTCACGCTCCTGTACGTCAGCCACGCGAACAACCTGTTCTGCAAGGTCGAGGTGACCCCAGGGAACCCGGGGGGTCTGATGAGCATCGGACGGCGCCTGAACAACGTCACCACCTCGCTCCTCGCATATCGTCGAGACACCGGGTTCGTGAACGGCAGGACGTATCACGTCTCCTGTGGCCGTTCAGGGAACGTGGTCACGATGACCGTGGAGGGAGCCGACGTGGGATCGCTGACGATCAGCCGAACCTTGACCTCCGGTGAGCTCGCGGCGCTCGGCTCCGCGACGAGGGTGGGGCTACGGACCCACGCGGCGCGGGACGAGGACGACAAGGGCTCCGTGTACGATGATTTCGCCGTGACGGTCCCTTAGGGCATGGGCGGTTCGCGCGCGGCCAGCTAGGCTCGCAGCGTGGCGCTCGACGACATCTACAAGGAAACGATCCTCGACCACTACAAGCATCCGCGGAACAAGCGCGAGCTGCCCGGCGCCGAACTCACGTGCACACGCAACAACCCGCTCTGCGGCGACGAGATCACCGTCTCGGTGCACCTCGAGGGGGACCGGATCGGCGACGTCGCGTTCCAGGGCGCAGGATGTTCGATCTCGCAGAGCAGCGCGTCGATGATGACCGAGGCGGTCAACGGCTCGACCGTGGGCGAGGCCCTCGAGCTGGCGGAGGACTTCCGCCGGATGATGGCCGGCGACACGGAGCCCGACGAGGGACGGCTGGGCGACCTCGTCGCGCTGAAGGGCGTCGTGAGGTACCCGATCCGGATCAAGTGTGCGGTGCTCGCCTGGGACATCCTGCAGGAGGCGCTCGACGGCGCCGGCACGGCAACGGGCTCCGCACCGCACGCCGTCTAGCCCAGCTCAGGCCACCGACCCCCACCTATCCGCTGGATGATGGCGAGCGGGCACCGACGCCTCTAGGCTTCGCGCGTGCGGATCCGGCCATCGCTCGACTGGCTCCTGATCCTGGTCCCCGTCGCGATAGGCCTCGAGGCGCTCGGCGGTCCCGAGCTCTCGGTCTTCCTGGCCTCCTCGGCGGCGATCCTGCCGCTCGCCGGGCTGATCGGCCGATCGACCGAGCAGCTCGCCCTCCATTCCGGTCCGCGGATCGGCGGGCTCGTGAACGCGACGTTCGGCAACGTCACGGAGCTCATCATCGCCGTCTTCCTGATCCTGGACGACCGGATCGAGATGGTGAAGGCGTCCCTCACGGGCTCCATCCTCGGGAACCTGCTGCTCGTCCTCGGCCTGTCGCTCCTGCTGGGAGGCGTGAAGCACGAGCGGCAGTCGTTCAACGCGCGGTCGGCGTCGGTGCACGCCACGTCGCTCGCCCTGGCCGTCACCGGGCTGCTCATGCCGGCCCTGTTCGCCCTGGGTGCACGGGGCGCGACGTTCGCGGAGAGGGAGGTCGTGAGCGGCGTGGTGGCCGGCGTCCTGATGCTGCTCTACGGCTGCGCCCTCGTCTTCACGCTCGTCACGCACGAGCATCTGTTCCACGCTCCGGCCGAGGGGGAGCGCCCAACCTGGTCCCGCCGCCGCGCGGTCGCGGTGCTACTGGTGGCGACGTCCCTCGTCGCGTTGATGTCGGAGTTCCTGGTGTCGTCCCTCGAGCCGGCGCTCGAGTCCCTAGGGCTGTCGGAGCTGTTCGTTGGGCTGATCCTGATCCCGGTGATCGGGAACGCGGCGGAGCATTCCTCGGCGGTGATGTTCGCGCGTCGGAACCAGGTGGACGTCACGCTCGAGATCGCGATCGGATCGTCCACCCAGATAGCGCTGTTCGTCGCGCCGGTGCTCGTGTTCATCAGCCTGCTCGTCGGCCACCCGATGGACTTCGTGTTCGGCACCTTCGAGGTGGCGGCGGTGGGGCTCTCAGCCCTGCTGATGACGTTGATCTCGCTCGACGGCGAGAGCAACTGGCTCGAAGGCGCGCAACTTACCGGCGCGTACGCCATCATGGCCGTGTCGTTCTTCTTCGTGGAGCACCTGTGATGCGGAGGTTACTCATCGTGGCGGGCGCGGCGGCGCTGGCGCTGGTGTGCGCCCTGCCGGCTCGGGCGCAGGCCGAGGAGACGATCCGCCGATACACGGTCGCCATCGAGATCCGGGAGGACGGCTCGGCCCACGTCGTGGAGACGATCGCCTACGACTTCGGATCGACGACCGATCACCATGGGATCTACCGGGATATCCCGACCCGGCTCGCGTACGACGATCGGTACGACCGTGTGTACCCGATCGACGTCGTGTCCGTGACGGCGACGGGCGGGGCCTCCGCCGCCTACGCGATCGAGGACGCCGGCGGAGGGGTCACGCGGATCCGGATCGGCGATGCGGACCGGACCGTGACCGGTCCGGTCACCTACACGATCGAGTACGTGGTCCGTGGCGCCCTGAACGGCTTCCGCGACCACGACGAGCTCTACTGGAACGCGATCGGAGACGACTGGAACGTGCCGATCGAACGCGTCGCCGCCTCGGTGTCCGCGCCCGCACCGATCGAACGGGTGGCGTGCTTCACCGGGTACGTCGGGTCCACGGAGCCGTGCCGGCGGGCCGAGGTGGATGCGGCCGGCGAGGCGTCGTTCGCGGCGCGCGACCTGTTCCCCTTCGAGGGGATGACGGTGGTCGTCGCGCTGCCGAAGGGCGCGGTCGCCGAGCCGGCGCCGATCCTTCAGGAGCGCTGGTCGTTCGGGCGGGCCTTCGAGGCCACCGCCGCGTCGGGGACGGGTGCGGGAGCGGTCCTGCTCCTGGGCGTCGGGGCGTTCGGATACCTCGCCTGGCGGCGCGGGCGCGACCGCCGCTTCGCCGGCTCACCCGTGGACCAGGTCATGGGCAACCCCGACGGGACCGAACAGACCGTCCCCATCCTCGAGGGCGATGCGTCGGCGCCGGTGGAGTTCGCACCCCCGGACGACGTGCGTCCGGGCCAGGTGGGAACGTTGATCGACGAGCGGGCGAACACGCTGGATGTGACCGCCACGATCGTCGACCTGGCCGGACGGGGCTTCCTCATGATCCGGGAGCTGCCCAAGGAGGGCTGGTTCGCGAAGCAGGACTGGGAGCTCGTGCGGCTGGAGCGCGACGAGGCCGAGCTGCTGCCGTACGAGCGGACGCTCCTGAAGGGACTGTTCCGCGACGGGAACGAGGTGACGCTCTCGTCCCTGCGCACCACGTTCGCGAAGCGCCTCGAGAGGGTCGAGGACCAGCTATACACCGACTCGGTGAAGCGCGGATGGTTCCGCCAGCGCCCCGACAGGGTCCGAGCCCGCTGGCAGCTGATCGGGGTGGGGATCTTCTTGCTGGCCGTCGCCCTGGCGTTCGTCCTGGCGCGCTGGACGCACCTGGGACTTGTGGGGGTCGCGGCGGTGATCGTGGGCATCGTGTTCGTGGTGGGCGCGTCGAGGATGCCGGCCCGTACGGCGAAGGGGACCGCGATGCTCCGGCGGATCCGAGGGTTCCGGACCGTGATCGAGACGGCCGACACCCACATGTCGCGCTGGGCGGAGCAGGAGAACGTCTTCACCCGCTTCCTGCCCTACGCGATCGTCTTCGGCTGCACGGAGAAGTGGGCGAAGGCGTTCGAGCAGATCGGGGCCCCCGCGCAGGACACCTCGTGGTACGTGTCGTCGCGGCCATTCGTCTTCGCGGACCTCGGGCACGCCATGGATGGCTTCACGGTGGCCACGAGCGGCACGATCGCCTCGACCCCGTCTGTAGCGGGCTCGAGCGGGTTCTCGGGCGGCGGGGGGTTCTCGGGCGGGGGCGGTGGGGGCGGCGGCGGCGGGTCGTGGTGATCGCTCGTCATCTGGCGCCGGCCGGATGAGGCGCCACCCCTATCATGGGCGGCCATGCGGATCGTGTTCTCGGAGGACGGACGGGACTTCCAGCGGCGCGACTGGTCGGATCTGGTGGCCGCCGACCCCTCGGGGACCTTCTTCCACACGCCGGGATACCTGAAGCTCTATTGGGAGGAGTTCGGCGAGCGGCCCGAGCATCTGCTCCTCGCGTTCGCGGAGCTCGACGGTCGGCAGGTGGCCGCGGTCGCGTTCGAGCGGATCGGCCTGACGCTCCGGTTCCTGGGGGGGACCGAGGTGACCGACTACCTGGGGCCCGTGGGCGACCCCGGCGTCCAGGCGCAGGTCGCGGAGCAGCTGTGGGCCGCGCTCGTCGAGCGGGACGACTGGGCCGACGCCGATCTGCGGGGGCTGCCGGCGGACCGCTCCTGGCTGGGTCTGCTGCGCGACGCGGCCCTCGGAAGGGGCATGGCCGTCGAGGAGACCGAGGATCAGAACGGGGTCGCGCCGTTCCTCGAGCTGGCCGACACCTGGGACGGCTACCTCGCGGCCCTGCCCGCCAAGCTCCGGCACGAGCTCAGGCGCAAGGCGAAGAAGCTCGTGGCCGAGGCCGGCCCGTACTCGATCACGACGGCGACCGCCGAGACGCTGCACGCGTTCCTGAACCGGTTCGTCGAGCTGCACCGCCTGAGCGAGGGTCCGAAAGGGGTGTTCATGCAGCCGGGCATGGAGATCTTCTTCCGACGCCTCGGCGAGGCGTTCCTCCACGACGGCGTCTTCCGGCTGAGCTTCATCGAGGTCGGCGGGGAGCGAGCGGCGGGCACGATCGGCTTCCGGTTCGGCGAGACGTTCTCCCTCTACAACTCCGCCTTCGATCGCGCGTGGCAGCATCTCGCTCCGGGGATGGTGCTCGTGGGCGAGGACATCCGGCTGGCGATCGAGGACGGATGCTCGGCGTTCGACCTGCTGAAGGGCGACTACGCGTACAAGTACCGGTTCGGCGCTCGACCACGCTCGATCCGGCGGCTTGCGGTCAGGCGCTGATCCGGGTCAGGCGTCCTCGATCGTGGCGGCGGCGAGCTCGGTGCCGTCCTCGCCGACGATCCTCAGGACGTCGTACGGCTCGAGGCTGGCGCCGGTGACGATCCAGGTCGCCGCGTCGCCGTCGTCCGCGAACCGGAGCTCCCCGACCTCGATCGACCGGCCGTCCGGCGACTCGAGGATCGCGGTCGCCACACCCTCGGATCCGGGTGCCCGGACCAGCACGATGCCCCAGGACCGGCCATGGTGCGACTCGTACAGGACGACGCTCCCCTCGACCTCGGGCCGGCTCTCCGAAGCGATCTCGCCGATGCGGAACTCCTTGCCGCCTAAGGTCTGCAGCAGGCGCCGGTAGCTGTCGGCCCCGGCCTGCGCGAGGTCGGCGCGCCGGTCCGCCGCCGTGGCGAACGCGATCGAGGCGGCCACGATCGCGACCGCCGCGGCGATCCCGGCGATCGCCGCCCATCGTCGACCGTGCGCCGGGGCCGGCGATGCCTCGCGCCGTTCCTCATCGAGGACGGTGAGGACGCGCTCGCGCAGCTCGGGCGGCGGCTCGCGATCGTGAGCCGCGCGCGCGAAGCTCGAGAGCCCCTCGCCGAGCCCGTCGGCCTCGGCCCGGCAGGCGGCGCAGCCTCGCAGATGCTCGCGGACGCCGAGGTCAGCCTCGGCCCCGAGCGTCCCCAGCACGTGCTCGGGGAGCAGGTCGCGGACCTCCTCACAGGTCACGGCGTTCCTCCGCCATCGCCTCGCGGAGCCGCAGCAGCGCGCTGCGGATCCGCGTCTTCGCCGTCCCGATCGGGATGCCCTCGAGCTCGGCGACCTCGGAGCTCGTCTTGCCGCCGAAGTACGCGAGCTCCAGGGCCGCCCGCTGCTCGTCGCTCAGCCGCCCCATCGCCCGCCGCGCGCGCTCGGCCAGGTCCGCGGTCTCGGCCAGCTCGTCCGGACCGGCCGCTCCGTCCGCCTCCTCGGGGACGCCGAGCGCGTGCAGCGACCGGGACTCCAGGACGCACCGTCGGAGCGCGTCGACCGCCAGCGAGCGTGCGACCAGGAGCACCCAGGTCTCGAGCCGCCCGCGCGCCGCGTCGTAGCGGTCGGCGCTGCGCAGGAGCTTGACGAAGGTGTCCTGCACGAGGTCCTGCGCGGCGGCGTCGCTGCCGAGCATCACGATCCCCAGTCCGTACACGCGCGAGGCGAATCGGTCGTAGAGCGCGGCCGCCGCGCGGGGGTCGCGACGAGAGAACGCCCGCATCAGGGCGGCGTCCGACCCGGGATCACGCTTCATCATCCTCAGCACGCTAATCCCGATGGTGTACGGGCGACGAGGCGGCTGGGCTTGCGGACGGGGGTCTGCGTGCCGAAGGGCTACACGTACGCGCGCATCGTGCGCAGGACGACGCCGGCCAGGTCGACGTCGCCACCCAGCACCAGGATGCCTGCGTCGAGGACCTCGTCCGCCGGGAGGCGTCGTGCGGCCACGAGCGCGAGCTGCGGGGCGCGGCCCAGGATCCAGGCGTCGGCCTTCCCGTCGGGGTCGGGGACCTCGCCGGCCCCGAGACCCCACCGCCAGAAGCCCTGACCGGCTCCGATCACGTCGACCTCGATCGTGAGCCCTCGCAGGTCGATGCCGGCCCGCCCGAGCGCCCAGGGGAGCATCCGCACCGCCATGTCGATCGTGAGATGGATGGGCCAGTGTTGGTACTCGGGCCCGAGTCCGTTGGTCGCCCGCATGTCCTCGCCGTGCACCCACCATTCGACCACGCGGGACTGGATCAGGTACTTGGCCGCGATGTCGCCGGAGAGCCACTCGAAGCGCCGGGTCCGCCAATCCTCGTCGGACAGCCGCGCGGCGAAGCCCAGGAGCGCCTGCGCGGCCTGGCCCCAGGTCGTGAGGACGTCTCGGTACGGCAGCCCGGACCGTCGGTTCACGAGGAACGCGTTCAACCCGTCGACCTCGAATGGCTCATCGCCGAGGCCCGCGCGGTACTCGTCCAGCTCAGCGGCGGGGTCACCCTTCAGCAGCTGCGCCGCGGCGGTGTCCTGCCCGGCCAGGTGGGCCATCACGTCGCGGTTCCACCAGCCGTCGCACGCGCTCGGCTGCTCCCAGGTGTCGGGGTCGGCGTACTGGATCATCCGGCCGAGGCGCTGCCGCTCGGCGTGGGCGATGCCGATCAGCTGCTCGCGGTCGAGGCTCACGGCGCGGAATCGGCATCGGCCGGTGCGCGTCCTGCTGTACCGGACAAGTTCCGCGGCACGCTGACGGCGGATGAGGCGGCCGGCGATCGCCGACGGCTGGTCGCGGGTCCGTCCCCATGACGTCGTCGAGCGTTGCCCCGTGGCGGACGGGGGCGAGGGCACGATGGCCACGCTGCTGGGCGCGCTCGGCGGCGAGGAGGTAGCGGCGACGGTTCCGGCCCCCGGGCGATCGGTCGAGGCGTCCTTCGGGGTCGTGGATGCGGAGGCGGAGCGGCTCGCGATCGTCGAGAGCGCCTCCGCGTCCGGCCTCGGGCTCCTGCCCGAGTCGGGGCGCGACGCTCTCCGCGCCGGCACGGGCGGGACCTGGCGCGCTCCCCTGCTCGCCGCCCTGGATCGCGACCTGACCGGATCCTCCTGTGCGTCGGGGGCACCGCCTCCACCGACGGAGGAGCGGCCGCGGCCGCGGCCCTGCGGCGCGCTTCCTCCGCGCGGACGGCTCGCCGATCGCACCCGCGGACTCGGGCTGCTCGAGCTCGTCGCGGTCGATCTGGCGAGGCTGACCGGCGTGTGAACGAGGTCGCGATCGATGCCTGCGTGGACGTGGACAATCCCCTCACTGCCCGGCCGGCGCGAGCTGCGCCACCTTCGCACCGCAGAAGGAGCGAGCCCAGAGGCCGGGTGACCCTCGATCGGGCGCTCGCCCACCCGCCGCCGTCGTCCACCGCGACCTCGGCGTCGACCTCCGCGACATCGCCCGGCGCCGGAGCCGGCGGCGGCCTCGCGTTCGGCGTCGCCGCTTCCTTCTGGGGCGCGGATCCGCTCGGGAGCCCGGCTGGTCCTCGAGGCGCTGGGGCTCCCGTCGCGGATCGAGCGTGCGGACCTAGTGATCACGGAGAGGGCCGCTTCGACTCCGGGTCCTCCACGAAGGTTCGGTCGAGGTGATCCGGATGGCCCAGGAGCGGGGCGCGCGGATCGTGCTGTGCGGCGACGTCGAACCCGGGGTCGATGTTCGCGTGGGCGGGGATCGGTCCCGTGGTATCCTCTGGTCGATCGGTTCGCCGGGAGGCGAAAGCCGGACTGACGCCGGGCGTGCTTCTCCGCGAGGCGTCCGCGGCGTGCGCGCAGGCGATCGCGGAACTGATGGGAGATGAGCGGAGCGATCGATAGGTTCGTCGAGACCTGGCTCGCGGCATCGAGCCCGCGGTCCTGCGCTTCCCGGAGGGCACGAAGACGGCCGAGGCCGCAGCGCGCGCCATCGGGTGCGACGTCGGGCAGATCGTGAAGTCCCTGGTCTTCATCGCGTGATGGGCGGCCGTTATGGCGTACGCGAGCGGTGCGAACCGGGTCGATTGAGCCGGCTCGGGGAGCTGGTCGGGGCGAGCGAGGTCCGCCGGGCGACCCCCGAGGAGGCCAGGCAGGCCACGGGGTTCGCCGTCGGCGGCACGCCGCCGTTCGGCCACCCGAGCTTCTCGACGGGGTCATCGATGCGATCTGCTGGGTTGGGACGAGGTGTGCTGCGGCCGGGACGCCCGACTCGGTCTTCCGTTGCCGCCTCCGAGCTGGTGCGCGCGACTGGAGCCCGGATCGGAGCCCTCGCCGAGAGCGGTCCGGATCACCCCGTCGAACCCGGAAGGACGGCAAGCCGACCAGGTGATGGACGCGTCCTCTCGCCCGATACCCGCCCGGAGGTACCGATGATCACGCTAACCGAGACGGCAGCCGGCAAGGTCAAGGAGCTCCTGGTCGAGGAGTGGTCGCGACGACGTCGCGCCCGGATCGCCGTTCAACCCGGCGGGTGTTCCGGGCTCCGCTACGCGATGTACCCTGATGACCAGGTATCCGAGAAGGATCAGACCGCCGAGCAGTTCTGGGTGCGTCCATCGTCGACAAGATGAGCGTGCCGTACCTGACGCAGGCGACGGTCGACTTCGTGGACTCGCTCGAGCAGTCGGGGTTCACCATCGACAACCCGGCCGCCCAGGGCGGCTGCGCCTGCGCTCCTTCCACTGATCGCGCGCTGAGCGAGGCCGGTCCTCGCGCCGGTCTTCGGCGTTCGCCGGGGCACGGCCTACGCTGACGTGGTCGGTCCGATCCGCCCGGAAGGAGCCAGCCCCGTGTCCCGAGCCTCCGCTTCCACGCTGTCGCCAGCGCCCGCGTCTTCCTGCCGTCGGATCCGTCGCCATCCCACGCTGGAGCGGCTCCACGACGAACGGACCCTGGGCCAGCGCGCGTGGCCGACCGGGTGGCGGCGTTCGGCGGGTCGTGGCCCTTCATCTTCCTGTACGTGGGCGGTCGATCGGCGCATGGATCCTGCTGAACACCGTCGTGCTGGCGCGGCTCGTCCACGTCGAGCCGTTCGATCCGTACCCGTACATCGTGCTCAACCTCGTGCTCTCGGGGTTGGCCGGGCTGCAGGCACCTGTGATCTTGATGAGTCAGAACCGGGAGGCCGCGCGGGACGAGGCGCTCGCGGAGCACCACTACGACGAGGGCCAGAAGGTCGAGCGCGTGCTGGAGGGCCAGGTGGCGCTCCTCGAGGAGAACACCCGACTGACGCGCGAGCTGAGCGAGCTGCTGCGGAGATCCGCGACCTCACCGCCCGGATCCACGAGCAGGTGAACGCCGCGCAGGCGTGATCCGGCCCCGGCGACGGGTTCGGTCCGACGGAGATCAATCTGGGCTCAGGGCGAGGTTCGGACGGGAGCCACCAGTTCAGCCTCGGTCACGCTTTCACCCAGGCGCCGCGCGTAGTCGTCGACCTGGTCCTTGCCGATGCGGCCCACGTTGAAGTACCGCGCCTGCGGGTGCGCGAGGTACAGCCCCGACACCGAGGACACCGGGACCATCGCGAACGACTCCGTGAGATCGAGCCCTGATGCGTGCGCGTCGAGCAGATCGAAGAGCCGTCGCTTGAGGCTGTGGTCCGCAGGCCGGGTAGCCGAAGCTGGGCCGGCCGGATGCCGCGGAAACCCTCGGCGATCAGCTCCTCGTTCGACAGACGCCGGGTCTGCAGCCCCAATCGAACCGCGCGCGCTCGTGCAGCCACCAGCAGAGGCCTCGGCGATCCGGTCGGCGAGCGCCTTGACCATGATCGCGCGGTAGTCGTCGTGCTCGGCCTCGAAGCGCTTGGCGAGGTCGTCCGGGCCCCGGAACGCCGCGACCGCGAAGGCGCCGACGTGGTCGTCCATGCCCGAGCCGGCCGGCGCGACGAAGTCGGCGAGGTTGGCCGGGTTTCGGGTCCTCGACCTTGTCCACCTGGGCGTCTGAGCATCGGGAACACGACGCCGTTGCGCAGGACCACGGTTCGTCGCCTTCGGCGAGCGCCGGCCAGAACCGTACACGCCGCGGGGCAACGATCGAAACGTGTTCGGCCGCCACCGTCTCGAGGAGCCCTTGCGCATCGGCGAAGAGCCTGCGCGCAGCCGCGCCGTGCTGCGGGTGATCTTGTGGATCTGCGGGAATCGGCCCTTGAGCTCCCAGGCGGAGAAGAAGAACGTCCAGTCGATGTAGTCGACCAGCTCCTCGATCTGGATCTCGACCTGGCGGGCACCCGTGAACGACGGAACGGCGAGGTCCTCGGCCCGCCACTCTCGATCGGCGTCCGGCGCTCGATCGCCCGCCTGTATGGCAGCAGGGTGTCTTCTCCCGCTCCTCATGCTGCGCCTGCAGGCGAGCCTGCTCGGCGCGGTTCCGTTCGTCCAGGTCGGCGCGCCGACCCTCGTCGAGCAGTTGCGACACGATGCCCACCACCCGTGACGCGTCGACCACATGCACGGTGGGTGTTGGGCGTAGGCCGGCGCGAGACCGGCGTGGCGTGGGCGCGCGTGACGTCGTCGCGCCGCCGATCAGCAGCGGGAGCGAGAGCCCGCGGCGCTGCATCTCGGTCGCCACGTTCACCATCTCGTCCAACGACGGGGTGATCAGCCCGGAGAGCCCGACGATGTCGCAGCCCTGCTCGAGGGCAGTGTCCAGGATCAGGTCCGCCGGCGCCATCACCCCGAGGTCGATCACCTCGTAGTTGTTGCAGCCCAACACGACACCGACGATGTTCTTCCCGATGTCGTGCACGTCGCCCTTGACCGTGGCGAGCACGACGCGGCCCTGGGCGCGAGCGGTGCCGCCGGCGGCCACCACGGCCTCCTTCTCGTCCTCCATGAACGGCTCGAGGTACGCGACGGCCTTCTTCATCGCGCGCGCGCTCTTGACCACCTGCGGCAGGAACATCTTCCCGGCTCCGAAGAGGTCGCCGACGATCCGCATGCCGTCCATCAACGGACCCTCGATGACCTCGAGCGGGCGCTCGTACGCCTGGCGGGCCTCCTCGGCGTCTTCGACCACGAAGTCGTCGATCCCGTGCACGAGCGCGTGCGACGACGCCCTCGACCGAGCCCTCGCGCCAGGTGAGGTCCTCGACCCGCTCGAGCGCGCCGCCCTGGACCGTCTCGGCGAAGCGCACCATCCGCTCCGCTGCGTCCGGCCTGCGCGCGAACAGGATGTCCGACGTGCTCCTTGAGGTCCGGCGGGATGTCGTCGTACACGGGGAGCTGGCCGGCGTTCACGATGGCCATGTCCAGACCCGCCTGACGCGCGTGATACAGGAACGCCGAGTGGATCGCGCGCCGGACCGGCTGTTGCCGCGGAAGGCGAACGAGAGGTTGGAGACGCCGCCGGAGACCTGGACGCCCGGGCAGCGCAGCTCGATCTCGCGTGTCGCCTCGATGAAGGCCTACGCGTACCGCTCGTGCCTTCGCTGATCCCCGTCGCGATCGCGAGATGTTCGGGTCGATGATCACGTCCTCTGGGTCGAACCCCGCGCGCTGCGTGAGCAGCCCGTACGCGCGCTCCGCGATCTCGATCCTGCGCTCGACCGTGTCGGCCTGGCCACGCTCGTCGAAGCACATCACGACGACAGCGGCGCCGTAGCGGCGCACGCGCGGCCTTCTCGAGGAAGTCCTCCTCGCTCCCCCTTCAGGCTGATCGAGTTGACGATCCCACGGCCCTGCAGGCAGCGGAGGCCAGCCTCCAGGACCTCCCACTTCGAGGAGTCGACCATCACGGGGACACGTGCGATCTCGGGTTCGGCGGCGATCAGGTTCAGAACCGCGTCATCGCGGCGACGCCGTCGATCAGGTCGGCGTCCATGTTCACGTCGATCACGTTCGCGCCGTTGCGCACCTGGTCGAGGGCGATCTCTACCCCGGCCTCGAAGTCTCCCGACCCGATCAGGCCGGCGAAGCGCTTCGAGCCGGTGATGTTCGTGCGCTCGCCGACCATCACGAACCCGGTCTCGGGCGTGATCCGGAACGGCTCGAGCCCGGACAGCGTCGTGATGCTTTCGTCGCGTGACGGGGGGATCTCGCGACGATCGATGCCATGCACCGCGTCGGCGATCATCCGGATGTGTTCCGGCGTCGTGCCGCAGCAGCCGCCGACCACGTTCACGAGTCCCGAGGACGCGAACTCGGCGAGCAACGAGCTCGTGATCTCCGGCGTCTCGTCGTAGCCGCCGAAGGCGTTCGGCAGACCGGCGTTCGGGTAGCAGGCGATCGGGACCGGAGCGACCCGCGCGAGCGTCTCGACGTACGGGCGGATCTCGGCAGCGCCGAGCGAGCAGTTGACGCCGACGATCGCGGGGTCGGCGTGGCGGACCGACGTCCAGAACGCTTCCACGGTTTGTCCCGACAGCGTGCGGCCGCTCCGGTCGACGATCGTCACGGAGATCCACCGGGGCAGATCGGGGGCCACGTCGATCGCGGCCGCGATCGCGGCCTTCGCGTTGAGCGTGTCGAAGATCGTCTCGATCAACAGGAGGTCGACGCCGCCGTCGCGGAGCGCCTCGATCTGCTCCGCGTACGCCTCGTAGACCTCATCGAAGCTCGCCGAGCGGTAGCCCGGGTCCTCCACCTTCGGGGACAGGCTGAGCGTCACGTTCAACGGGCCCACGGACCCCGCGACCCAACCGCCGTGCTCGTCCGCGGCCTCACGCGCCAGCCGCGCGCCCTCGAGGTTCATGTCGCGCACGTCGGCCTGCAGCCCGTACTCGGCCTGGCCGATCGAGGTCGCGGTGAAGGTGTTCGTCGTGGTGATGTCGGCGCCCGCCTCGAGGTAGGCCCGGTGGATCGACGCGACGAGCTCGGGCCGGGTCAGGTTCAGCAGGTCCGGGTCGCCCTTGACGTCACGTCCGTGCGACCGGAACCGCTCCCCGCGGAAGTCCTCCTCGGACAACCCCTGACCCTGAAGGAGCACGCCCCACGCACCGTCGAGGATGCCGATCCGCTCGTCGAGCAGATCACGGAGCCGTCCGGGAAGCGGAGACATGCCTCGAATCTAGTAGGCGGTCCGAGCGGCGACCAATGGTGACCGCGCTCGCATGAGGTGCGCCAACCGCGGTACGCTGCCCCCGTGAGCCAGAGCTTCCCGGACCTCGTGATGCGTGAGCGTCGTCGCGGTCGTCCGCCCGCGAAGCCGGAGCAGCCGCCGAGGCGGACGCGGAGGCAGACCGCTGCGGTCCTCGCCGGCGTGCCGCTGTTCTCCGGGCTCCCACGCCGGGCGTTGGAGCGCCTCGCGGGGGAGACCGACGAGCTCACGTTCCGCCCCGGCCAGGTGGTGGTCGAGGAGGGGCTGCTGGGCGAGACGCTGTTCGTGGTGCTCTCGGGCGAGGGCAAGGTCGTGCGCAGGGGCCGCAAGCTCGCCCGGGTGCTGCCGGGAGACTTCTTCGGCGAGCTCTCTGCGTTGGACGGAGGACCCAGGACCGCCACGATCGTCGCCGAGACGCCGCTCGTCGTCCTTCGGCTGTTCCGCAAGACGCTCTTCGATCTGGTGCGCGAGGAGCCGCAGCTGGCGCTGAAGCTCATGGATGGGATCGTCCGTCGGGTGCGCGAGGTCGACCGGCGCCTGGAGTCGTAGTCCCGTCCGAGCTCGTCCGAGCCGCCCGCCGTCACGGCCTCCGCCGGGCCCCGACATCGGCCTGCGCGTCGGCTCCGCCCTTCGTCCTCATCGCCGCGCGCTACCCTGGAGGCATCGACCCCGACCCCCGGGAAGGAGCAGGGCGCGAGCCGGGTGAGATGACGAAGACGATCGAGGAACGCGACCACGTCGTCGTGCGGTTCGCCGGCGATTCCGGGGACGGGATGCAGCTCACCGGCGATCGGTTCACCAGCGCCACCGCGGTCCTCGGCAACGACCTCGCCACCCTCCCGGACTTCCCGGCCGAGATCCGAGCCCCGGTCGGGACGGTCCATGGGGTCTCCGCGTTCCAGATCCAGTTCGGCTCGAACGACGTCACGACCCCTGGCGATCACGCCGATGTCCTGGTCGCGATGAACCCCGCGGCCCTGCGGGCCGATCTCGAGAAGGTCCGGCGCGGCGGCACGCTGGTGTTGAACGAGGACGCGTTCACGCCCCGCAACATCGAGAAGGCCGGCTTCGCGTCCGACCCGACGACGGATGGGTCGCTGGACGGCTACCAGATCTACCGGGTGCCTATGACCTCGATGACGGTCAGGGCGACCGAGGACCTGGGCATCGGCAAGAAGGAGGCGGAGCGCGCCAAGAACATGTTCGCGCTCGGCCTGCTGTCGTGGATGTACGGGCGGCCCCTCGAGACGACCATGAGCTGGCTCGAGAGGAAGTTCGGCGGGAAGCCGGAGATCCTCGAGGCCAACGTCGCGGCCCTGAAGGCGGGCTTCAACTTCGGCGAGACGACCGAGGTGTTCGCGACGTCCTACACGGTCAGGGCCGCGGCGGTCGAGCCCGGCACGTACCGCAACATCGCGGGCGCCACCGCCCTCTCGTGGGGCCTTGTCGCGGCGAGCGAGCGCAGCGGCCTGCCCCTCTTCTACGCGAGCTACCCGATCACGCCGGCCTCCGAGCTGCTGCACGAGCTGGCCCGGCACAAGAACTTCGGCGTCGTCACGCTTCAGGCCGAGGACGAGATCGCGGCCGTGAACGTCGCGCTGGGAGCGGCGTTCGCCGGGAACCTGGCCGTCACCGGCACGAGCGGTCCGGGCATGGATCTGAAGGCCGAGACGCTCGGGCTGGCCGTGATCATGGAGCTCCCGCTCGTGATCGTCGACGTGATGCGGGCAGGACCATCGACCGGGATGCCTACGAAGACCGAGCAGGGCGACCTGCTGCTGGCGATGTTCGGCCGGCACGGGGAATCGCCGATGCCGGTCGTGGCGGTCGCGACGCCGTCGGACGGCTTCGACGTGGCGATCGAGGCGGTGCGGATCGCGGTGCGTTACCGGACCCCGGTGATCGTGCTGTCCGACACCTTCCTCTCGAACTCATCCGAGCCCTGGCGACTACCGGACGTGGAGACCCTGCCCCGGATCGATCCGGCCCTCGCCTCGCCGAACGGGGAGGGGTTCCTCCCGTACTCACGCAACGAGGATCTGGCCCGTCCCTGGGCGGTGCCCGGGACGGCCGGCCTGGTGCACCGGATCGGCGGGCTGGAGCGCCAGGACCTGACGGGCAACATCAGCTACGACGGCGAGAACCACGAGCGGATGACCGCTCTACGCCAGGCCAAGATCGAGCGGATCGCGTCCGACATCCCCAGGCTCGCCGTCGATGACCCGGACGGCGACGCGGAGCTCCTGGTCCTTGGGTGGGGTTCCACGCGGGGCACGATCTCGGCGGCGGCGCGACGGGTGCGCTCCCGCGGCGCCAAGGTGGCGACGGCTCACCTGCGGCACCTGAACCCGTTCCCCGCGAACACGGAGGAACTGCTGCGCGCGTACCCGAAGGTCTTGATCCCGGAGATCAACCTCGGGCAGCTGGCCCTGCTGATCCGGGGGCGGTTCCTGATCGACGCGAAGAGCTACTCGAAGGTCCGAGGGGCGCCGATCCTGGCCGAGGAGCTGGAGGCGGAGATCGATCGGCTCCTCCGGGAAGAGGGGTGACGATGAGCGACGTCATGACGAACGGCGGCGACGGGGGCGGCGCGCTCGCGACCCTGACGAAGAAGGACTTCACGTCGGACCAGGAGGTCCGGTGGTGTCCGGGGTGCGGTGATTACGCGATCCTCGCAGCGGTACAGAGCTTCCTGCCCGAGCTGGGGATCGAGCCGAAGGACACGGTGTTCGTGTCCGGGATCGGATGCAGCGGGCGGTTCACGTACTACATGGACACGTACGGGATGCACGGGATCCACGGACGCGCTCCCGCCCTGGCGACGGGGGTGGCGACCGCGAACCCGGACCTGTCCGTGTGGGTCGTGACGGGGGACGGGGACGGGCTCTCGATCGGGGGCAACCACCTGATCCACGCGCTCCGGCGCAACGTGAACCTGAAGATCCTGCTGTTCAACAACCAGATCTACGGGCTCACGAAGGGCCAGTACTCGCCGACCTCGGAGGAGGGCAAGATCACGAAGTCGACCCCGTTCGGGTCGGTCGACCATCCATTCAACCCGATCGCCCTCGCGCTCGGCGCCGAGGCGACGTTCGTGGCTCGAACGCTCGACAACGACCGCAAGCACCTCACCGACGTGCTCCGCCAGGCAGCCCAGCACCGAGGGACGGCGTTCGTCGAGATCTATCAGAACTGCAACGTGTTCAACGACGGGGCCTTCGACGTCCTGCGTGAGAAGCCGCAGGGAGCGCACAACCAGATCCGGCTGGCGCACGGCGAGCCGATCGTGTTCGACGAGGGCACGCGCTGCGTCACGGTGGGCGAGAACGGCCGTCTCACGATCGCCGCGACGTCCGACACGCCCCAGGAACGGATCATCGTCCACGACGTCAACGGGCGTCCCTCGCTCGCGTTCGCGTTGGCGCAACTATCGCGCGGTCCGTCTGAGCCGACGTGCATCGGGGTCTTCCGGGAGTTCGAACGCCCCGTCTACGGGGAGGCGATCCGCGATCAGCTCCAACGGGCGCGCGAGCGGCTGGGCCCGGGGGACCTGGCGACGCTCCTGCGCTCGGGCGACACCTGGACCATCGGGTAGCCGGCGGGCCGGCTCAGGCCCCGTCGCGAGAGCGGAACCTCGACAGGACGTGGGCCGACCGCGCCTCCACGTCCCGGAGCTCGGCGACGATCTCGGGCAGGACGTCCAGCAGTCGGTCCACCTCCGAAGCGTCGGTGTCGGGGCCGAGGCTCACCCGGAGCCCCGATGTGTTCGGGAAGCCGATGCGTTCAAGGACCGGGGAGGGGTCCCCGGGCTGGCCCGAGCAGAGCGAGCCGGCGCCGAGCCGGAACCCCCGGTCGTCGAGGGCCATCATCAGGGTCGCCGGGTCGAGCGCCTCGACGCTGAAGCAGACGAGATGGGGCGTGCGATGGGTGGGATGGCCGTGCACCCTGGCGCCGGGCACGGTGGTCGCGATCTCCTCCCGGACACGGCCCGTCTGAGCCCACTGGGCGGCGGCCACGTCGGCCATCGAGGCCAGCGAGGCCACGAGGGCCGCCGACATCCCGGCGATACCGGGGGTGTTCTCCATGCCGGAACGGCGCTTGCGCTCCCGGTCGTCGCCGCAGGGGTACGCGGTCAGCCCGACGCCTCGGCGCACGTAGAGCGCGCCGACGCCGGGGGGCCCACCGAACTTGTGCCCGGACAGCGAGAGGAGGTCCACGTCCAGGGCGTCGACGTTCACGGGCAGCCTTCCGACCGTCTGGCACGCGTCCGTATGGAACCGGACGCCCGCATCGCGCGCGATCCTGGCCGCCTCGGCGACCGGCTGGATCGTGCCGAGCTCGTGGTTCGCGTGCTGGAGGCTCGCCAGCAGCGTGTCGGGCCTGCGGACCTCCTCGCGGAACCGATCCAGGTCCACGAGCCCGTGCCCGTCCACCGGGATCGTGATCACCTCGAACCCGTCGCTCTCGAGCACGTTGCACACGCCGCCGACCGCCGGGTGCTCGACCGATCCGACGACGATGCGGGTCCCGAGCTCGCGCACGGCGCGAACCGCACCCCAGATCGCGAGCGCGATCGACTCGGTCCCGCCGGACGTGAAGACGATCTCGTCCGGCTGCGCATGGATCGCCTCGGCGATGGCGGCTCGCGATCCGTCGAGCACCTGCCGGGCCTCCCGGCCGGGGGCGTGGATGTTCAGCGGGTCGCCGAAGCGGTCGAGCGCCCAGATGACCGCCTCCCGGGCCGCCGGCAGGAGCGGGGTGGCCGACGCGGCGTCCAGGTAGATGTCGGTGGTCATCGGTCCTGCGCCGGGGTCTCTCCCGCGCCCGTCCCCGTCGCGTCGGGCGGTCGGGGGTCCCCGCCCGGCCTGGGTGGTCCCGTGGCGTCGCGTAGGAACACCGACCAGTAGACGACGGCGCCCGCGACGGCGCCCGCGATGGGCCCCACGACCCATACGTACCAGTCCGACCAGTCTCCAGCGGCGAGGGCGGGCCCGAACCAGCGCGCGGGGTTCATCGCGACGCCCGTGTACGGGCCGAAGGCGAGGATCCCGAACGAGAGCACGAGCCCGATCGCGGGTCCCTCGGCCCACGAGAACGCCTCGCGGTCGTCCACGATCGCGCCGAAGGCCACGAAGACCAGCAGGAAGGTGGTGATCGCCTCGACCATCACGCCCTTGGCCGCCGCGTAGCCGTCGGCGAGGGCAGGGGTTCCGCCGTGAGCCGCTTCCCATGCCTGAGCCGGCGCGAGGGCCCGCAGCACTAGCGCGCCCGCGACCGCGCCGAGCACCTGTGCGCCGATCAGGATCGTCGCGCGGTCGACCGTGATCCTGCCGGTCACCCACATCGAGATGGACACGGCCGGGTTCATGAGCCCGCCCGAGACGTGAGCGGTGACCGACACCATGACCGCGAGGACGAGCCCGCTCGCGAGCGCGACGCCGGTGAGGTCGAGCACCCCGTTCAGGTACAGGATCGCGGCGCCGGCGCTCACCGATACCAGGGCGAACGTGGCGACGAACTCCGCCACCGCCGCCCTCATGTAGCTCGTCACGGGATGTCTCCTTCGCCGGGCGCGATAGTACGATGCGCGGCGTGGAAGTCCTGCTCGTGTCGCCCGACCCGGACGTCCGCGAGCTGATGGCCCTCGCGGTGCGGAGCATCGAGCGGAACCTGGGTGTCGAGCTCCGGTTCCGGGCCGCCGCCAACGGCGAGCTGGGCATCCGGGCGGCGCTTCGCGACGATCCCGACATCGTCGTGGCGGACGAGATCGCGTCACGGGCCGGGGCGTTCGCGCTCGCGAGATCGCTCCGCGACCGCTTCGAGCCGTTCGCGGGCGTGATCGTCGTGCTACTCGAGCGCCGGCAGGATGCATGGCTGGCGCGCTGGTCCGGCGCCGACGCGTGGTTCGTCAAACCGTTCGATCCCTTCGAGCTGGCCGACCGGGTGCTCGAGCTGGTGATGCACAAGCAGGAGGAGAGCGCGTGAAGATCAAGGGAACGTGCAAGCGCGACCGCCGGGAGTTCCTGGCCGAGCAGGTGATCGAGTCTGGGGGCGAGTGTCCCTGGGACGGCGAGCCGTTGCAGGCGGACTACGCGGTCACGTTGGTGAACGCGCTGCGCGACGCCGAGGAGGCAGGGTCGGCGCTCGAGGAGGCGCTCACCCGGCTGGCCGACGTCCGGCCGGCGCTCACGCTCGATGCGGACTCGGTGCTGGGGGAGCTGCGCGTCCAGCTGACGCGCCTGGAGCAGGATCTGGTGCACCGATGAGCGACGACGGCATGCGGGTCGAGCTGTCGGACGCGCCGGGCGGCTGGCGCGTGCGGATCGTCGACGCCGAAGGGATCGTCCTGTCGGAGCGGGCCTGCCGCGACGCGGCCGAGGCGCGGACCTACGCGTCGACGGTCCGCCAGCACCTGTACTGGTTGTCCACGGAGCGCTTCCGCGCCTACTACCGGATCTGAGCATGGGCTTCAACGCGATGCAGCCGGGCAAGATCAAGAAAGGCGACCTCTTGATGCTCGGCGCGGCCGTCGTCGTGTTCGTCCTGCTGATCCTGTGGGTCGCGCTCTGAGCCCATCGGCGCGTCCGCGCCGGTGAGCGATCCGGCCGATCTCGACTTCGGGTACCTGACGACGACCGGCCGGGTCACGGGCCGCCCGCACCGGATCGAGATCTGGTTCGCGTTGCGCGGCGGCACGGTCTACCTGCTATCCGGGGGCCGGGAGCGGAGCGACTGGGTCGCCAACCTGCTCGCCGATCCGCGGGTCACGTTCGAGCTGGGTGGAGAGATCGGGAAGGCCCGCGCTCGGGTCCTGGAGCCGGGGACCGACGAGGACGCGCTCGCCAGGAGGCTGCTCGTCGCGAAGTACACGTCACGCGACCCCGATGACCTGACGGAGTGGGGCCGCACGGCGCTCCCGGTGGCGCTCGATCGTTACCCGGCGAGCGCGTCCGGTGCCCTCAGGTAGTCCAGGTCAGACTACCGGCGGCCGACCGTCCCGGCCGGGATCACTCGTCGAAGCCGATCGCGAACAACCGCTCGAGGTCGTGCCGCGAGTACACCTGGAACGAGATCAGCGTCTCGGTCCGCACGACGCCCTCGACCTTGGCGATCCCGCCGGGGATCACGCGCGCCAGCTCCTCGTGCTCCGACACGCGGCAGACCGCCACCAGATCCCACTCGCCGGCCACCGAATAGACCTCCGACACGCCGTCCAGGTCGGCGATCGCCTGCGCGGCCTCGGGGATCTCGTCGATCTCGCATTGGATCAGGACCACGGCGTGCACGCTCAATACGGTCCTCCCTCAGCTCCGCTCCAGGACGACGGCCAGCCCCTGCCCCCCGGAGACGCAGAGCGTCGCGAGGCCGAGGGCCCCGCCGCGGGCCCTCAGCTCGTAGGCGAGCGCCAGGATGACGCGCGCCCCGCTCATCCCGATCGGGTGGCCGACGGATATGCCGCCGCCGTTGACGTTCAGCCGGTCGCGGTCGAACTTCAGCTCGCGCTCGCACGCGATCACCTGGGCGGCGAACGCCTCGTTCAACTCGATCAGGTCGAGGTCGGCGAGCGACAGCCCGGTCCGCTCGAGCACTTTCTGTGTAGCGGGGACGGGCCCGATGCCCATGATCTCGGGCGGCACGCCCGCCCAGCTCATCCCGACGATCGAGGCGAGCGGCACTCGCCCCTCGGCCTCGGCGCGACCCTCCGACATCAGCACCATCGCCGCCGCGCCGTCCGTGATCCCGGAGCTGTTCCCCGCGGTGACGCTGCCGCCCTCGCGGAAGACGGGCGGGAGCTTCGTCAGGCTCTCGATCGAGGTCTCAGGTCGTGGATGCTCGTCCTCGGTCACCGTTGCGGTGCCCCCGCCCTTCGTCGCCGGCGCCTCGACCGGGAATAGCTCGGCCGCGCGGCGGTCCCGCCCGGCGGCCGCCTTGTGCTGGGACTCGAGCGCGAACGCGTCCTGCTCCTCGCGGGAGATGTCGTAGCGGTCCACGAGGTTCTCGGCCGTCTCGCCCATGATCAGCCCGCAAAGCGGGTCCAGGAGCCCGTCGCGGTACATCGCGTCGACGACCTCCGCGTTGCCCATCCGGTACCCCAACCGCATCTGCGGCAGCAGGTGGGGCACGCGGGTCATGTTCTCCATGCCGCCCGCCAGCACGACCTCGGACTCGCCGAGCGCGATCTGCTGGGCCGCCAGCTGGACCGCCTTCATCCCCGATCCGCAGGCGAGGTTAACGTTGTACGCCGAGACCTCGACCGGGACGCCGGCGCGGACGCTCACCTGGCGGCCCGTGTTCGGCCCGTTGCCGGCCTGTCTCGCGTGACCGAAGATCGTCTGGTCCACCTGGGCTGGCTCGACGCCCGCGCGTCGCATCGCCTCGGTGGCGGCCAGGGTCCCGAGCTCCACGGCCGGGACCTCGGCGAACGACCCGAGGAACCGCCCGATGGGGGTG
Source organism: Actinomycetota bacterium (assembly GCA_046330185.1). Lineage (GTDB taxonomy): Bacteria > Actinomycetota > UBA4738 > UBA4738 > HRBIN12 > DATBLY01. The sequence continues at coordinate 49,122 of JAXLTF010000015.1, forward strand.
CGTGCCCCCTCCAGGATCACGGCGCGCTCCACCGCGCCAGTCTAGCGGCGACGCCCGCGACGCCCGGCCGGCGACGTCGCGCGGGGTCCGTCCTCCCCGTCGCGGTCGCGGCCCGCGGCGCGGAGCGTCGCGAGCACGCGGTGAAGGGCCCGGCCGCCGTCGACACGTTCGGCCGGCGGTCGATCGCACGCCTCCACCCGAAGTCCCGGGTGCGCGACGAGCCATGAGCGCACGGCGGCGAGCTCGTCCGCCCGCTCGCGCGCGCACGGGGACGCCAGCGGGTCCGGGGTGACCCCGACGTCGGCGACGGTGCGCAGGGCCCCAGCGTCGAAGGTCAGCACCTGCCCGTCGAGGTCGCGGAGCTCGAGGCGGCCGGCGCCGACGAGCCATGCGTCGATCCGCTTCCGCCACAGGGCGTCGGCGAGCGCGCGCAACCGGTCCCGCGCGAGCGCCGCCTCCTCGAACCGCTCCTGCTGGGCCAGGCGTACGATCCGTGCCTCGAGCGCTCCGAGGAGCCCGCCGGGGGCGGAGAGGGAGGAGACCAGCCCCCGGACGAGCTCTCCGTAGCGTTCGGGACCGATCCGGCCTTCGCACGGCGCCGTGCAGCGGCCCATGTCGGCGAGGGCGCACGGCGCGAACCGGGTCGAGCGGGACATCGCGGTCGTGCATCGACGGATCGGGACGACCTCCTCGATCGCCTCCTTCGCCAGCCGGGCTTGGGCGCCGTTGCCGAACGGACCGAGGTAGGCGGAGCCGTCCCCGGGCCTCGCCGTCCGGACCACCTTCAGCCGCGGGAACGCCTCGGAGGGGTCGAGCCTGAGGTAGGCGTAGCGGCGCCAGGTCTTGCCCCGCCGGTTGAACCGGGGCTCGTGCTCGCGGATCCTGCGCGCTTCGACGACGAGCGCCTCGAGCTCCGTCGCGCAGCGTTCGCCCCGGACGGCCGTGGTCGCCGTCAACAGGTCCTCGACCTTCTTGCGACCGTCGCCGTAGAAGTACGACCTCACTCGTGCCCGCAGGTCGGTCGACTTGCCCACGTACAGGACGTGGCCGTCGCGGTCCAGGAACCGGTACACGCCGGGCGCCCGCGGCAGATCGTCGGCGAGGCGGATCTTGCCGTAGTTGGGCCGTCCGCGGGCACGGCACGCCTCGTGCAGATCACCGAGGGTCAGGATCCCGAGGCGACCCGCGGCCTCCAGGAGACCCTGGAAGACCTCCGCGCAGGCCTCGGCGTCGTCGAGCGCCCGGTGGATCGGCTGCACCCGCGTGCGGAAGTACCCGGCGAGGGTCTTCAGCCGGACGTTAGGCACGTCCGGCCACACGATCCGGCGCGCGAGCTTCGCGGTGCACACGGGCGGCGGGGGGAGCGCGTCGTAGGCGCAGCGCGCCAGGTTGGCGTTCAGGAACCCGAAGTCGAACCGCGCGTTGTGGGCGACGAAGACGCTCCCGCGCACGAACTCGAGGAACGCGGGCAGGACCGCCTGGATCGGAGGCTCGCCGCGCACGTCGTGATCCTCGATCCCGGTCAGGTGCGTGATCCGGCGCGGGATCGGTCGCTCCGGGTCGACGAAGGACCTGAACGTCCCCAGGCGCTCGCCGCCTCGGACCTTGACCGCGCCCACCTCGGTGATCGCGGAGTCGGTCGGCGATCCGCCCGTGGTCTCGAGGTCGACGACGCAGAACGTGACCTCGGCCAAGGGGACGCCGTCGGCCAGGGTGGTCTGGAGCGGCGCGTCGAGCAACGGGCACCTCCGCCGGTGGGGCCGCGCGGGGTGGCGAGGCTATCGAACAGGCGTTCGGTCTGTCAAGAACGCCCGGGCGGGCCGATCCGGTCCCGACTCAGCGGAGGGGGAAGCGGTCGCGCGTATGGCTCGGGGCGTTCAGCTCGTCGCCCCGGAAGACCGCCCGCGCCAGGTACCGGCCCGGCTCGAGGTGACGGAATCGCGTCCGGAAGAGGGTGACGATCTCACCCGCGCGCGCCGTCCGGCCCGTGGCCATCGTCTGGACGCCCCGCACGCCGACCTCGACCCATCGGCTCCCGACGCGGCGGTAGAGCGACACGTCGACCCCGAGTCCGGCCCGCGACGCGACCAGCCGGCCTCGGATCGCCACTCGCGCGCCGGCGATGCCGCGGCCGCTGATCGACATCTGGGTCCGCAGCCGGTCGTCGTTGGCGATCGTGGCCGTCCCGTCGGTCCCCACGCGGGCTCCGCTCGCCCACACGAGCGTCAGCGCGAAGGTCTCGTCGGGCTCGACGGTCGCATCCCCGAACACGGCCACCTGAACGGTCACCGAGGTCTGGCCCGGGGGGATCGTCACCTGGCCCGTAGCGGCCGCGTAGTCGTCACCGCCGGTCGCGGTTCCGTCCATCGTCAGGTACCGGGAGACGACGTCGTCGGCGCTGGGTCCCGACAACCGGACGGTGAAGGCGGCGAACACCATCCCCGCGTCGCCCTCTCCGACCGACAGCGGGTCGACCGAGATCGTGGGCACCGGCGCCCGGTCGTCGTTCACGATCGTGCCGATCCCGGCGTCGTCACCGAGGACGGCGCCGACCGGATTCGACAGGCCGACCGTGAACGACTCATCCCGTTCGGATGCCCGGTCGCCTAACACGTCGACGGTGAAGGTCGCCGCGGTGTCGCCCGGCGCCAGGGTGAGGCTCGTCCATGCCGGAACGTAGTCGCCTCCGGTGGCGGTGCCGTCGGCCGTCGCGACGTCCACCGAGGTCGCGCTGGCCGAGGGGATCGAGAGCGTGACCGTGAAGGTCGCGGGCTTAGGCCCGGCGTCGCCCTCGTCGATCGTGACGTCGTCGATCGAGAACGCGGGCTGCGCCTCGTCGTCGACGATCGTTCCGGTGGCGGTCGCGGTGCCGAGCGTTCCGCCGGCGGGGTTCGTCAGGGTGACCGAGAAGGTCTCGTCGCCCTCGTACAGGACGTCACCGCTCACGGGGACGTCGAACGTCGAGACCAGGACGCCAGGCATGAAGGTCGTCGTCGTGGCCGTGGCGGCGTAGTCGCCCGGCGCCAGGGCGGTCCCGTCCGCGGTCGCCGCATCGACCGTGACCGGGAACGCGCTGGGGTTCGAGAGCGACAGGCCGAACGCGGCGTCCGTGGTCCCGGCGTTCCCCTCCACGACGAGCGCGTTCGTGATCGAGACCGTCGGGAGCGGGTCGTCGTTCAGGACCGTCCCGGGCGCGGTGCCCGTCCCGATCGCGGCGTCGTTCGGAGCCGACAGCTGAAGGGTGAAGCCCTCATCGAGCTCGTATGCCGTGTCGCCGTGGACCGCGACGTCGACCGTCTCGGTCGCGTCGCCGGGCGCGAACGTGACGGTGACCGAGGTGTCCGCGTAGTCGCCGGGGGCGCCAGCGGTCCCGTCGGAGGTCGCCACGTCGACCGAGGCCGGGAGGCCGGTCGAGCCGGTGAGCGTCAGGATGAAGGTCGCGGTCGTGTCGCCCACGTCGCCCTCGGAGACGATCACACCGGTCACGTCGACGATCGGGGCCGCGTCGTCGTTCGTGATCGTGCCGACCCCTGCCTCGTCCGCGATCGCGCCCCCGGTCTCGTCGGAGAGCTCCAGCCCCAGGGTCTCGTCCCGCTCGAACATCGGGTCGCCGTGCACCGTGACGTCGATCGTCGCGCTCACGATGCCGGGCGCGAAGGAGAGCGTCGTGGCGACGGGTTCGTAGTCGGCCGGCTGGACCGCCGTCCCGTCGAGGGTAGCGGCGTCCACCCCGACCGGGAAGGCGCTGGCGTTGGACAGGGACACCGTGAACGTCATGATCGCGTCACCGGAGTCGCCCTCGGTGACGGCGACGTCGTCGACCGCGATCCGGGGGAGCGGGTCATCGTTCGCGATCGTCAGAGTGGCGGTGCCGTCGGCGACGACGGCGTTCACCTCGTTCGTGACGGCGACGGTCGCATCCTCGTCTGCCTCGAACGTCGTGTCACCTGAGACCGAGACGTCGATGGACCGGGTCAGCATCCCCGGGGCGAACGACAGCGTTCCCGTCGCGGTCGTGTAGTCGGACCCGGCGCCTGCGGTCCCGTCCGCGGTGGAGAAGTCGACCGTGATCGGCTTGCCGGACACGGCCGAGAGCGTGACCGGCACCGCGGCGACCGAGGTGCCGGAGTCGCCCTCGGGAACCGCGATATCCCCGACGGTCAACGACGGGGGCAGGTCGTCGTCGACGATCGTGCCGAGGCCCGTGCCGTCGAGGATCGTGGCGTTCGACGGATCCGACAGGACGAGCGCGAGATCCTCGTCGAACTCGTCCATCGTGTCGCCGTCCACGGCCACGTCGACGGCGGTCGAGAGGGCGCCCGGCGCGAGGTCGAGCGAGCCCGAGGCCGCGGCGTAGTCGGCGCCGGCGACGGCGGTGCCGTCGGCGGTCGCGTGATCGACCGAGATCGGCTTGCCGCTCGTGGCGGAGAGGCTCACGAGGAACGTCGCCGTCACGGTGCCCGCGTCGCCCTCGGTGACGCTCACGTCGCTCACCGAGACCGCAGGGGGCGCGTCGTTGTCCACGATCGTGCCGACGGCCTGCCCGTCGGTGATCGTGGCGTTCGTGGCGGACGAGAGGTCCACCGCAAACGTCTCGTCGAACTCGTCCATCCTGTCGCCGACCACGGGGACCGTGAACGTGCGCGAGGTCCGTCCCGCCGAGAAGGTCGCGGTGCCGGAGGCGCTCGTGTAGTCGGCAGGGGCGGCGGCGGTGCCGTCGACCGTGGCCCACGCCACGGTGACGGTCCTGCCGCTGACCGGTGTCAGGGTCACGGTGAACGTCAGGCTCGCGGTGCCCGAGTTCCCCTCCGTCCGAGACGCGTCCCCGATGGAGAGGGAGGGGAGCGCGTCGTCGTCGACGATCGTGCCGACGCCCCGGGTGTCGGCGATGGTCGCGTTGGTCGCGCCGGACAGGTTCATCCGGACGGTCTCGTCGCCCTCGTCGAGGGTGTCGCCGGCCACGTCGACCGACACCGCCTGGGTCGTCACCCCGGCGGCGAACGTGAGCGTGCCCGTCGTCGAACCGTAGTCGGCGGGCTGTCTGGCCGTGCCGTTCGAGGTGGCGTAGTCCACCGAGACCGTCCGGCCGCTGGGCGCCGACAGCGTCACGGTGTAGGTGAGCGTCGCCGCGCCGCCGTCGTCCTCGGCCACCGACGGATCGTCGATCGCGATGGAGGGCCGCGGGTCGTCGTCGTCGATCCTGCCGGTCGCCTGCGCGTCGCTCACCGCCGCCGTCGCGGCGGGAGCGGGTTCGCGAGGTTCACGAAGAACCTCTCGTTGGCCTCGTCGAGCAGGTCCTCGCTGACCTGTACGGTGATCGTCCGCGCGCGTGCCGCTCGCCGCGGTGAAGGAGGCGGTCCCCGACGATGCGACGTAGTCGGCACCGGCCGTCGCCGTGTCGTCGGCCGTCGACCAGTCGACCGAGATGTCGTTGAGCGGCCCGGAGTAGCTGATCGTGAACGTCAGGTTCGCGGTCCCGGCGTCGCCCTCGGTGAGCGACGCGTCACCGATGGAGAAGGAGTCGACGGGCGTCGCGCGGGCGCCCGGCGCCAGGCCGAGCACCAGCAGGAGGGCGCCGCCGGACACGACGACCGCGAACCGTCGCCACCGTCCGTTGCGGCCTTCCCGCATGCGGGTTTCCCACATGCGACCTTCATCGTCGTCCTAAGGGCCGACCTTGAGTCCCCCCGAACGGGGGACACCGGTATCTCGTCGTACCCCGAGCCGGGTAGGCCCGGATCGTTCAGCCGTTCGCGTCCGCAGGCACGGGCTCCGGGTAGATCGACCGCTCGACGAGCAGCGCCAAGAGCTGCTCGATGGCCAGGTGTGCCTCCTGGACGTGGGCCGTGACGGCGCTGGGCACGCGGATCGCCACGTCGGCTATGGGCGCGAGCGGACCTCCGGACGCGCCCGTCAGGGCCACGACCTTCACGCCCATGTCGCGCGCGCGCCCCGCGGCGCGCACGACGTTCGCCGAGCGTCCGCTGGTCGAGATCGCGATCAGGACGTCGCCGGGGGCGGCGAGCGAGGCCACCTGTCGCTCGAAGATCCGCTGGACGCCGAAGTCGTTCGCGATCGCCGTCAGGAGCGAGGTGTCGGTCGTCAGGGCGATCGCGGGGATCGAGGGGCGCGGGTGATCGAGGGTGAGCGTGCTGACGAACTCGGTCGCGAGGTGCTGCGCGTCGGCGGCGCTGCCCCCGTTGCCGCAGATCAGGAGCTTGCCACCGGTGCCGATCGCCTCGATGAGCAGCGCCGCCGCATCCAGGACGTCGTCCATCGCCTCGGTCTGGACCGCGCGGATCGTGTCGACGGCCTCTGCCAGGTAGCCCCGGGCCCGGTCCTCGAGCTCCGCGCGCGTCGTGGTCATGTCGACCGAGCCGGCGTCCAGAAGGCGCCGGCTCGCTCCGCGCGGGCGCCGGCGGTCGTGAACCGGAAGGGCGTGAAGCGAGCCCCCAGACGTTCGAGCTCGCGGCGGACGGCCGGCTGCGCGCCGGGACGGCAGTACAGGAGGAGGTAGCCGCCTCCCCCCGCCCCGCAGATCTTGCCCCCGGTCGCGCCGGCGGCCTGGGCCAGCGCGAGCATCGACTCGATGGGCGTGTCCTCCGCGATGTGTGGGTTCATCAGCTTCTTCGCGACGAAGGCGTCGTGGAGCATCGCGCCGAGCTCGTCGAGCTCGCCCGCCTCGATCGCGTCGCGCATCGCGTAGGCCATCTGGTGCAGCTGCTTCAGGCCGAGGATCGTGTCCTCGCGCCCCTGCTCGTAGAGCCGTATCTGGGTGTCGATCAGCCCGGCGTGCCGCCGGACCGCGCCGGAGTGGCAGAGCAGGAGGTTCCGCTCGAGGCGCTCGCGGGTCTCATCGGAGACCCGGACGGGCTCCACCGAGGTCCCCGCGGCGCCGAACGCGAGGAGGTTCAGCCCGCCGAACACCGCGGCGAACTGGTCCTGCCAGCCGCCGCTGATCCGCAGGTCGTCGCGTTCGATCGTGTGGGAGACCTCGACGAGCTCGCGTTCGGTGTACGAGCGGTCCCCGAGCATCGCGAGCCCGGCCACGACGGCCGTGACGAGCGCCGACGAGCCGCCGAGCCCGCTGCCGGGCGGAGCGTCGGAGGCGATCGCCACGTCGAGTCCGCCCCGGACGCCGACCCGCTCGATCGCCGCCTTCGCCAGGTCCATCACGCCGTCGTACTCGGGTCCCTCGTCGAGGTGGTACTCGACGGTCCGGCCGAGGTCGAGCGAGCGGACGCGGACGTTGCGGTCGCCGCGGGGCTCGATCCGGACGCGGACGCCGAGGTCGATCGTCGTCGAAAGGACCGCCCCCCCGTGGTGCTGGAAGTAGTGGGGGAAGTCCGTCCCTCCGCCCACGAAGCTGATCCGCAGCGGCGCCGTCGCGTGGATCGGGGTGGGATCGTCCATGCCGGCGCCAAGTCTAGGTGGCGGACGGGAGGGCGCTCAGGCGACCCGACGGCCCACCCGACGACGCTTCTGCTCCGTGAGGCCGCCCCAGACCCCGTACCGCTCGCCGTTCTTGAGCGCCCATGCCAGGCACTCCTCGCGGATACGGCAGATCCCGCAGAACGCGAGGGCCGGTCCCGCCTCGTCCTCGGCCACCGGGAAGAAGAGGTCGGGGTCGATGCCGAAGCAGGCGGCACGCTCCTGCCAGCGATCCGGCGGCGAGGGGTCCAACGGGAGACGACCGATGTCCACATCGGCGAACCGATCGATCTTCACCCGCCCCTCCCCTCGACCCGGCGGTGCCTCCAGGGGCGATTCATAGCAGAGGTGGGGTCGCGAGCGGAAGGGGCCGGAAGCACGCTCCCGAACGATCGCGCGGGGGACCTCGGCTCGACGACCCCCGGGACCCGGGCGGCCGTTCGGCCTGGGACGGAGGACGTCCCCCGGGCGGGATAATCCCGGGCGTGTCGATACCTCGGACCCTGCTCGTGACCAACGACTTCCCTCCGCGTGTCGGGGGCATACAGCGGACCCTGGAGGCCCTGTGGCTGCGGCTGCCCGCCGAGCGCGTCGGCGTCTTCGCGCCCACATGGCCGGGCGCGGGGGAGTACGACGCGGAAGCGGGCTTCCCGATCGTCCGCGAGCCGACGACCTTCGTCTGGCCGACGCCCGAGGTGGCGGGGCGGATCGAGCGGGCGATCGAGGAGCTCGGATCCCAGGTGGTGCTGTTCGGTGACGCGCTGCCGCTCGCGGTCCTGGGGCCGCGGCTGTCGGCTCGGGGCATCCCGTACCTCGTGGCCGCGCACGGCTTCGATCACTGGTCGTCGATCGTCCCCGGAACGCATGCGCTGATGCGCTACATGACGTCGCGCGCCTCCCGCGTGCCCGTGATGTGCAGCCGGTTCATCGCGCGCACGGTGCGATCCGCCGTTCCGCGAGGCGTTCCCGTCTCGGTCCTGTATCCGGGGGCCGACCTCGCGCGCTTCCACCCCGAGCTGCCGACGGGTGACCTCCGTGAGCGATACGGCCTCCGCGATCGACCGGTGGTCGTGTGCGTCAGCCGGCTCGTGGCCCGCAAGGGGCAGGACGTCCTCATCCGCGCGCTGCCGGCCATCCGTCGACGGGCGCCCGACGCGGCGCTCCTGATCGTGGGCGGCGGACCGGCGGAGCCGAAGCTCCGTGCGCTCGCGGCGGGCGCTCCCGCCGGGTCGGTCGTGTTCGCCGGGCAGGTCGACGAGGACGAGCTGCCGCGTCACTACGCGCTCGGGGACGTGTTCGCGATGCCGTGCCGGACACGTCTGGCGGGGATGGAGGTCGAGGGGTGGGGCAACGTGTTCATCGAGGCCGCCGCATGCGGCCGCCCCGTCGTGGTCGGGGACTCCGGCGGTGCGCGGGAGTCGCTCGTCGACGGCGAGACCGGCGTGCTGGTGGACGGCCGCGACGGCGGAGCCGTCGCGGCCGCGGTCGGGGAGTTGCTGGCCGATCCGGCGCGCGCGCGCCGGATGGGCGAGGCCGGCCGGGCGCGGGGCGAGCGCGACCATGACTGGGCCACGATCGCCGAGCGGCTGGCCGGCTGGCTGCGGCTCGCGGCGAGCTGAGGGCCGGCGGCATCTCCCGGGAGCTCCCGATCGGGGCGGCGAGCGGCGCTAACCTCGGGGTCATGGCCGAGCTCGGCGAGCGGGAGCTCCCCTGCCCGAACTGCGGCGCGACCGTGTACGAGGGCGCCGATTGGTGCAACCTATGCTTCACGCCCATACGCCGTGACGCGGCAGCGGATCGAACGCCGACCGTGGGGCCGGGTCCGGCCGACCCACAGGGATCGACGGACGACGCGGGGGTGGCCTCACCCGTCGTCGCCGGGAGCACCGCGGAGGGGGCGTTCTGGCCGTGTCCGGTCTGCGGGGAGCGAACGCCGCTCGCGCTGGACGCCTGCGGGGTCTGCGGCACGCCGTTCGCCGCCGCGATGCGTCAGGAGCGGACCCGCCCCGAGGTGCGGCCGTCGGTCGCGTTCGGTCGCTCGCTGCTGTTCCCGGGCTTGGGGCACGCGGAGCTGGGGATGGCCGCCGAGGGTGTCGCGCGAGGGGCGTTGTTCCTGATCCTGCTGTCCGTGACGCTCCTGATCGGGTTCGCGGGCGCGTCGTCGGCGCTGCTGAAGATCCTGCTGTTGACGTTCGCCTCGGGCACGCTCGGCGTCTATCTGCTCACCGCCCTGGAGGCGCGGCGCATCGCCGAAGGGGGGAGCCCGATGGTGTCGACCCGCCTCCTGCTCTGGGTGACCGTCGGCGTGTTGATGGCCGCGATGGGCCTGATCGTCGTCGTCATCGGCACGACACCCACCCGGTAGGATTCCGGGTCCCATGGAGCACGCCGAAGGCTCGATCGTGATCGAGGCCCCGCTCGAGGACGTCATGGAGGTCATCGAGGACTACGAGGCGTATCCGGAGTGGGCCGAGGTCCAGCGCGTCGAGGTGCTGCAGCGGATCGAGGGTGACCGTGCGACCGAGGTCGCTTACGAGGTCGACGTCCCGGTGCTCGGCAAGGCGAACTACACGCTGGCCTACTCGTACGCCCCCGGAGACACGGGCCTGTCCTGGGTGACGAAGGAGGCGCGAGGTGCCATCCGCGACATCCGGGGGGAATACCTGCTGGACGAGCTCCCGGACGACACCACGAAGGTGACGTACCGGCTCGCGGTGGAGCTCGGGGTCCTCGTTCCCGGGTTCCTGCGAACCGAGGGCGCGAAGCGCGTGATCGAGAACGCGCTCGAGCGCCTGAAGCGCCGCGTCGAGATGGGCTGAACCCCGGGCCCGCCATCCTGCGTAAGCTCCTGTCATGCGCGTGATCCTGTTCACCGGCAAGGGCGGGGTCGGCAAGACGACGGTCGCCGCCTCGACCGCGGTGCGCTCGGCGGGCGCGGGCGCGCGGACGCTGGTGATGAGCACGGACCCGGCCCATTCGCTGGGCGACTCCTTCGAGGCGCAGATCGGCTCGGATCCGACCGAGATCGCGCCGAACCTGTGGGGCCAGCAGATCGACGCCCAGGAGCGCCTCGAGGACAACTGGCGCGAGATCCAGGACTACTTCGTGCAGCTGATGAACTGGGCGGGCACCGAGACGATCCAGGCCGAGGAGCTCACGGTGATCCCCGGGATCGACGAGATCTTCAGCCTGATCGACGTCCGCACGCACGTGGAGAGCGGGAACTTCGATGCGATCGTCGTCGACTGCGCCCCGACCGCCGAGACGCTGCGGCTCCTGTCGCTGCCCGAGGTGATGAACTGGTACATCGAGCGGATCTTCCCGGTGGAGCGCCGGGTCGTGAAGGCGGTCCGCCCGATGCTCAGCCGGATGACCACGCTGCCGATCGCGGGCGACAAGGTCTTCGCAGCGATCGAGCGCCTGCACCGCAACCTCGACGCGGTGAAGCAGATCCTCACCGACGAGGCCGTTTCGTCCGTGAGGCTGGTCGTCAACCCGGAGAAGATGGTGATCGCCGAGGCGCGGCGAACGTACACGTACCTCGGCCTGTTCGGCTACCGGGTCGACGCGGTCGTCGTCAACCGGATCATCCCGGAGGACGTCACCGATCCGTACTTCGGCAAGTGGAAGGACATCCAGTCGGAGCACCTGTCCACGGTCCACGAGTCGTTCGATCCCGTGCCGATCCTCACCGCGCGGCTGTTCGACCGCGAGATGGTCGGGATCCCCCTGCTCCGCGACATGGGGGACGAGGTGTACGGCGAGCGCCCCGCGATGGAGATCCTGTACCGGGACGAGCCGATCCGCGTGCGCAAGCGGGGCACCGGGTACGTCCTTTCGATGAGGCTGCCGTTCGTGTCGCGTGACGACATGGACATCCACCGCCGCGGCGAGGAGCTGTTCGTCCGCGTCGGGTCCTACAAGCGGAACCTGATCCTGCCGCAGAGCCTCAAGCGCATGACCGTGCGGGAAGCGAACTTCGCCGGGGACCGGCTCGAGATCCTGTTCGCCCGGGTCGAGCCGCCGCCGGCACCGGGAGGAGGGTGATGGTGACCGGTACGAAGGACCCGAAGGGCCCGTCGACCAACGGAGAGCGCGCGCCGCAGGGCGAGCGCGATCCGGGGACCGCGAGCGGAGCCGGCAAGGGAGCGGCGAGGCACGTCTGCGACGTGGCGTTCTGTCCGATCGGGCTGGCGTTGTCGGCCGTTCAGCCGTTGAAGCCCGACGTCGTCGAGCACCTCCTGATCGCCGGCCGCGAGTTCCTCCTGGCGGCGAAGGCGGTGATCGACGCTCGCGCCGCCGAGGAAGGGGACGCCGGCCCCGCCCCGACCCTCGAGAGGATCGACATCGGGTGAGCGATCGCCCATCGCTGGCGATCGGGATCGACGTCGGCGGCACGAAGATCGCCGCCGCGCTCGTCGGTGAGGACGGGGCGATCGCGGGTCGCACGGTGGTCCCCTCGCCGGCCGATGACCCCGGGGCGACCGTGGACGCGATGGTGGCGGCCGCCGAGGCCGTGCGGACGCCGGACGCGCTCGCGGTGGGGGTCTCGGCGGCGGGGATGGTCGAGGCCGCGTCCGGGATCATGCGCTTCGCTCCCAACCTCGCCTGGCGCGACCTCGATCTGCGGTCGCGCGTGGGCTCGCGGATGGGGCTCCGGACCGTGGTCGAGAACGATAACGACGCCGCCGCGTGGGGCGAGCACCTGTTCGGTGCCGGCCGGCGCCATCGCCACGTCCTGTTCGTGGGCGTCGGGACGGGCATCGGCGGCGGGATCATCGTCGACGGCTCGATCCTGCACGGCGCCCACGGGTTCGCGGCCGAGATCGGACACCTCATCGTCCAGCCCGGCGGCGAGCGGTGCGGCTGCGGGAACAGCGGCTGCTGGGAGACCGTCGCCAGCGGCTCGGCGATCACCAGGGAGGCTCGCAGGGCCGCCGGCCGCAGGGCTCGGATGCCGGAGCTGGCCGGTGGCAGGCCGGAGCAGGCCACGGGCGAGACCACGACCCGGGCGGCCCGGGAGGGCGACCAGGAGGCGTCGAGATCCTGGCCGAGGTCAGGCGCCGGCTCGGCGAGGGGATCGCGGGGCTGGTGAACATCCTGGACCCCGAGATCGTGATCGTCGGCAGCGGCGCCGCGAGGGCCGGCGACCTCCTGCTGTCGCCGGCCCGGACCCTCTATCGCTCGACCGTGGAGGCCCCGGACCATCGGCCCGACGTACCGGTCGTGCCCGCGAGCTCAGGCCCGACGCCGGCGTGATCGGCGCCGCCGCCCTCGCCCTCGAGCTGGTCTCCACGTGAAGCTCGGGGTCTCGCTCCCGGTCTTCACCGCCGACCCCGCCCGTCCGCTCGCGGCCGCGGCCCGTGCGGCCGCGGCAGGGTTCGACGGCGTGTTCACCGATGCGCCCCTGTTTCCCCCCCGTCTTCTATCCGCCGTCCGGCCCCGGGCGGCCGGCGCTCGAGGCGTTCACCGTGCTCGCCGCGGTGGCGGCCCGCCACCCGGAGCTGCGCGTGGGGACCCTCGTCGCGCGCGTGACCCTGCGACCCCGGGGATCCTCGCGAAGCGGGCCGCCGCCCTCGCCTCGATGTCGAGCGCCGGCGCCATCCTCGCGCTGGGGACCGGCGACAGGGCCTCGGCACCCAGAGCACGAGACGTTCGGGATCGATCTGCCCCCCGCGCCAGAGCGGATCGGGATCCTGCGGGAGACGGTCGACGCGCTGGGCGCGCTCTTCCGCGGCGAGGCGTACGCGGGCGGGGAGCACGTGCCCGCGCTCACGGGTCCGCTGGTGCCGCCGGGCTCCGCCGAGCGGTGGGTCGGGGGCCTCTCCGACCGCGTCATGGCGGTCGCGGCCCGCTCGGCCGATGCCTGGAACGGCTGGGGCCTTGACGCCGAGGCGTTCGGCGCGGCCTCCGCCCGGCTGCGCGCGCTGTCCGGCGATCGAGCGGTCCCGCCGACGTGGGGCGGGATCGCGCTCGTCGGGCGCGATCGCGCCGAGCTGGAGCGGCTGTCGGCGGACAGGGTCGCCTCGGGCCGATCCCTCGACGGCGTGTGGACCGGGACCGCGGCGGAGCTCCGTGGGTTCGTCGAGGCGCTCCGCGCTCACGGCGCCACCTGGTTCGTGGTGCTCCCCGTCGGTCCCGAGGATCGCCTCGACCTGATCGCCGACGCGCTCCGATGACGACCGGGGAGCTGAAGCGCGCGAAGCGCGAGGTCCGCCGACGCGTGCTCGCGGCCCGCGATGCGCTCACGCGCCAGGAGCTCGACGCGACGGCCGCGGCGATCGCCGAGCGGATCGACGGTCTCCCGGAGCTCGCCGGGCCACGCACGGTCCTCGCGTTCTGGTCCTTCGGTTCGGAGGTGCCGACCGGGCCGCTGCTCGAGATCCTCCGAGCGGCCGGACACCGCGTGGTCCTGCCGCGGATCGACGGGGCCGATCTCGAGCTCCGGACGTGGCTCCCGGGCGAGCCCCTCGTCCCGAGCACGTTCGGGGCGATGGAGCCGAGCGACGGCACGCCGGTCGACCCGGTGGAGCTCGACGTCGTGCTCACGCCCGGGGTCGCCTTCGATCGCGCCGGGGGCCGCGTGGGGTACGGCGGCGGCTTCTACGACCGGTTGTTCCGCAGGACGCGCGCGGACGCCTTCCGCGTCGCGGTCGCGTCCGACGTCCAGGTGGTCGGCGACCGGCTCCCCGGCGGTCCCTTCGACGTCCCGGTCCACGCCGTCGTGACCGGAACGCGGGTGATCAGGGTCCGGGCGGACCGGCCGGGCCCGGGTTGAACGGAGGTTCAATCCCGCGGTATAACGCCTGGGCCGACCCGGCGACCGGCCCGGGCTCCGGGCGACCGCATCCGGGAGGTTCCGCATGAGCGAGAGCAGGCGCACGGCGTTCCACGCCGTCACGTCCCGGACGGCCGCCGACTACATGGAGGAGGCCGGCTGGCTCTGGGTCACGAACTACGGCGACCCGGTCGCCGAGTATCGCGCCGTCCGAGAGGACGTGGGCATGTGGGATCTCTCGCCGCTGAACAAATGGGAGTTCCGCGGGCCGGACGCGGTCGAGGCGGCGCAGCGGGTCCACACGAACGACGTCCTCGGGATGCGCGACGGGCAGGTTCGGTACGGGGCGTTCGTCGATGAGGACGGGTTGCTGGTCGACGACGGAACGGTGTTCCGGTTCTCGGACGACCACCTGTGGGTGTGCACGAACGGGAACGACCGCGCCGACTACTTCGCCGAGGCCACGAAGGGGCTCGACGTCGGCGTCGAGTACATCGCGCCCGAGCTCCCCAGCATGCAGATCCAGGGGCCGCGATCGCGCGAGCTGGTCAGGTCACTCACCGAAGCGCCGGTGGACGAGCTCCGCTACTTCACGTTCTTCCCGCAGCCCGTGACGTTCGGCGGCGTGCCCGTGTGGCTGTCCCGGACCGGCTTCTCAGGCGAGCTCGGTTACGAGGTCTTCCTGCGACCGCAGCACGCCGAGGCGCTGTGGGACGCCGTCGCATCCGCGGGCGCCACGCCGTACGGGGTCGACATCATCGAGCCGATCCGTGTCGAGGTCGGCATGATCGTGACCGACTACGACTACGAGGCGCACCAGCGCACGCCGTTCGACCTGGGGCTCGACCGGATGGTCGCGCTGGACGGCGAGGGCGAGTTCATGGGGAAGCAGAAGCTGCGGGAGGTGGCCGCCGACCCGCCGAACCGCTTCCGGACGGTCCGCCTGGAGGGGGACCGCCTCCCCGGCTACGGCGCGTCGATCACCGCCGCCGGCGAGGACGTCGGCGTGCTGACCTCGCCGGCCACGAGCCCGACGTACGGGGGCCTGGGGCTCGCGATCCTGAGGGCGGACGCGGCCGCCGAGGGACACCGCGTCGAGGTGGCGAGCGACGACGGGCCGATCGCCGGCACCGTCGATGTGCTCGCCGTGCACGACCCGGAGAAGCGCCGCCCCCGGGGCTGATCCGAGGAGACCCTGGACGAACCGATGGGAGGGATCCGATGAACGACGAACGCCGCTCGCCGCTGCACGAGGCGCCGCTCGCGATGGGGGCCGACTTCATGTGGGAGGACGGCTGGCCCTGGACGAACAAGATCACCCGGCCGCCGCCGAGTACGAGGCGATCCGCACCGCGACCGGCATCTGGGACCTGCTCGACGTGCAAGTACGAGGTGACCGGCGCCGACGCGGGCCGGCTGATCCGCTGGTTCACGAACGACGTGTCGGCGATGTCGGACGGCTCGGTGCGCTACGGCGCCTTCGTGAACGGACGGGCTGATGGTCGACGACGGCAACGTGTATCAGTTCGCTGCCGACCGCTACTGGGCGATGATCGACACGGCCGACCTGGAGGGATGAGTTCCGCGAGACGGCCGACGGCTGGGCACCGGCATCAGCACCGCCTGGCCGACCTGCGTGTTCGTCCAGGGCTGGTCGCCGGGCTTTCTCCGCGGGCTTCACCGGCGGTGACCTGTCCTCGCCGCGCCACCCGGCCTGGCCGGCCACATCAGCCGTGGCGGCATGTGCGACCATCGCCGGACTACCGGCGACTCGAGTTGATCAATCACCCGGACTGGCACCTGATCGTCCGCTATGGAGCTGCATTGACCGCGGCCGGTGCAGTGCTGCTGTTCGACCTGGGCGGCTCGACCTCGCCGGACAACGACCGGCTGACCGTCATCGCCGACCACCAGCCGGCAAGAGACCTCGCCGTCATTCTCCATGGACGGTTGCCAAAGCCGGTACGGCCATCAGGGCGGCGCCTGCTGGGCCTGAAGATAACCCGCCGAAGGGCATTCGAGGCGAGGATCGAGGAGTTGACTCCGCGCCGGACTACAGCGCCGCGGTCACGCGGCGGGCAACAGGTCGGGACCGTCACCTCGCCGGCGTCCTCGCCGCGCCTCGGCACGATGGCCCTCGCGGTGCTCGATGCCGAGGCCTCCGCGGACGGCGAGCGCGTCGAGGTCGCGGTCGGCGACGGCACGGCGGCGGCCGAGATCCTGGGAACGCCGTGACCCGGAGCGCACGAAGCCCACCCCGGGGTTGAGCCCTCGCTGGGGTCTCGGCGTGATCGGTGCCGGAGTTCGAGCTGCGCACGGAGCGGCTCCGGCTCCGGCCATACCAGCTCGAAGACCTCGACGCGTTCCACGCGATCGTCGGGGACCCCGAGACGATGCGGTACCACCGAGCCGTTCTCCGAGGATGCGGCCCGCGACTGGATCGAGCGGGTCCGGTCGCGGTACAGAAGCTGGGGTTCGGCCTGCTGATGGTGGAGGACGCCTCGACGGGCAGGGTGACCGGCGCAACTGCCCGGGCCGAACGTCCAGGTCGTCGACGGCGTCAGGAGGTCGAGCTCGGGTGGCATATCCCGTCGGGACCGTTGGGGCGAGGGGATGGCGCCCGAGGCCGCGTCGGCGTGCGCGACTGGAGCTTCGCGAACCTCGAGGCGGACCACCTGGTCGCGCTGGTCCGGCCGATCGACTCCTCGTGCCGCGTCGCGGAAGATCGGGATGAAGGTGTGGAAGGAGACGCTCTTCAACGAGCGGCTGCGGTGGCCGCACCACGTCTACCAGGTCGACGCGCCGCGCTGACGCACGCCGGGCCTCGACGGCGTGCGGCTGGAACAGACCGACCGTGCGGCCGTCCGCGTCGATGTCGACGTCCATGAACGCCGGCGACTTCCCCAGGCCAGGCATCCGCTGCATGTCTCCGCACAGCACGACGACGAAGCCGGCGCCCGCGGCCAGGACGACGCCGCGGACCGGCAGGCGGAAGCCGGTCGGCCGGTTCAACAGCGCCGGGTCGTGCGATGGCGACAGGTGGGTCTTCGCCATGCAGACGGGGATGGCGCCGAACCCCAGCGCGTCCATCCGCTCGAGGTCCTTCTCGGCCTGCGGGAGGTAGTCCACCCCGTCGGCCCCGTACACCCGCGTCGCGGTCGCCTCGATCGGTCGCGGCGCAGCGGTACCGTCCGGCGTCCAGGCACGCGAACGAGTTCGGTCGTTCGCGCCGCGGTGACGGCGTCCGCCAGGTCGGTGGCGCCGGCGCCGCCCTCGGAGAACCCGCGATTCACGACGACGGTCTCGGCTCCGGCGCCCGACGCGAGTTCGTCGATCAGCTCGAGCTCGGCGGCCGTGTCCGACGGGAACGCGTTGATCGCCACGACGCACGGCAGCCCGTACGCGCGGGTGATCGCGATGTGGGCGGCCAGGTTGTCGATGCCCCGGCGCAGCGCGTCGAGGTCCTCGTCTCCGAGCCGATCGAACGGCATGCCGCCGTGGGACTTCGTGGCGCGGACCGTCGTCACGAGCACGGCGGCGCTCGGGGTGAAGCCCCCGAACCGGCACACGATGTCGCAGAACTTCTGCAGGCCCAGGTCGGAGGCGAACCCGGCCTCGGTCACGACGTAGTCCGCGAGCTTCAGCGCGACCCGGTCCTCGATGACCGAGTTGTTGGCGTGCGCGATGTTGCCGAACGGCCCGGCGTGGATCAGCACCGGCTGGTGCTCCAGGGTCTGAACGAGGTTCGGCGCGATCGCGTCCCTCATGATCACCGTCATCGCCCCCGCGACCCGCAGGTCCTCCGCCGTGACCGGCCGGCCGTCGCGCGTCTCGGCGACGACGATCCGCCCGAGGCGCGCCCTCAGGTCGTGCAGATCGCTCGCGAGCGCGAAGACCGCCATCACCTCCGACGCCGCCGTGATCACGAACTGGTTCTCTCGCGGGACGCCGTGGGTTCGCCCGCCGAGCCCGACCACGGTGTACCGGAGCTCGCGGTCGTTCACGTCGAGCGTCCGCGGCCACGTGATCGTCCGAGGGTCGATCCCGAGCGGGTTCCCGTTGAAGATCGAGGCGTCCAACGCGGCCGCCAGCAGGTTGTGGGCCGCCGTCACGGCGTGGAAGTCGCCGTTCAGATGCAGGTTGATCTCCTCCATCGGAACGACCTGCGCGTACCCTCCGCCGTTGCCGCCCCCCTTGATCCCGAACACCGGCCCCATCGACGGTTCGCGCAGGCAGAGCATCACGTCCTTGCCGATCGCCCCGAGGCCCTGCGCGAGCGAGACCGAGGTGGTGGTCTTGCCCTCGCCCGCCTTCGTCGGCGTGATCGCGGTCGTGATGATCAGCTTCCCGTCGGGGCGATCGCTCAGCCGCTCGAGGATCGCCGGCGAGACCTTCGCCCGGTAGCGACCGTACGGCTCGAGCTCGTCGGGCAGGATCCCCGCTGCCGCGGCGATCTGATCGATCGGCCGAAGCTCGGCCTCTTGGGCGATCTCGAGTCCTGATCTCACGCGGCGCTCCTCGGGCTAGAAGGGCAACGGGCGTGAGGATACCGGAGGCGTCCTGGGGGGTGGTGCGATACTCCGGCGGTGGACATCCCCTCCTTCCTGCGGGCTCATCCGCCGTTCGACGAGCTGGACGACGTCGCGCTGGAGCAGGTCGTCCGCGCGACCGGCATCGAGTTCTTCCCGGTCGGCCAGGTGATCATGACGCAGGGCGGGGACCCGGCGCGCTTCCTCTACGTCGTGCGCACCGGTTCCGTCGAGGTGCTAGACGGAGACCAGGTCGTCGACCTGCATCAGGAGGGGGAGGTGTTCGGGTTCGTGTCCCTGCTGACCGGCGAGCGGCCGGCGCTCGGGACACGGGCCGCCGAGGAGACGATCTGCTACCTGATCGACGGCGAGATCGCCGAGCGGATCCTGGTGTCGCGTCCCGGCGCGCTGTTCCTCTCGCGGAGCCTCCGCCGGCGCGAGCGCAAGGTGCTCGAGCACGTGGAACCGCGCGCCGATCCATGGGGGCTGCCGGCGGGGAGCCTCGTGACGCGGGCGCCCATCGTCGTGACGGCGAGCGACTCCATCCGGTCCGTCGCCGAGCGCATGGCCGCGGATCGTGTCTCGTCGGCGCTCGTGCGCCACGACGCCGGGCTGGGCATCGTGACCGACCGGGACCTGCGGTCCCGCGTGCTCGCCGAGGGCCGCGGGCCGGAGCGCCCGGTGTCGGACGTGGCGTCGGTGCCGCTGCTCTCGCTGCCCAGCACCTCCACCGTCGGGGAGGTGCTCGCCACGATGCTCGAGCGTGGGATCCATCACGTGCCGCTGGCCGACGGGGCCGGCGCCATCGTGGGCGTGCTCACCGACACCGACCTGATGGCGCTCGAACGAAGATCCGCGTTCCAGCTGCGCCTGCGGATCGAGCGGGCGCCCGACGCCGGGTCGGCCGCGGGGCTCGCGGCGGGCCTGCCGGAGATGGCCGCCGACCTCATCGACGCCGGGGTCGACGCCCTGGAGGTGGCGCACGTGGCCGCCGTCACGGTCGACGTCCTGACGGCGCGGCTCCTCGCGCTCGCGATCGAGCGGCTCGGAGAGCCGCCCACCGCCTGGGCCTGGGTCGCGCTCGGAGCCGAAGCGCGCTCCGAGCGCTCGCTCTCCGGCGGGGTCGAGGGCGTCCTGTTCCACGCGGGAGGGCCGGAGGCCGAGGCCTACTTCGCGGAGGTGGCCGCCGCCGTGGACGAAGGGTTGACGGCCGCCGGGGTCGGGCGTTCGATGCGCGGTCCCGGGGCTGGCGCCCCGGGGACGCTCGAGGGGTGGCGCGCGCGGATCGAGACGTCGTTGGTCGGCTCGGGCGGCGATCCCTCCGGGCACGGCGCCGTCGCCGACAACCGCGTCGTCGCCGGCACCCTCGAGGTCGACGACGCGCTCCTCGCCATCTGGCGCGCCGCGGCCAGGAACCGCGACTGGATCCGGTCGCTCGGACGATCGGCGGTGAGACCGCGCCCGCCTCGGGGGTTCCTCCGCGACGCCGTGGTCCAGGCGGGTGGAGGGTCGGTTCCCGACCTGGACGTCGGCCTAGCCGGGATCGGGGCCATCACCGACCTCGCCAGGATCCACGCTCTGCGCGCGGGCGTGCCGGAGGTCCGGACCGTCCGGAGGCTCCGCGTCGCCGCGGCCGCCGGGCGGCTCGCCGCAGAGGCCGCGGCCGGCCTCGAGGAGGCCCTCCGCCTCCTTTGGCGGATCCGGCTCGAGCACCAGGCCGGCCGCGTCCGCGCCGGCCAGGCCGTGGACGACGCCGTAGACCCGCGCACGCTGGGCCCCCTGGCGCGCCAGGCCCTCAAGGAGGCGTTCCGGATGATCGACCGAGCCCAGGGCCTGCTGGCCCTGGAGCTGGACCTGCGTCGGTGAGGTCGCGCCGGCCGGCCGGCCCCCACCGGCCTCCCCGGGGGACGTGGGGACAACGGTGGCGCGAGGCCGACTACCTCGCGCTCGACTTCGAGGCCACGGGCCTCGACCTCGCCCGGGACCGCATCATCTCGTTCGGCGCCGTTCCGATGAGCGGGGGGCGGATCGAGGTCGGCCGGGCCCGGTACCAGACCGTGGACCCCGAGGACCGTCCCCCGTCGCCCCGCTCGGTGACCGTGCACGGGATCCGACCGGTCGACCTGCGCGGCGCGCCCTCCCAGGCATCCGCCGCCGCCGCGCTCCGAGAGGCGCTCGAGGATCGCTTCCTCGTGGCGTGGTTCGGGGGCGTGGAGACGGGGTTCCTCGCCACCCTGTTCCGCCCGTCCGCGGCTCGATGGGCTCACACGATGGTCGACGTCCGCGATCTCATGCTGGCCCTCGAGGGCCCCGCCGCCTCGGAGCGGTCGCTCACCTCGGCCGCCGCATGGTACGGCGTGCCCGTCGCCGACCCGCACCACGCCCTCGACGATGCTCTGGTGACCGCGCAGCTGTTCTTCGTGGTGGGGGAGCGGCTGGCCCGCCGCGACGGCCTGACCAGCGTGTCGGACCTGCTGGGCGTGAGCGCTCGGGTGGCGCGGCCGAGACGCTGAGCCGGATGAGCCGGTGTCGGCCCGCCCGGCCCGTGCCTCATCCCGACGGTGAAGGCTCCTGTTCGGGCTCGGGCAGCAGCGATCGCAACGTCTCGAGGGCGTCGCCGATCGCGTGATCGGAGGACGCTCCCGCGGCGCGGGCCCGGCCGGCTCCCATCCCGGCGAGGAAGGTGGCGACCGGCGTCAGCCGTCGCTCGACGCCGTGCGCCACGTCCCTCGCGGCCCGCAGCAGCTCGTCCACCTGCTCCGGCGCGAGCGGCTCCTCGCCGAACGCCGCCGCGACGCGATCGATCCACCCTTCCATGGAGCAACCTCCGATCCGCTCGACCGGCCAACGGTACCTGGCCGCACGCCCGATGGCCCCGGCGGCGTTCCCGACGCAGGGTGACCGTGACGGTGAGGACGCGGATACTGTTCGGATGGCCGAGGAGATCACGCTCCGCCGCGGGGTGCGGCCCATGCGGATCGTCGCCGTGCGCGACGGCCGTCGCTCCGAGCGGACGGACTCGCTCGCGACGGAGGAGCCGCTCGAGATCCGCGTGGAGGGTCCCGATCGGGCGGCCGTCCAGGTGGCCGTCACCATGCGGACCCCCGGGGGCGACTTCGAGCTCGCGGCCGGGTTCCTCTTCACCGAGGGTCTCGTGGTGCCGGGCGAGATCCGCAGGGTCGCGTACTGCGACGACCTCGGCGAGGAGCAGCA
Source organism: Actinomycetota bacterium (assembly GCA_046330185.1). Classification (GTDB taxonomy): domain Bacteria; phylum Actinomycetota; class UBA4738; order UBA4738; family HRBIN12; genus DATBLY01. Next base: position 71,073 of record JAXLTF010000015.1, read on the forward strand.
GCGCTACAACGTCGTGACGGTCACCGTCGAGCGGCCGTTCGATGTCGAGCGGCTGCGCCGGAACTTCTACGCGACGTCCTCCTGCGGCGTCTGCGGCAAGGCCGCGTTGGACGAGGTCGAGGTCAGGTGCGCGCCGGTGGGGGACGGGCCGGTCGTTCCGGTTGAGGTGCTGAACGCACTGCCCGAGCGGCTCCGCGCGGCGCAGAGGGTCTTCGACCGCACGGGCGGCCTGCATGCGGCCGGGCTGTTCACGGGCGCCGGCGAGCCGGTGACGATCCGGGAGGACGTCGGACGTCACAACGCGGTCGACAAGGTGATCGGCGAACGGTACCTGGCCGGGGGCGTGCCGCTCGGCGGGCACGTCCTGCAGGTGAGCGGCCGGGCGAGCTTCGAGATCGTCCAGAAGGCCGCTGTCGCGGGCGTCTCCATCGTGGCGGCCGTGAGCGCGCCGTCGTCGCTCGCGGTGGAGGCGGGCGAGCGCTTCGGTCAGACGATCATCGGGTTCGTCCGCGAGGGCGGCGCGAACGTGTACACGCACCCGGAGCGGGTCGCCGGCTGAGGTTCGCTCAGGCGACCGTCGCGTCGAGGAGCGAGCCGACGAGATAGGTGATGCCCGCGGCCGCCGCGCCGATGCCCAGCATCCTCAGCCCGGATCGGACGGGATGACGGCCGGTGAAGCGCGTCAGCAGCGCGCCCGCGGTGAACAGCGCCAGTCCCGAGACCGTGGCGGACGCGACCACGGCCGCGGTCCCCTCCTAGACGAGGAACGGCAGCAGGGGAACCACCGCCCCGATCGCGAAGAACACGAACGAGGAAGCGGCCGCGGCCCAGGGCGAACCGAGCTGGGACGGGTCCAGGCCGAGCTCCTCGCGGGCGTGCGTGTCCAGCGCGAGCTTCGGATCGCGCATCACCGCCTCGCTGACCTGCTCGGCGAGGTCCCGCGGGATCCCCCGGTCGACGTAGATGCCTGTCAGCTCGTCGCGCTCGAGCTCGGGATCCGTGCCGATCTCGTGCGCCTCGAGGTGGATGAGTCGCTCGAAGAGCTCGCGCTGCACCTTCATCGAGACGTACTCGCCGGCACCCATGGAGAACGCTCCGGCCAGCAGGCCGGCGATCCCCGCGAGGATCACCACGCCGTTGTCGACCCCGGCGCCGGCGAACCCGAAGATCAGGGACAGGTTCGAGACCAGGCCGTCGTTCAGCCCGAAGACCGCGGCGCGCAGGGCGCCCGAACGACCCCCCATCGCCGCCTGCTCGCCCTCCACGCGTCCCTCGTGCGGCACCATGGGATGGTCGCGCCGCCGGAGACGGCGATAGCGATACGCCAGGCGGGACCCGAGCGCGGGATCGGCCACGTCAGGCTGGCTCGCGGACCCGCGGCTTCCAGTCGTAGATCACGGACGTGCGCATCACCAGGTCCTGGACGGAGCGGTTCTCGCGGCTCACGCCCGCCCACAGGAGCGCGAAGGGGAAGAGCACGCACAGCACGGCGCGCACGAGCGCGGGTCCGATCCGCAGGCGGTGACCGCCGCGTCCCAGGACGCGCAGGCCCATCACCCGGTTGCCGATCGTACGTCCCGAGGTCGTCCAGGCGGCGGTGAAGTACGAGACGTGCAGGACCTCGGCGAACACGATCGCCAGGGCGAGCCCGGGCGTCGGCCGCGTGAAGTCGGCGCCTCGCCACAGGAGCTGGATCCCGGCCCATGCCACGTACGCGCCCGCGACCCCGGCGATGACGACCGTCAGGTCGATGACGTTCGCGAGGACGCGGCTGAAGAGCCCGGCGCGCCTGCCCTGCAGCCCTCGGGCCTCGGCCGGGATGACGTCGACGTGGATCCGCCGCTCGGGCTCCACCGTCGCGCTCATACGGCCGGGTCCTCCGATGCCGGTCCCTCCGCCGCGGTGCGGTGTTCGACGCCCACGTCGTCGCCGGACCCGTCGCGCGCGAGCTCGTCGGCGCGCTCGCGGCGGCGCAGCAGCACGCGGTCGACGATCTCGGCGAGGCGCCGGTCGACCTCCGCCGACAGCATCCGGACGTTGCGGACCGTCTCGGAGGTGACGGCGCCGGTCGACTCCCGGATCAGCTCGGGCAGGTCGACCTCGCCGATCAGCTTGTCGGTGATGCCGATCAGGTCCACCCTGCCGACGGCGTCGTCGAGATCGACGCGACGCACGATCTCGTCGACGTCGATCCGATCGACGATGGCGTCCAGGTCGATCCGGTCGACGATGGCGTCCAGGTCGATCCGTTCGGCCACCAGCGCGGTCAGGTCGAGCTGCTCGACGATGCCGTCGACCAGGCGCGGCATGAGGTCGGCGACGAACGCCGCAGCCGCGGCCTCGTGCTCGGGCCGTGCCTCGGTCCAGACCTCGTTGAAGCGGTCGATCCCGCGGGCCACCGGAGCCGCTCGCTCGCGCAGGCTCGGCGCGGCGGTCGCGAACGACAGCAGCGGTCCGATCGCGTTGGACAGTGCCGTGATGCTCCGTGACGCCAGACGGGTGGACTCGATCCCCAGGCCCAGGCTCGCTCCGGCGAGCGTGGCGCCGGCGACGGGAGAGCCCTCGACGGCGCCCGGCATCGTGCGCTCCAGCGCGCTGGAGACCGCCGTGGCGGCGACCGAGACCATCCCGAGCGCGACGCGAACGCCGTGCTCGAGGAGCGCGTCGAGCTCCGCCGCCGGGGGGGGCGGCCGACCTCGTCCCCGACCTCGGCCGCTCCCGGGAGGCTCCCCCGCGTCGCCGAGGGCATCCTCGTTCGGCTCCTCCTCCGGAGGGGACGAGAACGGCGGCGTCGGCAGCTCCACCACGTTCCCGGGATCCCCGGGCGCCGGATCGCCGATCGGGATCTGCTCCATGAGGGGCATGATGGACCTTCGCCGGAGGGCTGACCACCCGTGTACGACGGGTGGACGGCCCGGCGCGCGCTGCACGTAGGATGGGTGCCGAACCTCGGTGGAAAGGAGCCGCTCGATGCAGGACGGGCTCACGCGACTCACCGAGCCGATGGTCCGCGACGATGGCCAGCTGCGCGCAGCCACCTGGGACGAGGCGCTCGATCGCGCCGCGGCCGGGCTGCGCGCCGCCACGCAGCGGAACGGCGGCGACGGGGTCGGCCTGTTCAGCTGCTCGAAGGCCACGAACGAGATGAACTTCGTCGCCCAGAAGTTCGCTCGTCAGGTCCTGCGCAGCAACAACGTCGACAGCTGCAACCGCACCTGACACGCACCGAGCGTGGTCGGTCTGGCCACGGTCTTCGGTGCCGGAGGCGGCACCAGCTCATACCGGGAGGTCGGGGAGACCGACCTGATCCTGATCTGGGGGTCGAACGCGCGAGCCGCGCATCCGATCTTCTTCCACCACGTCCTGAAGGCCCTCCACCGCGGGGCGCGACTGATCGCCGTCGACCCCCGGCGGACGGAGTCGGCCGAATGGGCCGACCTGTGGCTGGGCATCGACGTCGGCACCGACATCGCGCTGTCGAACGCGATCGCGCGCGAGATCATCGCGAACGATCTGCAGCACCACGCCTTCATCGAGCACGCGACGACCGGGTACGAGGCCTACCGCGACTCGGTGATGGACTGGACCCTGGAGCGCGGCGAGGCGGTCACCGGTGTGCCGGCCGATGCGATCCGCGACGTCGCCCACGCGTACGCCAAGGCCGGCCGGGCCGTGCTCTGCTGGACCCTCGGGATCACCGAGCACCACAACGCCGTGGATAACGTCCTGTCGTTGATCAACCTCAGCCTGCTGACCGGGCACGTCGGACGCTACGGCAGCGGGTTGAGCCCGCTCCGCGGACAGAACAACGTGCAGGGCGGCGGCGACATGGGCGCGATCCCGGACAAGCTGCCGGGGTTCCAGGACATCGAGGCCGACGCCGACGCGCGGGCGCGCTTCGAGGCGGCGTGGGGCGTGCCGATCACGCCGAAGAAGGGGTGGCACCTCTCGGCGATGTTCGAGGCGATGGAGCGCGACGAGCTCCGGGCCGTCTACGTGATCGGTGAGAACCCCGTGGCGTCCGAGGCCGACAGCCGGCGCGCGAAGCACCTGCTCGAGACGCGCGACTGCCTGATCGTGCAGGACATCTTCCTCACGCAGACGGCCGAGATCGCCGACGTCGTCCTCCCGGCGTCGGCCTCGTGGGCCGAGAGCGAGGGAACCGTGACGAGCAGCGAGCGACGCGTGCAGCGCGTCCGCAGGGCGCTCGATCCCCCCGGGGACGCCAGGGACGACATATGGATCATCGCTCAGCTCGCGGGACGACTGGGGTTCGACTGGGGCGACCTCGCGCCGGAGGCCGCCTGGGACGAGCTGCGTTCGCTCTCGCCCATCCATGCCGGGATGAGCTACGAGCGCCTGGAGGCGCTCGAAGGGATCCAGTGGCCGTGCCCGGACGAGTCCCATCCCGGGACGCTGTTCCTGCACGGGCGGCTGTGGTCGTTCGACGATCCCGTCGCCCAGGGCCGCAAGGCTCCCTTCAACGTCGTGATCGACGAGCCTCCCGTGGACGAGCTGTCGCCGGAGTTCCCGATACGGCTCACGACCGGCCGCCGTCTGGACTCTTACAACACGGGCGTTCAGAGCGGCGAGTACACGTCTCCCCTGCGACGCCCCGAGGCGATCGAGCTCTCTCCCGAGGATGCCGCGGAGCTCGGCGTGTCCGAGGGCGAATGGGTCTGCGTGTCGTCGCGGCGAGGCTCGGTGGAGGCGCCCGTCCACGTGACGTCGTCGGTGCGCCCGGGTCTCGCGTTCATGACGCCGCACTTCCCCGACCAGGTCGAGACGAACCGGCTCACGATCGATGCGACCGATCCGAGGTCGGGCACCGCGGAGTTCAAGGCCACCGCGGTGCGCGTGGACAGGATGCCGGCCCACGCGCTCGCGGACGGGGCCGAGCGATGATGGAGGCGCGTTGGACCTGAAGCTGATGGACGCGGCCCCGACCGATCAGGAGCGGGCCGCCGTCGACGAGCTCCTGGGGCCTCCCGACACCGGATGGGAGGGAGGCGTGCGCGACGCCGCCGCCGAGACGCGCGTCCATCGGGGAGGGCGAGCCTCCCGGGATCGCCGCCACCTGCTCCTCCCGGCCCTGCACGCGCTCCAGGCGCGCGCGGGCTGGATCAGCCGCGGGGGTCTGAACTACGTCTGTCAGCGCCTGACCGTGCCGCCGGCCGAGGCCTACGGCGTCGCGACGTTCTACGCGCTGTTCAGCGTGGAGCCGCGGCCGGGGACCGTGGTGCACGTCTGCGACGACCTGGCGTGCCGGCTCGACGGCGATGCGCTGTGCCGCGAGCTAGAGGCGACGATCGGTCCCTCCGGTGAGCCCGTCGCCGGGGGCGACGCGACATGGGTGCGCAGCCCGTGCCTCGGGATGTGCGAGCGCGCTCCCGCCGTGCTGGTCCAACGCGCCGGCGCGGACGTCGCCGACGAGGCCGTGGGCCGCGCCACGACCGCCGCGGTGCGCCGCCTGCTCGAGGGCGCGCCGGTGGAACGCTCCGAAGGAACGGCCCACGTCGTCGCGTCCGCCCCGCAAGTTCAGGACGGGGCGAGCGGTGAGGGTACGCGGCTGCTCCGGCGGGTCGGGGTCGTGGACCCCTCGTCGGTCGACGACTACAGGGCCCAC
>JAXLTF010000016.1:0-75189 GCA_046330185.1 Actinomycetota bacterium
CTATCGGAGGTGTACGCGTGGCAGGACAACTTCACGTACACGGCCGAGGGGGCGCCCGCGGTCACCTTCGGAGCGTCGGGGCCCGACTACTGGACGAGGTACCACACCGACTACGACTCGATCGACACGCTCGACTTCCCGTCGCTCCTGCCCGTGCTGCAGGCGGAAACCAGGGTCGCGCTCGACCTGGACGGCGAGCTCGCGCCGTACGACTTCGGCACGCGGATCCGGCACCTGCGGCGGCACCTCGACCCGGCGACGATGAGCGCGTACGGCGCCGACGCGGGCGCGGCGACGGACGCGTTCGCGAGGCTCCGGTCGGCGTGGCGCGCGGCGAAACGCGTCCCGGCGTCCACATGTGCGTTCGGGTACGAACGGGAGGCGCTCCGTCGATCGCTCGACGGGCTCACCGCGCTCTCGTTCCAAGACGACACGATCTACCCGCACGAGCAGTCCCAGTGGGACCTCGCGATGCTGCGCGCGGCGATCGCGAGCGCGCGGCGCGGCCGGTGGGCGGCGGCGCAGCGGGCCGTCGGAGCCGTGGACCTGAACGGCCTCGCCGCGATCCTCAGCCGCGCCTCGTTCGAGGTGGAGCAGCTCCATCACGACCCGGGCTACGAGCGCATCTCGTGGGGCGGGCAGGGTCAGCTGAGCGAGCCGCTCGACCTGTACGCGGTGTACCGAGCGCTAGGCCGGGCGCGAGCAGGCGGCCCGGCGCACCCGGGAGCCTGGATGCGGGAGCTCCGGTCGGCACGCCGGACGACGGTGGACCTCTACCGGGACCGGGTGGATGGCCTCGCGCAGACGGTCGACCAGGTCGCGGACGAACTGGGCGCGGTGCCCTCCTGCGTCTAGATCCGACGAGTGCGCGTCCCGCCCGCACCGTGTGCGGGTCGTGCGTTAGCCTTGCGCGGGAACGCGGCATCCATCCGATCAGAGGAGCCCGATGAGCGCGATCGTTCCGCGATGGGAGTGGCGAGCGTTCGGTCGGAGCTTCGGCCCGGCCGAGGACGCCTTCGCGGCCATGACGACCGAGCGGGTGCAGGAGAGCGACGAGCTCTACCTGCTTTCACCAGGCGGAGAGAACGTCAAGGTCCGAGACGACCTGATGGACATCAAGGTGCTCCGAGAGGTCGGGGACGACGGCCTCGAGCGCTGGGAGCCGGTGATGAAGGCCGGGTTCCCGCTCTCGACGGAGACCGCGACCGAGGTCTTCGCGGCGCTCGGGCACGCGCCGCCCGGCTTCGCCTCGGACGCCTACCCGCTCGACCGGTTCCTCGCCGAGCTGGTCGAGCCCGAGGGCCTGGCGCGGGTGGTGAGGGTCCACAAGCGGCGTGCCCGCTACACGGTCGGCGGCTGCATGGCCGAGCTGTCGGACGTGGAGGCGGACGGGAGGCGGATCCGGACCGTGGCCGTCGAGTCCGAGGATCGTCCCGGCGTGCTCGCCGCGGTGCGCGAGCTGGGCCTGGGGGGGTGGGCGAACACCAGCTACCCGAAGGCGCTGGCCCGCCTGGTGAACGACGAGCCGGAGCGGTTCGCGGCGATCGACGTCGGCACGAACTCCGTGAAGTTCCACGTGGGCGAACGCGCGGCGGACGGCGCCTGGACCAAGATCGTCGACCGCGCCGAGATCACCCGGCTGGGGGAGGGCCTCCGGGAGCGCGGCGAGATCTCCGAGGAGGCGATCGGCCGTACGATCGAGGCCATCGCCGGGATGGCGGACGAGGCGCGCGGGCTCGAGGCCAGCGCGATCGTGGCCATCGGGACCGCCGGGCTGAGGATCGCGCGCAACGCGGCGGAGGCGCTCGCGGCCGTGCGCGAACGCGTGGCGTTCCCCGTCGAGGTGATCTCGGGCGACGAGGAGAGCCGCCTGGGATACCTGGCGGTGAGCTCCGCGATCCGGATCGGGGATGGGGCGCTCGCGGTCTTCGACACCGGCGGCGGCAGCACCGAGTTCACGTTCGGGCACGGCTCGAACGCCGAGGAGCACTTCAGCCTGGACGTGGGGGCCGTTCCGTACACGGAGCAGCACGGGCTCGCAGGCGTCGTGTCGCGGTCCACGCTCGACGACGTGCTGGCGCAGATCGCCCGCGACCTCGGTCGCCTGGACGATCACCCGCCACCCGACGGCCTGGTCGGCATGGGCGGCGCGATCACGAACATCACGGCGGTTCGGCACGAGCTCGCCACGTACGATCCCGACATCGTGCAGGGCTCGGTGCTGGGTCGCGACGAGGTCGATCGGCAGATCGAGCGCTACGCCTCGCTAGATGCCGAGGGCCGCCGGTCCATCGTCGGTCTGCAGCCGAAGCGTGCAGACGTGATCCTCGCCAGCGCCTGCATCGTGCGAACCGTGATGGACAAGCTCGGCCAGGATCGGCTCACCGTGAGCGACCGCGGCCTGCGCCACGGCCTGCTCATCGACCGCTTCGGCTAGATCGGCCGAAGGGGGTTCGTGCGAAGTCTCGGCGAGGTGGAGTTTCCGTCTGAGCTCCGGTCTCTCGGCTTGCCGTGGGGGCTTGGTCGCGCCCGGGGTACGGGCAGCCCCGGCGATTCGGTATCGGCGACCAGGCGCACGCCCACACGTGGCCGATGAAGCGGTTCCCACGCGGTACCCGCGAAGCTCACCGAACCGGGGGGCTTGCCCTCCCCCCTGACTTCGCTCGGCGGTCCATCCGTTCGTCGTCCTCGGCGAGGTGCCGGCGAGCGTGCGTGGCGACGATGACGCCGTCGCGCAACAGGCCATCGAGGCTCGACCTGCACCGTGCGCCCGGCCGCCGGCGGGATTCGGCTACGACGGCGTCCGACGACCCGACCGACCCCGACCGAGGCGACTCTGCCGTGGGCGCCAGCTCGCGGATGGGCGCGACGTCGCCGGGTGGGGCTGGTTGTAGTGGGAGACCGCGGTCCGAGCAGCCGGGAAACGCGTGGTCGTGGGTGAGCGTGAGCAGGTGACGTATCCTTGTCGATGAAGCGCCTGGTCGCCGGGTGAGGCCGTTGTCCGTGAGGATGCGCACCCCGTGGCTCCGCCCTTGCCGCAGACCGGTCTGGCCGTCGCCCTCGCGGGCTTGCGGTGAACCGCGTCGTCGATCGGTGACGACCACCTTGGAGCATCGCCACCATCTGCCCACGCTGCCGTTCCTCGGCGGTAGTCCTTCTACTGGTAATGGCGCAGGAGGCTCCGCGAGCTCGCGCCGGAGCTCGACGATACCCCCCCGGGATGGGCCCGACGCCGACCTCGGGTCTGGTGCATCCTCGTCCGATCGGCGAGGGTTGCCCTGGCTCGCGTACGCACCCCCATCGGTGACGGTTCGACGGTCGATGCCGTAGCGCCTCGCGACGTCGCCGGCGTCGAGCACCTCGACCGCGAGCTGTTCGAGCATCTCCAGACCCCCAAGTGAGGCGGTGGGGGACACAGCCGCCGAGCCGGGCCGGGACTGGGACACGGGTACCGAGCCGATCAGGCCGGACTCCACAGTCTCGGCGAGCGGTCGTGGGCCTTCCCCGGACACGAGTTAAAACCAGGCGAGCCCCCACCGGGCTCGCCCTCGAGGTCCTCGTGGCGCTACTCCCTGCTCGGCGCGGTGGTGGCGATGCAGCTGCCGTCGCTCCGCCGGGGGTCTCGCACGTGACCGTGTCCCCAGCTCGTGTCGCGAACACCGCCCAGGGCGCCCTGCAGCAGAACGCCGACCGCATGACGAAGGTGTTCGCCGCGCTCGCGGCGCTGGGCATCACGAAGGACGACCTGGCGACCAGCAACGTCAGCCTGTGGCCCGTATACGGGAACAGCGGGACCGACATCACGGGGTACCAGGCATCGAACCAGGTGGACGTGACGGTCCACGACGTCACGAAGGCCGGCGAGGTGATCGACGCGGGCGTGGACGCCGGCGCCAACCTCACTAACGGGATCTCGTTCACGATGTCCGAGGACAACCCGGCGCTCGATCGCGCGCTCGCGGATGCCGTCCGCGACGCCCGGGGGAAGGCGGAGATCATGGCGAGCGCCGGCGACGCGTCGCTGGGTCAGGTCGTGACGATCGTCGAGTCGAGGCGTCCCGTCTACCCGCCGATCTACTACGGCGGGACATGGCGGTGGCGGAAGCCGGCGCCGCGACGTCGTCGAGGCCCGACGCTGGAGTCCCAGGTCTCGGTCACCGTGACCTGGGAGCTCGCCTGACCGGGGGCTCGTCCCGACCGGGGCGCCGGTCGCGGACCGCTGCGCCGACCTCACCGGTCGGCGTAGCGGTTCGTGATCGGCATCCTCCGGTCCCGACCGAACGCCTTCGGCGTGATCTTGACCCCGGGCGCCGCCTGCCGCCGCTTGTACTCGGCTCGGTCGATCATCCTCGTCACACGCTCCACCGTCCCGCGATCGTGTCCATCGGCGACGATCTCCTCGACGCTCAGGTCGTCCTCGACGTACGCCTCGATGATCGGATCCAGCCGGTCATAGGGGGGCAGCGAATCGGTGTCGAGCTGACCGGGCCTCAGCTCGGCCGAGGGCGGCTTCGTCATCACGCGTTCGGGGATCGGGCCGACACCCCGCGCGTTGCGCCACGCGGCCAGCTCGTACACGAGCGTCTTCGGAACGTCCTTGATGGGGGCGAACCCGCCGGCCATGTCGCCGTACAGGGTCGCGTAGCCGACCGCGTACTCGCTCTTGTTGCCGGTCGCGAGCACCAGCGAGCCCAGCTTGTTCGACAGCGCCATGAGGTAGTTGCCGCGGATCCGCGCCTGCAGGTTCTCCTCGGTGACGTCGGGCGGCCGCCCAGCGAACACCCCGCGAGCGCGGCGAGATAGGCATCGAGCACCTCGTCGATCGGGACCGTGTCCATCCGATCCCGAGGCGCGCGGCGCAGTCGGCGGCGTCCTCGACGCTCTCCGAGAGGAGTACGGCGAGGGCATGGCCAGCACGCGGACGCCGTCGGGGCCCAGCGCGTCGGCGGCGAGCACGGCCACGAGCGAAGAGTCGATCCTCCCGAGAGGCCGACGACGACGTCGCGGAAGCCGTTCTTGCGGACGTAGTCCCCGAGGCCCAGGACGAGGCGCCCGGTAGACCTCCTCGGGGCCTTCGGGCCAGACCGACTACGATCGGGCTCGGCGCTCGGCCCCTCGAGATCCACCAGCAGCAGGTCCTCCTCGAACATCGCCGCCCTCGCGACCACCGACCCGTCGGGCGCGACGACCATGCTGCCCCCATCGAAGACCAGCTCGTCCTGGCCGCCGACCGCGTTCACGTACACGATCCACGCGCCGGTCTCGAGGGCTCGCCTGCGGCAGATCTCCTCCCGCTCCGTGACCTTGCGCCGGTGGTACGGCGAGGCGTTGATGTTCGCGACGACGTCCGCGCCGCGATAGGCCGCGAAGGGCAGCTCGCCGAACCAAGCGTCCTCGCAGACGGAGATGCCCGCATCGATCCCGCCGACGGTCACGCGCGCGGGCCGGTCGCCCGGCACGAAGTAGCGCTTCTCGTCGAACACCCCGTAGTTCGGGAGCTGGATCTTGTGGTAGCGCTCGGCGATGGAGCCGTCGCGGATCAGCGCGGCGGAGTTGTGGATCCCGGCATCGCCGAGGTCGGCGAACCCCAGGACGACCTCGAGCGACCGGCCCTTCGTCGCGGCCACGAGCCGGTCGAGCGCGACCAGCTCGTCGCGTATGAACTCATCGCGCAGCAGCAGGTCCTCGGGCGGATACCCCGTGAGCGCGAGCTCCGGGAAGCACAGCAGGCGCGCCCCGGCCGTCTCGGCGCGCCCGATCCACTCGAGGATCCGCTCGGCGTTGCCGTCGAGGTCGCCGACGGTCGGGTTCAGCTGGCCGAGCGCGACGCGGAGCACGCGGGAAGCGTACTGCCGCGACGGTCGGCGCTACTCGGGCCCGCCGATGTCGACGTTGTACGCCTCCCAGACGAGGTCGGCGCCCTTCTGCCGGTGGCGGACCAGCCCGCCGATCAGCCGCTGGAGATCGTCGCGCGCCCGGTCCACCGGCCAGGCGTCCGAGCCGACCTCATCCGTCTCCACCCGCGCGACGGTGGCCGCGATCGACTCGGCGATCGGCGGGTGCTCCTGACGCAGACGGTCGACCGTGTGGGCCAGCCGCGGAGCGCGCTCCATGATCTCGTCGTAGAGCCCTCCCGGCTTCTCGGTCGCCTCGATGTGCTGGTCGAACGCGTCGCGGACGCCGGTCAGGTCCTTCGTGACCTGCGCCGACCAGTCGGGGACGCGGCCGGAGGCCGGAGAGCTGATCGCCATCTCCAGCTGCACGAGCGCGTCGTGCAGCGTCCGGCGGCGCCTGCGCGCCTCACCTAGGGCGGGCGTGACCTGATCGTCGGGTTCCATCGGGCAACCCTACGGGGTGGGTCGTTCCGGGCGCAACACGACCGGGTCGGGGGTGGTGAACGATCGCCGGACCGTGTGGGATGCTGCTCCGATGCCGAAGGCGAGGCCGCCCCGTTCCGTCCTCCGCGCATGCCTGCTTATCGCGGCCGTGGTCGCGATCGGTCTGGTCGCTCCGCCTGCTCTGGGCGCGCCCACCGTCGTCCGGGGACACGCCGTCACCTGGTCGCCGGCGAACGTCGAGATCGTGCGGGGCGGCGTCGTGAAGTGGCGGAGCGTCCATCTGACGCACAACGTCTACTCCTACGGGACCAACTGGTCCTTCGGTGTGCCGTTGCCCGAGGGTCGCTCGACGAAGCACCGGTTCAGCCGGCGCGGGGTCTACAGGTTCCGATGCACGCTCCACTCCACGTTGGTGAACGGCGCCTGCAACGGGATGTGTGGGTCGGTCCGCGTGTCCTGAGGCGACCTCGATCGCGGGGAGCCGAGCGGCTCAGGCCGACGTGAGCGCGTCGAGACGGCGTCCTACCTCGGACACCAGCACGCCGATCCCCTTGCTCCTGAACCGCTCGAGCGCCTCCTCGTAGACCGCCGCCGCCTCGTCCGAGCGACCGGAGGCGGCGAGGACCGCGGCCAGGTCCAGGCGCGCGTTGCCCTGTGACTCGGGCTCCTCGGTCCGGTCGGTCAACCCGACCGCCGCGCGGGCGAGCTCGATCGCCTCGGCGTGCTCGCCGGCGCGCGACCGCAGCCGCGCCCCGAACTGCCGCCACAGGAACTGGGAAGTCAGGTCGTCCTCGGCAGCGGTCTCCGAGCTGAACCGCACGAACCGGGCCGCCTCGTCGTCCTTCCCCTGCAACAGCAACGCGAAGGCGAGGTAGGCGGAGGTCGTCGCGATGTAGTTGCGCTCGCCCATCGCGTCGAGCGTCTCGAAATCCTTGCGCAGCTCGCGCTCCGCAGCCGCCGCGTCGCCGGCCAACAGCTCGATCGGCCCCGAGTCGATGGAGGTGCACGCGGCGAGGAGGTTCCAGCCGAACTCCTCGAGCATCGCGCGGCTGCGCGTGTAGAGGCGCCGCGCCTCGTCGAAGTTCCCGCGGTACGCCTCCAGGCGGGCGAGCGAAGCGCTCACGAGCGCCGTCGCCTTGTGGTCGCCCTCGACCTCGCGCAGGAGGACGCGGCAACGGTCCGCGCCCTCGTCGGCCGGCGTCGGGCCGTACACGGAGCAGGTGGCTAGCGCGGGCAGGAACCGGATCTCGCGCGTCCGATCGTTGATGGCGCGGGCGTGCTCGATCAGCGCGAGCGCGGCTGTCTCGGCCGGGCCGTAGCGGCCCGCCGTCCAATCGAGCAGGAGCATCAGGTGGTAAGCGCGGATCGGACCCAGGTGGTCGCCCGCGGATTCCAGCTCCTTGACGGCCCAGCCGGCGTCCTGCAGCAGGGTGCCGCCCGGGTCCTCGCCGACCGTCTCGTAATGCAGGCGAAGGTGGACGATGTTCGCGCCGAGCTCGGCCGTCCGGTCGGCGGCCGCCTTCGCGTGGGCGATCGCCGACCCCAGCACCTCGTTCGCCGCCTCCAGCTCGCCGAGGTCGATCAGCGCCTCGCCCGCCTCGACCAGGAGCTCGACGGCCTCGGGATCGCGATCGGGCAGGGTGGCCGATGCCCGCCGGAGCAGGCCGGCGGCGGCCGGCAGGTCGCCCCTGGCGATCGCGCGACGGCCGGCGTCGCCGAGGTACCTGGCGGCGCGCCTCCCTGTTGCCTCGATGTGCTCGTCGCGCAGGCCGAGCTCGGAGCGGATCTCGAACGCCTGCTCGAGGTGGTACCCGCGGATCTCGTCGAACTCGATCTGACGGTCGGTCCGGACGTCCTCCGCCCAGTCCACGAACGCCTCGTGCAGCTCGGCACGTGTCTTCTTGAGCAGGCCGCGGTAGGCGGCGTCGCGTATCAGCGCGTGGAGGAACCGGTAGGTGTCCTCCTCGGCCGGCCGGTCGGCATCGGGGCGGATCAGCTCCTTGGTCGTGAGGGTCGAAAGAGCGGGGTCGACCTCGGATCGCATCGCCTCCGGCGAGAGCGCCCTCACCGCGCCTCGGAAGAAGACCTGACCGATCACGGCGGCGCGCTGGATCACGGTGCGCTCCGCAACGGCCAGCCGGTCGAGCCTCGCGGTCAGCAGCGCCGCGACCGTCGGCGGCACCTCCAGCTCCTGCAGGCCGGAGGCGGCGATCCAGCGGCCGTCCTCGTTCCGGATCGAGCCGTCGTCGATCAGCATCGAGAGCATCTGCTCGACGTACAGGGGGTTCCCTTCGGCCGCGGCCGCGATACGCTCGACGACGGCCGGGTCGACGTCGGCATCGCCCAGGAGGTTGCTCACCACGCGCGCGCTGTCGGCGGCGCCGAGCGGATCGAGCGTGATCGTCTCGAACCGCTCCTCGGTTCGTCCCCAGTCCGGATGCTCCTCGAGGAGCTCGCGACGCGAGGAGCAAACGAGCAGGACGGGCGCGCTGCAGTCCTTCACGAGGTGTCGGAGCAGGTCGAGCAACGTCCGCTCGGCCCAATGGATGTCGTCGATCAACACGATCAGCGGGCGATCGGCCGCCGACATCTCGAGGCTCCGGCGGATCGCCCAGAACGTCTCGTCGACGGAGAACGCCGCATCGGAGAGCCCGATCGCGGCGCCGAGGCGCTCCGTCACGTCCGGATGATCCGGGAAGAGCGCCGCCAGCTTCTCCCGCGCTCGCTCCAGGTCGTCGCCGCCCTCGATCCCGGCCGCGCCTCGCACCGCCTCGCCGATCGGCCAGTAGGTGATGCCCTCTCCGTACGACAGGCAGCGCCCGCGGAGCCGGGCCGCGGCGGGACCCACGTCGTGCAGGAACTCCCGTAGCAGGCGTGACTTGCCGACACCGGCCGGGCCGAAGATCGTGACCAGCGCGCAGCGACGATCGGCGACGGCGCGGTCGAACGAGGCGCGCAGGGTCGCGAGCTCCGCCTCGCGCCCGACGATCGGCATCTCGAGGCGGCGCGCGTAGCCGTCGTCGACGCTGGAGACGTCGAGGAGCAGGTAGGCGGGCACGGGGTCGGCCTTGCCCTTCAGCTCCAGCGGCTCGACAGGCTCGACGCGCACGGCGTCTCGGACGAGGCGGAAGGTGGGCTCCCCGATCAGGATCTCGGCGGCCGGGGCGTTCTGCTCCAAGCGCGCCGCCGTGTTCACCGTGTCTCCCGTCACGAGACGCTGGCCGCTAGACACGTCGCCCGCGACCACCTCGCCCGTGTTCACGCCTGTCCGATTCACCAGGCGAACGCCGAAGCTCGCGTCGAGCTGATCGTTCACCTCGACCAGGCGTCGCTTCATCTCGAACGCCGCCCGCACGGCGCGCATCGCGTCGTCCTCGCGCACGCGCGGCAGCCCGAAGACGGCCATGATCGCGTCGCCGATGTACTTCTCGACCGTGCCGCCGTGCCGTTCGAGTACGCCCCGCATCTCGTTGAAGTAGATGTTCAGGACGGCCCGCAGTCGCTCCGAGTCGAGCTGCTCGCCGAGGGTGGTCGAGCCCTTCAGGTCCGAGAACACGACCGAGACGGTCCGTCGGACCTCCTCGGCGGGCGCCTCCTGGACGAGCTGCGTGCCGCAGAACCCGCACAGGCGGAAGCGGTCCGGGTTCTCCTCGCCGCAGCTCGGACAGATCTGCACGCGAGCGAGTCTAGGCCCCCGACCAGCGGGTTCGGCGCCGAACGCCCGAGAGGCCGGGCTTCACGACCCGGCCTCTCGGATCGGCTTCAGACAGCGCTCAGACGCGGCCCTTGGGGTCGCCGCCGGGGAGCTGCGCGGTCAGGAACACCGTGCTGCCCTCGATGTCGCGCTCCAGGATGCACGGCGGGTCGTTGTACACCGGGTCGCTGTAGGAGTCGTCCGGATACTCGGCGCAGTCAAGGAGCAGTCCGAGCGTCACCTGACCTTCCTGCCCGCGGGCGTAGAACGGGGTCTCGGACTCGTAGCAGACCTGGAAGTCCGCGGGATCCGGGTAGCCCAGGTCGGTGGCGATCGCGAACTCGACCGTCTTCGGCCGGTCGTCGCCTTCGCCGGTGTTCTGGACGTCGAAGACGAGCGTGCTGGCCGAGCTCTCCTCGTAGCCGTCGCAGTCGATGCCCTGGCCTTCGGCCTGCGTGAAGGAGGCGACGATCATCGCCGAGCTGCCGTTGGCCGGCGCCGAGATGAACGCGGACGTGTTGCCGCCGTCGCCGAGCGACGCCTCGCAATCCTCGTCGGCCGCACAGTCCACCACGACCCCCGCGACCGTGAAGGGATCGGACGAGGCGCCGTTGAAGTAGCTGGCCGTCGCCGAAAGCCGGTATCCCTCGCCGGGCGTGTCGATCGAGAGGTCACCGAAGCTGGCGACCCCGCCGCTCGTCGGCTGCGTGAGGGTGCCCGAGAGCGTCCCCCCGCCGGGGTTCGTGTCGATCCCCATCGTCACGTCGACGGATGCTCCGGTCGTGATCGCTCCGTCGGCGCCGTTGAAGAGCCCTACGCTGACGGGACCCTCGCCGCCGGGGATGGTGCCACCCGGATCGGCGTCCAGCGGGTTGCTCAGGAACTTCAGGTAGCACAGCGATGCAACGGTCGTCACACGTGAGCTGCCCCCGGCATCGAGCGCATAGGGGATCCCGAGGAGGCCTTTGACGTTCGTGGCCGACCAGATCGCCGAGCCGGACGTCGAACAGGCGACCTCGGCCGAGACCGCGATCGTGAACGACTTGGTCGGCAACACGAGGAGCCTCTTCAGCTTCACCAGGTTGCCGGTGCGCGAGATCGTTCCTCTAGAGGTCGTGGCGCCGGTCACCGTGTACGCGGCCGGCACCTGCAGGTCCAGCTTGTTCAGGATGCCGAGACCCTTGTTCTGGATGACGACGTAGAAGCTCGCCGGAGCGCCGGCCGCCGGGCTCCCCGAAACCGTCATCGTGTAGCGGTTGATGACCACGGTCGCCTCGGCCGGCGAGGTGAGCCCCGCCAGCGAGATCGCGATCGCCGAGATCAGGCCGATCCTCCCGATCGACCTTCCCAACCTGCGTCCCTCCCGCATCCCGTCTCCTTCCCCCTCAGCCTCGGTCGATGGATCTCTCAGATCCGACCCTTCGGATCGTTGCCGTCGACCAGGAACGTGATCTGCCACAGACCGGCTCGGCTGGTCCATCGCCAGACGATGCACGGTTTCTCCTTCAGGCGGTCCGGCACGCCGGTGGCGCAGTCGGCCACGGGAACGCCGTCCTTGTACGCCACCGCGTCCTGAGCGCTTCCGCCGTGGGTCAGGGACGGTGCTTCGATGAACTTGACGCGCATCCGCTTGATCGCGTCCGGGTCGCTGACCGACCACTCTATCCCCTGGCCGATGCAGACGTTGCCGCCGCAGGTCTCGTCCACCTCGCCCGGAACGCCGAACAGGGTCGCAGTGACCGTCACCTCGGTCGGCGGCCCGGGTTGGCGCGGGATCTTGATCTTCGCCGACGTCCCGAGGTCGGCGGCACCCTCGGGATCGATCAACAGGATCCCTCCCTGGGACGTGTCGATCGTCATCGAGAACTGCGTCCCTGGCGGGGACACGGTGATCGAGACGGTTGCCGTGTTGGAGTCGGCCGTGCCGTCGTTCGCGACGAACGTGAAGCTGTCCGCTCCCATGAAGCTCGCATCGGGCGTGTACGAGAGGCTCGGCGCGCTCCCGCTCAGCTGGCCGTTGGCCGGGGGAGTCACGACGGCATAGGTGAGGGTGTCACCGGCATCGGCATCCGTCGCGGCTAGGTCGATGTCGACGGACGTGTTCTGCGGTGTCGAGACGTCCTGATCCTGGGCCACCGGCGGCGTGTTGTCGGGAGCGGTGGTCAGGCTCCCGGCCTCGATGAGCACGTTGGAGTCGAACTGCGAGTCGCCGACGTCCGAGATCGAGAGCTTCAGCGTGTTCGTCTCGTTCGCCGTGACCGGGGCGGTGCACGTGAGGATCGTCGTCAGCCCGTCCGCCTCCACGTTGATCGTGGGAGGCCCCGGGTCGAACGGGTCGTTGTTGCGGAACAGCTCAGGATGACTCGCCATGACCCCGTCGTCAGGGTTCGTCGTCCCGAACGGGTTGCCGCCGTTGATCGCGTTGATCGAGATCCGGTCGCCGCCGACCGTCGCGCAGTTCGACCCGTTGATGAAGAAGCCGAAGACGTCGTCGACGGGCTGGCCGACGAACTCGTTGTACTCCTCGGAGGAGAACACGTAGCGGAACGTGATCGCGTCGTCGTTCGGGACGAAGTCGAACGTGAGCGTCGAGGCGTCGTACGTTGAGGCGCTGCCGGGCGGCAGGAGCGCTTCGAGTCCGGGGTCGCCGGGGGTTCCGTTGATCACGGTCGTGGATCCGGAGTCGTTCGGCCCGGGGATCAACGCCGCGCCGCCCGAGCTGAGGATCACGCCCCCGTCGAACCCGACGATCAGGTCCGGCGGGCTTCCCGTGTCGTCGAACCGGCCCGCCGCCCCTTGGGCTCCCGCGTACGAGACGTTCGACACCGTGACCCCGTCGCCGGCGAGATCCTGCGCCAGCATCGTAGGCGTGAGGGTCTCTCCGAGCGTGGTGACCGATAGCGCTCCAGGGGTCGCGCCGGCGGTCGGGCCGAGCGCGAGCGACACGCCGACGACGACCGTGGCGATCGCGACGCGCGGGAGCGCACGACGCAGGGGACGGAGGGTGTGACTCGAACCGTTCACGGAGGGACTCCTCGACTCGGGGGCGTCAGGGGCCCACCGTCGCGTAGGCCGAACGACGTAGGAAGCTTCAGGCAGGGGGGCATCGGAAGTCAATCCTCCGGAAGGCCGGTTCGAGGGATCCGCTACAGGATCG
The DNA here is from genome assembly GCA_046330185.1 of Actinomycetota bacterium. Lineage (GTDB taxonomy): Bacteria > Actinomycetota > UBA4738 > UBA4738 > HRBIN12 > DATBLY01. The sequence goes on from JAXLTF010000016.1 coordinate 13,190, forward strand.
GGAGGTAGCGCTCCAGCTCGTAGGGGGTGACGTACGCCTTGTAGGCGTCCCACTCCGCGCGCTTGTTCCGGATCAGGAACTCGTGGACGTGCTCGCCCAGGGCATCGCGGAGCACCTCGGAGCGCTCCGCCAGGTGGATCGCCTCGACCAGGTCCTCGGGCAGCGACCGGATCCCGGCGGTCTCGCGCTCCTCCTCGGACATCTCGTAGATGTTGTTCGATGCTTCGGGCGGGAGCTCGTACCCGCCCTCGATCCCCGCCAGGCCGGCCGCGAGCATCGCCGCGAACGCGAGGTAGGGGTTGCACGCCGGGTCGGGCGATCGGTACTCGATCCTGGTCGCGCCCTCCTTGCCCGGCTTGTACATCGGCACGCGGACCAGCGCGCTGCGGTTGCGCCTCGCCCAGCAGACGTAGACCGGCGCCTCGTACCCGGGGACCAGTCGCTTGTACGAGTTCACCCACTGGTTCGTCACGAGCGTGATCTCGGGAGCGTGGCGCAGGATCCCCGCGATGTACGCCTTCGCCAGCTTCGACAGGTGATGCTCGTCGGTGGGGTCGAAGAACGCGTTGCGGTCGCCCTCGAACAGCGACTGGTGCGTGTGCATCCCGCTGCCGTTGACGCCCATGACCGGCTTCGGCATGAACGTCGCGTAGATCCCGAACTCCTGCGCGACCTCCTTGACCGTCAGGCGGTACGTCATCACGTTGTCGGCCATCGAGAGCGCGTCGGTGTAGCGGAGGTCGATCTCGTGCTGCGAGGGCGCCACCTCGTGGTGCACGTACTCGACCGGTATCCCCATCGACTCCAGATACGCCACGGTGCGCTTGCGGTAGTCGGTCCCGACGTCGAGCGGCGTCTCGTCGAAGTAGCCGCCCTGATCCAGGAACTCCGGATCGTCGACCGAGCGGAAGTAGAAGTACTCCAGCTCGGGCCCGACGTAGAACGTGAACCCCAGGTCGGACGCCCGCTGCAGCTGGCGCTTCAGCACGCCGCGCGGGTCGCCGTCGAACGGCGTCCCGTCCGGGTCGTACACGTCGCAGAACATCCGCGCGACCTCGGCCTCCGACCTCCACGGGATGATCTGGAACGTCGCCGGGTCGGGCACCGCGACCATGTCCGACTCCTGGATCCGGCTGAACCCCTCGATCGAGGAGCCGTCGAACCCCATCCCCTCGGCGAACGCGCCCTCCAGCTCCTGGGACGTGATGGTGAACGCCTTCAGAACCCGAGCACGTCGGTGAACCAGAGGCGGACGAAGCGGATCCGCGCTCCTCGACCGTGCGCGGGACGTATTCCCGCCGGCGGACAGGACCATGCGGAAGGTATCCCCGCGCGGTGAGTTCGTTACGCGGGGATTACGTTCGGCGGGCGCACGGGGCCCCTCCGAGCCCCGCGGGGCGGACGCACCAGCGTTGCGCCATGCGGGACCTCGACCCCGAGTCGCTGGGTCGCGCGCTCTCGAGGCGCCCGACCCGGAGCCGCGCGCGTCGCGCTCTCGCGCGTCGGCGACGACGCCGTGGCGCGCGAGCTGCTCGCCCGGCAGGTCCCGCCGTCGCCGTGCCGCTGCTCGGTTCTCGACCGCGGCCGCCGACCTGCTGGTCCGGCACCCGATGGAGGTCGCCGAGCCGCCGACGTCGGGCCGCGCACCCGCGAGGACCTGGATGCCGAGCCTCGCCGCTCTGGCCGCCGGTTCGGGCCTCAGGACGGCCTTCGGAGGTTCCGGCGGCGGGCGATGCGCTACGCGTCGCGGCGGCGGACCTCACCGGTGCGTCAGCTCGACGACGGCATGGTCGCGCGGATCGCTCCGTCGCCGAGGCGTGCCTCGCGTTCGCCTGCGAGGAGACCGGGGTCGCCGCCGGGCTGGCCGTGATCGGGCTCGGGAAGCTGGGCGGCTCCGAGCTGAACTACGCGAGCGACGTCGACGTGATCTTCGTTCACGGCGATGCCGTGGATCCTTCGACCGCGGCCGCGTCTGCCGCCGCGCTGATCCGCCTGCTGTCCGAGCCGACCGCGGAGGGATCGGCCTGCGCGTGGACCCAACGCTCCGCCCGGGCGGCCGCGCCGAGGCGCTCTCCCGGGCCTGGAGGCGACGCTCGCCTACTACGCCGAAGAGGCGGCTACGTGGGAGCGCCAGGCGATGCTGAAGGCACGCCCGGTCGCGGGCGATCCCGAGATCGGCGCGGCCTTCGTGTCGGGTGTCAGCCCTCCGTGTACCCCCCGAGCTGGCGCCCGTCGCGATCGACGACGTCCGGCGGACCAAGGTGCGCCTGGAGGAGTACATCCGGCGCCGGGGCAGGAGCTCACCGAGGTCAAGCGCGGACGAGGCGGCATCCGCGACGTCGAGTTCGCGGTGCAGCTGCAGATCGTGCACGGTCGCCGCGACGAACGGCTGCGCGACCCGGGCACGCTCGCCGCCCTCGCCGCCCTGGCCGACGAGGGATACGTCGCGCACGCGGATGCGGAGGCGCTGGCGGACGCATGGGTTCCTCCGGCGGCTGGAGCACCGGCTGCAGATCGTGCGCGACCTGCGGACGCACGACCTGCCGGCCGACGCGCATGCGCCGCCGCGTGCTGGCGCGCTCGCTCGGCCTGGTCGACGCGGCCGCGCTCGCGGCCGAGCACGAGCGCCAGACCGAGCGCGTGCGCGGATCCACGAGCGGCTCTTCTACCGGCCGCTCCTCGAGGCGTTCGCGGGACCCGTCGCGCCGCAGCCCGGCGTCGACCGGGCGGCCACCGAGGAGCTGCTCGCCGCGCTCAGGTTCACGAGCCCGTCCCGCTCGTTCGAGGTCCTGGAGCGGCTCGTCGACCAGCCACCCGATCGGGAAGGTGTTCGCGCACGTGTTCCCGCTGATGGCGCCGCCGCTCGCCCTGTCGGCGACCCCCGACGCCGCCCTCGTGCGGCTGCTGCGGGTCGCGGAGTCCGTGGGGGAGCGGCACGAGCCCGCCGACCTCCTGGCGAACGACCCGACGGCCGCGCGACGGCTCGCGCACCTGGTCGCCGCGAGCTCGTTCGGGACCGATCTGTTGGTCGCGGATGCGGACCGGCTCGCCGCGCTCGCGGATCCGCCGGCGCCGGCCGACGCACCGGGCGAGCTCGCGGGCGAGGTGGCGCGGTCGGCTGCCCGCGAGCTGTCGCCGGCCGAGACCGGCGAGGCGCTCGCGGCCGTCGCCGACCGCGTGATCGGGTCGGCCGTCCGGGCCGCCGACCCCGCGGTTCCGTTCGCGGTGATCGGGATGGGCAAGCTCGGCGCGCAGGAGCTGAACATCGCCTCGGACCTGGACCTGCTGTTCGTGTACGAGGGGGAGGGGCCGGACGACCTGCGGCGCGCGACCGAGGCCGCCGAGCGCGTGATGGGATCGGTGCGCGACGCGGGATGGGAGCCGGACGCCGACCTGCGGCCGGAGGGACGCAGCGGGCCGCTCGCGCGGTCGATGGCGAGCTACCTGGAGTACTGGGAGCGGTACGCGCGGACGTGGGAGTTCCAGGCGCTCCTCCGAGCGCGGGCGATCGCGGGCGACGAGGCGCTCGGGCGCCGGTTCGAGCTGAACGCCTCCGACCTCGCGTACCCGCCCGGCGGGATCACCGTCGACCGCGTCGCGGAGATCCGCCGGATGCGCGAGCGGATCGAACGGGAACGCGTGAGGCCGCCCGAGGCCGCGAGGTTCCACTTCAAGCTCGGGGTCGGCTCGCTCGCCGACGTCCAGTTCGCGGTGGAGCTCGAGCTGATGCGCTCGGGCGGCGCGCACCCGGAGGTCCGGTCGCGCCGGACGCTCGAGGCGATCGAGCGGCTGGCCGCGGCGCGCCTGTTGGAGGGGAGCGTGGCGCGCGATCTGGGGGACGCGTTCGTGTTCGGGATGGACGTGAAGAACGCGATGGAGATCGACCGGCGCGTGCACGCGGAGGCGTTGCCCGCCCGCCCCGGGGAGCAGACGATGCTCGCGCGCAGGCTCGGGTACGAGGAGCACGCGCGGCAGCGGTTCCTCGACGATTACCTGCGGATCACGCGCCGGGCACGCCGCGCGATGGAGCGGGTGTTCCACGAGGACGCTTGAGCGGGCGCGGGTTACCCGCAGAGCTCGGGCGAGATCACGGACGCGGGCTCAATCCGGGCACCCGTCCGTGCCGAAACCCACCTCATGCGCATCCTCGCCACCTCCGAAGCGCGCTCGATCATCAAGGACCAGGGCGGCCTGCTCTTCGTGTGGACGGTGACGGTGGGCAACGTCAGGGGGTGGGCCAGGACCCTTCGGACCTCGACCGAGCCCCCGCAGGACGCGCTCGAGTGGCGGCGGTTCGAGACGAAGGGCTTCCTGGTCTTCGTTCCGCCGTGGATGCGTCACCTGCCGCGGGAGCTCCACATAGAGGCCACGGGGAGGATCCGCCGGCGGGTGCGCGCGTTCTGGAACGGCTGCGCGTACGTGCTCTAGGCGACACGAGCCTCCGACGGCCGCCGCGATGGTCCCGGGCGATGCGGGACGCTCGTCGCTATCGCCGCGCGTGGAGCGCTGCGACACTGGCCTCGATGATGAGGAACGCACGATCAGCGGGTCGGACTGTGGCGGGATCGGCCGCGTTCGCGTTCGCGCTGGCGCTCGTCGCCGGCCCCGTGCTCCCGGGATCGGGGGCGGTGTCGGCCGGAGCCGGCGCGAGGACGGCTCCCGTTTGGCGCCCCATCGCCTCGGCGCCTATCGAGGGACGGATCAGCGCCGGGACCGTCTGGACGGGCGAGGAGATGCTCGTGTGGGGCGGCTACACGCGCGGCCCGGGGACGGCCTTCACCGCCAACCGGGACGGCGCCGCCTACGATCCCGCTTCGGATCTCTGGCGGCGCATCCGCAACGCGCCCGCGGGCGTGCTGGGGGGCGGTGGGTCGGCCGCCGCCTGGACGGATGAGCTCGCGATCTTCTGGGCGGGGAACTCACCCGACGGACCGGCCCGGGGCGCCGTCTACGACCCCGCGGACGACGGCTGGCGGAAGCTGCCGCCGGGCCCGCTCGGCCCCCGCGAGGGCTACGTCTCGGCCTGGACGGGCGACGAGCTCCTGATCATCGGCGGCACGTCGGGCGACGGGTTCGCGTCGCCGCCGGCGGCAGCCGTGACACCGGACGGGCATTGGCGGCTGCTGCCGGCGCTGAACGACCTCGAGGCGCTGATCCCGTCGGGCGCCGTCTGGGACGGGCGGCGGGTGTTCATCACCGGGCTCCGGTTCCACTGCCCCGAGCTCGGCTCGAGCTGCACCGACGCCGACCCGGTCGTGCTGGCTTACGACCCGGCGACGGACGAGCTGGAGGCGATCGACCTCCGCGGGGTACATCGCCCCAGGTCCTGGGATCGTCGGCACCGAGGTGTTCACGGGGAACGGCCCTCGACCCGCGTCCATCTGTTCGACCCCGCGACCGGGGCGTGGAGCCTGGGCGGCCGGCCGTGCCGGCAGCCGGGCCAGGGCTCGTCTGGGTCGGCGACCGACTGGCTCAGGCGTGCGGCGACGAAGGCTCCAGCTATACGACCCGGGCGACGCGCATCCTGGTCGGCGGGCCGCCTATCCTCAACCGGTTCGGCGGCAGCGCGACCGTGCGGACCGGGCGATACCCTCGATCGCCTGAGCGGCGTGGAGGCCCCCGGCGGTTCAGCCCGACCTGAACCTGGGCGACTGCGTCACGCTGCCGCACTGATGCGCGCCGCCGTCCTGGACGCCCCCGGCCTTCCGCTGTTTCCATCGTGGGACCTCGAGCCGGGCGAGCCGGGCCCCGGTCAGGTGCACCGCGTCGCGGCCTGCGGCGTATGCTGCACGGACCTGCACATCGCCGACGGCGAGCTTCGGGACGCGAAGCTGCCGTTGATCCTCGGCCACCAGATCGTCGGAAGCGTGGACGCGCTCGGGTCAGGTGTCGAGGAGCTCTCGATCGGCGACCGGGTCGGCGTCCCGTGGCTCGGATGGGCCTGCGGGGCGTGCGCGTTCTGCACGAGCGGCCGGGAGAACCTCTGCGAGCGTGCCCGGTTCACGGTACCAACTCGACGGCGGCTACGCCGAGGCCTCGATCGCCGACGCGCGAGCCTGTCTCCCGATACCGGCCGGGCTGCCTGACCAGGCGGCCCCGCTCCTGTGCGCGGGCGCGATCGGGTGGCGCTGCCTCAAGATGGCCGGGGAGGCCGGCCGGCTGTATCTACGGGTTCGGCGCGGCCGCCCACCTGGTCACGCGCAGACGCGCTGGCAGGGGCGTCGGGTGTTCGCGTTCACCAGGCCGGGCGACGCCGGGGCGCAGGCGTTCGCCCGCGACGTGGGCGCGGCGTGGGCGGGCGGCTCGGACGAGCACCCACCCGAGGAGCCTCGACGCCGCGATCCTGTTCGCGCCGGCCGGCGAGTTGGTCCCCGCCGCCCTCGCCGCCGTGGCGCGCGGTGGACCGCCGTGCGGCGAGATCCACATGAGCGACATCCCGTCGTTCCCGTACGACCTGCTCTGGGGCGAGCGCGTCGTGCGCAGTCGCGAACCACGCACGAGGACGGCCGTGAGCTACGCCCTCGCTGTGGAGGTGCTGATCCGTTCGGCGGTCACGAAGTATCCGCTCGAGCGTGCGAACGACGCCCTCGACGCGCTGCGCCGAATCGTCGAGGGCGCATCGTGCTGGAGGTCGGATACGTGTGACGGAAGTGCGCGCGAACGAGGTGATACAGCCCGACCAGCAGAGGGATCAGGCGAACAGGGAGTGCTCGGCGTCGTGCGTCCTTCCCGATTGGTCGTCGCGACCAACCACCACATGGCGAGCATCCCCGCGAGCACGAACGCTCCGGCGATGAGCCAGCGCATCCCCTGAGCCGCTCCTCTTGGAAACGGCTCGAAGCCTCACGGTCGCCTCCTTCGACTGCCTGGCATGTCGCATCGTCCCGCCACGGACGGCCGACGGAAAGAGGTTTTGGACCTACGGCGCGTGCGCCTCCTGTCGCTCCGTGCTCCAAGGCGTCCGCGAGCCGCCGTGCTCGGCTCCCCGATCTGGTTACGTCTGCGGGCGCATCGATCCCGCGAGCATGTAAACGTTCGACCGCTCCCCGGGCTCTGTACGCGCGATGACCGCAGGACCTAGCGCACGCCGTGGAGAGGGGATCCTCGAGGCGGAGCGTCCGCTGGCGACCGCGTCGGCGGCCGGCGACCGTTCCGGGAGACGCTGTTCCGAACGGCCGGGCTGGTTTCGTGGCGCTCTCGCTGTACGGGTTCACGGGTGGGCGCCGTCAGGTCGCCGAGGACGTCGCCGAGGCGTTCGCCCGCGCGATCGAGCACCGGTCCTCGATCCGCGAACTGCTCCTGCATCTACTGACCGCGTTCCGGCTGGCGAGCCGGCTGCAGCGCGAGAAGCGTCCTGTCCCCGCGGTGCCCGACCCGGCGCCCGGCATCGCCGACCCGCTCGACGTCCGGTGGCTTGCTCGCTGCGCCCGGCAGCTCTCGCCGCACCACAGCGCGCCGCGGTCCTGCCCACGACGAGGAAGGGTTCACCGGCCCGGAGGCTGGCTGGGGATGTCCGCCGCGACGGTCCGCGTCCACCTGTTCCGCGGGCGCCGGCGCTGCGCGCGCTGCTGAGCACCGAGGAGGCGCCCGATGCCTGACGACCGCTACCGCCGAGCTCGACGAAGCCCGCCGAGCCGGTTCTCCCCGGCGGCCTGTGCGGGAGCGCGCGCAGGAGGGGGCCGCGGATGGCGCCCTCGATCCCGAGCCGTTACGCTTCCCGGGTCGTCGCGGCCGTCGTCGCGTTCGCCGTCTTCGGCCTTGCCGCGATCCCGGCGTGGCAGGCGTTCCGTCCGACGTCCCGGGCAGCCCGCGGGCTCGAACACGACCGCGGTGCCGCCGCGGGGCCACGTGTCGCCGGTTCCTCGAGGATGGCTGTCCCGTGTTCGTCGTGCACCACCAGGACGGGACGGTGTCGGTCGCGGACGGGTTCTCGAGCCACTGCGCGTGGGGCGTCGAGGACATGACCGCGTGGTGCTCCCTCGACGCGCGAGTTCGTGGAGGCCGCCCACGAGGCGCGCTTCGACGAGTACGGCGGGTGCCCGCGTCGCCGCCGGCGCCGGGCGGCGTTCCGACGTTCGCGTTCGACGTCACGGTGACGGACCCTCGCCGGCGATCCCAGCCGGATCGTGGTCGGCGCGATGCAGGATCCGGAGCTCGACGGCGGGAACTCCGGCCCCGACCGGCCGCCGCTCTGCCCGCCCGGAGGCGACACCGAGGGGATGGACCTGACCGAGGTCACCGGCGGCAACTCCGGCGACGCGGGTCTGGTCCTCGCGCACCGGTCGACCCGGACGACGTCTTCGCCACGCCCGCCGACGCCGTCGCGGCGGCCCCGACGGGCTGGGTGCCGGTCCAGGCGACGATGCACGTCGCGACCGACGGTTTCGTCCAGATGTGCGCCCAGGTCGTCGACGATGTCTGTGAGGGCGGCGTCGTGGTCCGCGGCGTCGACGGGGTCGGGCTGTACGTCAACGTCACGCGGTTCGACTGGGTATCGGGGTACGAGGAGCCGCAGATCTGGCTCGTCCGGGTCGTGGACGGCGTGTTCGACGACCCGGCGGGCTTCGGCCGGGATGCTTCGGCGGCAGTGAGGAGGAGCCTCGATGGGCGCGTGGTTCATACGGAACTGGCATCCCGGCACCGACGCGCTTCACGATTGGACTCGGGACGCTCACGATGCCGGGATCCACCTCATCGGTGACGGGTTCGAGTCACCCTGGTCGCACACTTCGAGGCTGGGCCCGCCTGTCGCCGAGCGGGTCGGCACGGTCCTCCTGCAAGGCGTCTTCCTCGCGGCGCCGCCGATCTTGGCGCTACCGAGCGGCGGACCCATCCCGGCCGGACCGTAGCGATGCTCCCGTGGGTCCTGATGAGCATGCCGCCCCTGATGTGGAGCGACGCTGGCGGAGCGCCGACATCCTCCCCGCCCTCGGCATCGTGACCCTCGTCGGGGCGATCGCGAACCTGGCCCAGCGCTCTATGGGGACGCCGCATCCCCCGGAGGAACCAGACGCAGCGCGGCGTCCTCGACCCTCAGGATAGGCACACCCGCGTCCGAGGTTCCTCGAACGAGATCGTGAAGGACCTCGTCCGTCCGTCAGTACGGCGGCGTGACGATCTCTACGGCCTGCAGCTCGGGGTCGAAGATCCAGATGATCCGGACATGCGTCCCGGGAACCTCTGCTCGACGTGTGTGCCGGTCGATGTACTCACCTTGATCCGGCCATCGGCAGATCACGTCTCGGACGAACTCGAGGACGCGGGCGCCGCCGTCGGTCGTGGTCGAAGCCTCGAACGCCCACGCCACGAGCGGCCTAGGGTTCCGGATCCTCCAGGATGGCGGGGCGTCGCCCGGCCCTGAGGTCATCGATCACGAGCCTCAGCTCGTCGGGGGTGATGAACTCATCCGCGCCACGTCCTCGGTCCTTGCCCTCAGCCTGCTCGTCCTGCTGCGACGTCGAGATGCCCTCCGACTCCACGTCGTGCCTCCTGGTGTTAGATCCCGGTCTCGCGACGTCGAGTGCGACCCTAGACGCCGATGCTGACAGTCTGCGTTCGAAGATCGCGCCTGGGAACCAGGCACCCGATCTTGGCGCTCTCCGACCAGGGGTTTTGGCGGATCGATCGTCGATCTACGTACCCAGGCGCTCGTCTAGGAGCTCCTGGACCGGCCACGCGCCATCGGTCCAGTTCGCGATCACGGTGGCGGTCAGGCCCGAGGGACGAGATGCGCGTGCTGAGCATCGAGGCGCCCGCGTCGTACCCCTCCATCCACACCACGTCGTCGCGCGTGGCGTCGATGTGGAACCCGAGCCCGTAGCGCTTCTCCTCGCGGGGGAAGGCGCTCCGCGGTCGGAGCATCTCGTCGACCCGGCCTCGCGACACGATCCGGCTGGCGAGCAGCGCGTCCCAGCACGCGTGCAGGTCCGCCGCGGTCGAGTAGATCCCGCCGTCGCCGTCGCCGTCGCCGTCGCCGTTGCCGTTGCAGCGGGCCGGCAGCTTGAGCGCGTTCGTCCGATCGCCCTCGCGGTCCAGGTAGCCGAGGGCGGCGTCGTCCGGCAGCTCGTCGGTGCGCAGGAACGAGGTGCGGGTCATGCCGGCCGGCTCGCACGCGCGGCGAACCACCAGGTCGTGGAACGGCTCGCCGCTCACCCCCTCGGCGATCAGCGCCAGCACGACGTAGCCGCCGTTGTTGCACGCGAACCGCTCCCCGGGCTCGAACGCCTGCGGGTAGCCGTCAAGGATCCCGCCTCAGCCGGCGACCCGGTACAGGTGCCAGCGCTCGGGAACGCCCTTCAGCTCGTGCTCGCCGGCATCCTCGAACACGAGCCCCGAGCCGGCCGTCAGATCCTTCACGGTCTGCGACACGAGGACCTCCGAAGGGCCCGCCTTCGACCCGACCCGCGCGCCGATCACGACCGCGAGCCCGCCGAGCTTGCCGTCGATCACCTCGACCTCCCCGGTGTGGACCCCGGCGCGCACCTCGACGCCGAGCGGCTGGACGGCCGCACCGATCGCGCCCGCGCACCGGACGGCGCGGGCGGGCCCGTCGAAGGTCGCGAAGAAGCCATCGCCGGCCGTGTCTATCTCCTCGCCCCGGTAGCGCGCGAGCTGCCCACGGACCCGCGCGTGATGCGCCTCCACGAGCTCCTTCCACCCGCGGTCACCGAGCTGCGCTGCCTTCTCGGTGGACCCGACGATGTCGGTGAACAGGACGGTGGCGAGCGACCGCTGCAGCTGGGCCTCCTCGGCCCCGAGGCCCGCCACGAACCGTTCGATCTCGTCGAGCATGCCCTCGTATCCGCCGACCCAGAAGAAATGCTCGTCACCCGGGAGCTCGACCAGCCTCGCGCCGGCGATCCGGGCCGCCTCCTCCCGCACCTGCTCGATCCCGAAGTCTCGGTCCTCCGTCTTGGCCAGTACCAGCGTCGGGAGGTGGATCGCGGGGAGCGCGTGCGACGCGTTGATCTCGCGGTTCATCCGCGAGAGCGCGATCGCGGCCCCCGGGCTCGCGGCCCGCCGCAGGTACGAGGCGAGCCACCGGACGAGCTGCTCGTCGTCGGCATGGCTCGGCGCGCCCCACGAAGAGATCTCCCGCCGAGCGTGGTCGAGCGTGCCCCAGTGCTCGTCGATGTAGCGGATGTACTCGTCGAACTCCGCCGCGAACGGGTCCTCCGGAACGCGGGCCGTGTAGTCGACCACGGTCCCGTACATGATCAGGCCGATGGTCCGCTCGGGATACGTGGCGGCGAACAGCGCGGCCATCGGCCCGCCCTCGGAGACGCCGAAGACCACGGCCCGCTCGGAACCGGCGGCGTCCATCACCGCCCGGACGTCATCCATCCGCGTCTCGAGGCTCGGGAGCCGGTCGGCGGGAACCCGGTCGGACAGGCCGACGCCACGCTTGTCGAACAGGATCAGGCGCGAGAACGACGCGAGGCGCGTCAGGAAGCGGGCGAGGTTCGACTCCTCCCAGAGCGCCTCGACGTTCGACGTCCAGCCCATCACCCAGACGAGGTCGACCGCTCCCTCGCCGACGACCTGGTACGCGATGTGGACGTCGTCCGCCGTCTTCGCGTAGCGAGTTTCGGGGATCTGCATGGAGGCATCCTGGACGCGGGTGGACTCCGGCCGCAACCCGACCGCGCGATCCTTCAGAAGGAGAGGTCGAGCGCGGCGTGGATGGCCTCGTCCACGCGCCGCATCTGGGCGGGGGTGAGCGCCCCGACGGATCGGGTGAACCACCGTCGCTCCAGGACCCACAGGTCGTCGGCGAGCGCGTAACAGCGGGTGCCCTCCGCCATCTCCTCGGGCTCGAAGCGGACGATCGAAGCCAGGTCGGGCTTGTCCTTGGTCGTGAGCCGGATCACTACGGCGTCGCCGAGCTGGCGGTGGCGGGCGTTGTTGGAGACGACCAGCACACGCTTGTCCTCGCCGAGGCCCAGGTCCGCCCACCAGCATCTGCCCGCGCGACACGGGGGCAGCTGACGTCGGCATTCAGTCCTCCACGAAGCGGTGGAGGCGGCCTCGCATCGTGGGGATCAGGCTCGCGCGATCCTCGTCTCGCGCGAGGGCCGCGTACCCGGCCTCCATGTCCGCCAACCGATCCGCCCTGCGGAGCGATGCCGCGAAGAAGTCCAGCGCCTGACGCATCACGGACGCCGCGCTCGGGTCGGTGCTGAGCTCCTCGAGCGACGCGGCGAGCTCGTTGAAGCAACCCTCCCCGGCCGATGGGTCGGTCGCAAGGACCCGGTGGACCGCCGCCTTCAGGGCGTCCAGGGACCCCTGGATCGAGGTGATCTCCCCCTCGTCGCGCTCATCCAGGGTCACGCTGAGCCTCGCCATCTGCATCGCCTCCTGATGCAGATGATGATGCACGATGTGCATCGTTGTCAAGCTCGACCACACGCGTCGAGGGAACCGACCTAGTTCGGGACGCCGACGATCGACGCCGCTATGACACGGGCCTCGTCGAGCCGGTCGCGGTCGACGAACATCTGGACGCCCAGCTGCCAGATCCGGTTGATCCCGCCGCGCTCCTTCGTCCACCACCAGATCCCGGCGGCGTCCAGGGCCTCGCCGATCCGGTCCGCGTTCTCCGTCCGGAACTCGCCGAGGGTGACCGTGCGGATCTCGGGCGGGATCTCTGGGTTCCAGGGCATCGGCGGCCCGCCTAGTGGGCGCCGCACATGCAGCTGCCGCCGCAGGCGCACCCGCCGCCGCCGGCCGGCGCCGAGCCGCGGGACCCGCCGCTCGAGGTCGAAGCCGCGAACGTCGAGATCCGACGCATCACGTGCTCCGAGCCGCAGGTGGGGCACTCGGGCGTGCCCTCGCCGATCGGGCGCCGCCGCTCGAAGAGCGACCCGCAGGCCGAGCACTCGTACTCGTAGAGCGGCATGACGACCAGTCTACGGCCCGGCTCCGACGTCCACGCCGCTACCCGCCGGCCCACCTGTGCGGGTCGGCCTGCAGCACCGCGCCGTTCGGGAGCTCCGCCAGGATCAGCGGAGGGATCGGCTCCTGCGAGAAGTCGAACTCGTCGCGCAGGTCGCCCAGGATCCCGATGTCCTCGCGGACGGTCGGACGCGGGTCGGGCCAGCCGTCGGTCGCCGGGTCGAGGCGGGCGCCTCCCAGGAAGCGGTCCTCGATCAGCTTCAGGTAGGCGTCGAACGACAGCACGGAGCTGTCGATCGCGCCGCGCTTGGACCAGGGGCTGATCATGAACGCCGGCACGCGGATCCCGTAGCCGTTCGGGTCGATCCGGATCGGCGGCACGTGGTCGTAGAAGCCCCCCCAGTCGTCCCAGGTGACGAAGATCGCGGTGTGGAGCCACTGCTCGTACGGCCCGCGCATCACCGCGTTCACGAGCCGCGTGACCCAGGCCTGCCCGTTCGCCAGCGAGTCGGGCGGATGCTCGCTGTTGCCGAAGGTCGGCACGACCCACGAGACGGACGGCAGGGTCCCGTTCTCCGCGGCCTCGAAGAACTCGCTGTGCGGCGTGACCCGCCCGAACTGCTTCGTAACCTCGATCGTCTTGAAGCCCGGCAGCGGGTTCATGATCGGGTTCGTGACGTTCTCGGTGTTGGCGAGCTTCGGGCACGGCGGCTTGATGCACGTGTCGTCGCCCACGTAGTACGCCCAGTCGACCCCGCCCTGGTGCAGCAGCCACGTGATGTCGGCCCACAGGTAGGGGCGCGGCTTGCCGTCGGCGGGGATCCAGTACCGGCGATCGCCGTCGGCGGCGTTGCGGCCCGGGTACTTCAGGTCGGAGCGGCAGCTCATCGGGTCGTCGAGCCGCGGACACCGCGCGGACCACGCCGAGACCAGGAACAGGTGCGCCGGCAGCGTCCACGAGTCCGACGGGGCGAACATGTGGTCCTGCAGGGTGTACCTGCGCGCGTACGCCCAGTAGTTCGGCAGCTCGGCGGCGGTGTGGTAGCCCATCACGTCGGGCGTCCCGTCGGGGCCGGGCGTTGCCTCCGCGCAGCCGGAGCGGCTGGGGTTGAACCGGCAGGCGTTGCCGATCTGGATCAGCGCCCGGATCTGCCCGTCCATGCGCCCCTGCGCGACCGTGATCCTCGAGGCCTTCACGTTGTGGGGACCGCCGCCGTCGTAGTGGTTCGTGTCGTGGTACGGCACGCGGCATATGCCGCCCGCCTCCGGGTCCTTCACGCAGACGTCGAACGACCCGTTGGCCTTGCGTGGGATCCCGTCCGCGCCCGGGAAGGTCCCGAAGAAGTGATCGAACGACCGGTTCTCCTGGACGATGAAGATCAGGTGGTCGATGTTGAAGATCCCGAGCTCCGGATCGATCGCCCGATGGGCCGGGGCGGCCTTCGCGGGCGGGGGCGCCGGTCCCTCGCCGATCACCAGGCCCAGGACCGCGACCGCCAGCACGACCGTGACGCTGATCGCGCGGCGCAGCGATGTGAACGAGCGACTCAGGCGGGCCTCCCCAGGGGTCGATGCGTAGCCACCGAAGCTAACACGGACCTCTTCGGCCGCCGGGAGGGCGGGCCTTGAGCGCGGATCGGCCGGCCGGTCATGGTGGATCCACCCGGCGGAAGGTCACGAACAGGGCGAGGTCGTACACGATCTTCAGCGAGCCGGCGAGCATGGTGAACGGCGCCGCCGTCGCGGTCTGCAGCGAGCGAGCGATCGCGGGCGCGATGGGTCGCGACACGTACCGGGCGGTGTTCGTGTAGGCGCTGGCCGCCAGACGTTCCTGCGGGTCGACCAGCGTGACGACGTAGGCCTGGCGGGCCGGGACGTCCATCTGCGAGAGCGAGCAGCGGGTGAGCCACAGCGCGACGACGCCGAGCGAGGGGGCGAACGGGACCAGGATCAGCAGGACGTTCGACGGCAGGTGCGTGAAGACCATCGTCGGCAGCAACCCCAGGCGCGCTGCGATCCGACCGGAGGCGATCGACGACGCCGCCTGCAGCAGGCCGGAGGCGAAGAAGACGACGCCCATCAGCCCGGCCGCCGACGCGCCGAAGACGCGTCCGAACCAGAAGACCAAGAACGTCTGCACGATGAACCCCCGGCGAACGAGTCCAGGGCGAACAGCAGGACGCCAGCCGCAGCACGATGCCCCGCGACCGGACGAGCGGGCGCGCGGCGGTCGGCCTTCGACGTTGCCGCTGTCGCCGGAGACTCGACTCGACGCCGATCGTGCTCGCCAGGGCCGCGGCGACGGCTGCGAGCACCGGGAACGCCCACAGCAGGCCTCGATCCGGCAGCCCGACCAGCCCGGGGAGGGCGCCGGACAGCGCCCCGACCGCCCCGGCGAGGTACGCGATCAGCGTTGTACCGGCCGAAGACGCGCACACGCGTCTCGGGCGGCGCCTGGCCCATCATCGCCTGCTCCATCGAGGGCGAACATCGGGCCCGACTCGTTCGGGTCGGTCGAGAGGCAGCCCGTGAGCGCCGCGATCACCAGCGCCGGCAGCGACGAGGTCGCGGCGAACACCGCGCCGGCGAGGCCCATCAGGACCAGGAGCGCGACGTAGCTCGAGCGCCGGCCGAAGCGGTCCCCGAACGTACCGACGACGACCGAGCCGATCGCCATCCCCGCGAGGATCGCCGTGAACACCCAGCCCACCTCGGCGCTGCTGAGACCTCCGTCGGCGAGCGTCGAGCCGATCAACACGCTCCCGAGGCCGTACAGGAACGCGCGGATCGCCTGGATCCGCAGGATGGTCCTCAGGTCCCTCGTGGCATCGCGAGCAGCCATCGCGCCCCTCTTCGACGGAAGGGTCATCATGCGCCGCGGGCAAGGCCAACCGCAGAGGCACTGAGTCGGCCGGCATCGAGCGCCCCGCGATGCGATCGAGATCACGGTCGAACGCGGCCCGATCGCATCCTTCTCCCGATGGTTCATACAGGAGGAGGGCCGATGTCCAACGAAGAAGGACGGATCTGCCGTTCGAAGGAGTTCGGGTTCACTAGGCGGTGCGGTCGCCAATCTCGAGACGATGGCTCAGGCGGCTCGCGACGCCGCGGAGGATGTCCTCGCCGGCTCGTCGCTCACGGGTGCGATGCGCCCCACGCGCAACGGCTGAACGAGGTGGCGCAGCGCTGCGACGCGCTCGGCGTGCTGGTTTCGCTGCTCGATCTTCCCCCCGCCGAAGACGCGCCGTGAGCTGGCGGTCGGGGCGGCTGAGGCCGGCTCCAGCGACGCTTACGCTCATCCTCCGTGGAGGGCGAGCGCGCGTTCCGTTCCCGGCTGCTGAAGTGGGGGAGGAGCACCGTCGCCGTTCCCCTGGAGGGCTACGGACTCCATCCGTTCCGGATCCTGGTCGCGGAGGTGCTCCCGCAGCGTCGCGGGGCAGGACGGTGGCGGGGTGTTCGATCGTCTCTTCGACCGGTGGCTGTGGATGCGCGGGCCCTGTCGAAGGCTCGACCAGCCTCGATCGCCTCCGCGATCGCCGCTCGGGTTGGTGAAGCGGGCCGCGACGCTGAAGACCTCGCGGCGGCGCGGTCGACCGGGGTGAAGTGCCGACACGCTCGACGAGCTGCTGGAGCTGCCGGGCGTGGGAGGCCGCGGCCAGCGCGACCTCGCGGTGGCCTTCGGACAGCCGGCTCCGGTCGTCGACGGGGTCAGCGCTCGCGTCTACCGCCGGTATTTCGGGCTGGAGGGCGACGCTCCGGCTTCGTCGGACGACGGCTTGTGGAAGGTGGTCCACCGCGCTACCCCAAAACCCACCTCCGCGAGTGGAACTGGGCGGTGCTGGTCTGGCGGCGCCTCGTCTGTCTCCCGAAGGTTCCACGGTGCCGAGAGTGCTCCGCTCCGTGACCGTTGTGCCTGGTCACGGGCCTCGGGTTGATCGAGCCTGACGACGTGCTACGGTCCCGACCGGACCATGGCCGTCATCCTTCCCCGTTAGCGTTGATCCCTGGAGGTCGGGTGGGCCGAAAGGAAGACGACGCGCTCCGGGGTAGCGCCAACAGGGTCGTCGAGCTCTTCGCCGGCGTGGGCGGCTTCCACATCGGGCTGGCCGAGGCGGGCTGGGAGGTCATCTGGGCCAACCAGTGGGAGCCATCTACCCAGCGCCAGCACGCCGCCGACTGCTACCGGGCGCACTTCCCGGGCACGCCGCTGGTCACCGAGGACATCAACCTGGTCCTCGACCAGGTGCCTGAGCACGACCTGCTGGTCGGGGGCTTCCCCTGCCAGGACTACTCGGTCGCCAAGACGCTCAGCCAGGCCAACGGGATCGAAGGGAAGAAGGGCGTCCTGTGGTGGGCGATCTACAAGATCCTCCAGGACAAGCGACCCCGGTTCGTCTTCCTTGAGAACGTCGACCGGTTGCTGAAGTCACCCGCCCCGCAGCGCGGGAGGGATTACATCATCCTCGCGTGCCTCCGCGATCTCGATTACCGCGTCGAGTGGCGCGTCGTGAACGCCGCCGACTACGGGTTCCCGCAACGCCGTCGCCGAGTCTTCCTGATCGCCGAGCATCGGAAGGACGAGCAGCCCGGCTGGGCCGGCTCGCCTTCGCGTGGCTCTACGAGCAGCGCATCCTCGCGCGCGCGCTCAAGGTGCGGCCGGCGGCGGACGTCGACACCCACCTGGACCTCCCCGATCTCGAGCTGCACGGCGACCTGCTGGACATCACGCAGCGCTTCGGCTGGGGAACAAGGTCAGCCCGTTCCAGAACGCCGGCGTGGATGCGGGGGCGGGCAGGTCTGGACCCGCAAGGTCGAGCCCGTTACGACGGCAGCACCAGGGATGCTGGCGAGGTGCTGTTGGATGAGAGCGAGGTGCCCGAGTCGTTCTTCATCCCCGCCGAGCAGGTGCCGCAGTGGGAGTACCTGAAGGAGCCAAGCGCGAGGCGCGTCGCGCCGCGAAACGGCCACGAGTACTTCTACACAGAGGGCGGGATTGCTCTCCCCGACCCGACCGACCAACCGTCCCGCACGACCGACCGGCGAGGGTGGGTCTACCCCCTCACGCTTCAAGCACGTCGTTCAAACGGAGAGCGGTCGGCTTCGACGTCTCGTTCCGATCGAGCCTCGAGCGCCTGAACGGCTTTCCCGACGACTGGACCGGACACCGGCGTGCCCGACGGACGGCGAGCCTTCATGATGGGTAACGCCCTCGTTGTTGGGCTTGTGTCACAGACAGCGACAGCCTTCCGAAGGTCACTACCACTTCAACTGCATCGTAACGCCCGATAGGACGATGTCTTGCGTGTGGACTGCCTATTCATTTCACGACCGCGTCGCGAGAAAGAATGGACTCGAGCTTCGACGCGATATCCCCTGCGCTAAGGGCGGGGCTGTCGGTCTCCCGAAGTCCTGCTGAAGCCTCCGAGTCGTAAACCACCGAGGCTACACATCGGATTAGGTTCCCCGTATCACCTGCCATCAGCGCGGCCGCTTCTTCGATGGTCAGAGACCTGAATCTTCCGCTTTCGACCCTTCCTATTCGTGTACGACCCGGCGTTCATTCGACTCAACCCCAGTGCTTGGCCACGTACTCGTTCGCCTCTCGAGCGTTCATCTTCCTCGTCGTATTGTTGGCGCGGACGTAGAAGATCGCATCCTTCCCTACGTACACGGGTTCGGTACATGGCTCGACCTCCACCCGGCAGACGTCCTTCTCGTCGAACTGTTCGAATGTCACGGAGACGTGCGTTAGCGTCGTCAAGCCCAGCTCGTTGCCAATCTGACTCGTGAGCCAATTCTCGAACGCGTCCCGCCCCGAGGAACCGCCCCCTACCGTCTTGTAGTCGCCTTTGAGCCCCACGACCTCCCCGGAGTCAGCTACCCCAATCACTAGGGTGCCTCCCTTCGCGTTCATGAACCCGGCCACTGTCTTCAGCGACGCGTGCTCGATCTCCTTCGCTGGCTGCTTGGTGGTCTTGTTCCACCTGGCCGATTCCTTGAATTCAACCCTCGCAGACTCGCCACGCGCGATGAGTTCGGTCGTATCGACGCGCTCTCGACGTTCGCCTGGCCCCTGAGCGATTGGCCTTACCCGGGCGGCGTCGACGATCGCGGTTGCGACGGAACGCAGGGTGGATCCACGTTCCCCTCGCTCATCTGCCATTAGGAGGTCGATTCCGGCGTTCGCATACTCCTCAGCGATGCGAAGCACCTGTCCCTGATCCGTCAGCACCTTGATATCGCCCGTTTCGGCGACGGCGATCGCCTGCAAGAGCGGGACATCTTCTTGCGAGGAGAGATACTGCCAGAAGCCGACGTGCTGCGTGCCGCCGCGCATCTCCTGTCGCCGACCCAACTTGAAGCCCAACGCCGCCGCAAGTACCCAAACATCCTTGATCTGACGGAAAGGGGCGTTGTCTCCTTGAGAGAGCTTCTGGAAGAGAGGGTGCTTGTCCTTCTGAACGAAGTATCGATCAGAAGGGCCAGATGTTGCCCTAGTCTTGCCAGCTCGCTCACTCATGCGGGCCTCTCTGTTGTATAAGGGTCGCATCCGTGTCCTGGTCGAAGGACAGGAAGAACTCTCCTCCGATTCTGTCCTTCATGGAACGTCTCGCCGACCCCTCCAGCTCTCGATCGGTTACCAAGAGCACCAGCTGGCCAGAAAGGAACGGCAACCGTTCAGCGATGTTGTCTAGCGGATCCTCGGAGAGCCTGCCGAATGGCGTGTCAATCACCAAGGGTGCCTCCTCCCCGGTCACCCTCGACATCGCCACGATGAACGAGAGGCTCAATACTTGCCTCTCGCCTGCTGAGAGGCCCTCGAAGGCTGACTCCCCGGAACGACCCACGACATCCATCCGCGAATCGCCGAGGATCTTGACCCGCTGGAAGGTTCCTCCCTGCTTCCACACCAAGCTCTTGAAGATCTCGTCCGTCATGTCTTCGATTCGCTGTCGCATATCATCATGGAACCGTTGGAGCAGCTCTTCGGCCGCCTCGCGCGCTTGAAACGCGAGTGCATATCGACGCTTCTCTCGAGTCGCCGCGGAGCTGCGATGCTGCGTCCTTTCCAGCTGGTCCCGCTTGTGCTCTAGGTTCAGCTCCAGCTGAGCCAATCCGGCCTGTAGCTGACCGAGTTCGAAGTTCAGGTCCCGTCCGCCAAGCTCAAGAAGGCGGCGCGTCTCGTCGAGCCCTCTCGACTCATCGCCGACCTCGCCGGCGGGTCTCGTCCGCAAGTCTTCGGATACCCGCTGCCTCAGGCCCTCCTTCTCTCGCTGCAGCTCATCCATCGTTGATCGTATCCCTTCGTACTCCTGAAGTGCATCAAGGAGTTCCTGAGGAGCTCTCTGGGCGAGCCCGTGAAGGGATGCGATATGGCCCGAGGCGGTTAGGACAACGTCCTCCACCTCGCTCGAGGCGGCTGATTCCCTCCGAGCATCGAGGATTCGCCGGGAAGGGGCGTCCAGCTCGCGGCCGCAGATGCACTTCCCTTCCCTCAGCAGGTCGTCGATCAGTTGTCGCCTGATGTTCGAGGGGATCTCCCCGCGCCTCCGCTTCTCGTCGAGGATCTGTTGAGCGATTGTGAGGGCTTGACTCGCGATCGACGGCCCCGACCTGACGATGACGTCTGAGAGGGCGTCGACGATCTCCGTGCAGCGCTGATCCTTCGCTGCGAGGAGGGTGTCGATTTCAGCTTCACGCACCATGATCTCGCGGAAGCCCTCGAACGACTTGAGCTTCTCTGCAACGATTTCGAGTTGCCGATCGTTCGACTCGATCTCTGCTACGACTTCATCACGCCGAGACCGAGCCTCTTGTATCTGTCCGCGGAGGTTCTCCATGGCCTCGATCAACCCGGCAGACTCTGAGTCCATCTCCTTGCTCTGCTTGACCGCCCTGAGTAGGTCTTTCTCGACTTCCCCAAGGTGGAAGATGGACCGCTCGAGAACCTTCAACTTGAGGACGCTACGCATAGCCTCACGCACCTGCTCGCCGTGCCCCGCCTTCGTCATGTCGTTGATGCGTTCTCCATCGAAGAAGAAGTAGCGGCGAGCATCGATCGGCAGGATCTCATTCATCATCTGCTCTGGGTTGAGGACGGGCTTTGCTCGGCCACCCGGTCGAAGTTCGAGAAGTTGTAGCTCGCCGACCTCTTCCTGCGAATCCCCGAGAGATTGGATTCCGCGTCTCGCGACGTACTGGATGCCGCCATGGCGGAACTGCACCTCGACGAATCCACCCTCTTCGCGTTCGGTCGGACTTAGATTCCAGCTGAGGAGTGGTCCCGCATCCGAGGCACCCTGCGCGTAGAGGCACCAGTTGAGAGCGAGGAACAAGCCAGTCTTGCCCGCGCCGTTCGCTCCAACAACGATTGTGACGTTGCGTTCCGGATCGGTCGAGAAAGACAGCGTCTGGTCTCCACGGTACTGCCGGAAGTTGTGGAGCCGCAGGGAGCTGATGATCACAGCGCGCCCCCTCCGCCTGCGACTTCCTCCCGCCGAACGTGCTTGTCGATGATGTCTCGGATCTCGGCTCTCACACGCGGGCGCTCCATGTCGATTGTTCGTTGTTCAGCGAGGATGACCTCTGCGAGGATCGACCGGACGGGCTCATCCACCGTTTCCAGGAACTCAAGGAGCAGCTCACGCACTCCCATCAAGGCACCCCCAGTTCGTGGACGAGGTCGAATCGCTCAATCGTGGGCCACAGAGCCTCGATTGCCCGGGATCCGTTGAGCGCTGCCTGAGCAAATGTCATCACCCTGCGAACCTCACGCCTCATCACCTCGCGCTCGTGGTCTGCTCGCCCATCGGGGACGACGATGTAGTCGAAGATTCGAGCGCGCGTCTTGCCGACGCTCAACCTCAGGAGGCGCCCTCGCCTCTGTACGAACTCACGTGGGTTGCCGCTACTCGCTAGAAGGTATCCGGACATCGCCTCCGGGATATCGACACCTTCGTCGAGGCACCTGATCGCAACGAGGGCCGGCGTAGCACCGCTCACCAGCCCCTCAAGCAAAGCGGTCCGCTCGCGACGACTCTCCTCTCCGGTGAACTGGCGACTCGTTATTCCCTGCGCCCATAAGAGGTCCATGACGGCTGCTAGTTGTGGTCTGCCCGCGCAGTAGATTAGAGACCGGTCTGGTCGTTGTCGCTCGACAGCCTCTCGAAGTGCCTTCAGCTTCCCTCGAGCTGTGTTAAGCACCGTTGCACGTTGCAAGTACAACTGCCCGATCAGCTTTGCGCTACGTCCGTCGGGCTCCCTGGCGAGCTCACGTTCCAGTCGCTCCACGATGTTGCGGTACTCGTTCAGCTCGTCGCGATCTAGGGGTACCAATTCGGGGAAGTACTCGTAAGGGGCCAGCGCACCGGCAGCGATAGCTTCGTCGATGCCGAACTCGAAGACGACACCACCGAAGTATTCGAGAAGGCGCTCTGTTCCTGTCTCGTCCTCGTCCCGCTCGGGCGTTGCTGAGAGTCCCAGTCTGAACCGCGCGTTCGGCGGAAGCGCGTTCCACAAACTCGGTGCCCCGAGGCGGTGTGCTTCGTCTGCTATGACGCAAAGGGATTCGCCCGGAGCGCTCATTATGAGGTTCCTGAATGCCGGCAGGTTCGAAGTTGCGTGGGTAGCGACTAGGAACACAGAATCGCGGATGCCCGCCCGTGTGAGCGCAATCCCCTCCGAGGCGGCCGAGACCCAAGTGTCCGTTGACTCATAGCAGGCGATGAAACGGCCCCCCCATCTTGCGATCTCGGCGCACCATTGGTCGACGAGATGCTTGAAGGGAGCAAGCACCAGGACTACAAGTGGAACGCGTTCGGAGGCTGAGAGGTCGCGGATGGCTGATAGGGCGGTGACGGTCTTCCCGGTGCCCGTCGCCATGGCGAGGATTCCCTGGAAGTCGTTGAGCCACCATTCCTCGATTGCTTGGCGTTGGTACTCACACGCAGCTCGAGCGCCTGGGGTTGCGTGAGGAGTCCTCCACCCCGGTTGGCTTCTTGTCCAGTTCAAGTTCATGATTGACATAGGTCTGGCCTGAGTCCATTGGCGCGATCGTTGGCCTGAGGCCGAGGTCAGCCCACCTCGGCTCTGATAGCCGGATCAACCCGCGTTCAGCCGCTTCCGGTACCGGCACGACATCGAGTCCCAACGTCCGATTTGTCCAGAGCCGCTCGAAGCTCGCTCTCTTGCGATTTCGAACTCGCTCCTCGTCATGCGTCCAGCTCAAAGACGTCCACTGACTCGAAGTTGTCGACCAATCCTCCCCGCGTCTCAGTTCGGTGAACCCACGAGTGCGGCCGCGTCGTGGGCCGAATCGACGAACACGGCAACTTTCTCGTGGTAGATGCCAAGGCCAGCGCTCGCGGTTGCGACTCTCACGTCGAGTCGTTCCTCCGCGATAAGCCAGCTCGGCGAAGCGACGAGTTCCGCCTCCCCCGCACGCCCGCGACTTCGCGGTGCAGACTGCTCCACCAGGCTGTCCCTGAGCTCTTAGCCCCATCGAGATTGCCTCGAAGTCTGCTTCCGACAGGTAGGACTGGCGACCAACCGCATCGTTCCTTGATGTCCGACGAAGGTCTTCAAGCCACGGGCCGCGGCAACCAGTCCGAGCCGTGGTATCCGACGGCTCGGTCGTAAGATGCTAGAAACTGAAAGACACGGTGAAAGAGGTCCTCAGCCAGACTGTCCTCGTCTGACCGGTACTCATCCTTCAAGTCGAGGTCACGAAGCCCCATTCGCTTTGCCCCAATATCCGTGGCCCGCGAGCTGCCCTCCACCGTCTGAAGCTCCTCGCGCGTGAACATATCCTGATGCATGGTGCGGGGTGCCAAGTGCAAGATGTGGTGAAGACTCGGCACCGGTCCGCACCGGTCCGTACCGGTCGGCACCGGGATGAGGCGTCCATGATGGTGACGCCGGCACGGGTTCCGATCCTCTGTCCGAGACCCCCTCATCCGTTCGACTTGATGTTCTCCTCGGCTCAGTCGTCGGCCGGGTCGGTGGCGTCGCGGCTACCTTCAACAGTCGGCAAGGAACAGGGCGTTCACCCAGAAGCTCTTCTTGACGAGCGGGCCCACAAAGGGAGCGACGTCGGTGTCCATAGAATCTCTCGCATGGGGGCCGGACGGGATCGCGACCGTTTGGGATGCGGGCGTGAGGCGGTCGGCGCGGCCCTGTCGGATCAAGTCGGAACACTTCCCACTCACGACGGATAGTGTCGAGCTCACTCGCCGTTGGTCGCCAAGAACACAGGGTGCCCGAAAGCGGCAGTTGCCTTGCGGCGGACTTCGACTCACCGTGCACTGGGACGATCAGCATGTACTCGATCCTCGACAGGAGGTCGCTGTCCTCCCAGGTCTCCTCAAGGAGTTCGGAGTACCGGAACGCTGGGAACGATAGCGCCTCGTAGGGCATCAGATTCGGGCCTACTCGGGTCATGCGCGGGGTCAGGCCCATCTGCTCGAACTCCCGGATCTTCGCACGGAAGCTCTTGGCGCCGAACGCACGTCGCATCACCATCGCCGCGTAGCTCTTGGCGTTGCTTGGTGGAACACCGAGCTCCGCGGCCACGTCATCAACCGTCCTGCCCTCAAAATGCTCGAAGCGCTCGAGAAGGCGCGCTTCGAACTCAGCCGTCGGGGACGTGACGTGGTTCGCGACGAGCGACTCCTCGAGACGCCGTCGCACGGTCCGCTCATAGAGGTCGAGCGTGAAGGCCGGCTTCAGCGCGAACGCGCGCGACTTCGCCGGCTCGGGGTTGAATGGTTGGCGCTTCAGGGCCGTGGAGTCGGCACCCTTCGTGCAGGGCCCCATGATCCGGCCGTCGCTCTCGGAGAGCAGGTGAGCGTCACCGTGTCGCACCTTCGTCCAGACGCGCTCCCAATCCGCGCGGATGAAGCTCTCAGTCGCCGCGTCGGGTTCCCAGAGAACCACGGTGCGGATCGGGAAAGCGGTCTTCGGGAAATCGGGGATGTGCTCGAAGAAGACGAAGAGGACCCTTAGCTTCTTGCGAACGCTCGCCGTCGCCCACGTCTCCTGAGCGAGGGCACCGTAGTCGATCATCGAGATCACGGTCCGCTCCTTCACGCGGAGCTTGTTGCCTGACCGGACGAGCGGAACGACCTTGAGCTCGATCCCGGCGCCGGGGAAGTCAGCCTCCGATCGCGAGTTCCGCGGGATGCCGAAGAAGTGCTCCACCGCGAGACCGGCCTCATGGCGCCCACGCCCGCCTTCCGTCGCCGTGAAGGACGCCCCTCGGATGTCGCCGAGGAACCGGCCCTCGAGGAGCTTCGCCCGTGCGAGGATCCCCGCTTCCGAGGCGGTCCGGTAGTCGAACGACGGGTCGGGTGCGAGAGGGAGTGCCACCGCGGCGGCAGGGTAGCGCCGGAGCGATCAGCTCGCGAACTCGGCTCTCACACCCAGCAGCCGCACCTTCCGTTCCAGCTCGAATCGGCCGAGCACCTCGAGCACGGTGGCCTCGATCACGCCCTCGTCCGTCGTGGGTTCCGGCAGCTTCCGTTGCTTCTGCCTGGTGGTGAAGGGGACGAAGCGGACCTTGACGCTCACGCGGGTGACGGGGCGGCCGTCCTCGCGGATGTCGGCCATCAGCTCCGAGACGAGGCGTCGGAGCTCGCGGTGGATCTCGTCGGGGTCGGAGAGGTCCTGCTGGAACGTGCGCTCGCGGCTGATGCCGACGCGCACGCGGGGCTCGTCGCTCACGTCCGAGCCGCCCTCCCCGCGGCCGATCTCGCGGAGCCAGGGGCCGGTGCGCGGGCCGAAGGACGAGGCCAGCAGCTCGGGGTCGGCGGTCGCGAGCTGGCGCACGGTGAAGATCCCGATCGCCTCCAGGCGGGCGGCCGTCTTCCTCCCGATGCCCCAGACGGCGTCGGTGGGACGGTCGCCCATCAGGCCGTCCCACTCGGCGGTGGTCAGGCGGTAGACGCCGCGCGGCTTGGCGAACCCGCTCGCGAGCTTGGCTCGGAGCTTCGTGTCGCCGACGCCGATCGAGCACCAGAGCTCGGTTCGCTCCAGCACGCGCGCCTGCACGCCGCGAGCGAACGCCTCGGGGTCGTCGGCCTCGATCCCCATGAACGCCTCGTCCCAGCCCCAGACCTCGACGACGGCGGGGAACGAGCGGAGCACCTCCATCACGCGCGCCGACGCCGCGTCGTACGCGGGCCCGTCCACCGGCAGGAAGACCGCGTCGGGGTTCCGCTTGTACGCGGTCCGCAGCGGCATCGCCGAGCCGATCCCGAACCGCCGCGCCTCGTAGTTCGCGGTGGAGACCACGCCGCGCTTGGTGGGGTCGCCGTCGCCGCCGACCACGACCGGCTTCCCGCGGAGCTCGGGGCGGCGAAGGATCTCGACGGCCGCGATGAACTCGTCCATATCGACGTGCAGCACCCAGCGCGTCACACGGACAGGATGCGCCCGATCGCCGACGCCGGTCGTCATGGCCGGTCGAGATCCGCGAGGAACCCCGTCGCCGGCTGGATCGGGATGCCTTCCCAAGCGCGGAGCCGCAGCGAGGTGCCGGTCGCCGGAGACGATCTGGGCGCGACGCCGCCGGCCGATGCCGCCTCGAGCACGCGATCGTCGGCGGGGTCGTCGTGGACGACGTGGAGCCGGCGCTCGGGACGGACGATCGTCGCCACACGGGCCACCTGGGCGACGGCTGCGGATGCGAAGCCCTCTTCCCATCGAACTTCTCGACGAGGACGCGGCCCAGCTCCGCGAGCAGTGGTGGCGACGTGACGAGCTCGATGTGGCCTTGAAGCCGAGCGGTAGACCGCCTCGGGCCGTCCACCGGGGAAGACGAGCGCGCTGATCAGGATGTTCGTGTCGAGGACGACCCTCAACGGCGGGCGTCCGCGATCAACCGCTCGACGTCGGCCTCCGAGCGGATACCCAGCCGGGCGGCCCGGGCGGCCCCGTACCGCTGCAGGGACTCGAACGACCGCGTCTCGCGGTAGATGTCGTAGACGCGGAGCATCTCGCGGAAGAGCTCGCTCCGGTTGCGGCCCTCGTCGGCCGCGATCGTTCGAAGTCCTTCGCGTCGTCGGGTGGGACGGAGACGGTCACGACCTTGGACGTGCGCTTCGCGGTCATGTCATACAGCGTCGCCATGACGATGCTTCATGTCGGTCAACGGGTCATCCCGCTAGGGCAGCAGCTCGAAGGCTTCGACGTGCGTGGGCCGGACGACCGAGAAGTCACGTCGGTCGAGGGTGGCGATCTGCGCGCCGGATCCTCAGCCGTTCGGCCTGCGCCACGATGGAGGCGTCGACCGCCCCGAGCGGGATCCCGGTACGTCCAGACCAGGTCGAGGTCCTCCGCCAGTCTGCGGGCTCGAGCGGGACCGGCTCGGCGCTCCTCCACGATGTCGGCGAGGAACGCCGTCTCGGAGGTCGGGCCGAGGTCGCGATCCACGAGGTGAGCCACCTCCGTGACAGCGTCGGCACCAACAGCGGGCCGGGATGGTTCTCGAGGAGCGCTCGACAGGCCGCGTGGTGCTCGTCGTCCTCATCGAGGTAGGCGACGAGCGGCCCGGCATCGACGATGACGCCTACAGCTCCCCCTTGCGGCGCTTCTCCTCGAGGATCTCGTCGAAGATCTCGTCGACCCGTACGGAGAGATCCCCGCGGCCGCTCCGGCCGGACGCCGCTCCCCCTGAGGATGCGCCGACGGCCGACGCCCAGATGCATCTCGATCGCCTCGCGGGGTGAGCTCCGAGATGGTCATGCCTCGGCGCTCGGCCTCGGCGCGGAGCTTCGCGTCGAGGTCCTCCGGCAGCTTCACGGTGGTCCTCCTCATGGTATGCCAGCATACCCTCGAGAGGCTGCCACGGGCGCCGTCGAGCCTGCCGTGACCCCGGTCACGGCGGACCGGCTCCGCTGCGGCTCAGCTAAGGGAGGACCAGCCGATCGCAAGCAGGACGATGCGCGCGACGCCGATGGCCTTGGCGATCGGCAGGTCGAAGCCGAACCAGAAGACGGCCTCCGCGGGCAGCAGGAGCAGGGTGCGGACGCCGCCGACCTTGGAGCCGTTCCACACCAACCAGGCGGCCCACGCGGCCGCCGCCGTCGTGAGGAGGAACCCGACCAAGAGCCAGACGAACGTGCCGTCGCCGACCCGGGTCCGCCAGGGGCCGTCGTACAGGTCGAACAGGCCGAAGAACGACGGCAGCCGGCCGCGCCACAGGAGGAAGACGGCCACCGGCAACGTGGCGCCGCCGAACCCGGCGGCGTAGAGCCACGTAAGCGCCGCCTCCAGTCGCAGGGCGGTCAAGCCGGACCCTAGGCGGGGTCGGAGGCCTGTCCCGCGGGCGAAGCGTCCCGGGAGCTCCTCCTCGGGGTGGTGCTCCTCCTCCTCCTGCCCCGGTCGCGAACGAGCCCTGATGCCTGCGATCGGGGCCGGGCTCCTCGCGGTCCTCTCCGCGCGCGAAGTCGGGGCGCGGGTCGTCCTGCTCAGTCCCCGGGTCTTCGTCCATGCCCCGAGCGTAGTCGGGCCGCGGGTCTTGGGACCTCCGGCATCGCGGATCCTCCTTCGGCGTGCGGCGCCCTCGCATCAGGTCGCGGTCGCCATGTACACGGTCCCGACGGTCAGTCCGAAGACCACGTGCGCCAGGACCCACGTCGTCGCCGCTGCGCGCTGGTGCGTCGAGGCGTCAGCCCGTGCGGTCCGGTCTCGCGCTCGGTGCCCTGCAGACGGGCGAGCACGGCAGCTGCCACGAACGTCGCGGCCGCGGCGTGGGCCAGCCCGATCAGCAGGCCGACCGCCGCGCCGGCGCCCACCGTCGCCGGGTCGAGCGCGTCCAGGACCCACGCGTACACGAGCGCGAAGCCCACCGACAGGCCGGCGTGCATCGCGGCGCCCGCCAGGTACGTCGCCTGCGTGGACGCGTGCGGCGCGACCGGCCGCCCAGCGCTCGCAGGAACGGCACCTCCAGCACGCCGCCCAGGATCGCGTCCCACAGGACGACCAGGAACGCCAGGCCGCCGATCAGTCCTGCCAGCAACGCGGCACCCAGCTCCATCATCCCGTCCCCTCCAATCCCTTCCACAGCGCACCCAGGTGCCCTCGAAGCCGGCGGAGCTCCTCCAGGTGCAGCGTCGAGAGCTCCGCCAGCCGCCGGTTGCCGAGCGGCGTGAGCAGATCCGCACGGCGCGCTGATCGTCCGCGTCCGGGGCCCGGCGGACCAGGCCGGCGGTCGCTGCGCGGTCCACCAGCTCGACCGCGCTGTGGTGGCGCAGCAGAAGGTGGTCGGCCACGTCGCCGATCGTCGGACCCGCCGGATCGTCGTGGGCGCGCACCACCAGGAGCAGCTGGTGCTGGGCCGTCGTCAGGCCGGCCTCCTCGGCTCGGCCGGCGCTCCAGCGCAGGAAGCGCCTAAGGCCGTCCCTCAGCTCGAGCAGCCTGCGGTAGTCGGCCTGCGTCGGCCGGCTCACTCCCCTGCGGACGGTCGGAGCGCTCATGAAGTCATGATACATCGTGACACGATATGATTCGAGCCGTGACCGACGAACCAGGACCCGACCCGGCGTCCTCGTTGCCCCAGGACGACGTCCTGGGCCCGATCTGCGCGCCTCCGAGCCGAGCGCCGGCTCGGGGACTTCACGACCACGCCCAGGTGCTGCGGCTGCCCTACGCCGTCGTGGTCGGGCTCCTGAGCTCGGTGCTCGGGCTGGTCCTGCTCTCGCCGTCGGCCCGATGCACGAACCTGGCGTACTACCAGCGCTGGGACATCACGCCGGTCTCGCCGGCCGACAACACCCTCGGGGCCCTGGCGACGTGCATCCTGATGGTCAGGGAGCCGATCGTCGGGCTGATGGCGCGGTTCGGCCCGAGCGATCCGGGGCCACATCCCCGAGGCGATGGAGACGATCCTGGTCGGCGGCAGCAGCGTGGAGCCGCGCCTGACGATCCTGAAGCCCATCTCCAGCGCCATCAGCATCGGGACCGGGGGGCCGTTCGGCGCAGAGGGCCCGATCATCCTCACCGGCGGCGCGCTCGGCTCGGTGATCGCGCAGTTCCAGCATGACGGCGAT
This sequence comes from Actinomycetota bacterium, assembly GCA_046330185.1. Taxonomy (GTDB): domain Bacteria; phylum Actinomycetota; class UBA4738; order UBA4738; family HRBIN12; genus DATBLY01. The sequence continues at coordinate 43,132 of JAXLTF010000016.1, forward strand.
CGAGCGGCGCACGCTCCTGGTCGCCGGCGCGGCCGGCGGCATGGCCGCGGTCTTCGGCACGCCGCTCGCCGGGGTGCTCCTGGCGGTCGAGCTGCTGCTGTTCGAGTGGAAGCCGCGATCGATGGTCGTCGTCGCCACCGCCGCCGTCGCGGCGACGGCGCTGCGGATCGGGTTCGTGAACCTGGGCTGGCTGCCGGCGGCGCCGCTGTTCCCGGTGCCGGACGTGCCGCTCGCCGGCCTGGGCTCGCTCGCGGGGGCGCTCGGCCTGGGCCTGGTCACCGGCGGCGCCGCCTGGGTGCTCACGAAGGCGGTGTACGGAGCCGAGGACGCCTTCGCGCTGCTGCCGTTCCACTGGACGTGGTGGCCGCTGTTAGGCGGCCTCGTGGTGGGTATCGGAGGCGTGATCGAGCCCAGGGCGCTCGGCATCGGCTACGACACGATCGCGGACACCCTCGCGGGCAAGCTGGCGATCGGGACGCTCGCGACCGTGCTGGTCGTGAAGCTCGTGATCTGGGCGGTCGCGCTCGGATCGGGCACGAGCGGCGGCATCCTGGCCCCGATCCTGATGATGGGCGCCGCGATCGGCGGTCTCGCCGCCCCGCTGATGCCATGGGGGCCCGAGAGCGGATGGGCGGTGCTCGGCATGGCGGGCGTGATGGCCGGGGTGATGCGCTCGCCCCTCACCGCCGTGGTCTTCGCGTTGGAGCTCACGCACGACATCGACCTGCTCCTGCCGCTCGTGCTGGTCGCGACGGTCGCCCACCTGGTGAGCGTCCTGCTGCTGCCGCGCTCGATCCTGACCGAGAAGGTCGCGCGCCGCGGGTTCCACGTGCTGCGCGAGTACGCGGTCGGCCCCCTCGAGGCGCTGTTCGCGCGCGACGTGATGTCCACCGACGTCGTGACCGCCCCCTCCGGTGGCTCGATCGCCCAGGTCTTCGAGACCGCGTCGGACCGGTCCGCGATGCGCAGGCAGCGGCTGCTCCCGGTCCTATCGGAGGACGGAGCCCTGAGGGGCGTGCTCCGGTGGACCCACGTGCTCGAGCTCGCGGCCGACGGGAAGCTCGAGGGGACGGTCGACGACGCGATGGAGCCCGGCGTCGTGACGGCCTTCGCCGACGAGACCCTCCGCGCGGTGGCTGACCGGATGGCGACCCGCAAGCTGGGGGTCCTCCCGGTCGTCGAACGCGAGCACCCGGAGCGCATGGTCGGCCTGATCACCCAGTTCGAGCTGCTGCGCGGACGCGAGCTCCAGCTGGAGGAGGAGCGTCACCGCGAGCGTGTGCTGCAGCTGCGGCCGCTGCCGCTGCCGGTATCGCCCGGGAACGCCCGTCGCGCCTGGCGGAGAGGCACCTGAGACGGGCGAGGGTCGTGGACCGGCTGCTACGGTTCGTGAGCCGTCGGAAGGAGCCCCCGTGAAGAGCGTTCGGCTGGTGGTCGCGGCCGCCATGTGCGCGGCGGTCCTCGCCTCGACGGCCGCCGCCCGGCAGGCGCCCGGACGCCGCCTCGATCCGCGCGTCGCCGCGGACGAGCGTCCGAACGTCCTGGTGATCCTCACCGACGACCAGCGCGACGACGACTTCCTGCCGGTCATGCCGAACGTGCGGCGGCTGTTCGCTCGCGGCGGCACGCGCTTCACCAACGCCTACGCGACGACCCCGCTGTGCTGCCCGTCGCGCGGGTCCATCCTCAGCGGCCGGTACGTGCACAACCACGGCATCCTGACGAACAACACGTTCTCGCAGGTGATGGGGTTCGATCAAGCGACCACGATGCAATGCCACCTGCAGCCCGCCGGGTACCGCACGGCGATCGCGGGGAAGCTGTTCAACATCTGGCCGCTGGGACAGTCGCCGCCGTGCTGGGATCGCTGGGCGGTCTCCGACCAGGGCTACATCGATCCGGAGTTCAACGTGAACGGGGTCCGCCGGACGGTCCCCGGGTACTCGACCGGCCTGCTCCGGGACTTCGCGCTCGGCGACCTGGAGGCGTTCGAGGAGGACGACGAGGCGCCGTGGTTCCTGTACGTCTCGACCTACGCCCCGCACTTCCCGTTCACGGCGGAACCGAGGTACGCGCGCGCGCCGGTGCGTCAACGCAGGCCCAACCCTGCGCTGACCGAGCGCGATCGCAGCGACAAGCCGCCCGAGGTCCAGGCGTGGGGGCTCAACCCCGCGAAGGGTGCCCACGTTCGACGGGTCCAGCTCCGCACCCTGATGTCCGTCGACGACTTGGTCGGCGACCTGTTCGAGCGGCTCGACGCGCTGGGCGAGGACGACCGCACGCTGGCGATCTTCATGTCGGACAACGGTCTGATGTGGTCCGAGCACGGCCTCTACGGCACGAAGCGCTACCCGTACCTGCCGTCGATCGGCATCCCCGTGCTCCTGCGCTGGCCCGATCACGTGGACGCGGGCGCGATCGACGACCGGCTCGCGGCCAACATCGACATCGCGCCGACCGTGTTCGAGGCCGCCGGGCTGAGCCCGCCGGACGATCCGCCGATGGACGGGGCGTCGCTGCTCGCGCCGAGCGGGCGGAGCCGGCTGTTGCTCGAGTACTTCCGCTCGCCCGACAACCCGGTCCTGGGGGAGTGGGCGGGCACGATCACCGACCGGTACGAGTACGTGGAGTACTACGCGGACGACGGGACGACCATCACGTTCCGCGAGTACTACGACCTGGTGCGCGACCCCTGGCAGCTGCGCAACCTGCTGGCGGACCGGAGCACGACCAACGACCCCGACCTGGCGCCGCTGCACGCGCAGCTAAGGACCGACCGAGCCTGCGCCGGCGCGTCGTGCCCGGGATAGTCGGATGCGCTTCATCGTGATCGCGCGCGATGGGACCGACCCGGAGGCGCCCGCGCGGCGGCAGGCTTCCCGCCCCGCGCACCTGGCGGGGCTCGAGCCGTTCGTCCGCGCCGGGAACGTGCTGTTGGGCGGCGCGATCCTCGACGACGAGGGCACGATGCGAGGCTCGGTGCTGCTGGTCGAGTTCGACTCGCGCCAGGAGCTGAACGACTGGCTGGAGCACGATCCCTACGTCACGGGCGACGTCTGGCGCGATGTGGAGGCCCATCCGTTCGGCCCCTCGGTCGGCTCGTGGATGCCCGGGGAGGGGTAGCGCCGCGCGCGATGTCGAGAACGATCCCGCGGCTCCGACCCATGGTTGAGCGCGCCGCTCGGGGCGCCGCAGGAGGAGGGATCGAGATGAAGTACATCATCATGATGTTCGGGGATCAGAACACGATGATGCAGACCCGCACCCCGGAGTGGATCCGGGAGATGATCGCCTTCATGCAGGCGATGGGCCAGGAGATCCGCGACGCCGGCGAGTACGTCGACGCGCAGGGCCTGGTGGACCCGAGCCTCGCGAAGACGGTGCGGCTGGTCGACGGCGTCCCGGTCGCCACCGACGGCCCCTTCGCCGAGGCGAAGGAGTCGCTCGCCGGCTGGTGGATCGTCGATGCGACGGAGGAGCGCGCCCTGGACATCGCGTCGCGCTGCGTCGCGTTCACAGAGGGCCCGGTGGAGGTACGCCAGGTCGCGGACGAGCCCCCCGAGGTCTGAGACCGTTCCAAGATCACCTGGCCGAGACGCTCGGCCGACCAGACGGAAGGGAGCACGCACGATGACGGTTACACCGTTCCTGTGGTTCGACGATCAGGCCGAGCGGGCGGCCGAGCTGTACGTGTCGATCTTCGCGGGCCGGCCCGGCGGCGGCCAGGGCTCGTCCCGGATCCTCGAGGTCGCTCGCCTGGGCGAGGGCGCCCCAGGGCAGGACGGCCCCGCGATGACGGTCGAGTTCGAGCTGGACGGTCAGCGGTTCACGGCGCTGAACGGCGGCCCGGGCCACGACTTCACCGACGCCGCGTCGTTCGTGGTGAGCTGCGAGACCCAGGAGGAGGTCGATCACTTCTGGGACGCGCTCACGGCCGACGGCGGTGAGGCGGGCCCGTGCGCGTGGCTGACGGATCGGTTCGGCCTGTCGTGGCAGATCGTCCCGACGGCGCTGCCCGAGCTGCTCGGCGACCCCGATCCCGGCCGCGCGCAGCGAGCCATGCAGGCGATGCTGCAGATGCGGAAGATCGACATCGCGGAGCTGCGGCGGGCGGCCGAGGCCGCGTAGCGGCCGAGGGCGGGCGCCGCGGCGGACATGAGCGCCTACGTCGAGGACCTGCTGCGCGAGCTCGCGCCGCAGGTCCTCGGCGTGCTCGTGCGGCGCTACGGTTCCTTCGACGCGAGCGAGGACGCCGTGCAGGAGGCCCTCCTCGCCGCGTCGGAGCGATGGCCCGAGGAAGGCGTCCCGGAGCATCCGCGCGGCTGGCTGATCACGGTCGCGTCGCGCCGCCTGGTCGACGAGATCCGCAGCGAGACCGCGCGCCGGCGGCGCGAGGAGACGGTGGTCGCGATGACCCCGGCCGAGGCGGCGGAGCCGCCGGCGAGCGACGACACCGTCGCGCTGCTGTTCCTGTGCTGCCATCCGTCGCTCTCGGTCCCGTCGCAGCTGGCGCTCACGCTCCGCGCGGTCGGCGGCCTGTCGACCGCCGAGATCGCGAACGCGTTCCTGGTGCCCGAGGCCACGATGGCGCAGCGGATCAGCCGCGCGAAGCAGAGCATCCGCCGGTCGGGGATAGCGTTCGAGCTGCCGCCGGAGCCGGAGCGTGCGGAGCGCCTGCGCGTCGTGCTGCACGTGCTGTACCTGGTGTTCAACGAGGGCTACACGGCGAGCGCCGGCCCCTCGCTGCAGCGGGCCGACCTGACCGCCGAGGCGATCCGCCTGGCGCGGATCCTGCACGGCCTGCTGCCCGGCGAGGCCGAGGCGGCGGGGCTGCTCGCGTTGATGCTGCTCACCGACGCCAGGCGCGCGGCACGCGCCGACGCCGACGGCATGCCGGTCCCGCTCGCCGATCAGGACCGAACGCGATGGGACCGGGCCCAGATCGAGGAGGGCGTCGCGCTGCTGCACCGGACGCTCGGGGCGGGTCCCGTCGGCCCGTACCAGCTGCAGGCCGCGATCGCCGCGGTCCACGACGAGGCGCCGTCGGACGCCGCGACCGACTGGCCGCAGATCCTCGCGCTCTACGACTTGCTGGAGGAGGTCATGCCCGGCCCGATCGTGACGCTCAGCCGGGCGGTCGCGGTGGCGAAGGTTCACGGGCCACGTGCGGGGCTCGCCGTGCTCGGCACGCTGGACGGGGACGCACGCGCGGAGCAGACGCACCGGCTGGACGCGATCCGCGGGCACCTGCTCGAGCTCGCCGGGGACCTGGACGCCGCGCGTGAGGCCTACCGCGCGGCCGCCCGCAAGACCGCCAGCCTTCCCGAGCAGCGGTACCTCGCGCTCCGAGCCGCACGGATCGACTGACCCAGCGTTGACCGCGGTTCGAGATCAGACCGGATCCACGGCCCGGTGGTCAGGACCTCCGTCCGCCCGCCTAAGCCTCGGCCATGACGGACTCGAGGATGTCGGCGCCCTTGATCCGTCCCGGATCGGCCCGGATCGCCTCGGCGTTCGCTCCCATCCGGGCCCGCAGGTCCTCGTCCTCGAGCAGCCGGTCGACCGTGCCGATCAGCTCCTCGTCGGTCCAGTCGTAGGTGGGCAGCCGCTCGCCGAACCCGGTCTCCCGCAACCTCTGAGCGTTGTCGTACTGGTCCCAGAACAGCGGGAGCCCGATCATAGGGAGCCCGAAGTGGAACCCCTCGCACACGGTGTTGTTCCCGCCGTGCGTGATCAGCAGGTCGCACTGCGGGAGGATCGACGGCTGGGGCAGGAACCCGTCGCCGAACATGTTCGGTCCGAGCGTCATCTGATCCTTCAGCGGGCCCATCGAGACGATCGTGCGGTGCCCGGTCTTAGCCAGCGCGTCGATCAGGCGTTGCATGAGCCCCACGTCCATGCAGCCGAGCGATCCCAGGGATAGGTACACGACCTTGCCGTCGCCCGGCACGCGCTCGCTCACGTCGAACGGCTCCTCGTTCGTGCGCACGGTCGAGTTCAGGCGATGCCATGTGTCGTCGAGCGGCTGCGAGCGCGGGTAGTCGGCCACCTCGGGGAACAGGTACAGGTTCGCCCAGGGCGAGTCGGTGTTGAACTCGTCGACCGGGCACGGTCCGGCGCCGACCGACTCGCGGAAGTCGTTGTGCTCCATCAGGAGCTGCTCGTGTTGAGCGTGGTACTCGTCGCGGAAGGCCCGCCACTCACTCCGGTCGTCGGTCGGGAGCCCCGAGAGCGCGGGCGGGAGTCCCGGGTCGCGCATCTCGAGCGGGTTCGCGGAGACGAACCGCACCCACGGGCAGCCCGCCAGCTCGACCGCCGGGTATCCGGTGACGTTGTCGGTGCACACCACGTCAGGGCGGATGTCCTCCCAGATCTCCATCAGGCGCGCATGTGAGTAGCGGGCGCCGGCGACCAGCGCCTCCCAGATCGGCTTCGTCACGGTCGCGATCTGCTCGATCGTCGGCTTGCGGAACTCGGGCGCCGTGACCCGGATGAACTCCCCCCAGGGGTCGGCGGTCGGGTCCGCGTCCTCATCGGGCGGCGCCATGCGCATGATTCGCTCCTCGAAACCCCGCTTCTCGAGCTCGCCCTGGAAGGATTCGTCCACGACGAACACGATCCGATGCCCGCGCTCCGCCAGGACGTTCGCGATCGCCACGCAGTTGTTCGTGGGCCCCCAGGCGCCCGGCTCCGGGAAGAACGCGATCGTCTTCGGCTCGGCCATCTCGTCAGCTCCCCCGCGTCGTCAACAGTCGTAGTAGAGGTGGAACTCGTACGGGTGCGGCCTCAGTCGCACCGCGTCGAGCTCGTGCTCGCGCTTGTACCCGATCCACGTGTCGATCACGTCCTGGGTGAACACGCCGCCCTCGAGCAGCCACTGGTGGTCGGCCTCAAGGTGGTCGAGCACCTCCTCCAGCGACCCCGGCACCTGCCTGACGAGCCCCTTCTCCTCGGGCGGCAGGTCGTACAGGTCCTTGTCCATCGGCTCGGGCGGCTCGATCTTGTTCTTGATGCCGTCGAGGCCCGCCATCAGCATCGCGCTGAACGCCAGGTACGGGTTGCACGCCGGATCCGGCGTGCGGAACTCCAGACGCTTCGTCGCCGGCGCCTTCGAGAACACGGGGATCCGGACCGCGGCGCTGCGGTTGCGCTGGCTGAACACCAGGTTGATCGGCGCCTCGTAGCCGGGGACGAGCCGCCGGTACGAGTTCGTCGTGGGGTTCGTGAAGGCGAGCAGGCTGGGCGCGTGGGTCAGCAGGCCGCCGATGTAGTAGCGGGCGGTGTCGCTGATCCCCGCGTACCCGACCTCGTCCCAGAACAGGTTCTCGTCGTCCTTCCACAGGCTCTGGTGCGTGTGCATCCCCGAGCCGTTGTCCTGGAAGAGGGGCTTCGGCATGAACGTGACCGTCTTGCCGGCCCTCCACGCCGTGTTCTTGACCACGTACTTGTACTTCAGGACGTTGTCCGCGGTCCGCAGCAGCGTGTCGTAGCGCATGTCGATCTCCGCCTGGCCCGCCGTGCCGACCTCGTGATGGTGGACCTCGACCTTGATGCCGACCTCCTCAAGGTTCAGCACCATCTGGCTGCGCAGGTCCTGGTACTGGTCCATCGGGGGCAGGGGGAAGTAGCCCTCCTTGTAGCGCGGGCGGTACCCGAGGTTCTTCCCGCCCTGCTCGGCGCCGGAGTTCCACACGCCCTCGTCGGCGTCGATGTGGTAGTAGCCCTCGTGCTGGTTCTGGTCGAACCGGATCGAGTCGAAGATGTAGAACTCGGCCTCCGGCCCCCAGTAGCTGATGTCGGCGATCCCGCTCTGCCGCAGGTACAGCTCGGCCTTCCTCGCCACGTACCGCGGGTCGCGGCTGTACATCTCACCCGTAACCGGGTCCTTCACGAAGCAGTTGATGTTGAGCGTGGGAACCGCGGTGAACGGGTCCATGTAGGCCGTGTCGGGGTCCGGCACCAGGAGCATGTCGGACTCCTGGATCTCCTGGAACCCACGGATCGAGCTGCCGTCGAAGCCGATCCCGTCGTCGAACAGGTCCTCGGTCAGCTCCGAGATCGGGGACGAGAAGTGCTGCATGAGCCCGGGCAGGTCGCAGAACCGGAAGTCGACGATCGCCGCCTCCCGCGCTCGAGCGAGCCCCAGGACGTCCTTAGGTGTGGTCACGGGCCTTCCCCCTCGCTGCCTCGTCGGCGTCCAGGGTAGAGCGGGTCCGCGGCATCGCCGTTGCGCCGGCGTTAACTCTCGGTTACGCCGGGTCGGCGGCGCGGTAGCCGACGCCGCGGACGGTCTCGATCAGCTGCTCGTGCTCCGGCCCGAGCTTGGCCCTCAGGCGGCGGACGTGGACGTCCACGGTCCGGCTGCCGCCGTAGAAGTCGTAGCCCCAGACCTCCCGCAGCAGCGCGGGGCGCGTGTATGCGCGGCCGGGATGCGAGGCGAGGAACCGCAGCAGCTCGAACTCCTTGTACGTGAGGTCGAGCGTCCTGCCCGACGCCGTCACCTGATACGTCTCGATGTCGATCGCGACCGGCCCGAGCCGGATGATCGAGCCGTCGCCGGCCCCGGCCCTGCGGCGCAGCATCGCCAGCCGGACCTCCAGCTCGCCCGCCGGGGCTCCCGGGTAGACGAACTCGTCCGCCACCTCGGGCCACGGGTAGCGCTCGAGGTCGGTGCGCTCGACCAGCAGCAGCGTGGGGACGCGCGGGTCGCGCGAGCGCAGCTCGAGCAGGACGGTCCACGCCTGCGCCGGGTTCTCACCGGCGTCGACCAGCACCGCCTGCGGGTCCAGATCGCGCACGTGGACGAGCGATCCGAGGGCGAGCGGCTCCCACTTGAGATCCGGTCTGAGCTCGGCGAGCGCCGGCAGGGCGACCTCTGGATCTCGATCGGCGAGCAGGACGATGAACGGCATCGGGACGCCTCCTACCTTAGCTCGGTCGGCAGGAGCGCCGGTACGCTTGACCGGCGATGACGGCGATACGCGTGCGGCTGTTCGCCTCCCTGCGCGAGGTCGCGGGCGTGTCGGAGGTGCGAGCCTCCGGCCGAGACGTGGGGGAGCTCGTGGACGCGCTCGGCGAGCGATATGGGGAGCGCTTCGCCAGGGTGGCCGCGGTCGCCTCGTTCGTGGTGAACGGGGAGCGGGCCGAGCGCTCCACCCCGGTGGCCGAGGGTGACGAGGTGGCGGTGCTGCCGCCCGTCAGCGGCGGCTGAACGGGGTCCGTCGCGGTCGCCGCGATCCGGTCATCGGATCCGCCGGTCGGAGGCCTCCACGATCTCTCGCAGCGCGGCCGCCGCTCGGACGAACCCCAGACGTTCCTCCGCCGGGAGGACCTCGATCCGTTCGAACGTTCGGCGGAGGGCCGAGGAACCATGGTGGGCGCGCCGTCGACCCTGGTCGGTGATCGAGGGCACCCGCACGCCGTGATCGAGTGGTGAGAGCTCGACCAGGTCGCCCAACGACAGCCGCGCGAGCAGTGACGAGATGGCCTGGCGGCTGCATCCGAGCTTCCGGGCCAGTTCGGCGGCATGGGCGTCGCGATCGCCGGCGATCCGTTCCAGGAGCTCGAGCTGTGCGTACGTGATCGCGAGACCCTCGAGGGACGCGTCCAGCCGACGCTCGAGCGCACCCGCCAGGCGCCGGGTGGCGTCGACGACCTCCGCCGCGTCGGCGCGGGTTCCCATGGCACGATGCAACCTCGCGATGCCGACATGGTCGGCCTCGCCGCGAGCCAGATCGGGCACTCCGGTCAACGTGTTGACGAGGTCGCACGGCTCGGGCGCCCGGCTGCGTCAAGACGATGACGAGGAACCTCCAGGACCGGACCGTCAAACGCTTGATGCCGGGCCTGGCCCGGGCGCCCGGCGCGCGTCCAGCCGTTGACGCGAGGCGACGGACGACTCGATCACCACAGCGCCGGCTTGGCCACCATCAGCACCACGATGAGCACGACGACGAGCGTGACCGCGATCCCGAGCTGGGTCGATCGCCGTGACACGGCGGCGTAGGAGGCTGCGAGCGCCGGATCGCCGTCGCCGGTCCCCGTGAGCTCGAGCTGCTCGGCGAGACCCACCTGCCTCCGCAGCACCGGCGCGTACACGAGCGCCCCCGTGAGGGCCACCGCCAGGTAGAGCGCCAACGACAGCAGCAGCCACGACGTCTCCAGCAGGTTCAGCTTCAGCAGCCACACCATCAGCAGGCCCGTGACGAGCTGCGCGACGTAGGCGGGGTTGGCCAGGCGACGGTCGAGCTGTTGGATGAGCTTCAGCGAGAAGGTCCGTCCGGCGCCGCCGGCCCGCTCGCCGACGGCCACGATCAACCCGTACGTGAGGTTGGTTCCCAGGCCCAGGATCGCGCCCAGGACGTGGAGGACCAGCAGCACCTTGATCCAGTCGCCCCGGTCCACGGCCGCAGCGTATCCGACGGCCCTGCCATACTGGCCGCGCCCCTCATGCGCTTCCATCGCGTCCTGCTCGTGGTCAACCCCGTCGCACGGACGGTGTCCAAGCCCACCCTGGCGGTGATCGAGAAGGCCCTCTCGGCGGACTTCCGACTGGAGGTCACCGAGACGAAGGAGCGCAACCACGCGTTCGAGATCTCGCAGCAGGCCGTGGCCGACGGGATCGACCTGGTGGTCGTCTTCTCGGGCGACGGCACGATCAACGAGGTCGTCAACGCCCTCGCCGGCTCCGAGACGGCGCTCGGGGTGCTTCCCGGCGGCGCCACGAACATCCTGGTGCGCGCCCTGGAGCTGCCGATCGACCCGGTCGAGGCGACGGGCGTCCTGATCGGCAAGGCTCTCGACGACGACGCCTTCAAGCTCAACCTCGGCCGCGCGGACGGACGCTACTTCGCCGTCAACTGCGGGGCGGGCGTGGACGCCGCCGCGATGCAGCGCCTCGACGAGAAGTTCCCCGCCACGAAGGCGAAGTTCGACCGCGCGGCGTTCCGGGCGGTCGCCTGGGAGCTCATGGTCGGTTACGCGGGCAAGCGGCCGGATCTGGAGGTCAGGATCGACGGGGGCGACCCGGTCCCGTCCCTCTCGGTGATGGTGGGGCGCACCGATCCGTACACGTACTACAAGGGACGTGGGCTGCGGATGACGCCCGAGGCGTCGCTCGAGTCCGGGCTTGACGTCCTGTCGGTCCGCAAGCTGAACCGGCGCAGCGTCCCTCGGATCGCTTGGCAGGTGTTCGGCTCGGCCCGCCACGTCAGCGGACGCGACATCGACTACGCGCACGACGCCTCGCACGTGTTGGTCACGGCCGAGGAGCCGTTCCCGGCGCAGGTCGACGGGGACTCGCTCGGCGATCACCGCCGCCTGGAGGTCGAGCTGGCGCGCGAGGCGCTCTGGGTCGTGGCCTAGCCCCGCTGCGGTTGCGGCTTCACCTGGATCCCGCACTCCCACTTCGCCAGTCCCGCCCAGCGGCCGGCGCGCTCGGGCTCGTCCGCGAACCGGATCCGCGTGCAGGGCGCGCACCCGATCGACGAGTACCCCAGGTCGTAGAGGGGGTTGTGCGGCAGGTCGTGCTCGCGGAGGTAGCCCCAGACCTGGGCGCGGGTCCACGCGGCCATCGGGTTGACCTTCACGATGAAGCGCCCGGGCTCCAGCTCGTACTGCTCGACGAACGGCGCGTTCGCGCGCGTCGGCGATGAGTCGCGGCGGAACGCCGTGATCCACGCGTCGAGACCGCGCAGGGCCGCGAACATCGGGCGAACCTTGTTCAGCTCGCAGCAGCGCTCGGGATCGCGCTCGAACAGCCGCGGGCCGAACCCCTCGGCCTGGCGCTCGACCGTGTACTCGCCGACCAGGTCGACGACGTTCAGGCCGAGCAGCTCGGTCAGCCGCTCCTTGAACGCGAGCGTCTCGGCGAACTGGTACCCCGTCTCCAGGAACAGGACCGGAACGTCGGCCCTGATCCGCGTGGCCAGGTGCATCGCGATCGTGCCCTCGGCCTGGAACGCCGACGCGATCGCGATCCGATCGAACCCGGCCTCGACCAGCGCCCACTCGAGGATCGTCCGAGGATGCGCGTCCTCGAACGCGAGGTTGAGCGCGACGAGCTCGTCGGCGGGGAGGAGTGTCTGCATCGCAGGGGCTGCGCGCCGGTCGTCCGGCGCGGCCGGGAGTCTACCCCAGGAGCGTTTCGTATGCTGACGACCTCCCCGGAGCCCCTGGCCCCGGCGCGACCCCGACCGAAAGGCTGATCCGACGATGTCCGAAGCACACGCGATCGATCCTCACGGCGGCACCCTCGTGAACCTGTTGGTCGAGGGCGCCGAGGCCGAGGCCCTGCGGGCCGAGGCGGCGAACCTGCCCAAGGTCGTGGTGTCCGAGCGCGAGCTCTCCGACCTGGAGATGCTGGCCGTGGGCGCGCTCTCCCCGCTGCGGGGGTTCCAGGGCGAGCGCGACTACCACGCGGTGCTGGAGACGATGCATCTGGCCGACGGCCTGGCCTGGGCGATCCCGGTGACCCTGTCGATCGACGACGACACGTCGCACCGGCTGGGCGGCGCGGCGTCGGTCGCGCTCTGCGCGACCGAGGGCGGCGAGCCGCTGGCGGTCCTGAGGATCGCGGAGATCTTCCGCCGGGACAAGCCGAAGGAGGCCCAGGCCGTCTTCCGCACGGAGGACGTCGAGCACCCCGGCGTCTCCGCGCTGCACGATGCGGGTGAGCTCTGCGTCGCCGGCGAGCTGCAGGTCCTGGCGCTCCCGCCCCACGACGACTTCCGGGCGTACCGTCTCACCCCCGCCCAAACCCGGGCCGCGTTCGCGGAGCGTGGGTGGAGGACGATCGTCGGGTTCCAGACGCGCAACCCGATCCATCGGGCGCACGAGTACATCCAGAAGTGCGCGCTCGAGATCGTCGACGGCCTGCTCGTGCACCCGCTCGTCGGGGCGACGAAGGGCGACGACGTGCCGGCCTCGGTCCGGATGACTTGCTACGAGGCGCTGTTCGAGGGCTACTACCCGAAGGACCGTGCGATGGTAAGCGTGTTCCCGGCCGCGATGCGCTACGCGGGCCCGCGCGAGGCGATCTGGCACGCGATCTGCCGCAAGAACTACGGCTGCACCCATTTCATCGTGGGGCGGGATCACGCGGGGGTCGGCTCGTACTACGGCACCTACGACGCCCAGATGCTCTTCGAGGAGTTCGATCCCGCAGAGCTGGGGATCCAGCCGCTGAAGTTCGAGCACTCGTTCTGGTGCAGGCGGTGTGGCGGGATGGCCTCGCCGAAGACCTGCCCGCACGGCGAGGACGACCGCGTGTCGCTCTCGGGCACGAAGGTGCGCGAGATGCTCCGAGCGGGCGAGCGTCCGCCGCAGGAGTTCAGCCGCCCGGAGGTCGCGGACATCCTGATCGCCGCGATGCGCAGCTAGGCCCGGACCGCACCTCCGTTCACGGGGCCGGGGTGGACGCTGGTAGCCTCGTCGGAACGTCCGAAGGCCGTTCGGACCCCCGAACGATGAGGCAGACCTGACCGACGCCCCTTCCCGACCGTCGCGCCGCCTGGCGCTGTCCCTGGCGCTCGTGGCCGCCCTCGCGCTGGCCCTGCCCGCCCGTGCGGACACCGAGAGCGAGATGGAGGCGGCCAAGGCTCGCGTGGCCGACGTGCGGGCTCGTCTGGCCGCCGTCACCGAGCAGTGGCAGGCCACCGAGACCGAGCTCGCGCAGACGCAGGCGGCGGTCGCGCAGTCGCGCGCGCGGATCGTCGAGCTCGAGGCGCGCCTGGGGCGCATCAAGGCCCGGCTCGATCGGCGGGTGCGGGCGATCTACATCGGCGGTGGGACGGAGACGCTCGGCGCGCTCCTCGGCTCCGCGACGTTCACGGACTTCGCCGACCGCCTGCAGTTCGCCACGAACATCGCGCAGGGCGACGAGGACCTCGCGACCGAGGTCGCCGTTCGGAGCGAGCAGCTCACGCGCGAGCGAGCCCGCTACGCTGCGCAGGCTGAGCGCCAGGCCGCGGCCGCGGCGGCGCTCGAGGATCAGAAGGCGTCGATCGGGTCCCTGTTGCAGGAGGCGCAGGACCTGTACGACGAGCTGTACGAGAAGTTCAAGGACGAGCAGGCGCGGCAGGAGCTCCAGCTGCCGTCGCAGGGGGGCACCGGGCCCGGCGGCTCCTACCCGGTCGGCGGGTCGGGCGCGGTCTCGATCTGCCCGGTCCAGGGGGCGGTGTCGTTCGTGGACTCGTTCGGCTGGCCCCGGCCTGGGGGGCGGTCCCATCAGGGGATCGACATGATCTCGCCGTACGGGACGCCGGTCGTGGCCACGCACGCCGGCAACGCCGTGCCGGCGCCGAACACCCTCGGCGGCAACGCCGTGATCCTGTACCACTCCGGCAGCTCCGACTGGACGTACTACGCCCACTTCAGCTCCTACGGAGCGGCGGGGCAGGTCGGAGCCGGCACCGTGATCGGCTACGTGGGGTCGACCGGCGACACGAGCGTGAACCACCTGCACTTCGAGTACCACCCGGGCGGCGGCTCCGCGATCGACCCGTACGGGATGCTGCTCGCGGTCTGCTGAGCGCGGCCGTTCGGCCCGGCGTCCCCGGGGCGCCGTAGGATACGCGCCGTGAGCGAGCAGGGGGGCGGCAACCGCCGCATCGACCGGATCCGGTCCGAGGGCTACGTCGAGGACCTGGACTCCCTCGACCTCGAGGTCCTGCGGGCCAAGCGCGACGAGTGCATGGCCGAGCGCGAGTACCTCTCGCTGCTACGCCGCCTGGTTCAGGGCCGCGCCGAGATCCTGAAGGCCGAGCTCGACGCCCGCTCCTCCGACAGCGAGCACGCCCCGCTGATCGAACGACTGTCGACGATCCTGGCCGGCGACGAGGCGGTCGGATCGCGCGGCGAGGTGGTGCGCGTGTCGGTCCCCGAGGAGGAGCTCACGATGGCCCGCCGCAGGGTCGAGCGCCTGGTGGCCGACGCCGGCATCTCGGATCCCTCCTCGCTCGACGACGAACGGCTGGCCGACGCCGTCCGGGTTCTCGAGGGTGAGGAGCGCGAGGTCTCGGATGCCCGGCGCGACGTCATCCGGGTGCTGGACACGGTCCAGGACGAGCTCAAGCGCCGCTACAAGGACGACCCCTCGCTGGCGCTCCGCTGAGGTCGTCGTGCCGGCCGCCGCTCCCCTCGTGCGTGTCGTCCGTTCCGGGGTCGAGGAGTCGTCGCACCTGGGCCACGTCGCGGTCTGCGACGCCGACGGGCGCCTGGTCGCGTCGGCGGGAGATCCTGACCGTCTGGTGTTCGCGCGAAGCTGCACGAAGCCGCTGCAGGCGGCCGTCTCGCTCGGCGCCGTCGACGAGGCGCTCCCCGATCGCGAGGTCGCGATCGCGTGCGCCTCGCACAACGGCGAGCCGGTGCACGTCGGCGCCGTCCGCGCGGTGCTCCGGCGCGGCGGGCTGGACGAGGGCGCGCTTCGCAACCCGCCCGGCTGGCCGCTCGACGCGCAGGCCATGGCGCGTTCCCAGCACAAGCATCCGCTGCTGCACAACTGCTCGGGCAAGCACGCCGCGATGCTGCTCGCATGCGTCCGCAACGGCTGGGACCCGGAGGCGTACCTGGGCCGGAGCCATCCGCTGCAGCGGCGGATCCTCCGCGCGGTGAGGTCGGCCGCCGGTCAGGACCGGGTCGAGGTCGGGGTGGACGGATGCGGCGTCCCCGTCCACGGGGTGTCTCTGCGGGCGATGGCGACGCTTTACGCACGCCTGAGCGAACCCGAGCGCCTGGGGGCGCTGGGTCCCTCCGCCGGGCGATGCGTCGAGGCGATGCTCGCCGAGCCGTACCTCATCGGGGGGCGCCGGCGCGACGACACGGACATCATGCGGGCGACCGGAGACGTCGTCGCGAAGGCGGGGGCCGAGGGCCTCGGGTGCGCGGGGGGTCCTCGCATCCGGGCTGGGCGTGGCCGTCAAGGTGGCCGACGGCGGCTACCGGGCGGTGCCTCCGGCGCTGATCGCGGCCAGCCGCCGTGGACGGGCTAACGGCGGCGCACGTCCGGACGCTCGCCGACCACGCCCGGCCGCCGCTGCGCGGCGGCGGGCGGGTCGTGGGCCACCTGGAACCGGTCCTCGCTCGACCGCTCGTAGCATCTGAGTCGTCCCGACGGAGCGGATCTGGACCACGGGGTCCGGAGGAGCCATGGCGAGAGCCCGAACGCGCGTGGCCGTCGTGTCGGTCCACACGTGCCCGCTCGACCAGCCCGGCTCCGGTGACTCCGGCGGCATGTACGTCTACATGCGCGAGGTGTCCGCGCGCCTCGCGGCGCGCGGACACGCGGTCGACCTGCTCACCCGACGTCGGGCATCGGACGTGCCCGACGTTGTGCCGCTCTCGGACGGGGTCCGCGTGGTTCACGTCCCGGCGGGGCCGCGGACGCCCGTCCCCAAGGCCGAGGTCGTCCGCTATCTGCCCGAGTTCTTCGGCGGCGTCGTCCGCCTGGCGCGTACCGACGGCGGCTACGACATCGTCCACAGCCACTACTGGCTGTCGGGTTGGGTCGGGCGCTCCGCCAAGCGGGCGCTGGGCATCCCCCTCGTGGCCTCGTTCCACACGTTGGGCAAGGTGAAGAACTACTCGCTCGCCCGCGGCGAGGCGGCCGAGCCGGCGGCCCGGCTGTCGGGGGAGGAGCGCGTGATCGCCGAGGCCGACCGTGTGCTGGCCGTGACGCCCGTGGAGGCCTCCCAGCTGGTGGGCCTGTACCGGGCCGACCCGGAGCGCCTCCGGATCGTCCCCCCGGGGGTGGACGGCAGGGTCTTCGCCCCGCGCTCGCGGGCCGAGGCCCGCGGGCGCCTCCACCTGGCCGGCCTGCGCCTGGCGCTCTACGTCGGGCGCCTGCAGCCTCACAAGGGCCCCGACGTCGCCGTGCGGACCCTGGCCGAAGCGGTCGCCCGCGACCCCGACGTCGCCGGGGACCTCGTCCTGGCGATCGTGGGAGGGCCGAGCGGCTCGACCCAGGGCGCGGAGGTAGCGCACCTGCTCGAGCTGGCCGGGGCTCTCGGCGTCAGCGAGCGTGTGATGCTGTTCCCACCGCAGCCGCAGTCGCTGCTCGCCGACTTCTACGCCGCCGCGGACGTGGTGCTGGTGCCGAGCCGCTCCGAGTCGTTCGGGCTCGTGGCGCTCGAGGCGCAGGCCGTCGGGACGCCCGTCGTCGCGGCCGCGGTCGGCGGCCTGCGCTACATCGTGGAAGACGGCGTCACGGGGTTCCTGGTCGAGGGGCACGACCCGGGCGATCACGCGGGCCGGCTGCTGCAGATCCTCCGCGATCCGGCGCTCGCCGACCGGCTGGGCTCGCGCGGAGCGCGCGACGCGCTCCGCTTCACGTGGGAGGCGACCGCGAACGAGCTCGCGGGGGTCTACGCCGAGCTGATCGATCGGCGTCCGAGCTGAGGAGCCGAAGCATCACCCGGTCGGCCTGCGTCGCAACCGGTCAGGTTGTGGCGCCGAAGTTGTCACTCTTTATCCCGAGCCCCTGACCTGCGCATATATGCTTTGACCTGCGGGAACGTGGAGTTGACCGGGACCGGGGCCGCCGGTAGATTCCGCCTCGCTCCAAGCAGTCGAAGCAACCGACGCGAGGGGACCGGACGAGATCCGGGGAAGCCGCGAGGCGGAACCGGGCCTCATGCCCCGGATGGCCGAAAGGCCGGAGGGGGACGCCGTGAAGGTCGCGAGACCGCAACGGCACCGGCGGATCGGGTGACCCGCAAGGGATGCCGGGTTCGACGGGGGTCGCCGGCGGGGCCGCGAGGCCAAGGCCGCGACCGCCGCGCGGGGGCGCCGCGAGGCGAGCCCGCCGCGGGTCCGGGACCGCGCGACGCGCGCGGAGGTTGCTTGGAGCAACAGAGCCCGAGGGGCTGACGGTGGCTGGGAGCTTCGGTTCCCGGCGAGCCGGAGGTCCCTCGGGTTCTGTCGTTGCGGGCCTATCCTCTGAGCCGCGATGACCGACGCGGGATCCGACCCCCTCCCTCGCCGCGCCGCTACGCGGCGTGCGCCGGCGATCGAGGCCCGGCGCCGCCGCACGATCGAGGTCGCGATGCGGCACTTCGCCGAGCGCGGGTACCGGGCGGGACGGATCGAGGACATCGCGACCGAGGTCGGCGTCGCGAAGGGGACCGTCTTCCTGGACTTCGGGACGAAGGAAGGCCTGTTCCTGGCCGCGTACCGCCAGGCGGTCGCGGAGCTGCCGGCCTGGCTCGACGCCCCCCCCGAGGTCGTGGCCGACGGGTTCTGGACCACGCTCGACTGGTGGCTGGAGCGGACGGAGGAGTCGGTCCAGCGGGACTGGGTCCCGAACCGGATGGCGATGGTGGGTCGCCACGACGCGGGCCTGGAGCTCCGTCGACCGATCGATCGGTTCATGCGCAGCGAGGACCCGTACGGCACGCTCGACTTCGTCGAGTTCGGCGTGGCGCGCGGCGAGCTCCGCGACGACGTCGACCCCGAGATGATGGCCGCGGCGCTCGACTGGCTGGCCGAGCGGTTCCAGGACGCCCTCGTCTCCCACGAGCTCGACCCCGGCCTGATCCACCGTCGTCCGGAGCGGCGCTCGATCCGGATCCGGGAGTTCGTCGAGGTCCTGCGCGACGGGATCGCCTCGCGTCCTTGAGGGGCCACGGGCCCCGGCCGTGCGCTACCGTGAGCCGATGAGCGGGGACCGACACGTGGCCTTCCTGGGCGGCGGCCGGATGGCCGAGGCGCTGATCTCGGGCCTGATCCGCTCGGGCGGCCGCTCGGCCGACGAGATCACCGTCACCTGTCGCCGGGAAGAGCGGGCGCTGGAGCTCGCGGGCAAGTACGGGATCTCGGCCACGCTGGACAACGGGGAGGCCGTGAAGGGGTCGGACGTGATCGTCCTGATGGCCAAGCCGCAGGACATGGAGGTCATGATCGACCAGGCGCGAGCGCACGTGGGTCCCGAGGACCTCGTGATCACGTTCGCCGCCGGGATCCGGACCTCGTTCGTCGAGAAGCACCTGCCGGACGACGTCCCGGTGGTACGGGTGATGTCCAACGTGCCGGTCATGGTCGACGAGGCCATGTCCGTGATCGCCGCCGGCTCGCACGCCACCGACGACCACATGCAGGTGGCCGAGGAGCTCCTGGGCTACGTCGGGAAGGTCCTGCGCCTGAAGGAGACGCACCTCGACGCGGTCACGGCGACCAGCGGCTCGGGCCCGGCGTACTTCTTCCTGCTGGCCGAGGCGATGATCGAGGCCTGTATCCTGCTGGGGCTCTCGCGCGACGTCTCGACCGAGCTGATCATCCAGACGATGCTCGGCTCGGCCAAGATGCTGCGCGACACCGGCCGGCACCCGGTCGAGCTGCGGGAGATGGTGACGTCGCCCGGCGGCACGACGATCGAGGCGATCCGCCACCTCGAGGAGGCGGGGGTGCGGGCCGCGTTCCTGAACGCGATCGACGCCGCCCGCAAGCGCAGCCTGGAGCTCGCCAGGGGCGGGGACGACGAGGAGGATCCCGATGGGCCGAGGTGACCGTCCGAAGGTGCGCTGGGCGCACGACCGCGAGCGCAAGAAGAAGGAGCGCGAGGCCAGGCAGGCCGCCGAGCGCGGCGCGGCCCGCAAGGCCGCGAAGAAGCGCTAGCCGCCACCGCCGCTCGCGACCGCCCGCTCCACGGCCTCCCGCAGCGCTCGGAGCTCCGAGCGCAGCTCGTCCAGGTTCGCCTCGGTCGCGGCGCGGGCGGGTTCCTTCAGCTCGAAGTCGATCGCTCCGCCCGTGTGCAGGCTGGCCTCCTGCACGTCGTTCGGGTCGTCGACGCCCTGGCGGCGGAGTTCCACGATCAGGTCTCGGTCGCGGATACCCAGACCCCGCAGGGCGTCGTGCTGCAGCTCGCCCTCCCTGATCAGGTACACGGGGTCCTGCTTCGCGGTCCGGATCAGGCTCCTCGTCATCTGCACCGCTCCGTGCGGGGTCACGTCCCGGCTGGACCGCGCCCAATCCCATCGCACCACCAGCTCGTTGACCAGGATCAGCGTGACGGCGCCGACGGCTCCGCCGACGAACGAGTCGTCCGGTCCGATCACCGCGTTCTGGACCACGTTGGACAACAGCAGCAGCACGACGAAGTCGCTCGCCGTGAGCTGCGCGGCGTCGCGCCGAGCCAGGCGGATCAGGAAATAGACGAGCGCGTAGACGGCGATCGTCCGCAGCACCTTGTCCCACACGGGGATCTCGATCCTCAGGATGCCGTCGAACGCCGAGGCGATCAGGTGCACGGTGCTCCTCCTTCCTCGGCGGCGCGGGTGCCGCCGTGGGGGCGGGTCACGGACGAGGGGAGAGGCGGTTGCGGAGGGTGCCGATGCCCTCCGCGGAGAGCTCGATCAACGCGCCGGGCCACAGGCGCCGGGCGGGGTCCGCGTCGTCGGCGTCGAACGGCGCCAGGGCGAACGCGTCGCCACGCTCGAGGACCGCCTCCTGCGAGGCCGCGCCGATCAGCGCGAACAGGCTCCGAGCGGCGCCGTTGAGGTTCCCCTTCGCCAGGTCTCTCGAATCCACCTTCGCGTGCAGGAACATCGCCTGCGGGTCCAGCTCGTCGGCCGTGACGACGCAGGGGCCGATCGCGATCGGGAGCCCCTCGGCGGTCGGCATCGGGTCGCCGTTCGCCCCGTGCGCCGCCCAGTCGTTCACCAGGGTGTAGCCGAAGACGTGCGGCGCGGCGTCGTCGGCGCTCACCCGGCTCGCCTCCGATCCGAGGACGGCGGCGACCTTCGGCTCGTAATCCAGCCACGCGGCCCCCACCGGCCAGGGGACCACCCGATCGGGCCCGACGAGCGAGCGTTCGACCTCCATGGAGTCGGGCGCCAGCAGGGAGCGCGGGAACAGCGGCGTGAGCAGCTCGGCGTCCCGGGCGACGTGCTCGAGCGCGTCGTCGCGTTCGAGGGCGGCACGGGCGGCGTCCATCACGGTCCCGCCGCTGCTCGCTACCAGGGTCTCCAAGGTGGTGGGGAACGCCGGGTGCCCGACCAGGTCGGGAAGGTCGACGACCTCACCCCCGAGGATCGCTCCCAGCCGCCGGTGCCCCCGCCGGTCGAAGGTCACGAGCCTCATCAGGGAGCCGAAGCATACGCTCCCCCACCTGCGTTTTCCGGGGTTTCGGGTCCCGGTTCCCTGGGTTTCGCGATCCCCCAGCCCGCGCCGAGCGTGAGCCCCACGAGGGCGGCCGCGAGCAGGGCCTCCAGCGGCGAGATCGTGTCGCTCGTGCAGCCGCTCTCGGTGATGCCGGGCCCGCCCGGCGTGCTGATCGAAGAGCCGCGGACGTAGCTCCCGGGGTCGGGCACCACGTAGACGCCCTCGCTCGTGCGCGCCCAACAGGCCGGGTCCTCGCGGACGAACAGCGCGAGGAACGCGGCGGAGCCGAGGGCTACGCAGACGATCACCGCGGCGGCGGTCCGCAGCGGTCCCGGCGGGACCCGGTCGGCGATCAGGAACAGCACCGCGGGCACGATGAACGCGACGCCCACGAGCGACATCAGGGTGACGAAGGCGAGCGCCAGGTCCAGCAGGCCGGCGGCGATCAGCAGCGCGGGCCGCCGGCGGAGGCCGATCAGGCCGAGCAGGCCGGGGAGCGCGAAGACCAGAGCGAACGCGACGTTGCCCACCGCCTCGGCCGATCGCAGCGCCGCCTCGGTGTTGGCCGCTCGAAGGACCCCGACCCCGACCGCGAGCGCGAACGAGATCCCGATCGCCCAGCGCGCTGTGGTCGGGACCTCGGGCTGCTCCATGGGTGCTCCGGATCCATCCTAGCCTCCGCGCCGATCGTTCCTCGATGGCCGTTCCGCCGAGCCCTCGGCTACGATGACAGACGTCCCGACCTGCGGGTTCACCGCGGCCGGCGCGCACGACCCGAAGGGAGATGGCGTCCCATGGCCACGAAGTTCCGCATCACCTACGCGACGCTCTCGGCCGACAACGAGGAGCTCCAGCAGGCCTACGACGAGGCCGCGGATCGGATGAGGGCCGAGCTCGGCAAGGAGTACCCGGTCGTGGTCAACGGCGAGGAGCGTTGGACGGACGAGAAGTACGAGGAGCCGTCCCCGATCGATCACGACGTGATCATCGGGCGCTTCTCACAGGCCACCGCGAAGGACGTCGACGACGCCGTCGCGGCGGCGAAGGCGTTCAGCCTGGAGTGGGACCGGATGGGCTGGCAGGAGCGCGTGCGGATCCTGCGCAACGTCGCGGACATCATGGAGGAGCGGCTGTTCGACCTGGCCGCGCTGATGGCGTACGAGGTCGGCAAGAGCCGCCTCGAGGCGCTCGGCGACGTGCAGGAGACCGCCGAGTTGATCCGCTGGAACTGCGACGAGATGGAGAAGCACGAGGGGTTCCGCACGCCGATGAGCGGCCTTGGCGCCGCGGGCGACTACTACGACGTGCTCCGCCCCTACGGCGTGTGGGCCGTGATCAGCCCGTTCAACTTCCCGATGGCGTTGTCGGGTGGACCGTCCTCGGGAGCGCTCGTCGCCGGCAACTGCGTCGTGCTGAAGCCCTCGAACCAGGGCGCCCTGCTGGGCTACAAGCTCTACGAGTGCTACCGCGACGGCGGCGTGCCGGCCGGCGCGTTCCATCTCGTCATCGGCCGCGGCGCCCTGGCGGGGGAGGCCCTGTGGAGGCACCCCGACGTCGGCGGGATCACGTTCACGGGCTCCTACCCGGTCGGGATGGACATCTACAAGCATTTCGCCACCGAGGTCCCCAAGCCCGTGATCTGCGAGATGGGGGGCAAGAACCCCGCGATCGTCACGAAGGAGGCCGACCTGGACGTCGCGACCGACGGCGTGCTGCGGTCGGCGTTCGGGTTCGGGGGCCAGAAATGCTCCGCGTGCTCGCGGGTGTTCGTCGAGCGCGAGGTCTACGACGACTTCGTGTCGACGCTGAAGGAGAAGACCGAGCGCCTGAACGTCGGCGACCCGATCCGTCGTGACGTCTACCTCGGGCCGATCATCAACGAGGCCGCGATGGAGACGTTCGAGGAGGCCTCCGCCGAGGCCTCGAAGAACGGCAAGATCGTGACCGGCGGCGAGCGGATCACCGAGGGCGACCTGGGCCGGGGGTTGTTCGTGCAGCCGACGATCGTGGAGGCGCCCGAGGACAGCTGGCTCTGGAAGAAAGAGCTGTTCGTCCCGTTCGTCGCCGTGGCGCCGTTCGACGAGCTGGACGACGCGATCGACAGGGCGAACGACACCGAGTACGGCCTGACCGCCGGGTTCTTCAGCCGCGACCAGGCCGAGATCGACGAGTGGCTGGACCGGATCCACGCGGGCGTCGTGTACGTGAACCGTCGGGCGGGCGCCACCACCGGAGCGTGGCCGGGCGTGCAGCCGTTCGGTGGGTGGAAGGGCTCCGGCACCACGGGCAAGGCCGGCGGCGGCCCGTACTACGTGACGCTGTACCTGCGGGAGCAGTCGCGGACGGTGATCGGAGAGTGAGCCTGGAGGACATGGAGCTCGAGGGCCTCGCGAACGCCGAGGCCCCTCACCTGATCACCGAGGTCCCCGGGCCGAACGCGCAGGAGGTCCTGGCGCGCGACCGGCGAACGACGAGCCCCTCGCTCCCGCGCGCCTATCCGTTCGTGCCGGCGCGCGGGTCGGGCTCGGTCGTGGAGGACGTCGACGGGAACCGCTTCCTCGACCTGAACGCGGGGATCGCGGTCACGTCGACCGGACACTGCCACCCGAGGGTCGTGGAGGCGATCCAGCGCCAGGCGGCCGAGCTGATCCATTACTCGGCGAGCGACTTCTACCTCCCGATCTACTCGGAGGTCACCGAGCGACTGGCCCAGCTGGCGCCGATATCGGGGCCGGTCCGGTCGTTCCTGACGAACTCCGGGACCGAGGCGGTGGAGGCCGGGATCAAGCTGGCCAGGTGGGCCACGGGCCGGCAGTACATCCTGGCCTTCTACGGCTCGTTCCACGGGCGCTCGTACGGCAGCGTGTCGCTCACCGCCTCCAAGGCGACCTACCGCGCGGGCTTCGGCCCCCTGCTGCCCGGCGTGATCCACGCGTACTACGGCGACGGCCGCGACATGGACATGGCGCCCGGCAGCGCGGAGGACGGGTTCCCGACGATCGACTACATCGAGCGGTTCCTGTTCGCGAAGGTCGTCGCCGCGCGCGAGGTCGCGGCGATCGTCGTCGAACCGGTGCTGGGCGAGGGCGGCTACATCGTCCCGCCCGACGGCTGGCTGGCGGCGCTCCGCGAACTGTGCGACCGGCACGGGATCTATCTGATCTGCGACGAGGTCCAGTCCGGGATGGGCCGGACCGGACGGATGTGGGCGGTCGAGCACATGGGGGTCGAGCCGGACGTCCTGCTCGCCGGGAAGGGGATCGCGAGCGGGATGCCGCTCGGGGCGATGATCGCGAAGGACAGCAAGATGACGTGGACGGCGGGCACGCACGGCTCGACGTACGGCGGGAACCCGGTGTCGTGCGCCGCCGCTCTCGCGACGATGGACGTGATCGAGCACGAGCATCTGCTCGAGAACGCGGACAAGGTCGGCCACCTGCTGCAGAACGGGCTGCGCGACATGCAGGAGCGGCACCCGAGCATCCGCGAGGTGCGGGGGCTCGCGCTGATGATCGGGCTGCGGTTCCCAGACCACGACACGGCCGCGGCCGTCGAGCAGCGCGCGTTCCGACGCGGCCTGCTGGTGCTGGGGTGCGGCGAAGATGCCGTCCGGATGTCGCCGGCGCTCGTGCTCCGCGAGGACCAGGCCCGGACCGCGCTCGAGGCCTTCGAGGCGGTCGTCGGCGAGGTCGAGGGCGCGGACGCCTAGGGGTCCGTCGATGGCGCTCGCGCTCGACTCGATCACGATCGACTGCGCAGATCCGGTGCGGCTGGCCGGGTTCTGGGCCGAGGCGCTCGGGTTCGTGGCGTCGGACCTGGATCCCGACGGCTCGTGGATCGACGACCCCTCGGGCGGCGTGCGGGGGATCTTCTTCCAGGTCGTCCCCGAGCCGAAGGTCGTGAAGGACCGGATCCACCTGGACCTCCGTCCGGCCGTCGCCATGGCCGATGAGGTCGAGCGTCTCTTGGGGCTCGGGGCGACCGTCGCGGGGCGCGTCGACGAGGGCGGCAGTTCCTGGACCGTCATGCGGGATCCCGAGGGGAACGAGTTCTGCGTGCTCCGGGGACCGGCGGATGGCTGGGTCCCGCCGGGCGAGCCCGCGTGACCGCGTCCAAGGTCGCGTCGATGCGCGAGGCCGTCTCGGGGCTGGTCCGCGACGGCGACACGGTGGCGTTATCGACGTCACCCACCCGGATCTGCTGCCGCCGGCCACGAGATCATCCGCCAGCGCAGGCGCGACCTGACGCTCGTGCGGATGACCCCCGACGCGATCTACGACCAGATGGTGGGGCGGGGGTCGCCTCGAAGCTGATCTTCAGCTGGCTGGGGAACCCGGGAGTGGGGTCGCTGCATGCGGTCCGCCGCCGTATCGAGGACGCCGATCCGGCGCCGCTCGAGATCGAGGAGTACTCGCACTTCGGGATGGTCTGCCGATACATGGCCGGCGCCGCCAACCTGCCGTTCTTCCCGATCCGGTCCTACTACGAGAGCGACATCCCATCGGTGAACCCACTCATCCGGCCGATGACCTCGCCGTACGACGACGGCGACGAGGTCTACGTGGTCCCGCCGCTGCGGCCGGACGTCACGATCGTGCACGCGCAGCGCGCCGACGTGGAGGGCAACACGCAGATCTGGGGCCTGCTGGGGTGTCAGAAGGAGGCGGCGTTCGCGGCCGAGCGCGTGATCGTCGTGGTCGAGGAGCTCGTCGAGGAGGCGGTGATCCGGCGCGACCCCAACCGCACCGTGATACCCGGAGCCGTCGTCGACGCCGTCGTCGAGCAGCCGTTCGCCTGCCACCCCTCGTTCGCGCAGGGGTACTACGACCGCGACAACGCGTTCTACCTGGCGTGGGACCGGGTGGCTCGCGACCCCGCGACGCTCGACTCGTGGCTCGACGAGTGGGTCTACGGGCTGGGGTCCCATGCCGACTACGTCGAGAAGATGGGCGCCGCGCACTGGGACCGGCTGCGGCCGGAGCCCGCGCTCTCGGGCGAGGTCGACTACGGGAGGTACGCGTGAGCGCCGCGTCCGACGCCGGGCACACCAAGAGCGAGATCATGATCTGCGCCAGCGCGCGCCTGCTGAGCGGCGTGCGCAACTGCTTCGTCGGCGTTGGCCTGCCGAACATCGTGTGCAACCTGGCCCAGCGGACCGTCGCGAAGGATCTGCAGCTCGTCTACGAGTCGGGGGTGTTCGGCGCCCGCCCCGAGCGGCTGCCGTTGTCGATCGGCGACCCGACCCTCGCGACCGGCTCGACCGCGGTGACCTCGATGTTCGAGCTGTTCGCGTTCTACCTGCAGGCGGGCCTGATCGACGTCGCGTTCCTGGGCGGCGCGCAGATCGATCGCTTCGGGAACCTGAACACCACCGTGATCGGCGACTACGGCTCGCCTAAGGTCCGGCTGCCCGGCTCGGGCGGCGCGTGCGAGATCGCGATCCACGCCCGGCAGATCCTGGTGATCATGCGCCAGGCGCCGCGCTCGTTCGTGGACCGGATCGACTTCCGGACGTCGCCGGGTCACTCCGGGGACCCCGAGCACGACCGCGCGCGCGGCTGGTTCGGCAGCGGGCCGACGTCGGTCGTGACCGACCTCGGGACGTACGGGTTCGACGAGGCGACCGGCGAGATGACGCTGCTGACGCTTCATCCGGGCGTCTCGCTCGACGACGTCCGCGCGAGCATGGGCTGGGAGCCGCGCGTCGCCGTCGACCTGGGCGAGACCCCCCCGCCGACGGCCGAGGAGCTCCGCCTGATCCGCGAGGAGCTCGACCCGCTCGGCGTCGCCTCGAAGTAGCGAGGGCAGATGTAGTAGCATGCAACTACGATGCTGACGGTGCCGGAGGCCGCGAAGCGGGTGGGGCGGGATCCGGAGACGGTTCGCCGCTGGATCCGCGCCGGCAAGCTGCCGTCGAAGAAGATCGGGCAGCAGCACTTCGTCGAGGAGTCGGACATCGCGGCCCTGGTCGACGGGTCGGACATGGCGGCGCTGCCCGAGGCCTGGCGGACCACCAGGGAAGGGAAGCCGCAACCCGATTGGGTGGCGATCGTCCGTCGGAGCCGAGAGAGCCATTGACCCTCGTCCTGGACGCGAACGTCGTGCTCGCTGCGTGCACGCGCGACGACGGCTTCGCCGACTTCGGGACCGAGGTCCTGGTCGCCCCGCCGTTGATGTGGTCGGAGTTCCTCTCGGGCCTGCGCGAGGGAGTGTGGCGAGGGGAGCGGACGGAGGATGAGGCCGAGGTCGACCTCTCGGCCTTCCGAGCGGCGCCGATCCGGATGCGCACGCATCCTGCTCTCATCGACGAGGCCTGGACGCTGGCGCGCGCGTTCGGCTGGGCGAAGACGTATGACGCCGAGTACGTTGCCCTCGCCGCGCTCCTCGGCTGCACCCTCATCACGCTCGATGGTCGGCTCCGGCGAGGAACCGATCGGCTCGGGTTCGTGCTGACACCGCCCGAATGGTTGGAGCGATCGCGGTGAGTCCCGGTCACGTCTTCCCCCGTGTCGTCGGACGGACCTTGCCGACGGCGGTTGCCGCGGCGGGAGCCTGGATCGTCGACGCCGATGGGAAGCGGCACCTGGACGGCGCGGGCGGCGCGATCGTCTCGAACGTGGGCCACGGCGACCGCTCGCTGATCGCCGCGGCCGCCGAGCAGCTCGCGAAGACGCAGTACGTCCACGGGACGATGTTCACGACCGAGGCGCTCGAGGCGTACGCCGACGAGGTCGCGACGCGCCTGCCGGTCGACGACGCGCGGATCTACCCCGTGTCGGGCGGGAGCGAGGCGGTCGAGACGGCGCTGAAGATGGCGCGCGCGTACCACCTGGCTCGCGGCGAGCCCGATCGCACCACGGTGATCGCGCGGCGCAGCTCGTACCACGGCAACACGCTGGGCGCCCTCGACGCGAGCGGCAAGGAGCCGCTCCGCAAGCCGTACACGCCCTGGCTCGGCCGGTTCCTGCACGCGCCCGCCGCGTACGAGTACCGGTGCGGGAACCCGCAGCACCCGCAGGGATGCGGGGCGTGGCACGCCGCGGAGCTCGAACGGATGATCCAGCAGGCCGGCGGGGGCGGGACGATCGCGGCGTTCCTGGCGGAGCCGGTGGCCGGCGCGACGCTGGCCGCCGCGGTGCCGAGCGACGACTACTGGCCGGCGATCGTCGAGGTGTGTCGTGCCCACGGGATCCTGGTGATCGCGGACGAGGTGATGACCGGGTTCGGCCGGACCGGCACGTGGTTCGGCGTCGAGCACTGGGGCGTCCGGCCGGACATCATGACCGCGGGCAAGGGCACGACCAGCGGCTACGTGCCGTTCGGCTTCGCGGCCGCGAGCGGGGAGGTCTTCGACACGGTCACCGCCGCGCCGTTCGTCCACGGGTTCACGTGGTCGCACAACGCGCTCGGAGCGGCCGTCGGCCGGGCGGTCCTTCATCGGCTGGCGGAGGACGGGCTCGTCGAGAGGAGCGCCGACCTGGGTGCGCGCGTGCTGGCCGGGCTGCGCACCGAGCTGTCGGAGGTGCCGACCGTGGGCGATGTGCGAGGGCTCGGCCTGATGCTCGGCATCGAGCTGGTCCGCGACCGCGCGAGCGCAGAGCCGTTCGCGCGGGAGGACGGCGTGACCGAACGCGTCGTGGCCGCGGCGCGCGACGCGGGGCTCCTCATGTACGCGAGCACCGGCCACGTCGACGGGACGAACGGCGACCTGGTGATGCTCGGCCCGCCGTTCGTCCTGTCCGACGACGAGGCGGACCTGCTCGTCGAGCGCACGGCCGCCGCGATCCGCTCGGTGTCGTGAGCGAGGCCGTCGCGCTGGTCGTGGCGCCGGAGGCCCGCCGCTACGATCACGGACCGCAGCACCCGCTCCGTCCGGAGCGGGTCCTGCTCACGTGGTCGTTGATCCGGGCCTACGACCTGGACCGGGCGCCGAACGTCCGCACCGTGACGCCGCCGGCTGCCGACGACGCCACGATCGAGCTCGTCCACACGCCGGCGTACGTGGACGCGACCCGGCGCGCCGGCCGCGGTGAGGACGGCGCCTGGGGTCGGTTCGGCTTCGGCCCCGGCGACAACCCCATCTTCGGCGGGATGCACGAGGCGGCCGCGGCGGTGGCCGGGGCCTCGGTCGAGGCGGCTCGGTCGGTCCTGTCGGGCGAGGCGCAGCACGCGTTCAACGCGGCGGGTGGCCTGCACCACGCGATGCCCGAGCGGGCCTCGGGCTTCTGCGTCTACGACGACCCGGCCATCGCGATCGCGTGGCTCCTGCGCGAGGGGGCCGAGCGGGTCGCGTACGTCGACGTCGATGTCCACCACGGCGACGGGCCGCAGTTCGTCTTCTACGACGACCCGCGAGTGCTGACGATCTCGATCCATCAGCTCGCGCCGTGGTTCTTCCCCGGCACCGGGGACGCGAGCGAACGCGGCGGACCGAACGCCCCCGGGAGCGCGATCAACGTGCCCCTCGCCCCGTTCACGGGCGACGGCGGCTGGCTGGACGCCTTCCGGGCGGTCGTTCCACCCGCCGTCGAGCGGTTCGGGCCGGACGTGCTGGTGACGCAGCTCGGCTGCGACACGCACGCCACCGATCCTCTCGCGCAGCTGGAGCTGACCACGCGCGCGTACCGCGAGACCGCGAAGGAGCTGCACGACCTCGCCCACCTCACCGCCGGCGGGCGCTGGGTGGCCACGGGCGGCGGGGGCTATCAGTGGGCCAGGGTGGTCCCGCGCGCCTGGACCATCTACTTCTCCGAGATGGCGGGCATCGAGGTCCCGGCGGAGATCCCGGGTGGCTGGATCGAGGAGGCCGAGACGCAGCTCCGGGCCGAGGTGCCCGCCACGCTCGACGATCCTCCGTCGATCGCGGGGGCCGGAGGGTCCGGCCGATGACCGAGCTCCGAACGAAGCTGGTGTGCACGCTCGGGCCGGCGAGCGCGTCCCCGAAGATGGTGCGCGGTATGGCGAGCGCCGGCGTGACGATCTTCCGGCTGAACGCCTCCCACGGTACCGAGCAGGACCATGCGCGCGCGGTGGAGATCGTCCGCGACGCCGAGGACGCGGTGGGACGGACCCTCGCGATCCTGGGCGACCTGCCGGGCCCGAAGGTGCGGCTGGGAACCCTCAGCCCGAACCCGTTCCGGTTCCAGCCCGGCCGGGCGTTCCGTCTCCGAGCGGAGGGCGAGGGGGATGAGGAGGGCGCCGCTACGACCTATCCCGAGCTCGCGTACGACCTGCGCGAGGGCGACCGGATCCTGCTGGCGGACGGGGCGGTCGAGCTGGTCGTGAACGCGATCGAAGGCGCCGATGTCGTGGCGGAGTGCGTCCAGGGCGGGACGGCCTACTCCGGGCAGGGCATCAACGTCCCGGCGGAGCGGCTCGGGCTGCCCGCGGTCACGGACCGTGACCGGAGAGCGCTCGCCACGATGCTCGAGCTGGGTGTGGATCTGGTGGCCCAGTCGTTCGTCCGCGAGGCGTCCGACATCGAGGAGCTGCGCGACGCGATGGGCGAGCGCGCCCTTCCGATCGTGGCGAAGATCGAGACGAAGCCGGCCGTCGAGCGGATCGACCGGATCCTCGAGGTGGCGGACGGCCTGATGGTGGCGCGGGGCGACCTGGGTGTCGAGCTGCCGATGGAGGAGATCCCCCTGCTGCAGAAGGACCTGCTGCGGGCAGCACGCAGTGCGGGACGCCCCTGCATCGTCGCGACGCAGATGCTCGAGTCGATGATCCGCGCCCCGCGCCCCACCAGAGCCGAGGCGACCGACGTCGCGAACGCGGTGCTGGACGGGGCCGACGCGATCATGCTGTCGGGCGAGACCGCGATCGGCGATCATCCCTTCGTCGCGACCTCGGCGGCCATCCGGATCGCCCGAACGGCCGAGCAGCGGGGGGCGGCCTACCGGGCGCGTGAGCCCGCGTGCACGCACTCGAGCATAGGCGCGGCGGTGGCGCACGCGGCGGCGGCGATCGCCGAGGACGCCCCGGGCGTGGTCGCGATCACCTGTTACACGGAGACGGGGCGCACCGCGAGGCTCCTGGCCGCCGAGCGCCCGGGCGTGCCGATCTTCGCCTTCATCCCGAACCCGGACGTCCGGCGCGCCTGCGAGCTCCTGTGGGGCGTCCGGCCGCTCCCGGCCGAGCCCCCGGCCGACACCGACGAGATGATCTCGCTGATGGACCTGGGCTTGCGCGTCCGCGGCCTCGCCCACGACGGCGATCACGTCGTGATGGCGGCCGCGTCACCCGCGGGCAAGACCACGACGAACATGGTCAAGGTGCACGTCGCCGGGTCCCCGATCCGCTGAGGGGTATCGTCTCGAGGAGCGAGCCTCTCGAGGGGTTGAACGCATGACCGGACGCGGGATCAACGCGATGCCGGGCCGTCCGCAGGGAGAGGGGTCCGGCCGCGTCGGAGAGCGAGAGCTGCGGGACGCCGCCCACCGGCACGAGCTGGAGGAGCAGGTGCACGCGCACGATCCGAAGCGAGCCGGCTTCTTCTCGCGGCTCTTCCGGCGCGACCGCGCCGGTCGCTAGTCCGAGCCGGACTAGTCGTCGCCCGGGTGGTCGCCCGGGCCCGAGACGATCCGAAGTTCGCCCGACAGCGCGCCGACGCCCTCGTCCACCAGGAACGTCAGGTACCCGTACAGCGCGAACGCCTGCGCCCGCGGGTCGTCCGATGCGACGTCATCGACCCGCGACTCCTCCGTGATCTCGAGCCGCGTCCCCAGCACCAGACGGAGGTCGTTCGTCACCGCGATCCAAGCCATCAGCTCGTCCTCGTCCAGCCGGTCGGCGTCGATCGTGCGTTCCATGGTCTCGACGGCCGCCAGCCGCTGCTTCGTCAGATCGTCGCCCGCCACCATCTCGTACTCGAGGTTCCGGATCGGGTCGTCCGGATAGGCGGGCGGGTACAGCCGGATCAGCGCGGGGTCGCTCGAGGGGCTCTCCTCCTCGATCAGCTGCCGC